>NZ_JBXAMW010000001.1:0-971647 GCF_058801025.1 Rhodoferax sp. GW822-FHT04A08
TGTGTTGGACGCCAACGGCAAGCCGCGCGCGCTGGCTGTGCGCTTGGGTGTCAGTGACGGCAGCATGACCGAACTGTTGGCAGACGGGCAGGGCGCGCAGGATATCAGGGAAGGCGCAGAGGTCATCGTGGGCACCAAATCCATGGCCAGCGGCAGCGGATCGCGCCCGGCTGGCAGTGGTCCGCGGCCCCCGTTCTGAAGCAGCATGGCACCGACCGGCAGCGTGCTGATCCAGGCGCGCAAACTCAACAAGACCTACCACATGGGTACGCCTGCACAGCAGCGCGCAGGCGACGGCCAGGCCGTGCACGCCTTGCGCGACGTGTCGCTGGACATTGCTGAGGGTGACTTCGTCGCCATCATGGGCGCTTCGGGCTCGGGCAAGTCCACCCTGATGAACATCCTGGGTTGCCTGGATTTGCCCACCTCCGGCACCTACCACCTGGCAGGCGAGGCGGTGCAGGACATGGAGCAGGATCAACTGGCCTCCATCCGCAACCGGCGCATCGGCTTTGTGTTCCAGCAGTTCAACCTGCTGCCGCGCACATCGGCCCTGGAAAACGTGGAGCTGCCCATGGTGTACAGCGGCATCAAGGCCGCCGCGCGGCGTGAGCGCGCGCAAGCCGCCTTGCAGCGCGTGGGGCTGGGCGAGCGCATGCACCACACGCCTGCCGAACTGTCGGGCGGGCAGCAGCAGCGCGTGGCCATTGCCCGTGCGTTGGTGAACCAGCCGCAACTGATTCTGGCCGACGAACCCACCGGGGCGCTGGACTCGCAGACCAGTGAAGACATCATGCGGCTGCTGCGGGAACTCAACCAGCAGGGCATGACCGTGGTGCTGGTGACGCACGAGGCCGACATTGCCGCCTGGGCGCGGCGCAAGCTGGTGTTCAAGGATGGGCAGGTGGTGCAGGACGTGGTGCAGGAGGCGGCGGCGTGAACAGCATGGCCGCGCTTCGTAGCGCCTTGCGTGCGTTGGGCGCCAATGCCTTGCGCAGCGTGCTCACCATGCTGGGAATCATCATCGGCGTGGCCGCGGTCATCACCATGATTGCGGTGGGGCGGGGCGCCACCGATAGGGTGCAGGAACAGATGAAGGGCCTGGGCTCCAACATCATGCTGGTCATTCCCGGCGGCGTGTCGCAGGCCGGCGTGCGCCTGGGCGCGCAGACCCGCCAGCGCCTGACCGAAGAAGACGCCACCGCCATTGCCGTGGAAATTCCCGAGGTGCAAGTGGCCGCGCCCACCTCGCGCACCAGCGGCCAGTTGGTCTATGGCAACACCAACTGGGGCACCAGCATCATCGGCGTGAACAACGACTATCTGGAAGCGCGCGACTGGCCGCTGGCCAGCGGCCGCATGTTCGATGCCGCCGAGCTGGCCGGCTCGGCCAAGGTGGCATGGATCGGAAGTACCGTGGCGCGCGAGCTGTTTGGCGACCAGGACCCGGTGGAGCAGATGATCCGGGTGCGCAACATCCCCATGACGGTGATTGGCGTGCTCTCTACCAAGGGACAGAACTCCATGGGTCAGGACCAGGACGACGCCATCATGGTGCCGCTGTCCACCTTGCGCAACCGCATCTGGGGCGGCGACGCCACCAGCCGCCTCAAACGCGTGGGCGCCATCTCCGTCAAGGTGCGCGAGGGCGAGGACATGAAGGCGGTGGAGGCCAGCATCACCGACCTGCTGCGCCAGCGCTTCAAGGTGCCCCCCGGTAGCGAAGACCCGTTTGCGGTGAAGAACCTCACCGAAATCCTGCAGGCACAGGAGGAGTCCAGCCGTGTGATGACGCTGCTGCTGGCGGCTGTGGCCGGTATCAGCCTGCTCATAGGCGGTATAGGCATCATGAACATCATGCTGGTGAGCGTGACCGAACGCACCAGAGAGATCGGCCTGCGCATGGCTGTTGGTGCACGCGGGCGCGACATTTTGGTGCAGTTCCTGATTGAAGCAGTGACGCTGAGCCTGATTGGCGGAGCCATCGGCGTGGCGCTGGGAACCGTGGCAACCTGGGGCGTGGGCGCGTTTGCCGGCTGGCAGGTGAGCTTGAGCGCGGGCTCGGTGCTGCTGGCCGTGGGCTTTTCGGCGGGGGTGGGCGTGTTCTTCGGTTTTTACCCGGCGCGCCGTGCATCTAAACTGCTGCCGATTCAAGCCTTGCGTTACGAGTAATTTTTTGGAGAGTATTTTGGATATTGTTTTGCTGATCAAAGCCACCATCATGGGCATCGTGGAGGGTCTGACCGAGTTCCTTCCCATCTCCAGCACGGGGCATCTGATCCTGACCGGCGCCCTGCTGGGCTTTGATGACGACAAGGCCAAGGTCTTTGACATTGCCATCCAGACCGGCGCCATTTTGGCCGTGGTCATCATCTACTGGGAAAAGCTGCGCAGCACCCTGGTGAACCTGGGCAGCAGCCACCGCGCGCAGCGCTTTGCGGCCAATGTGTTCATCGGCTTCCTGCCTGCGGGCATTGTGGGCTTCACGGTCTACAAGATCATCAAGAACTACCTGTTCACGCCCGGCGTGGTGGCGGGCGCCTTCATCGTGGGCGGCTTCATCATCCTGTGGGTGGAGAAGGTGGCCAAGCCGGTGCCGCGCATCCATGACATCGATGACATGTCCGGACTGGACGCGCTCAAGGTGGGACTGGTGCAGTGCCTGGGCATGATCCCCGGAACCAGCCGCAGCGGCGCCACCATCATTGGCGGCATGTTGCTGGGCCTGTCACGCAAGGTGGCGGCGGAGTTCTCATTCTTTCTGGCCATCCCGACCCTGGTGGGCGCGGGTGTCTACAGCCTCTATAAGGAGCGCGCCAACCTCAGCATGGCCGACCTTCCGCTGTTTGGTGTGGGTTTTGTGGTGTCGTTCATTGCGGCATGGCTGTGCATACGCTGGCTGCTGAGGTTCATTGCCTCTCACAGCTTCGTGGGCTTCGCCTACTACCGCATCGCCTTTGGTGCAGTGGTGCTGGCCACGGCCTACTTCAACCTGGTGCAGTGGTCGGCGTAGCCATCGCGCGAATGGCTGCCTCGATGGCGGCGGCGGTGGCTACCGGTTGCTCCATGGGGAAGAGGTGGCTGCCTTCGAGCATGGTGATGTGCTCACCCACCACCTTGCGCGTCAAGGCCATACCCACTTGCCGCATTTCCTCGGACTCGGTGCCACCAATGAAGTGTGCCGGGCATTGCAGCGGGTGGCGCTTGAGCTGACGCTCCAGGTTGTGCGGCAGGCCGTTGTAGATGGCGGTTTCCACGTCGCGGTCAAAGGCCAGCACGCGCTTGCCGTGGTGCTCCACTGTGCCGTGGTTCACATAGTCGTGCAGTACCTGCTCATCCCATTTTGCAAAGGGCTTCTTGTGGCGGAAGTGGGCGAAGGCCTCTTCGGTGCTGTCCCATGTGGTGCGCCTGCGCTTGCTCACAGCACCGGGTGAAAACGAGCCCACCAACTGGGTGCGTTTGGCGATGGCCACCGCGTTGGATTTCCAGCCCCCCAGCAGGGGCGAGTCGATCATCACCAAACCCTTCACCCGGGCGGGCACGCGCATGGCGGCCATCAGGCTCAGGTAGCCGCCCAGCGAGTGGCCCACCAGCCAGGCCGGCTGGCCGGCCCTGTCGGTTTCCTGCTCGATGAAGTCACACAACTGCCGCACCAGATACGGCCAGTTGCTGGTGACCGGATAGTGCGGGTCGTGGCCCACCTTCTCAATGGCCTTGACCGTGAAGCCGCGGCCCCGCAGGCTGCGAAACAGCACTCGGTAGGTGCTGGCGGGAAAGCTGTTGGCGTGGGAAAAGATGATCACGGCGAAGGTTCCGCTTTAGATCAGCTTCTCGTCCGGCGTGGTGATTTTTTTGAGCGGCAGGCTGCGGGTGGGAGCAACCATCAGCGGAACTTCGGTCTTGCCGCCGTCCCAGGTCGGGTCTTCGATGCTGTCAAAGACTTCGCGCAGCTTCTGGCCCCAGCTACCGTGCAGCATCTGGAAGTAGGGGTTGTTCTCGTCGATGCAAACCACCTTGTCGGTGTGGAAGGTGCCGGCTTCGTATACCACCATGTCCAGCGGCAGGCCCACCGAGAGATTGGATTTGAGGGTGGAGTCCATGGACACCAGCGCACACTTGGCGGCTTCGTCCAGCGGCGTGGTGGGCGTGATCACGCGGTCCAGCACCGGCTTGCCGTATTTGGATTCGCCGACCTGGAAGTAGGGCGTCTCGGGTGTGGCTTCGATGAAGTTGCCGGCGGAATACACCTGGAACAGGCGCATGCCTTCACCCTTGATCTGGCCACCAAAGATCAGCGAGACATTGAAGTCCACGCCCGCCAGCTTGAGCGATCCGGCATCGCGCTCATGCACCTTGCGGATGGCCGAGCCCAGCACCCGGGCGGCGTCAAACATGCTCTTGGCATTCCAGATGGTGATGCCTTCGTCTTCGTCATGTTCCTTGAGGCGTTCGACCTGCAGAATCTCGCGCACCGACTGGGAGATGCTCAGGTTGCCGGCCGACAGCAGCACCATGAAGCGGTCGTCTGCCTTCTCATAGACGATCATCTTGCGGAAGGTGCTGATCTGGTCGAGCCCGGCGTTGGTGCGGGAATCGGAGAGGAAAACCAGGCCAGCGTTGAGCTTGATGGCTACGCAATAAGTCATTTTTTGGGGGAAGCGATAAAAGGTAGGAGTGTAAAGGGCCTACCTTTCACCACGGGCTCAGGCTGGCAAGGCCAGATAGGAGCTGTTCCCCACTTTGAATACCGACACGGCTTCCACCAGTTCTGCGGCTTGGTTGCGCAGGGTGTTGGCCGCAGCGGAGATTTCTTCCACCATGGCCGCGTTCTGCAGCGTGGTCTGGTCCATGTTGGAGATGGCACCGCCCACCTGCTGCACGCCGTTGGCCTGTTCGATGCTCGAGTGGCTGATCTCGCCCATGATATGGGCCACCTTCTGGATAGCCTCCACCAGCTCCTTCATGGTCTGGCCTGCCAGGCCGACCTGCGAGCTGCCGTGTTCCACCCGCTCCACGCTGGCGTTGATCAGTTGCTTGATTTCCTTGGCGGCTTCGGCGCTGCGTCCGGCCAGGGAGCGCACTTCGGACGCCACCACGGCAAAGCCGCGGCCCTGTTCACCGGCACGGGCTGCCTCCACTGCCGCGTTGAGCGCCAGGATGTTGGTCTGGAAGGCGATGCCATCGATCACGCTGATGATGTCGGCAATGCGGCGCGAGCTGTCGTTGATGCCCTTCATGGTCTCCACCACTTGGTCCACCACGGCTCCGCCGCGCACGGCCAGGCTGGACGCGTTCTGCGCCAGCTGATTGGCCTGGCGGGAGTTCTCGGCGTTTTCTTCCACGGCACCGCTCAGGCGCGACATATGGGCGTTGGTTTGCTCCAGTGCGGTGGCCTGCTGTTCGGTGCGGTTGGACAGGTCCTGGTTGCCCGAGGCAATCTCTTCGCTGGCCGAGGACACGCTCTCCGAGCCATGGCGCACCTTGCTGACCACTTCGATCAGGCTCTTCTGCATGTTGTGCAGGGCATGCAGCAGCTGGCCGGCTTCGTCCTGGGTGGTGGCGTGAATCTCCGAGGCGAGGTCGCCGGAAGCCACGCGTTCAATGGCGTTCACCGCCTCCGACAGCGGGCGGGTGATGGAGCGGATCAGCACAAAGGCGGCACCGGCTGCCAGCGCCACGCCCACTACTGCAATGACCAGCATGGCAACGCGGGCCGTGGTGTAGGAAGTGACGGTCAACGCACTCTCGTCAGATGCCCCCTTCTGGCTGATGGCCACCAGTTGGTCCAGTGTGGCGGTGGACTTCTCGAACAACTTGGCAGCGGTGGTGTTGAGCAGGCGCTTGCCCTGGTCGGCCTGGAACTGCTTGGCCAGCGTAATCACCTGTTCGTGGATTTGCAGGTAAGCCTTCCAGTCGGCGGAAAAGGAGTCAAACAGCTTGCGCTCGTTGTCGTCGCTGATGCTGTCGGCAAAGGCCTTGCTGTCGGCCTGAAAAGCGGCCTGGATCTTGGCCATCTTCTTTTCGAGGTCGGCCATATCGGAGTCCACCGTGCTCATCACGTGCTGCAGCTCGGCCATGCGAAAGCTCGCAAGCTCCGAGCTCATCTTGTTCACCGCCACCGATTTGGGTAACCAGACGCTGGAAATCTCATCGGCGTTGCGCCACATGAGTCCCATCTGGAATACCGCTGTTACAGCGATTGCCAGCATGGCCAACACCACCATGGCAAAGGTCGACGTCAGGCGCGTCGAAATCTTGAGGTTATTGAGCGTGTTAATGGCAGCCTCTTTCGGTATGGATGTATCTTGGAGCGGCTCCGTTCTGGGTGAAGGAGCCGCAAATCATCATACGGATAGGGGCCACGGTGAAATGGCAAAAAGCGGCGTCTATTCGTCCATTCGCGACAAGATGTCAGCCTCTGTTGGCCAGCGCCTTGAGCTGGTAGAGCGCTTCCATGGCTTCGCGCGGGCTCATGGCGTCCGGGTCGATGGCAGCAACCGCTGCTTCCACTGCACTGGCAGCAGGTTCTTCTACCTGCGGAGGTGGTGCAAACAGATCGACCTGGCGTTGCGACGCCGTGGCCTGTGCCTCCAGCGCATCCAGCGTGTGCCGAGCTTGGTTCAGCACCGCTGCGGGCATGCCCGCCAAGCGCGCCACCTGAATCCCATAGCTGCGGCTGGCAGGGCCCGGCTCGATGGCGTGCAGGAACACGATGTCGCGCCCGGCCTCGGCAGCGCTCACATGCACGTTGACGGCGGCATGGTGCGTGGCCGGGAACTCGGTCAGCTCGAAGTAGTGGGTGGCAAACAGTGCAAAGGCCTGCGTCTTGTCGTGCAGGTGGGTGGCAATTGCGCTGGCCAGTGCCAAGCCGTCGAAGGTGGAGGTGCCGCGGCCGATCTCGTCCATCAGCACCAGGCTTTGCGGCGTGGCGGCGTGCAGGATCTGGGCGCCCTCGGTCATTTCCAGCATGAAGGTGGACTGGGCGTTGGCCAGATCGTCCGCCGCACCAATGCGGGTGTGGATGGCATCGATGGGCCCCAGCGTGCAGGCACTGGCCGGCACGTAGCTGCCCATGCTGGCCAGCAGCACGATGAGCGCGACCTGGCGCATATAAGTGGACTTACCGCCCATGTTCGGGCCGGTAATCACTTGCATGCGCTGCTTCGGCCCCAAGTGGGTGTCGTTGGCGATGAAGTTTCCGCTGGACAACTCGGCCAGCCGCGCCTGCACCACGGGGTGGCGGCCCTGGGTGATGTCGATGCAGGGTTGCTCCACAAAGCGTGGGGCGCACCAGTCCAGCGTCAGCGCACGCTCTGTCAGCGCGCATAGCGCATCCAGCGCGGCCAGCGCCTGTGCGGTGCGGGTCAGCGCCGGGACAAAGGGCTGCAACTGGTCCAGCACCTGTTCGAACAACCACTTCTCGCGGGCCAGGGCGCGCTCCTGCGCGCTCAGGGCCTTGTCTTCAAAGGCCTTGAGTTCGGGGGTGATGAAGCGCTCGGCGTTCTTGAGGGTCTGGCGGCGGCGGTAGTCATCCGGCACCTTGTCGGCCTGGCCGGTGGTCACCTCGATGTAGAAGCCGTGCACCCGGTTGAATTGCACCCGCAGGTTGGCAATGCCGGTGCGGGCTTTCTCGCGCACTTCCAGGTCCAGCAGAAAGGCATCGCAGTTGGTCTGGATGGCACGCAGCTCATCCAGCTCGGCGTCGAAGCCGCTGGCAATCACGCCGCCGTCGCGCACCAATGCGGCAGGCTCGGGGGCAATACCGGCGGCTATCAGCGCGGCGCACTCGGGTGGCGCCAGCAGGGCGTTGGCAATATCGAGCAGGTAGCCGTTGAGGCCCTGCAGTTGCGCTGCCAGCGCCTGGGTCTTCTGCAGGGTGAGCAGCAGGGCCACCAGCTCACGCGGGCGTACCTGGCGCAGCGCCATGCGGGCGGTGATGCGTTCCACATCGGCACAGCCCTTGAGCTGCGCGCGCAAGCTCTGCCATAGGTTGGCGTGGTTGCCGGTGTGCAGCGTCTCGATGGCGTGCAGCCGCTGCATCGCCTCGCTGCGGTCGCGTTGGGGCTCCAGCAGCCAGCGCTTGAGTGCGCGGCTGCCCATGCCGGTCATGCAACTGTCCAGCAGCGAGAACAGGGTGGGGGAGTCTTCGCCACGCAGCGTTTGCGTCAGCTCCAGATTGCGGCGGGTGGTGGCAGGCAGGTCGATGAGCGCGTCGTCGCACTGCACCTGCACGCTGCTGATGTGGGTGAGGCTGCGGCCCTGCGTGTGCTCGGCGTAGGCCAGCAGCGCTGCCGCGGCGGCGTGGGCCAGAGGCAGGTCCTGCGCATTCCAACTCACCAGGCTGGCGGCCTGCAAGGCATCGAGCAGCTTGCGCTGGCCCAGGGCACTGTCGAACTGCCATTCGGGGCGGGCCGTCAGGAAGACCGCAGTGCCCATGCGCATGCGCTTGAGCCGGTCTTCAAAGCTGCCGGTCACGGTGGCGCTGTAGGCCAGTTCGCTGGGCGCAATGCGGCTAACCCAGGCACCCAGCGCATCGGGTGCGCACTCGGCCAGAAACACAATGCCCTGCGTGACCGACAGCCAGGCCAGGCCGCAGCGGTTGCGCGGGCCCTGGTGCACCGCCATCAGCATGGACTCGGTCTTTTCGTTGAGGAGCTCGGAATCGGTCAGCGTGCCGGGCGTAACCACCCGCACCACCTTGCGCTCCACCGGGCCCTTGCCGCCGACTTCACCCACCTGCTCGCAGATGGCCACCGACTCGCCCTGGCGGATCAGCTTGGCCAGATAGCCTTCCATCGCGTGAAAGGGCACACCGGCCATCTGGATAGGCTGCCCGGCGGATTGGCCGCGCGTGGTCAGCGTGATGTCCAGCAGCCGCGCCGCCTTTTCGGCATCGGTGTAGAACATCTCATAGAAGTCCCCCATGCGGTAGAACAGCAGCGTGTCCGGGAAGTCCGCCTTGAGGGCGAGGTACTGCTGCATCATGGGGGTGTGTTGCTTGGTGTCTTCTGTCATCGCAGAGAGTCTAGCAACAAGAAGCCGACCGCAATGGCCGGCGCCCATGCGGGTGTGCAACTGTGGAGGGGCAAACAAGCTGCTGGCCGTACCAGCTCCAGGGTCAGGGCCGCCTGCTTTTCAGAAGTGACCATAGGGTCACGCTGACCATGGCGGCAGACAAGGGGAAGACCAGCCCATTGACAGTGCCCCAGCCGCTGGCGTCAAAAGTGGCGCCGGCCAGCAGGGAGCCGATAGCCACAGCGGCAAAGGTCAGGAATTCGTTTGCTGCCTGGGCCCGTGCACGATCGCCGGCTGACGCGTGGGCAAGTACCTGCGTCAGCAGGTTGGTGCCCCCCACAAACGAGAAGTTCCAGGCCACGCCATACAGGGCCAGCGCACATACAAAGGTGGATAGTGTGGTTCCTGTCAACGCCACCACACCGCCCAGCACATACAAGGCGCCCCCTGCAAGCTGGATGGAGTAGACACCCCAGCGCTCTATCAGACGCCCGGTAAAGAACCCCGGCGCAAACATGGCAAGCAGGTGCCACTGGATGACCGATGCTGCATTGCCTACCGTGAGCCCGCAACCCAAGACTGCCAGCGGAGTTGCCGTCATCACGAAGATCATAGTGGCGTAGCCAAAGGTGCTGTTGGTGACTGCAGCGATGAAAGAGGGATTGCGCAGGAAGACACGCAAAGGCGTAGATGCCGTCTGCGCCGGACCGGGCGCGTTGCGCGGCAGCTTCAGACGCGACAAGACCAGTGCTGAGGCTGCGGACAGCGCCAGAACCGATAGGTAGGAGCCAGCGAACGTGTGGGGTGCCAGGGCGTCGCGGGCCCATGCGGCCAATGTGGGGCCGGCTACCGCAGCCACCACACCACCTGCAATGACCAGACCAATGGCCTTGGGTCGGAAATCCAGGCTGGCTGCTTCGGTGGCCGCAAAACGGTAGTACTGGGCACTGGCCTGAAACACGCCCAGGAACAGATTGGCGATGCAGAACCACAGAAAGCTGGACTGGACGATCGCCATTGCCGCAAGGCATCCGCCCGTGACGCCGGCAAGCGTGCCAAGCAGGAAGAGCGGCTTTCTGCCCCAACGCGCCATGGACAGGGAAACCGGAATGGTGCTCAGCGCCGTGGCCACGGTAACCAGGGCAAAGGGCAATGTGGCCAGGCTGCGGGCGGGGGCCAGCATCGCGCCCACCAGACCGGTCAAGGTCAGTCCGATGGCGGAGGCACACAGATACAAAGCCTGGCACACGACCAGGAGCGCCACGCTGCGATTGGGTTTGAGAAATATTTGCATACCCGTAGCCTAGGTGTGGGTAGCATGGCGGTTAGGACAACATAACCGCAAAATCAGCCATGACGAAAAAACCTGCAGATTCTGAGGAACGAACCCGCGTGGTTGTTCTGGTGGCTTATGACGGTTGCCAGTCACTGGATTTCACCGGGCCCTGGGAGGTGTTTTCCAAAGCCTCGCGATATGCCGCCGACAAGGGCCTCGGACCCGGCTACCGGCTGGTGCTGGCGTCGCCGCGTGGCGGTAAGGTGGTGACCAACTCCGGGCTGCAACTGGCGCATTCCACGGCCATTGCAGATATCCGTGGTCGGGTAGACACCATCATGGTGGTGGGAGGTGATTCCAGGGTGTTTGAGCCATCCGGTTCTGCCGTCGATGTACTGCCATGGCTCAGGCAGTGGTCGGGTTCCGCCAGGCGAATTTGCAGTGTGTGCACCGGCGCATTTGCCCTGGCCGCTGCCGGTTTGCTGGATGGGCGCAGAGCGACCACGCACTGGAACGCATGTGCGGAGTTGGCCAACACATATCCCAAAGTCAAGGTGGAGCCCGATGCCATCTATGTGGCCGATCCACCGTTCTACTGTTCCGCCGGCATTTCCTCCGCCATCGATTTGTCTTTGGCGCTGGTTGAAGCGGATCTGGGGCAGCCCGTCGCGCTGGCCGTGGCCCGTGAGCTGGTTGTGTATCTGCGCCGCCCGGGCGGCCAGTCACAGTTTTCCGCGGGGCTGCAGGCGCAAATGTCCTGCTCGCATGTTTTGCGCGATTTGATGATGTGGGTGGTCGAGCACCCAAAGCACGATTTGAGTGTGGCCGCGCTTGCAGACCGCGTGGCGATGAGTGAGCGGCATTTCTCGCGCCAGTTCCTGCGTGAAACCGGTCAGACGCCGGCGCGGTTTGTGGAAGCGGTGCGTCTGGATCACGCCAAGAACCTTCTGGAACAGACCGCCTGGCCGCTGGTCCGCGTGGCGCAGCGGTCGGGGTTTGGCTCGGTGGACAGTCTGCAGCGCAGCCTGCGCCGCCACACAGGTATTTCACCGGAGTTGTATCGCCAGCGGTTTGCCCGACTACCCACGCCCTAAAGCGCGCCAGCTTGACTCTGGTCAACGTCTTTTGCGGGCTGCAGTTCATAATTTGCCGGAGTGCTTTGAGGGCAATTCCATGAATGTGAGTACCCAACGGCCCGGCTCTTCCCGGGCATCGTCCGGCGCGCCGGCTTCGCAGAAGGCCAATGCCATAGACCAGGCGTTTCACGCCCAGTTGGCCCGTTTCACCCAAGGTATTTCGCCAGCATCCCTGCTCAGTGCCTACCTGGACTGGATGGTGCATCTGGCCGTGTCGCCGGGCAAGCAAAGCGAACTGGTAGCCAAGGCGCTGGATGATGTGCGCCGGCTTGCTGTAGCCGCAGTGCCAACGGCAGGGGAGGCGGGCCAGCCTTGTATTGAGCCGCTGGTGCAGGACAAGCGCTTTGAAGCGCCCGAGTGGCAGACGTGGCCGTTCAACCTGATTTACCAGGCCTTCCTGCTCAACCAGAGCTGGTGGCACACCGCCACCAAAGGGGTGGAGGGCGTCAGCGCCCACCACGAGCAGTTGACCAACTTCTTTTCGCGCCAGTGGCTGGACATGGTGTCGCCCTCCAACTTTCTGGCCACCAACCCGGAAGTATTGGCAGAGACCGTCAAGACCGGGGGCATGAATCTGTTGCGCGGTGCGCAGAACCGCTTCAATGACGCCCTGCAGAACATCCGGGGCGAACCGGCGCCGGCCATGCGCCTGTTCCGCCCGGGGCACGAGGTGGCCGTCACGCCGGGCAAGGTGGTCTACCGCAACCGGCTGATCGAGCTGATCCAGTATTCGCCTGCAACCGACACGGTGTACGCCGAGCCGGTGCTCATCATCCCGTCCTGGATCATGAAGTACTACATCCTGGACCTGTCGCCACAGAACTCGCTGGTGCGCTACTTGGTGGAGCACGGTCACACGGTGTATATCGTTTCCTGGAAGAACCCCGACGCGTCTGACCGGGACGTGGGTATGGATGATTACCTGAAGCTGGGCGTCATGGCCGCTGTCGATGCCATTTCCGCAGCGTTGCCCCGGCGCAAGATCCAGGCGCTGGGCTACTGCCTGGGCGGAACCCTGCTGGCCATTGCTGCGGCCTATATGGCGCGCAATGGCGACAACCGGCTGAAGTCGCTCTCGCTGCTGGCGTCCGAGCTGGACTTTACCGAGCCAGGCGAACTGGCACTGTTCATCGACGAAAGCCAATTGGCTTACCTGGATGATGTGATGGCCGAGAAGGGCTACCTGGACGGAAAGCAGATGGCCGGCGCCTTTGCGCTGCTCAACTCGCGCGACCTGGTGTGGTCGCGCATGCAACACGAGTACCTCATGGGGAGCACCATGCCCGTGAGCGATCTGATCGCCTGGAATGCGGACGCCACGCGCATGCCGTACCGCCAGCACCACGAATACCTGCGCAGCCTGTACCTGCGCAATGACTTGGCCGAGGGCCGCTACCTGGTGGACGACAAGCCGGTGGCGCTGTCGGACATCCGGGTGCCGGTGTTTGCGCTGGGCACGCAGCGCGACACGGTGTCGCCCTGGCGCTCGGTGTACAAGATCCACCTGCTGATGGACACCGACGTGACCTTTTGCCTGTGCACCGGCGGGCACAACGTGGGCGTGGTCAACCCGCCCGGACCCGGAGTGAAACGCAGCTTCCAGCTCGCGCGGCATGCGCATGGGGAGCGCTATGTGGACCCCGATAGCTGGACCGAAAAGGCGGCTGTGACCGAAGGTTCCTGGTGGCCCGCCTGGCAGGAATGGCTCGCGGCGCACAGCGGCCGTCGGGTGGCACCACCGCCCATGGGCATTGGGGCGCACGACGGCGAAGCCCTGGACGACGCACCGGGCCGGTACGTGCTGGCCGCCTGAGAGGAGCGCAATTTTGGACAACACCCCAGTTCGCTACATCGCCGGAGCACCCGATCCGGACTTTCTGGAAAACCGGACCTTCCAGGAAATCCAGGTAGGCGACACCGCTAGCATGGAGCGCAAGGTCACCCAGCGTGACATCCAGCTGTTTGCCGCCGTGTCGGGCGACGTCAATCCGGCCCATGTGGATGCGCTGTATGCCAAGAGCAGTCGGTTTCACGGCATCATCGCCCACGGCATGCTGGGAGCGTCGCTGATTTCCACGTTGCTGGGCACGCGCTTTCCGGGCCCTGGCACGATTTACCTGGGGCAGTCGCTAAAGTTCCTCAAGCCGGTGCACATCGGCGATGTGCTCAGCGTGACGGCCACGGTCAAGTCCATGGACGCGATCAAATACCGGCTGGTGCTGGACACGTACTGTGTCAACCAGGATGGAGAGACGGTGATCGCAGGAGAGGCTGAAGTGATGGCACCCCTGGAGAAGCTGCACATCCATCGCACAAGCCTGCCAGAACCTCTGATGGCCGACAAGAACCTGCGCTACAACGAGCTGCTGCAGGCGGCCAAGCGTTGGAGCAAGATCCGTATGGGAGTCGTACATCCGTGCAGTCAGGACGCGTTGGAAGGTGCGGTGGACGCCGCGGCCCTGGGCCTGATCGACGCGGTGCTGATCGGTCCGGCAGAGCGCATTCGGGCAATCGCCGCAGAGCACCGGATTGACCTGGGTGGAGTCGCGCTGGTGGATGTGCCGCACAGCCATGCCGCAGCCGCCAAGGCTGTTGCCATGGCGCGCAATGGGGAAGTGGATGCCCTGATGAAAGGCAGCCTGCACACCGATGAGCTGCTTGCCGAAGTGGTGAATACCCAGACCGGGCTGCGCACTGCGCGGCGCATCAGCCATGTGTTTGTGCTCGACGTTCCGCGCTACCCCAAACCCCTGCTGATCACCGATGCGGCCATCAATGTGGCGCCGGATTTCGAATCCAAGGTCGACATTGTTCAGAACGCCATCGACCTGGCGCACGCGCTGGGCATCCCTTGTCCCAAGGTGGCGGTGCTTTCTGCCGTGGAGACGGTCACTCCCAAGATGCGCTCAGCCATGGATGCAGCCGCCCTGGCCAAGATGGCCGACCGTGGCCAGATCACCGGCGGGCTGGTGGATGGCCCGCTGGCGTTTGACAACGCGGTTTCCATGGCCGCAACCCGGACCAAGGGCATCCAATCCGCAGTGGCCGGTGATTCCGATGTTCTGGTGGTGCCGGACCTCGAGTCGGGCAACATGCTGGTCAAGCAGCTCGAATACCTGGGGGATGCGCAAGTGGCGGGCATCGTGCTGGGTGCCACCGTACCTATCGTGTTGACCAGCCGTGCGGACACGGCCCATTCACGCATCGCGTCGTGCGCGATTGCATTGTTGTGGGCCGCCTTCAAGCGCGCCAATCCGGAATGAGCACAGCCTTGGCCCCAGCGGGCGAAACCATTGTTGTGCTCAACGCGGGCTCTTCGAGCATCAAGTTCGCAGCCTTCGCCCGCAGCATGGACGACGCGGTAGACCCGCCACGCATACTGCACGGCGAGATCGATGGCCTGGGCAAGGAAGCCAGACTGCTGGCCTGGCGTGACGATGGGCAGGCTTTGCCATCCGGTGGTCTGTCCGGTACGGCGGAGGCCGGACAGTGGTACGCCAGTGAATTGCGCATGCTGTTCGAGTGGCTGGAGCAGCAATTGCCAGGCCACAGCTTGTGCGCGGTGGCGCACCGGGTGGTGCATGGTGGCACGCGCTTCACCAAGCCGGTGCGGGTCACTGCGGAAGTGCTGGAGCAGCTCAAGACGCTCTGCCCGTTGGCGCCACTGCATCAGCCACACAACCTCGCGGCGATCGAAGTGATTGCGGCGCTGGAGCCTGCCTTGCCTCAGTTCGCCTGCTTTGACACGGCATTTCACGCGGACCAGCCATGGGAGGCGCAAACCTACGCCTTGCCGCGGCGCCTGCGTGATGCGGGCGTCAAGCGCTACGGTTTTCACGGGCTGTCGTATGAATACATCGCCAGTGTTCTGCCGGCGCACCTGGGTGCCTTGGCGGACCAACGCGTGGTGGTGGCGCATTTGGGCAACGGAGCCAGCATGTGCGCTCTGCGCAACCGCCGCAGCGTAGCCACCAGCATGGGCTTTACGGCACTGGATGGACTGATGATGGGCACGCGCTGCGGCAGCCTGGATCCCGGCGTGGTGCTCTATCTCGCTACGGAACTCGGCATGGACGCAAAGGCCATCGAGCACATGCTCTACCACGAGTCCGGTCTGCTGGGTGTGTCGGAAATATCGTCCGACATGCGTGTGCTGGAGGCCAGCGACGACCCTAGGGCCAAGGCGGCCATAGATTTATTCGTGCACCGTATCTATCGGGAGTTGGGCAGCCTCGCCGCCGCACTGGGCGGTCTGGACGTGCTGGTGTTCACCGCGGGAATCGGCGAACACAGCAGTCTGGTCCGGGAGCGCGTGTGCCACGCCGCGTCTTGGCTGGGTATTGCGCTCGATGAAGAGGCGAACCGGGCCGGGGCGCGCCGCATCAGTTCGGCAGCCAGCCGCGTGTCCGCCTGGGTGATCCCGACCAACGAGGAATTGATGCTGACGCGCCACGCCCAGGACCTGCTGCTGCAAGTGTGTTGACCCGCATGCCTCGCGCGAAGATACTCCGCCCCATGCACACTGATTGCCCTCATGGACGAATTGCCTAGTACCCCGGTTGCAGCCGCCGCACCAGCCTATCTGCTGGAGCCCTTCAAGGATCTGGCCGGTTGGACCCGCTTTTTTCTTCAAGCCGAAGTTCCGGTGCTGGAAAAGACCTCGCTTGCACTCGAAGAGTTGCGAGCCCGGGAAGAAGATGTGGATGCCAGCATGTTGGCCGATCTGGTGGACTCCGATCCTCTTTTCACCATCAAGGTGTTGGCCTATGTGTCGGCCAAGCGCCGCAATACCGATTCGACGCAGACCGAAACGGTGATCACGTCCCTGGTGATGATGGGCGTGGCGCCTTTTTTCCGCGAGTTCGGCAAGCAGCCCACGGTGGAAGAACGCCTGTGCACGCAACCGGCAGCGTTGGTGGTCCTGCAGGGCCTGATCCGGCGGGCACGGCGTGCGGCGCACTTTGCCACCGGCTTTGCAGTGCATCGTGGCGATACCGATGTGGCCGTGATCCGTCAGGCGGCCTTTCTGCACGACTTTGCGGAAATGCTGATGTGCTGCTACGCCCCGGCCATGGAGATGGAAATCCGGGCCATGCAACAGGCCAATCCGACCCTGCGCACCATCAGTCTGCAACGGTTTGTCTTCAACATCGACTTGAACGACCTGCGCCAGGCCTTGATGAAGCACTGGGCACTCTCCGAGCTGCTGGTGCGCATCAGCGATGGCAAGCACCCCGAGCACCCGGCCGTGCGCAACGTGTTGCTGGCGGTGCGGCTGGCGCGCCATACCGAGAGCGGCTGGGACAATGCGGCTTTGCCGGACGACATCGACGACATCGCCGTTCTGCTCAATTCAACGGCGCGCGTGGCGCGGGCGTTTGTCTACAAGATCGACCAGACGGCGTAGTGCAGCTCCCCTGTGAGGGCAGCTTTGTACAAGTTTCGACAGGGGTTGATGTAAAACAAAGTAATTTCCGGCAGGTGGGCATGTGGGTACCCAGCCTGCGGGCACCGCGCAACGTAAAATCGCTTCCTGTCCGCAGCAAAGCGCCAAATGGTCTCTCACCGCAATACAACATCCAGCTTATTGGCTGGCTTCTCCCTTTTCCTGTTCCTGACATGCGCCGCGCCGGCCCAAGCCGCAAGCGCTGCCTCGGGGTCGGTGTTTCTGGAGGACCTCACTTCGTTTGAATTGCGCGCCATGGTTGCCAAAGGGGCGACCACGGTGCTGGTGCCCATAGGCGGAACCGAGCAAAACGGTCCGCATATGGCGCTGGGCAAGCACAATGTGCGGGCCAAGGCGCTGGCCGGGCAGATTGCGCAGCGCCTGGGCAACGCGGTGGTGGCGCCGGTGCTGGGTTATGTGCCGGAGGGGTCCATCTTTCCGCCGGTCGCGCATATGCGCTTTAGCGGCACCATCTCCATTTCCGAGGCGACATTCGAGTCCATTCTGGAGTCCACCGCCCGCAGCTTCAAGCAGCACGGTTTTCACCACATCGTTTTTCTGGGTGACCACGGCGGTTACCAGAAGAGCGAGGTGCGGGCTGCCGACAAGATCAACAAGGAATTTGCCAAGGGCGGCGATTTCCACGCCCTGGCGCTGACCGCCTATTACGAGGCCACGCAGGCGCCGTTTATCCGTGATCTGCGCGCCAAGGGCTTCTCGGACGCCGAGATTGGAACCCACGCCGGTCTGGCTGACACCTCGCTCATGCTGGCCATTGACAAATCGCTGGTGCGCATGGACCTGCTGGCAGAGGGCGCCAAGACAGGCCCGTCCGACGGTGTCTACGGCGATCCGCGCAAGTCCACGGCGGAACTGGGGCAGATCGGCGTACGCCACATCGTGGACCAGTCGGTGCAGGCCATCCAGGAAGCCATCAAGCAAGGCAATTGAAGTTCATCTGATACATCGAGTCTTTCCTCATGCACTACAAAAAACTCAGCATCGTTTCTTTCTGCGCAGTGGCCGTAGCCGCGCTGGCGACCTTGGGCAATGCGGCCAGCAATGCGCCGGCCACGACCAAGTCTGCAGTCAATACCGTTCCTGGAATGCCCGTTGTGGCAGACCCGGACAACCTCTACAGTGAAACCCGCGCCGACCAGATGCTGCCCGAGGTCAAGGCCGATCTGGAGCGTGTCTATGTTCCGAACCTGCGCGGCAACAACGTCACCGTCATCGATCCCGCCACCTTGAAGGTGGTGGATACGTTCAAGGTGGGACGTGCACCGCAGCATATTGTTCCTTCCTGGGACATGCGTACCCTGTGGGTTGCCAACAACGCAGAGCGGGGCAGCGATGGCAGCCTGACGCCGGTGGACCCGCGCACAGGCAAGCCCGGCAAGTCCATTCCGGTGGACGACCCCTACAACGTCTACTTCACGCCCGACGGCCAGTCCACCATCATCGTGGCCGAAGCCAAGCACCGTCTGGACTTCCGTGATCCCAAGACCCTGAAGCTCCAATACGCGATCGAGGCGCCCAAGTGCGGTGGCATCAACCACGGCGACTTTTCCATCGACGGTCGCTATGCCATCTTTACCTGTGAATTTGAAGGTAGCGTGGCCAAGATCGACCTGGTCAACAAGTCTCTGGTGGGCTACCTGAAACTGGAATTGCCCAAGACACGTTTCAAGGACAACCCCAAACCGTTCAACCCGCTGGAGACGGAAATCTGCACGGCCAAGAAAGGCATGCCACAGGACATCCGCATCTCGCCCAACGGCAAGACTTTCTATGTGGCAGACATGGAGTCCGACGGCGTGCATCTGATCGACGGGGAATCGTTCAAGGAAGTCGGGTTCATCAGCACTGGCGTGGCAGCGCATGGCCTGTATCCCAGCCGCGACGCCAAGCAGATGTATGTGGCAAATCGTGGCTCCCACGCCATCCACGGCAAGCGCAAGGGCCCGGGCAGCGTGTCGGTGATTGATCTGGCAACCAACAAGGTGCTCACCACTTGGCCCATCCCCGGCGGTGGCAGCCCGGACATGGGCAATGTCAGCAATGACGGCAAGTGGCTGTGGCTGTCTGGACGCTTCGATGACGTGGTCTACCGCATCGAAACCGCCTCGGGCAAAGTGGATCAGATCGCTGTGGGTCAAGAGCCACACGGTCTGGCGGTGTGGCCGCAACCTGGCCGATATTCACTGGGCCATACTGGCAACTTCCGCTAGGGCGTTGCCAAGGCGATGATCCGCTCCACTTGGATGGCAATGGGGGTGGGCACCGGTAGGGCGCCACTCAACACGGACTGGATGTAGGCCGCCGTCGTTGGTGCATCGCAACTGGTGGGCAGGTCGGGTAGGGTGCTCAGAGTCCCGGCCTGCTGCTCCTGCACCGAATCCACCACCCCTTCGCGCATGCACGTCATCTTCGGAAGACGGCGTGGGTCGGCCACGGCCTCGCCCTCGGTACCGCGTATCAGCATGGCGCTGGCTCCCAGCACTTGCAGTACTGCGGCCATGGAGACGGCGTATTCCGGATGCGTGTAACTGGTCACCAGCACTTGTGGCCCTTCGCACGGCAATAGCAATTTGACCAGGCTGTGCGCCGGGTTGCGCAACTGCACCACGCGGCGAACATCCAGCAATGCCTGCAGTCCGCGGTGCAAGGCCTTGGTTGGGACAAAGGCTACCTCCCCTGGATGCACCGGTGTGCTGGCGTCGCGCGGCAGGATTCCGAGTGCCGCGAGCACATCGGATGTAAACACGCGCTGCCCCTCCGTTGCGTTGCCGTGCAGGGCGACTGCAAACCCTTTGCGCGCCAAAAGCAAGGCCAGTAAAGGCGTGAGCACCGGCAACTTGCGTGCGCCGTTGTAGGTTGGTATGACGATGGCCGGCCGGGATTCCTTGGCGGGCGCAATCCGAATCTTGGCGATGCGCTGCTGCGTCGCGTCCCAGAATCCGCACATTTCTTCGGTGGTTTCACCCTTGATGCGCATCGCCAGACAAAACGCCCCAATCTCTAGGTCCGAGACCGCTCCGTCCAGTATCTGGCCAAACAAGTCTGCCGATTGCTCTCTGGAAAGCGCGCGTGCGCCGTCTTTTCCGCGCCCGATTTCTTTGATGAAGTGTCCTATTGCCATGGGCCCATTGTCGACGAAGCAGGCCAGTTTGGGTTGAGCGCCCGGGCCACGCCTTCGCGCGGATTCCTTCAGACCATCAATTTTTGATCAAGTAGTTTTTTGAGGCCGTGGGCAAGATGCCGCGACGCTAACCCTGAGGCGGCTGCCGCAAAGGCATCCGAGGTAAACATGAAATGCAATCAAAATTCAAACCAGGCGCTGCAAGTGGTGCTTGGCAGCCAGACTATCAAGGCTTTCGTGGCTTCGCCCAAGGAATTCAAGGTAATCGGGATTGTCCGCATGGGCATGGAATTCGGGCTCCTCGCGACCTCGGCCTCCGGCGCATACGTGAGGGTAAACGGGTCCACGGTACAGCGCCTGAATAGTGCCGCAGTGGAAGAAGCCATCCGGATAGCGCGCATCAGTGGCAGAGGCGAATCGTATGCGGCTTCGCGTGCGCATACGCCCGCAGCAGCGCAGGCACCCGCCGTCATCGTTCGAAAGCGCCGCCGCTACATCGAAGTTCCCACGGCTACAGTGGCACCTCTTCGGCCAACGCCTCGGTGCGGGTAGCAGCTGCCTGAAGTTACTTTCGCCAGTAGTGGTAACGCCAGGTGGTCTGAAAGCCCAGCCGGCTGTACAACGCGATAGCATTTGCGTTGCCTTCTTCAACCTGCAGGAAGCACCTGTCCAGATTTCTCAGGCGAGCCTGGCTGCCAAAAGCCAGGATCAGGGCAAAGGCAGCGCCTTGGCCCCGCACCCTCTTCAAAGTACGCAAGCCATGCAAACTCATCCAGCCTTGGCTGAAGGACGCCGTACCTGCGGCCACGGCGCCGCTCGAATCCTCAATCCATCCATATTGCAGAAAACGGCTGCGGCTTAGCGCTTTCAGCCGGTTGGCACCGTCTATCGGATCAAAGTCGTCTGCAAGATAGACGGATTCCCAACCGGCCGATGGCTTGTCGTCCTGTTGGACCGTCCATGCAGTGGTTGCTTGCGGCCAATCCCGGATATCGCTCACCATGGTCAGTGTGGGTTGGTGCGCGGCGTAGCCTCGCGAGCGCAAGGCGGCATGCAGCTCGCTCAGGCCAGCCACGTCGGCCACACGGAACTGCGCCTTCCACCCTTTGGAAACGTAGCGGGATTCGATCAAGGCGATGTCGCCGGGGTTCACGCCGTCATGGCGCAACGGTACGGCTGAAATGGCGCGGCCCACCGTGGTGCTGTCAAAGGGCAGTGCCCAGTTGGGGAGAAACTCGGTAGCCTCGGGTGCAACTGCGTCCAATGTGGCTTTTTCCAAGGATTCAATTTCGATGTGCATGGGGCGTACTCTAAACTCTGGCCCCATGTCACAAAAGTTGTTGGTACTGGGGATTGAGTCGTCTTGCGACGAGACGGGCGTCGCCCTGGTGCAATGCCATTCCGCAGAACACAAGGGTGAGGTGCCGGAGTTGTTGGCGCACGCACTATTCAGCCAGATCGAAATGCACAAGGCTTTTGGCGGGGTTGTTCCGGAATTGGCCAGCCGCGACCACATCCGGCGCGTGCTTCCCCTGGCGCAGGAAGTGTTGAAAGGCTCAGGGCGCAGTTTGTCGGAAGTGGATGTGGTTGCCTATACCCGCGGCCCCGGTCTGGCAGGTGCCTTGCTGGTGGGGGCTGGTGTGGCTTGCGCACTGGGTGCTGCTTTAGGTAAGCCGGTTCTGGGGGTGCATCACCTGGAAGGGCATTTGCTGTCGCCATTTCTGAGTGCTGACCCACCGGAGTTCCCTTTTGTTGCCCTGCTGGTTTCCGGCGGCCACACCCAGCTTATGCGGGTGGATGGCGTGGGAAGCTATGTGCTGCTGGGTGAGTCGATTGACGATGCTGCAGGCGAGGCGTTTGACAAGTCAGCCAAGCTGATGGGGCTGGATTACCCCGGCGGGCCGCTCCTGGCGCGCATGGCGGAGACTGGTAGTCCTAAAGCCTACGCCTTGCCCAGGCCCTTGCTGCACAGCGGGAACCTGGACTTTTCTTTCGCTGGGTTGAAGACAGCGGTGTTGGTGCAGTCGCAAAAGATGGTTGCCGCTGCGGGCGTTTCCGCCTTCAAGGACTTGCCGCAGGATGAGCAGCACGATCTGGCGGCTTCCACGCAGGCCGCCATTGTGGAGGTGCTGGTGAAAAAGGCCATGATGGCCCTGAAGCAAACCGGCCTGAAGCGGCTGGTGGTGGCTGGGGGAGTGGGGGCGAACCGGCTGCTACGTGCGCAACTCAACGAAGCCTGTGGTGTGCGCAAGATTCGGGTGCATTACCCGGAGCTGCATTTGTGCACCGACAATGGTGCCATGATCGCCTTGGCTGCAGCCATGCGGCTGCAAAGTGGCAAACAGCAAGCCAGCGCGAACTATGCTTTTGACGTCAAGCCGCGCTGGCCCCTGGATTCACTGTAGGTCGCCTGTTACTGGATGGTGATTTCGGCAGCATTGCTGACGGGAATCTTCTTGGTCAGCTTCAGGGTCAGCACGCCGTTTTCCAGCTTGGCTTCGCTCAGGGTGGGCTCAATGTCCTGGGGCAATTCGTAGGCCACACGGTACTGGCGCGGTGCACCTTCGCGGCTGGAGATGCGCACTACGGAGCCTTCGATGGAGATGCTCAGTTGGTCACGTGCAATGCCGGGAACGTCCAGGCTGAGGTGAAAAGCGGTCTCATCCTGCTTGTATTGGGGGGCGGGCTGGCGCGAATCCAGCGCGGCATTGCTCAGAAAGCGCTCCAGTGCACGTCCTGCAGGTGCATAGGCATTGCGGCGAAAAGCGGGGTGGGCGGTGGCAAACATCATGGTGAACTCCTGGTTCTTGGCGCGCCGCTCACCGTGAGCGCCGCATGGTCCACAACTGCGTCCTGCCGCTGCGAATTCAAGAGAATTTCAAGGTGTTTATTGTTGCGTCCACGGGCTTGAAAATCGTCGTGATGGCGCTATTTGCGTTGGCCCACGCATCTCGGTCAAAGCGGCGATTTGGCTACCTACGGAGGCTCGGCTATAATCTCAAGGCTTTGCATACCGCAAGGCGCACGTTTGGAGCAGTTCCAGCACCAGACGCAAGTTCAACCACCGGGACGTCACTCGCAGGAGCGGGGTCGCCCAAATCAGGAAGTAAGACATGATCGCATCCAGCATCAAAGCAGCCGTTGTCAAGGACAATGCACGTAGCGCCGGCGACACCGGATCCCCCGAAGTTCAAGTAGCACTGCTGACCGCACGCATCAACGAACTCACCCCCCACTTCAAGACCCACGCCAAGGACCACCATGGTCGCCGTGGTCTGTTGCGTATGGTGAGCCGTCGCCGCAAGCTGCTGGACTACCTGAAGGACAAGGACGCTGACCGTTACACCGCGCTGATCGCCAAGTTGGGTCTGCGCAAGTAAGCGAAAGCCAAAATAAGTGAGGCGCCTGAGTTAGGTCACTAGCTCAGGCGTTTTTTACTTCGGAGACGGCAAAAGCAGAGCGAAGCTGTGTCATTCCAGCGTCATTTGACGCAAGTGCCGCTGGAATGGCATCGTGGACTGCGACGTTGAATCCGGGCTTGGGCGAGGTGGCCTGCACCTCCCAATTCATATCCGTAATCAATGGAGATAAGCAATATGACGATGTTCAAAAAAGTAAGCAAGACGTTCCAGTGGGGCCAACACACAGTCACCATGGAAACCGGCGAAATCGCCCGTCAATCCAGCGGCGCCGTGCTGCTGGACATGGACGGCACCGTGGTGCTGGCCACCGTGGTCGCCAAGACCGAAGGCAAGGCCGGTCAGGACTTTTTCCCCCTGACCGTTGACTACCTCGAAAAGAGCTATGCCGCTGGCAAGATTCCCGGCAGCTTCTTCAAGCGCGAAGGCCGCCCCAGCGAATTCGAGACCCTGACCAGCCGCCTGATCGACCGTCCAATCCGCCCCCTGTTCCCTGAAGGCTTTTTCAACGAAGTGCACGTGGTTGTGCATACCGTGTCGCTGAATCCTGAAGTCGATGCCGATATCGCTGCCATGATCGCCGTGAGCGCCGCACTGTCCGTCAGCGGCGTGCCTTTCAGCGGCCCCATTGGTGCCGCCCGCGTGGGTTACGTCAACGGTGAATACGTGCTCAACCCTGGCCAGACTGCCCGCAAGGATTCCTTGATGGATCTGGTGGTGGCTGGTACTGAAGCCGCAGTGCTGATGGTCGAGTCCGAAGCCCAACAACTGTCCGAAGAAGTCATGCTGGGTGCTGTGGTTTACGGCCACCAGCAAGGCAATATCGCCATCAACGCCATCCATGAACTGGTGCGTGATGCGGGCAAGCCGGTGTGGGACTGGAAGGCTCCTGCCAAGGACGAAGCACTGATCGCCAAGATCGACAGCCTGGCCAAGGACAAGCTGGTTGCCGTATACCAGATCCGCAACAAGCAAGCCCGTACGCAAGCGTGCCGCGCGGCTTACGCTGACGTCATGGCCGCCCTGAAGGCCGATGGCGCTGCGTTTGACAGTGTGGCTGTCGAAGGCCTGCTGTTTGAAATCGAAGCCAAGATCGTGCGCAGCCAGATTTTGGCAGGCGAACCCCGTATCGACGGCCGCGACACCCGTACCGTGCGTCCGATCGAAATCCGTAACAGCGTGCTGCCGCGCACCCATGGCTCTGCCCTGTTTACCCGTGGCGAGACCCAGGCTTTGGTGATCACCACCCTGGGCACCGAGCGTGATGCGCAGCGCATTGACGCACTGTCCGGTGAGTACGAAGACCGCTTCATGCTGCACTACAACATGCCTCCCTTCGCCACCGGTGAAACCGGCCGCGTCGGAACCCCAAAGCGCCGCGAGATCGGCCACGGCCGTCTGGCCAAGCGTGCCCTGGTTGCCGTGCTGCCGAACAAGGAAGACTTCCCCTACACCATGCGTGTGGTGTCGGAAATCACCGAGTCCAATGGCTCCTCTTCCATGGCTTCCGTTTGTGGCGGCTGCCTGTCGCTGATGGATGCTGGTGTGCCGATGAAGGCCCACGTGGCTGGTATCGCCATGGGTCTGATCAAGGAAGACAACCGCTTTGCCGTGTTGACCGACATCCTGGGTGACGAAGACCACCTGGGTGACATGGACTTCAAGGTGGCCGGTACCACCAACGGTATTACTGCTCTGCAGATGGACATCAAGATCCAGGGCATCACCAAGGAAATCATGCAGGTTGCTCTGGCCCAGGCCAAGGAAGCCCGTATGCACATCCTGGGCAAGATGCAGGAAGCCATGTCCGAAGCCAAGACCGAAGTGTCCAACTTCGCACCGCGCCTGTTCACCATGAAGATCAACCCCGAGAAGATTCGTGACGTGATCGGCAAGGGCGGCGCAGTCATCCGTGCGTTGACCGAAGAAACTGGCACCCAGATCAACATCGAGGAAGACGGCACCATCACCATCGCTTCCGCCGATCCAGCCAAGGCTGAAGAAGCCAAGCGCCGTATCGAACAGATCACCGCAGAAGTGGAAATCGGCAAGGTCTACGAAGGCCCGGTTACCAAGATTCTGGACTTCGGCGCCCTGGTCAACCTGCTGCCCGGCAAGGATGGCCTGCTGCACATCAGTCAGATCGCCCATGAGCGCGTCGAAAAGGTCACGGACTACCTGTCCGAAGGTCAGATCGTCAAGGTCAAGGTTCTGGAGACCGACGAAAAGGGTCGTATCAAGCTGTCCATGAAGGCGCTACTTGACCGTCCGGCAGCAAACGGCGAACAGCAAGGTTAAGTACGCAAGCAAGCCGGGGTCTCTGAGTCCGTCTCGGACGACCCCTGCGGTACACACTTCATGAAAGTCGTCGAAATAGCATCCTTTGGCGCGCCGGACGTTTTACGTCTGGCAGAGCGCCCCATGCCGACAATGGCGGCGGGGGAGCTGTGTCTGCGCGTGTCTGCCAGCGGGGTGAACCGTCCCGATGTGCTGCAGCGTGGCGGACACTACCCTGCGCCCGAGGGGGCATCCGACATTCCCGGACTGGAAGTGGCCGGGACGATCGTTGATGGCGATGCGCAGGCGCTGGCGGCCGCAGGTTTGCATGTGGGAGACCGCGTGTGTGCGCTTGTGGCGGGCGGCGGCTATGCTGAATTCTGCGTGGCACCGATTGCGCAATGCCTGCCCGTTCCGCGGGGCTTGAGTGATGTCGAGGCTGCGAGCCTGCCGGAGACTTTCTTTACCGTCTGGAGCAATGTGTTTGACCGCGGCCGCCTGGCCGCTGGTGAAACCTTGTTGGTGCAAGGCGGTACCAGCGGCATTGGCGTAACCGCCATTCAGTTGGCCAAGGCTTTGGGGGCCAAGGTGATTGCCACCGCCGGCAGCGATGCCAAGTGCGATGCGATCCTTGTGCTCGGTGCTGACCATGCCATCAACTACAAGACGCAGGATTTTGAAGCCGAAGTCAAACGCCTGACCGATGGCCGCGGCGTGGACGTGATACTGGACATGGTGGCGGGAGCCTATGTGGCACGTGAAGTCAATTGCCTGGCTGAGGACGGCCGTCTGGTCATCATTGCCGTGCAGGGTGGTGTGAGAAGTGAAATCAATGCAGGTCTGGTGATGCGCAAGCGCCTGACGGTGACCGGTTCCACGCTGCGCGTGCGGCCGGTGGCCTTCAAGCAGGCCATCGCACAAGCCTGTCTGCACAAGGTCTGGCCGCTGCTGGAATCCGGGCGCGTTAAGCCGGTGATCCACAGCGTATTTGCTGCGGTGGATGCCGCAAGCCCGACGGGAAGTGGAGCGGCTGCAGCGCATGCATTGATGGAGTCCAATCGGCATGTGGGGAAAATTGTTTTGAATTGGGGAACAGCATGAAAAAGAAGCTGATCGCTGGCAATTGGAAGATGAACGGCAATGCAGCCTCCAATGCCGCTTTGCTGCAAGCCTTGCTGGTTGGTTCTGCAGATTGGAAGAGCCTGGTGACGGTGTGTGTGCCCGCGGTCTATCTGGCGCAAGTTCAACATTTGGTTGAGGGTACCGCCATTGCCCTGGGCGCACAGGATGTCTCGGCGCAGGAGTCCGGTGCTTATACCGGTGAAATTTCTGCTGCCATGCTCAAGGACTTTGGCACTCGCTACGTGATCGTGGGTCATTCCGAGCGTCGTCATTACCATGGCGAGACAGATAGCACAGTGGCAACCAAGGCCCAGCGTGCCTTGGCGGCAGGCATTACTCCGATCGTGTGTGTGGGTGAGACCTTGGCGGAGCGTGAGGCTGGTCGTACGGAAGAGGTGGTCAAGCGCCAGTTGGCGGCGGTTATTCATGCCAATGGCCATTGCATAAGTGAAATCGTTGTGGCGTACGAGCCTGTCTGGGCCATTGGTACTGGCAAAACTGCGACGCCCGAAATGGCACAGCAAGTACACGCTGTGCTAAGGGCGCAACTGCATGCCGCCAGTGAGAAGGCTGACCGCGTCCACATTCTGTACGGCGGCAGCATGAATGCAGCCAATGCGGCCCAATTGCTGGCGCAGCCGGATATTGATGGCGGCCTGGTTGGCGGAGCCGCACTCAAGGCGGCAGATTTTCTTTCCATCATTGCCGCAGCCAACTGATGCGCGCGGCAGGTTTACGAATTAGGAGAAGAGTATGAGTATTGTGGTTACGATTATTTTGACGGTTCAAATGTTGTCTGCTTTGGCCATGATCGGCCTGATTTTGGTACAGCACGGCAAAGGTGCGGATATGGGTGCTGCCTTTGGTAGCGGAAGCTCTGGCAGCTTGTTCGGCGCCAGTGGCAGTGCCAATTTCCTGTCGCGAACAACCGCTATCCTGGCCACGGTGTTCTTTGTGTGCACGTTGGCTTTGGCCTATTTCGGCAACCAGCGCCCCAGCAGTTCTGGCAGTGTCTTGGAGTCTGTGGCACCTGCTGCGCCGGCTGCCGCTGTGGCCCCGGCTGCGCCTGCAGCCCCTGCATCGGGCGCCGCACAAATTCCATCGAAGTAATTCCCTTCACCCCAGGGGAACCGGGGTGATTTCAGGGTAAACTCTAAGGTTGCTGGATGAGCAAAAAGCCGTGGGGCTCCTCACGCAAGTCCTGCAACATAAAGCCGCCGTCGTGGTGAAATTGGTAGACACGCTATCTTGAGGGGGTAGTGGCGAAAGCTGTGCGAGTTCGAGTCTCGCCGACGGCACCAAATGTGGTGACTTCACTCCGGAGTTCTCCGGTGTGAAGCAATTTACGGTGATCAGATCCAAAGATGAACCTCGATCAATATCTCCCCGTCCTCTTGTTCATCTTGGTTGGTATCGGCATCGGTGTCGCACCCCAAGTCATCGGCTATGTGCTCGGCCCCAATCGGCCAGACCCCGCCAAAAACTCTCCTTACGAATGTGGCTTCGAGGCATTTGAAGATGCCCGCATGAAGTTTGACGTGCGCTACTACCTGGTAGCCATCCTGTTCATCTTGTTTGACCTGGAAACGGCATTTCTGTTTCCCTGGGCGGTTTCGTTGAAAGAGACGGGCCTGATTGGTTTCCTGGTTGGGCTGGAATTCGTGGCGGTGCTCACGATCGGTTTTGTCTACATGTGGAAAAAAGGCGCCCTCGATTGGGAGTAAACAAATGATTGAAGGTGTACTCAAAGAAGGATTTGTCACCACGAGTTACGACTCGGTGATGAATTGGGCCAAGACCGGCTCCATTTGGCCCATGACTTTTGGTCTGGCGTGCTGTGCGGTGGAGATGATGCACTCTGCGGTTGCGCGCTATGACCTCAGTCGCTTTGGCGCTGAGGTGTTTCGTGCCAGCCCCCGCCAGTCCGATCTGATGATCGTGGCGGGTACGTTGACCAACAAGATGGCTCCTGCCTTTCGCAAGGTGTACGACCAGATGTCGGAGCCACGCTGGGTGCTCTCCATGGGTTCCTGTGCGAATGGTGGCGGCTACTACCACTACAGCTATTCCGTGGTGCGCGGCTGTGATCGCATTGTTCCCGTGGATGTGTATGTGCCGGGATGCCCGCCTACAGCTGAAGCGCTGATTTACGGCATCCTGCAGTTGCAGCTGAAGATTCGCCGTACAGAGACGATTGCACGGGCGTAAAGGATCAGCATGACAACATTTTCTGTCCGTCCCGAGGCCACACGCGATGCAGTGGTGGCCGCTCTTGGCGACAAGGTTCAAAAGATATCCATTGCGCTGGGTGAGGTGACTGTTGAAGTTGCTGCTTCCGACTATCTTGCTGCCGCACGTGCACTCAAGGATTCTGCAGGCTGCAAATTTGAGCAATTGATCGATCTGTGTGGCGTGGATTACTCCGAGTACAAGAATGGGGAGCATGATGGCCCGCGTTTTTGTGCGGTGTCACACCTGCTTTCCGTGTCTTTGAATCAGCGCTTGCGTCTGAAAGTTTTTGCCACGGATGACGACATGCCGGTGGTGGATTCGTTGAGCAAGGTATGGGCTTCTGCCAACTGGTTTGAACGCGAAGCGTTTGACCTGTTCGGCATCGTGTTTGAAGGCCACGAAGACCTGCGTCGCATTCTGACCGACTACGGCTTCATCGGGCATCCCTTCCGCAAGGACTTCCCTGCCGAAGGTCACGTGGAAATGCGTTACGACGCCGAGCGTGCACGCGTGGTGTACCAGCCGGTCACCATCGAAGCGCGGGAAATCACCCCGCGCGTGATTCGTGAAGACAAATACGGGGGCCTGCAATAAGCAGTAGAGCGCATGGCTGAAATCAAGAACTACACCCTGAACTTTGGACCCCAACACCCGGCAGCACACGGTGTGTTGCGTCTGGTGCTGGAGCTGGATGGCGAAGTCATCCAGCGTGCAGATCCGCATATCGGGTTGCTGCACCGTGCCACCGAAAAGCTGGCTGAGACCAAGACCTACATCCAGACCTTGCCCTATATGGACCGCCTCGATTACGTGTCCATGATGAGCAATGAGCATGCGTATTGCCTGGCGATCGAAAAGCTGCTGGGTATCGAGGTGCCGGTGCGTGCCCAGTACATCCGTGTGATGTTTGCCGAAATCACGCGCCTGCTCAATCACCTGATGTGGTTGGGCTCGGTGGCCAATGACCTGGGTAGCTCCACTATCCTGATGTACACCTTCCGTGAGCGCGAAGACCTGTTCGACATGTATGAATCAGTCAGCGGTGCACGTATGCACGCGGCCTACTTCCGTCCGGGCGGCGTGTATCGCGATCTGCCGGAGACCATGCCGAAGTTCAAGGCCAGCAAGGTGCGCAATGTCAAGGGCGTGGAAGAGTTGAACCGCAATCGCCAAGGCTCTTTGCTGGATTACATCGAGGATTTCACACGTCGCTTCCCGGTGTGCATGGAGGAATACCACACACTGCTGACCGACAACCGCATTTTCAAGCAGCGTACGGTGGATATCGGCATCGTCACGGACGAGCGCGCACTGAATCTGGGCTTCACCGGCCCCATGCTGCGCGGATCTGGCGTGGCTTGGGATTTGCGCAAGCAGCAGCCGTATGAGGTCTATAGCGAGTTGGAGTTTGACATTCCAGTGGGCAAGACGGGTGATGTGTATGACCGTTACCTGGTCCGCATGGAGGAGATGAAGCAGTCCAACGAGCTCATCAAGCAGTGCATAAAGTGGTTGCGCGCCAACCCCGGCCCAGTGATCACGGAGAACCACAAGGTTGCACCGCCTTCGCGTGAATCCATGAAGACCAGCATGGAAGAGCTGATTCACCACTTCAAGCTGTTTTCTGAAGGCTTTCGCGTGCCGGAAGGCGAGGCGTATGCGGCGGTGGAGCATCCCAAGGGCGAGTTTGGCATCTACATCGTGAGTGATGGTGCCAACAAGCCGTACCGCATGAAGATCCGTCCGCCAGGCTTTGTGCACCTCTCAGGCCTCAACGAAATGACCACCGGTCACATGATCGCTGATGCGGTCGCCGTGATCGGCACGATTGATATTGTTTTTGGAGAGATTGATCGATGATCTCTGAAGCTACCAAAGCGCGCTTTGCCAAGGAAGTAGCCAAGTACCCCGCCGACCAGAAGCAGTCAGCCGTGATGGCTTGCCTGTCCATCGTGCAGCAGGAACTGGGCTATGTCAGCGCCGAAAGTGAAAAAGTAGTGGCTGACTACCTCGGCATGGCGCCTATGGCTGTGCATGAAGTGACCACGTTCTACAACATGTACAACCAGCGCCCGGTTGGCAAGTTCAAGCTCAATGTGTGTACCAATCTGCCTTGCCAGTTGCGCGATGGCCAAGTGGCCCTGCACCATCTGGAAAAAAAGCTGGGCATCTCCATGGGCGAAACCACGGCAGATGGTCTGTTCACCTTGCAGCAGAGCGAGTGCCTGGGCGCCTGCGCCGACTCGCCTGTGATGCTGGTGAATGACCGCAAGATGTGCAGCTTCATGAGCAATGAAAAGCTGGACCAGTTGGTAGACGGCATCCGCGCCGCGGAGGGCAAGGCATGAGCGCTCAAGACATCATCAACCAGTTCAGCGCCACTGGCGTTCAGACCTGTTTCCATGACCGCCACATCAATCCGCAAATCTACGCAGGATTGAATGGCTCCAACTGGCGCATCAAGGACTATGAAGCCCGTGGTGGCTATCAAGCGTTGCGCAAGGTGCTTGGCAAGGACGGCGGCGAAGGGCTGAGCCAGGACCAGGTCATTACGACCGTCAAAGAGTCGGCCCTGCGTGGTCGCGGCGGCGCCGGTTTTCCCACCGGCTTGAAGTGGAGCTTCATGCCGCGCAAGTTCCCGGGACAGAAATACCTGGTGTGCAATTCGGACGAAGGCGAACCCGGTACCTGCAAGGACCGCGACATCCTGCAATTCAATCCGCATATCGTGATTGAAGGCATGATCATTGCGGCCTACGCCATGGGTATCAGCGTGGGTTACAACTACATCCATGGTGAAATCTTCTCGGCCTACGAGCGCTTTGAAGAAGCACTGGAAGAAGCCCGCGCTGCCGGCTATTTGGGTGACAACATTTTGGGTAGCGAGTTCAGCTTCCAGCTGCACGCGGCCCACGGTTTTGGCGCTTATATCTGCGGTGAAGAAACCGCACTGCTGGAGTCGCTGGAAGGCAAGAAGGGGCAGCCCCGGTTCAAGCCGCCTTTCCCGGCCAGTTTTGGCCTGTACGGCAAGCCCACCACAATCAATAACACCGAGACCTTCGCGGCGGTTCCCTGGATCATCCGCAACGGCGCCCAGGCCTACCTCGAATGCGGCAAGCCCAACAACGGCGGCACCAAGATCTATTCAGTAAGCGGTGACGTGGAGCGTCCTGGCAACTACGAAGTTCCCATGGGTACGCCTTTTGCCAAACTGCTGGAGTTGGCTGGCGGTGTACGTGCCGGACGCACGCTCAAGGCCGTCATCCCCGGTGGATCTTCTTCGCCTGTGCTGCCTGCTTCCATCATCATGGAATGCACCATGGACTACGACTCCATCTCCAAGGCGGGTTCCATGCTCGGTTCTGGCGCTGTGATTGTGATGGACGACAGCCGTTGCATGGTCAAAGCGCTGCAACGACTGAGCTACTTCTATGCCCACGAATCCTGCGGTCAGTGCACACCTTGCCGCGAAGGCACGGGCTGGTTGTCCCGCGTGGTGGATCGCATCGAAGAAGGACAAGGGCGTCCTGCAGATATGGATCTGCTGGACAACGTGGCAGAGAACATCATGGGTAGAACCATCTGTGCTCTGGGCGATGCAGCGGCCATGCCGGTGCGCGCCATGATCAAGCACTTCCGGCACGAATTTGTGCACCACGTTGAGCACAAGACCTGCATGGTCACTGCCAACGTTTGAGCGAATCGAATATGACCCCCAAGCTCACTTATCGTTCGCGGCCCCCCGAGGGGGCGCATGCCTTCCTTGGGACGGCCCTGCGAAAGGCATCTCATGATTGAAATCGAACTCGACGGCAAAAAGGTTGAAATCTCTGAAGGCAGCATGATCATGCATGCTGCGGACCGAGCTGGAACCTACATCCCTCATTTCTGCTACCACAAGAAGCTCAGCATTGCGGCCAATTGCCGCATGTGCTTGGTGGACGTGGAGAAGATGCCCAAGCCCATGCCGGCCTGTGCAACTCCCGTAACGCAGGGCATGATTGTCCGCACCAAGAGCGACAAGGCTATCAAGGCCCAGAAGTCGGTGATGGAGTTCCTGCTGATCAACCATCCGCTGGATTGCCCGATCTGTGATCAGGGCGGCGAATGCCAGTTGCAGGACTTGGCTGTGGGTTATGGCGGCTCCACTTCACGTTACGAAGAAGAAAAGCGCGTGGTCTTCCACAAGGACGTCGGCCCGCTGATTTCCATGGAGGAAATGAGCCGCTGCATTCACTGCACACGTTGCGTTCGCTTCGGTCAGGAAGTGGCTGGCGTGATGGAACTGGGCATGTCCCATCGCGGGGAGCATGCCGAGATCGAAACTTTCGTCGGTCAGTCGGTGGATTCGGAACTGTCTGGCAACATGATTGACATCTGCCCTGTGGGTGCCTTGACCAGCAAACCTTTCCGCTACAGCGCCCGTACCTGGGAGTTGTCACGCCGCAAGTCGGTCAGCCCGCATGACTCCACCGGTTCCAACCTGATTGTCCAGGTCAAGAACAACAAGGTGCTGCGTGTTGTTCCGCTGGAAAACGAAGCGGTCAACGAATGCTGGATTGCCGACCGTGATCGTTTCTCCTATGAAGCCTTGAACGGTGATGACCGTCTGACCGCGCCCATGCTCAAGCAGGGCGGTGAATGGAAGACAGTGGATTGGCAGACCGCACTGGAATACGTGGCGAACGGCCTGAAACAGATCAAGACCAACCATGGTGCGCAATCCATTGGTGCGCTGGTCAGTCCGCACAGCACGCTGGAAGAACTGTATCTGGCAGGTGCCTTGGTGCGCGGCCTGGGTAGCGAGAACATCGACTATCGCCTGCGCAACGCCGAATTTGGAACCTCTGCACAAGCGCTCTATCTGGGCACCTCGATTGCATCGCTGTCGCATCTGGAGCGCGTTCTGGTCGTGGGTTCCAACCTGCGCAAGGACCATCCCCTATTTGCACAACGTATTCGCCAGGCCGCCAAGCTGGGCTGCCAGGTCAATGCACTCAATGCAGTGATGACCGACTGGGCTTTGCCAGTGGCCAACACATTGCTGGCTCCTGCGCCGCAATGGGTACAAGCGCTGGCTGATATTGCCGCTGCAGTTGCGGCAGAGCAGGGCGTCAGTGCACCAGCTGCTGGCAACGTTACTTCTCAGTCGCAAGCGATTGCGAAAAGTCTGTTGGGCGGTGCAAACAAAGCCATCCTGCTGGGCAATGCTGCGGCACACCATGCCAAGGCGTCCAGCCTGCTGGCACTGGCCAACTGGATCGCTGCGCAAACAGGCGCCACCGTTGGTTATCTGACGGAAGCTGCCAATACGGTTGGTGCGCAAATTGCGGGTGCCCTGCCGGGCACCGGTGGTCTGAACGCAGGGCAGATGCTGGCCGGCGGTCTCAAGGCCGCGATCCTGCTCAATACCGAACCCGTGCAGGACAGCGCAGCTGGGGCCAAGGCTGCCCAGGCGCTGAACCAGGCGGAAATGGTGGTGACGCTCAGCCCATTCAAGGCCAATATGGCCTTCAGCGACGTGCTGTTGCCCATTGCACCCTTCTCGGAAACGGCAGGTACCTTTGTGAATGCCGAAGGTCGCGTGCAGAGTTTCTATGCGGTTGTGCGCCCAGCTGGCGAAACACGTCCTGCGTGGAAGGTCATTCGCGTGCTGGCCAATCTTTTGGGTATTCCGGGCTTCGACTATGAGTCGGCACAGGACGTCCTGCTGGCGATGCACAAAGACGCAGGTGCTGTGCCTGAGTTTGTTCCTGCGGCCCGCTTGGGTAACGCGACCAATGCGGTCATTGATTTGACGCCGACGACTGTCGAGCCCGCGGTAGCGTCGATTTATCAACTGGACGGTTTGGTGCGTAGAGCATCCTCCCTGCAATTGACCGCCGATGCGCGATCCGCAAATGCACAGCAGTCGGCACAGGAGGCACTGGCATGATTGACACAATTTTCAATGCAGGCGCTGGCCTCAGCGGCGGAGCGTGGTGGACTGGTCTGGTCTGGCCCATTATCTGGACGCTGATCAAGATCATTGTGGTGGTGCTTCCTTTGATGGGCGCTGTCGCATATACCACCCTGTGGGAACGCAAATTCCTGGGTTGGATGCAGGTCCGTCTCGGACCCAACCGCGTGGGCCCCTGGGGCATTCTTCAGCCTATCGCTGATGCGCTCAAGCTGTTGACCAAGGAAATCCTGGTTCCTACGGCTGCGAACAAAGGCTTGTTCTTTATCGGCCCAGTGCTGACCATCATGCCGTCCATGGCGACTTGGGCTGTGGTTCCCTTTGGCCCGGACATCGCATTGGCCAACGTCAATGCGGGCTTGCTGTACCTGATGGCCATTGCCTCCTTGGAAGTCTATGGCGTGGTGATTGCCGGTTGGGCTTCCAACTCCAAGTATGCGTTCCTCGGTGCCATTCGTGCTTCGGCGCAAATGGTGAGCTATGAAATTGCCATGGGCTTCTGCCTGGTCATTGTGCTCATGGTGAGCGGCAGCATGAATCTGACGCAGATCGTGCTGGGCCAAGGCAAGGGCCAATTCGTGGATATGGGGCTGGGCTTCCTCTCCTGGAACTGGTTGCCTTTGTTGCCGATTTTTGTGGTGTACATCATCTCCGGTCTGGCTGAAACCAATCGCCACCCATTTGACGTTGTGGAGGGTGAAGCGGAAATTGTGGCCGGTCACATGGTGGAGTACTCCGGCATGTCGTACGCCATGTTCTATCTGTCGGAATACGCCAATATGTGGCTGATTTCCGTCATGGCCTCCGTGATGTTCCTGGGCGGGTGGCTATCTCCAGTGGCCGCGCTGGACTGGGTTCCCGGCTGGATCTGGCTCGGTATCAAGTCTTTTGCCATCATCAGTTTCTTCATCTGGGTGCGTGCGACGTTCCCACGGTTCCGCTATGACCAGGTCATGCGTCTGGGCTGGAAGGTGTTCATTCCTGTCACGCTGTTCTGGCTGACTGTGGTGGGCGTGTGGATGCAGACTTCCTTCAGCATCTGGAAGTGAAGGATTCAATCATGACAAGCAAAACTGTAAAGAGCATTCCTCTGCCCTTTTCCGTCAAGGATTTTCTCTACAGCTTCCTGTTGGTGGAGCTGTTCAAGGGACTGGCACTGACTGGTCGCTATCTGTTCCGTCGCAAAGTGACGGTGCAGTTTCCGGAAGAAAAAACGCCGCTGTCGCCGCGCTTCCGTGGCCTGCATGCACTGCGTCGTTACGAAAACGGTGAAGAGCGCTGCATCGCCTGCAAATTGTGTGAAGCGGTTTGCCCGGCTATGGCCATCACCATTGAGTCTGATGTGCGTGCCGACGGCTCCCGTCGCACCACGCGTTACGACATCGATCTGACTAAATGCATCTTCTGCGGCTTTTGCGAAGAGAGTTGCCCGGTGGATTCGATTGTGGAAACGCATATCTTTGAATACCACGGTGAAAAGCGTGGGGATCTGTATTTCACCAAGGACATGCTGCTGGCCGTAGGCGATCGCTATGAGAGCGAAATTGCTGCAAGCAAGGCCGCAGACGCCAAATACCGATAAGACCAATGACAGAAAGAATTTGAACCATGAGTGTCACGACAGGTCTTTTCTATATTTTTTCCACGGTCCTGCTGATTGCAGCGTTCCGCGTCATCACCGCGCGCAATCCGGTGCATGCCGTGTTGTTTCTGGTGCTGACATTTTTCCAGGCTGCCATGATTTGGATGTTGCTCAAGGCTGAGTTCCTGGCCATCGTGCTGGTACTGGTCTACGTGGGTGCTGTCATGGTGCTGTTCCTTTTCGTTGTGATGATGATGGACATCCATCTCGATACGTTGCGACAGGGTTTCTGGAAGCACTTTCCCTTTGCGGCCCTGATCGGTGTGGTCATCGCGCTGGAAATGTCTGCCGTTTTGATGGGGGGCTTCCGCGGTACGGATCTGGCGGCCGGAGCCGCTGGTGCTCCTTCCATATCCAACACCCAGGAGCTGGGCAAGGTTCTTTTCACGCAATACCTGTTCCCGCTTGAAGTGGCCGCTGCGATTCTGATGGTCGCCATGTTCGCTGCCATTGCGCTCACCTTGCGTGCACGCAAGGACAGCAAGCATGTGAGTGCTGGACATCAGGTTCGCGTGAAAGCCAAGGATCGTATGACAGTGGTGAAGATGACTGCTACGCAGGCAGCACCCGAGCCCGAGTCGCAAGCTGCGGAGGTAAAAGCATGACGCTCACACTGGGTCACTTTCTCACATTGGGCGCCATTCTGTTCGCCATGTCGGTAGTGGGTATTTTTCTGAATCGGCGCAACCTGATCGTGTTGCTGATGGCCATCGAACTGATGCTGCTGGCGGTCAATACCAACTTCGTGGCGTTTTCCTATTACTTGCATGACATGCATGGTCAGATCTTCGTGTTCTTCATCCTGACCGTCGCTGCCGCTGAGTCCGCCATCGGATTGGCGATTCTGGTCTTGCTGTTCCGTAACAAGTCCACCGTCAACGTGGATGAACTTCATTCGCTCAAGGGTTAATAAGATGAGTCAAACCCTTTCTGCTTCGACCCTGATCTGGGTTCCCTTGGCGCCATTGGCGGGCTCGGTGCTGGCCGGTGTGCTGGGTACCAAGTTCGGTGGCAATCGTATCGGGCGCGCTGGCAGCCACACGCTCACCATTTTGGGCGTGTTGATTGCCTTTGTACTGTCTGCCATGACGCTGATGAGCGTGGTGCAAGACGGTGCCCATTTCAATGAGACCCTGTACACCTGGATGTCCGTCGGTGGTCTCAAGATGGAAGTTGGCTTCCTGGTGGATGGCCTGACCGCCATGATGATGTGTGTGGTGACCTTTGTGTCCCTGATGGTCCACCTCTACACCATCGGTTACATGCATGAGGACGAGGGCTACAACCGCTTCTTCGCCTACATCTCATTGTTCACCTTCTCCATGTTGATGCTGGTGATGAGCAACAACCTGCTGCAACTGTTCTTCGGTTGGGAAGCGGTGGGTCTGGTGTCGTACCTGCTGATCGGTTTCTGGTTCAACAAGCCCACGGCCATCTTCGCCAACATGAAGGCTTTCCTGGTGAACCGCGTGGGTGACTTTGGCTTCATTCTGGGCATCGGGTTGATCGTTGCCTTTGCCGGCACCCTGAACTACACCGAAGTATTCAGCAAGTCCGAAGAACTGGCCAAACTGACCTTTCCGGGTACGGACTGGATGCTGATCTCCGTGACTTGCATCTGCCTGTTCATCGGCGCCATGGGCAAGTCGGCCCAGTTCCCGTTGCACGTGTGGCTGCCTGACTCCATGGAAGGCCCTACACCCATCTCCGCGTTGATCCACGCTGCAACCATGGTGACCGCCGGCATCTTCATGGTGGCACGTATGTCGCCACTGTTCGAGCTCTCCGATACGGCGCTGAATTTCATCATGGTGATCGGCTCCATCACTGCCTTGTTCATGGGCTTCCTGGGCATCATCCAGAACGACATCAAGCGCGTGGTAGCGTATTCCACGCTGTCGCAACTGGGCTACATGACGGTGGCGCTGGGCGCATCGGCCTACTCGGTCGCCGTGTTCCACCTGATGACGCACGCGTTTTTCAAGGCGCTGCTGTTTCTTGGTGCTGGTTCGGTCATCATGGGCTGCCACCACAACCAGGACATCCGCTGGATGGGTGGTCTGCGCAAGTACATGCCCATCACCTGGATAACCTCCTTGCTGGGTTCGTTGGCGTTGATCGGTACGCCGTTCTTCGCAGGTTTCTATTCCAAGGACAGCATCATTGAGGTGGTATCTGAGAGCCATCTGCCGGGCGCAGGCTTTGCATCCTTCGCCGTATTGGCTGGTGTATTCGTCACGGCGTTCTACTCCTTCCGCATGTATTTCCTGGTGTTCCATGGAAAAGAGCGCTTTGACCAGAATCCGGACGCACACCACCATGGCCATGACGACCATGGTCACCATGGCGATCACCATCCGCATGAGTCGCCCTGGGTGGTGTGGGTACCTCTGGTCTTGCTGGCTATTCCCTCGGTCATCATTGGTTTCCTGACCATTGACCCCATGCTGTTTGGCGATTTCTTCAAGGGCGCGATATTCATCGATGCCGAGAAGCATCCTGGTATGGAAGAGCTGGCCCATGCATTCCACGGCCCCGTTGCCATGGCCCTGCACGCGCTGACCAGTGCACCTTTGTGGCTGGCGCTGGCGGGTGTGGCCTTGTCCTATTACATGTATATGGTGAACCCAGCACTGCCCGCTGCCATCAAGCGCGCCGTGTCGCCTATCTACACCCTGCTGGAAAACAAGTACTACATGGACTGGTTCAATGAAAATGTGCTGGCACGCGGTGCGCGTGGCCTGGGTACCGGTCTGTGGAAGGGCGGCGATCAGATGCTGATTGATGGTGCCGTGGTCAACGGTTCCTGGAAGCTGGTGGGATGGGTGTCGGGAGGTATTCGCAGAATCCAGACCGGCTATCTGTACCACTACGCGTTGGCCATGATTCTGGGCATCTTTGTCCTGATGACGTATTTCGTTTGGCTCAAGTAGGAGAAAGAAAAAATGGGATTGTTGAGCCTTGCGATCTGGACGCCTATCGCGTTTGGTGTTGTTCTTCTGGCCCTGGGGCGTGATGACCAGGCAAAAACCGTACGTTGGGTGGCGCTGATTGGCGCAGTGGTCAGCCTGCTGGTGACCTTGCCCTTGTATGGGCAATTCGACAACCACTCTGCGGCCATGCAGTTTGTGGAAAACACGCCCTGGATTGAGCGTTTCAATGTCAGCTACCACCTGGGCCTGGACGGCATTTCCTTCTGGTTCGTGTTGCTGACCGCCTTCATCAACGTCGTCGTGGTGATTGCGGGCTGGGAAGTGATTACCTCCCGTGTCAACCAGTACATGGGTGCCTTCCTGATCCTGAGTGGATTAATGATTGGCGTGTTTTGCGCACTGGACGGCATGCTGTTCTATGTGTTCTTCGAAGCGACGCTGATCCCGATGTACCTGATCATCGGTATCTGGGGCGGTCCGAACAAGATCTACGCAGCGTTCAAGTTCTTCCTCTACACCTTGATGGGTTCCTTGCTGCTGCTGATCGCCCTGATTTATCTGTACACCCAGTCGGGTGGCAGCTTTGATCTGTCGGTCTGGTACGCTTTGCCGCTGGGTCGCACGGCGCAGACATTCATCTTCTTTGCCTTCTTTGCAGCCTTTGCGGTCAAGGTGCCGATGTGGCCGGTGCACACCTGGTTGCCCGATGTGCACGTGGAAGCGCCTACTGGTGGTTCTGCCGTTCTGGCCGCCATCATGCTGAAGCTGGGTGCTTACGGTTTCCTGCGCTTTTCGTTGCCCATCGCCCCGGACGCAGCGCATGAGTGGGCCGGCTTCATGATCACGTTGTCGCTGATTGCTGTGGTCTATGTGGGGTTGGTGGCAATGGTCCAGCAGGACATGAAGAAGCTGGTGGCTTACTCTTCCGTGGCACACATGGGTTTCGTGACCTTGGGCTTCTTCATCTTCAACGATCTCGGCATTTCCGGTGGCATTGTTCAGATGATTGCGCATGGCTTTGTGTCGGGTGCCATGTTCCTTTCGATCGGCGTCTTGTACGACCGCGTGCACTCCCGTGAGATTGCAGCCTACGGTGGCGTGGTTAACACCATGCCCAAGTTTGCCGCTTTTGCGTTGCTGTTCTCCATGGCCAACTGTGGTTTGCCGGGAACCGCAGGCTTTGTGGGTGAATGGATGGTGATCTTGGGGGCGGTGAAGTTCAACTTCTGGATCGGCTTTGTTGCAGCCAGCGCACTGATTTTTGGTGCAGCCTATACGCTGTGGATGTTCAAGCGTGTGTACCTGGGTGCCATTGGCAACGACCATGTACGTGACCTGCTGGATATCAATGCGCGTGAGTTCCTGATGCTGGCCCTGTTGGGCGCAGCAGTGCTGTACATGGGTATCTATCCCAAACCCTTCACCGACGTGATGGATGCATCGGTTGCGCAACTGCTCAAGCAGATTGCGGTTTCCAAATTGCCCATTTTGAATTGATCACACTGAATTGAGAGATACAAGATGATTGACAACATCAGTTTGATCGCGGTTCTGCCCGAGCTTGTTTTGTTTTTGATGGCGTGCTTCATCGCCATATTTGACCTGGGCGTCAAGACGCCGTTGCGTGGTGCAACCTACGTTCTGACCCTTCTGACGCTGGCCGTGGTTGCCTATCTGGAATTGACGACTGCTTCCAGCGGTGAGACGGTCTATGCGTTTGGCAACATGGTGGTCAGTGACTCCATGGGAAACTGGCTCAAGTGTTTTGCCACGGTTGCGGTCATGGTCACCTTGGTCTATGGTCGTCCCTATGCCGGTCAGCGTGACATGCTGCGCGGTGGAGAGTTGTTCACACTCAGCCTGTTTTCGCTGCTGGGCATGTTCGTCATGATTTCCGGCAACAACTTCCTGGTGATCTACCTGGGATTGGAGCTGCTGACGCTGTCGAGCTACGCGCTGGTAGCATTGCGTCGTGACCATGTGGTGGCTACAGAAGCTGCGATCAAGTATTTTGTGCTCGGTGCCATGGCCTCCGGTTTCCTTCTGTATGGCATGTCCATGCTGTACGGAGCTACTGGCTCGCTGGATATCACTGCGGTGTTCAAGGCAATCGCTTCCGGTCATGTAACCCACCAGGTGCTGGTCTTCGGTGTGGTGTTCATCGTGGCGGGTCTGGCGTTCAAGCTCGGCGTGGTTCCCTTCCATATGTGGATTCCCGACGTTTACCAGGGTGCTCCCACAGCCGTTACCCTGATGATTGGCGGCGCCCCCAAGCTGGCGGCGTTCGGCATGACCATTCGCCTGCTGGTGGAAGGTATGCTGCCGCTGGCAGTGGACTGGCAGCAGATGCTGATGGTTCTGGCGATCGGTTCGTTGCTGCTGGGAAATCTGGCCGCCATCATGCAGACCAACGTCAAGCGGATGTTGGCTTTCTCCACCATTTCGCAAATGGGCTTTGTGTTACTGGGCTTCATTGCTGGCGTTGCCAACGGCAAGACCGAGTTGGCGGCAAACGCCTACAGCTCGTCCATGTTCTATGTCATCACCTATGTGCTGACGACTTTGGCCAGCTTCGGCGTGTTGCTGCTGCTGTCGCGCGAAGGATTTGAGAGCGAAGAGATTGCAGACTTCGCCGGTCTGAACCAGCGCAGTCCGCTGTATGCCGGCATCATGGCCGTGGCGATGTTCTCGCTGGCAGGTATTCCGCCTCTGGCAGGTTTCTACGCCAAACTTTCGGTGCTGCAGGCGCTGATTGCAACAGGCAGTTCTCTGTACCTGTACTTGGCCGTGTTCTCGGTTCTGATGTCGCTGATCGGCGCTTTCTACTACCTGCGACTCGTCAAGGTCATGTACTTTGATGCCCCCATTACCGCCAGCACGGTGGTTGCGGGTGCAGATGTGCGTTTGGTCTTGTGCCTCAATGGTGTCCTGATTGTTGTTCTGGGTCTGTTGCCTGGCGGCCTGATGGCCCTGTGTGCCAAGTCAGTGCTGCAGATGCTGGGAACCTGAGCCCGGTTTCTGTTCTTTTACCTAAGCGGGCTGCAGTCAATATGCAGCCCGTTTTCATTGGCAATAGGGGAATTGATTGAGCAAGCCTGAATACAAGCATCTGGTGGAAACCAGAAAGTCGTCACAAGAGCTGTTCAAGGGCAGCTTTCTGCATGCATTCCGGGATGAGGTGTTTTTGCCGGACGGTGCAGTGGCCACCCGTGAATACGTCGTGCATCCCGGCGCGGTGATGGTGGTACCTCTTTTGCAAGATGCAGATGGCACTTGGAAAGTGGTGCTAGAGCGTCAGTTCCGCTATCCCCTTGGCCAAACCATGATCGAGTTCCCGGCAGGCAAGCTGGACCCCGGGGAGGCGAGTGCTGCGTGTGCCCAGCGTGAATTGCTGGAAGAGACTGGCTATACCGCCACCGAATGGGCCCGCGCCGGCGTGCTGCATCCGGCGATCGCCTATTCGTCGGAATTCATTGATGTCTGGTTTGCGCGCGGACTGGTTGCAGGCGCGCAGCATCTGGATGCAGGAGAGTTTCTGGACGTGTTCACTGCCACGCCTGCCGAGCTGCTGCAATGGTGCATGCAAGGTCAGGTCACTGATGCCAAGACCCTGGCCGCGGCTCTGTGGTTGCAGAATGTGCTTTCCGGCGGCTGGACATTGGACTGGCAGCCGACACAGGGTTGAGCCCATAGGTGAAAATACCCGCATGAAAGTTCTGGATCTGCAATGCTCACACGGCCATACCTTTGAAGGTTGGTTCGCGTCCGAGGACGACTATCTGTCCCAATCCCAGCGCGGCATGGTGCAATGTCCCTTGTGTGGCGACGCATCGGTGCAAAAGAAGCTGAGCGCGCCGCGACTGAACCTTTCGACCCAGCGCCTGGAAAAGACCACCGAGGTGGAGATGGTGAATGGCGCCCAGCCGAATCAGGCGCTGATGGAAGCCTGGCTGGAGCTGTCCCGCAAACTCATCGCTCAAACGCAGGATGTGGGTGACCAGTTTGCCGAGGAAGCACGCAAGATGCACTATGGCGAAAAGGAAGAGCGTGCCATTCGCGGCAAGACCACGCTGGACGAGGCGCGCGCCTTGCTGGACGAGGGCATAGACGTGCTCCCCATGCTCCTGTCACCTGCGGTCAAAGAGACGCTGCAGTAAGCCGGGCAGGGCAGGCTGGCTGGCCCGCCCCCGGGCCGGGATCAGGGATACAGGCCGCGCAGCTCACGCGCACGCAACATGCGTGTGCAGGCCACAATGAAGGTGGCGGTGCGCAAGCTGACCTTCTTCTCCTGCGCCACATGCCAGACGCCGGCAAAGGCTTCCTTCATGATGCGCACCAGACGGGCGTTGATCTCGTCTTCGGTCCAGAAGAAGCTGGAAAAGTCCTGCACCCATTCAAAGTAGCTCACCGTTACGCCACCTGCGTTGGCAATCACGTCTGGCAGCACCAGGATGTTGCGTTCATGCAGGATGTCATCTGCCTCGGGCGTGGTGGGACCATTGGCCCCTTCAATGACCATGCGGGCCTTGATGCGCCCAGCATTCTTGCTGGTTATCTGCTGCTCCAAGGCCGCGGGAATCAGGATGTCGCAGTCTACGTCCCAAAAAGTATCGGGTTCAATGGATTCTGCCTGTGCGAACCCGGCCACACTGCCTTGCGTGGCCACATGGGCCAGCAAAGCCGGCACGTCCAGACCCGCCTCACGGTAGATGGTTCCGCCATGGTCCTGCACCGCGACGATGCGAGCGCCTGCCTGCGCAAACAGCTTGCCTGCGATGCCCCCCACATTGCCAAAGCCCTGCACGGCAACGCGGGCCTTGGAGATATCCATACCCAGGTGATGTGCAGCCTCGGCACCTACGGTAAACACGCCACGGCCCGTGGCTTCCCGCCGGCCCAGGGAACCGCCCAGATCAATCGGCTTGCCCGTCACCACGCCCGTGGCCGTGGCACCTTCGTTCATGGAGTAGGTGTCCATCATCCAGGCCATGATTTGTTCGTTGGTGTTGACGTCGGGTGCCGGGATGTCCTTGGTAGGTCCGATGATGATGCCGATCTCACTGGTGTAGCGGCGTGTCATGCGCTCCAGTTCACCGCGCGACAGCGTCTTGGGATCGACCCGGATGCCGCCCTTGGCGCCACCGTAGGGCACATTGACCGCAGCATTTTTGACTGACATCCAGGCGGATAGGGCCATGACTTCAGACAGCGTGACGTCCTGGTGAAAACGCACGCCACCCTTGCCGGGGCCGCGCGAGGTGTTGTGCTGGACCCGGTAGCCCTCGAAGTGGGCGATGGTTCCGTTGTCCAGTTCAATGGGGACGTCCACGATCAGGGCCCGCTTGGGGCGCTTGAGGGTTTCGGCCCAGCGCGCCAGATGGCCCAGATAGGGGATGACACGATCCACCTGTTGCAGATACACGCCCCAAGGCCCCAGATTGTCCGCCTGCAGATAGGAGGGCAGCGAGTGACCGTAGGGATTGGGAATCTGATTGATGGGTGCCAGATTAGGGGTGTTTGCGTTCATGTTGCTCCAGTGAGTGCTCTTGTGATGCCCGCACTGTATGCCCCTGCCGACCAACTGTCTAAGGCCGGAATAATCTCAAACTATGCAAAAAAATTATGACCTGGCTTGAGGGCACGTGGCGCCGCATCAGGCCGTCTGATCGACAAATCTGCCGCTTTTCGGGTTCTGGCTGAGCGAAGCCCAAGGGTTGCTGCTCGTTTGCAGCGGATTGCTAGGAAAGGAAAAACTGTTGTCTGCGGCCGCAACCACTGGCGCCAGAAAGTCCTGCACCTTCTTGGATTCGGACACTGCGACCTTCTTACGCAGCTGCGAAGCGTAAGTGCTGTCTGCCTGGGCCAACTGGTTGCTCAGAGTGTTCACTTTGGCCTGGCTTTTTTGTGCATCCTGCTCGGCCTGGTCTGCCTCGGTACGCAACTGCTTGGCTTCGGACTCCGCCTCGTCGGCTTCACGGCGCGCCTGTTCCAGCTTGGCACGGCCCTGCCACGCCTGGGCAGAAGGCGTGGCGTAGGTGGTGGCGGTAATGGCGACCATGGTGCGCTTTGCCGTTTTGGGTGTGAAACTCAGGCGACCGCGTTCAGATGCTGCCCCAGCTTTTCGCCGCGCGTGTTGGTGGTGGGTTTGGGCTGGGCGTCGGCAGACTTCTTCGCCGCATTGGCGTCTGGTTGCACTTCAGTGCGGTCCTTTTGTGCGGACTGCTTGGGTTTGCTGCTTTCGGTCGCCTGCACCGGGACCGTGGACTTTGCCTTGACTGGATCCATTGCGCGCTCCTGAAGTGGATAGGGTTACACCGCCAAGTGTACGAGCGCAGAGGCACCAATTCAAGCGCGCAGAGCCCCTTCCACCGGGGCCCGGTGCCTCAGGCGTTGAATTGCAGGGCGGCCAAGCCAGCGTATACACCGCCCAGCGCAACCAGTTGCGCATGGGTGCCTTGCTCCACCAGGCGACCGTGGTCCAGCACCACAATCAGATCGGCCTTTTGCACGGTGGCCAGGCGGTGCGCAATGACCAGCGTCGTACGGTTTTGCATGGCGGACTCCAGTGCTTCCTGCACGACACGTTCACTCTCCGCGTCCAGCGCGCTGGTGGCTTCGTCCAGCAGCAGCAGAGGCGGGTTCTTGAGCATGGCACGCGCGATGGCGATGCGCTGGCGCTGTCCCCCTGAAAGGCGTACGCCGCGTTCACCCAGAAAGGTGTCATATCCCTCCGGCAGGTTGGCGATGAAGGTGTCGGCAAAGGCCGCCTTGGCTGCTGCCCGCACCTCGTCGTCGCTGGCACCCGGTTTGCCGTAGCGGATGTTTTCCATGGCCGTGGTGGAGAAGATGACAGCATCCTGCGGAACAATGCCCACACGCTGGCGCAAGGCGTGCAGCGACATCTTTCGGGTATCGACTCCGTCGAGCACAATGCGGCCGCTTTGCGGGTCATAAAAGCGCAGCAGCAGCTGGAACACCGTGCTCTTGCCCGCGCCGCTGGGACCGACGATGGCCACGGTCTGCCCCGGTTGAATGACCAGCGAAAAATCGCTCAACGCCGCCTGACCCGGCCTGGATGGGTAGTGAAAGCCCAGTGCCTCAAAGGCAATGGCGCTGCCACTGACGGGCATGGGCGCCTCAGTCGGACTGGCTGGCGAGGTCACGGGCGATTGCGTATGGAGCAATTCCATCAGGCGTTCGGTGGCACCCGCAGCCCGCAGCAAATCCCCGTACACCTCGCCCAGCACTGCAAATGCCCCCGCCAGAATGATCACGTAAACCACGGTCTGACCCAGATGCCCCGCGGTGATACGCCCGGCAACTACGGCCTGCGTGCCCTGGTACAGGCCCCACAGCAGCGCTGCAGAAGTGGCAATGATGATGAAGGCCACCAGCACCGAGCGTGCACGTGTGCGGCGCAGGGCGGTGTCAAATGCCTGGCCGGTGGATTGGGTGAAGCGGTCGGATTCACGGTGTTCGGCGGTATAGCTTTGCACCACCGGAATGGCGTTAAGCACCTCAGCCGCAATGGCACTGGAATCGGCCACGCGGTCCTGGCTGGCGCGGGAGAGCTTGCGCACGCGGCGCCCGAACCACAGGCTGGGCAGCACGATGAGCACCAGCACCAGCGCCACTTGCAGCATGACGACCGGGTTGGTCCATATCAGGATGCCCAGTGCGCCCACTCCCATCACGAGGTTACGCAGGCCCATGCTGAGTGAGGAACCCACCACGGTCTGCACCAGCGTGGTGTCGGCCGACAGGCGCGAGAGCACTTCACCGGTCTGCGTGGTTTCAAAAAATTCGGGACTTTGATGCAGCACATGCCGGTACACCGCATTGCGCAAATCCGCAGTGACCCGTTCACCCAGCCAGCTCACCATGTAAAAGCGTGCAGCAGACGTCAACCCCAGCGCCACCGCGACCGCGAACAGCACCGCGAAATGCTCCCGCAAAGCCATGACCTGTTCACCCTTGTTGGCCTGTACCAGGCCTCCGTCGATCAGGCTGCGCAGTGCCAGGGGAAACGCCAGCGTCGCCATGGCTGCCAGAACCAGAAACACCAGAGCCAGGCCAATGCGGCCACGGTAGGGCCTGAGAAACGGCAGAAGACCGGAAAGGGATTTGGGATTGCTGGCTTTGGGGCGTTCTTTGGTCATGGCAGCGAAGGTGGGGGCGATTGCTGCAATAGCAACCGCCAATTTGCAGGGATTGGCAAGCGGGGATCAGCCCTGGAGTCTGAGCGCCGAAGCATATCCGGTCATTTCCAGATATCCACGGCCGACCCGGTGGTTGTTGCTGTCCCACACTTCGCACAGGCCTTCCCAGTAGATCGCGCCCGTGGAGTTACGGCTATCGAGTTCCTGGTTGTCCACCACGGCCTTGACCGTATAGAAATCAGCGGGGGTGCGCACCACCCATTCCACCGGGTAGCGGGCCTGGCTCAGCGGACTTTGCCAAAAGCGTACCGGTTTGAAGATCACCTCGCCCTGGCTGAAGGTGTACTGGGTGACGCCGGAGCGGAACGAGCCGCCATCCCAGATGGCGTTGCCACGGTTGTCGCGCAGACGAAAGGCTGTGAGGGCGCTGCCGTCAAACAGGTTGATGCCCATCCAGTCCCACCCCACGGCGCCACCGGCCAGCATTTCCTCGCTCCACTCATGGTCCAGCCACGCAGTGCCCGTATCCGCCTTGGCGGGCGTGCCTTGCAGCGTCAGTACGCCGCTGGCCTTGAGCTGCGGCAGGCTGTAGTAATAGCTGGACTGGCGCGTATCTGGCCCTTTGCGCGAGAGGCCTTGCTGACCCTGCAGAAGCACTGCCTGGGTGGTGCCAAAGCGCAGGTCCATGGAGAAGTCCTCGGCCGTCACGCGGGCCCGCAGATCGCTTCCCTCACGCAGCAGGGACCAGTCGCGCAGGACGACCCCCGTGTCCAACATGCTGGCCGAAGCATTGTCGGCAGGGTTTTGTCCGGGTGTTTCACCAGACCAGCGGGCGATGCGCTGGTCGTGCCACATGCGCTTGCCCTGTACATCGGTGATGGCCGCATGGGCGAACAGCAGTTGTCGCGCTGCCAGGCGTGATTGCATGCCCTGTGTGCCGTCCACACGGCTGCGAAAGAAGGTGATCTGAAAGCCATGGCTGGCTTCCGGTTGGCCCAGCCAGCCGGTGATGTACCACCACTCTGTCTTGAACTCCGGGTGGGCGCCGGCATCCCGCGGAAACACCAGGTGGCGCGGCCTGACTTCGGCCACCGACGTTGCTGCTGGCGCGGCACGCAGATCGGTAGCGCCCAAGCCAGACCGGGCTGCCAAGGCACCCAGCAAGCCCTTGCCCAACAGGCGTCGACGGCTTGCGTTGGTCATTCAGGAAGCGCTATTTGCTATTCCCCAGCTTGGCCAGTCGGGGTGCCAAGGGCATGGGCGGCGTTCCAGAGAATTGGTCCAGGCGCTGCCCCATGGCGACTTCCAGTTGATCCAGGCGGACTTGGGCCGGTGGATGGGTGCTCATCTGCAAGGTGAACATGGGGTTGTCGGGCGCAGCCGTGCGCAGTTGCGTCAGGACGGCCACCAGACCATAGGGGTCGAAGCCGGCGCGTGTTGCCAAGGCCACGCCATTGCGGTCTGCTTCCAGTTCGTCGCTCTGGTCCAGACCCTTGGAGTAAAGGTCCCGCCCGATATTGAGCAATTGCTCGGACAGGCCGGCTGGCACGTTCTTGCTGAGTTGGCTGGCCACCAGCTTGGTCAACAGACCGGTCTGCGCCGATTTGCGGATCGCCTTGAGATGGTGCTTGGAAATCACGTGGTTGATTTCGTGCGCTAGCACACCGGCAAGTTCGGACTCGTCCTTGAGCGAATCAATCAGCCCCTTGGTCACAAAGATGTAGCCACCGGGGGCGGCAAAGGCGTTGTAGCCGTTGTCATCCAACACGGTAAACGTCCAGGGCAGGTCCGGACGCGAGGATTGCAGGCTGATCCAGCGTCCCAGCCGGTTGACGTAGCGCTGCAGCGCCATGTTGGGATGCATGGGTTTGGCACCCAGCAACACCGCGGCCAGGTTGCGTCCGATTTCGATTTCCTTGGGCTCGTCGATCTGGTCCAGTGACTGCGTCAGCAGGCCAACCAGATCTTGCCCTTCGGACTTGGCGTTGTTGGTCGGCGCAGCATTGTTGCTGCCGTTGAGGTTGAGCAGCTTGCCCAGACCTTCGGAATTGCTGCTGTTGGAATTGTTGCCGGACTTGCCCAGGTTTTGCAGCAATCCCCCCAGGGCCGATCCCAGATCCTGAGCTTGTGCACCGCTCAGCAGGGCACAGCTCAATCCCAGCGCGAGTGTGAGAGTTGGTATGGCGCGTTTCATCAGTTTCTCCGTTTGCCGGTGCCAAATACGTCATCCCCAGCCGGGGCCGCCGCCGGAGGTTGCGGCGCAGGAAGTGGGTCCACCGCCCTTGCCGTCAATTGTTCGTCGCTGGCAAAGCGTTTGGCTTGTGCCGCGTCCACACGCAGGCCTTCGGCCTGCTTCAAGGTCTGCATATTGGGTTGCGAATTGGCAATGTCCTCGGCGCCCAGGCCGCGTATGCCCACGGTGGATGTGGCAGTAGTGGTGGTCTTGGCGCCGTTGTTGACAAAGAAGTTGGTCAGCCCGCGCAAGGCACCGCTGGCGCCGCCGCCTGAACTGGCGGTGGACGCTGCCGAACCCACGTCGAACATATGGATCCAGCCGACCTGTCCGGCATCGGTCTTGACGTGCATCCACGGGCCCTGACGTTCAGGCAGGCGCGTGATCTGTGTTTGTGCTGGCAGGGAGATCACCGTCGGTGTGGTTTCTGAAGGGCCTTGCCGCAATTCGGCGGCGCGTTTGACCATCAGGGTCTCGGTTTGAGCATGTGCCCCCCACGCCACCAGAGCGGCGCAGGCAAGGGCAATCGACTTCCATCGCATGTTGCGTTTCCTTCCCGGAGAGTACAGGGCGCGGCAAAGCCATCAGCCCGTCGTTTATATGGCTGCCATTGTCGGCCATGGCGAGGCCCCAGGCAACCTGAGCCAACCTTCAATCCGACGCATTACCAGTCTTCCTTGACGGCCATCAGCGAGTCGCGACCGGCGGCCGATCGCCCGGACACCCAGGCGGTGATGGTGCCTGCCGCAATAACGGCCACAGAAAGCGTTAGCATACGTAACCACGGAATGGTGAGCTCCATGGTCCAGTGAAAGCTTTGCGGATTGACCACGTGCACCAGCACCACGGATACGGCCAGGCCGAGCAGCACACCTGCCAGTGCGCCCAACGCGGTCCATGTCGCGCCCTCCATGGCAACCACGCGCAGAATCTGCCGCCGAGTCAGCCCCAGATGGGCGAGCAACCCGAACTCCTTGCGCCGTGCCAATACCTGTGCACTGAAGCTTGCCGCCACGCCAAACAGGCCTATACCCACTGCCACCGCCTGTAGCCAGTAGGTGACGGCAAAGCTGCGATCAAAAATCTTCAGCGTGATGGCACGTATTTGCGCTGCCGAGCCGAATTCCAGCAACTGACCCGCATGGCCGCCGCCCGCGGGGTCCAGTCGGTCGGCCAGATCGCGCAGGGTTTGTTCCACGCCATCCACGCTGGCTTCGGGTGTGAGCCAGAACGCAATGTCGTTGACCCGGGTGTCATCGCTGAGCCGGGCAAAGTCAGCCCGGTCCAGTGCAATGCTGCCGAACTGGCGGGCGTAGTCACGCCATACACCGGCCACGAAAAATACCGGCGCGGCAGCGGAGCCTGGGTGAGGGGCTGCGGCAAATATCTTCTCCAGGGGCGTGAATCGGGTGCCCGTCCGCGCGCCGTACAAATCCACCATGGCTTCGCTCACATAGATGCCAATCTGTCCTACGGGCACCGGCAACGCTTCTCCCACCAGCGGCAGGCCCAGCACACCGCTTGCAGGGTCGCGCAGGCTGCGCACCATGAGGGCAACCGCAGGGCGCGAATCGTCCAGGTTCAAAGGCACGTTGCGCTGCACGCTGACGCGCTCCACGCCTGGCACATGCGATGCAGCCTGCACGAAGGCGGCATCGAAGTAGCTCAGCTCATTGGCGCTGCCATGCACGGCGCTGCGCACGTAGAGGGATGCAGGCAGCACGGTGTCCAGCCAGCTGGTCACGGAAAGCCGGAAGCTGCTCACCATGACGGTCAACGCCACGGCCAGACTGAGGGAGGCAACCACGCCGCTGACGGCCACGGCCGCACTCTCCCGCACGCGGCGCGCGCGCTCCACGGCGAGCATGGGCAAGGCCTTGTGGGCCACCCAAGGCGCCAGCCGATCCAGTACCACGCCCACCAGCCAGGGTAGGGCGACGATGCCGCCCATCAGCAACAGGCCCACGCTGACGTAGGCCGCCAAGGGCACTCCAGCCACGGGTGGCATCAAGGCCAGCAAGACACCCGTCAACAGTACCAGCGGTCCGACCCAGGCGCGCTGGTGCCGCGCCAGCGAGGCACCGAGCCCCTTGAGTGTTTGCGCCGGGGGCAGCGCCTGAGCCAGGCGGGCAGGCCACCAGGCTCCCAGGAGGGCCGTGGCAACGCCCAGGGTGGCGAAGACCATGGCAGCGACATAGCTCCACTGCAATGCTGGCGCAGCGCCGGAAAAATAACCGCCACCCAAATCCCCGCCCAGCAGTCGAAGCGCTGTGGCGGCCAGCCCGGTCCCCAGCGCGATACCCAGTGCACTGCCCAAAAGCCCCAGCACGGCGGCCTCGAGCAGGACCAGTTGTAGCCGTTGGCGCCCGGTCAGGCCCAGCACGCCCAGCAAGGCAAACTGCTGTGCCCTGCGCGACACACTCAAGGCCAATACGGAAAACACCAGAAAGCCGCCAGTGAACAGGGCGATCAACGCCAGCACCGTGAGGTTGACACGGTAGGCGCGCGAGAGGTTGCCGACGCGCTCGGCCGCATCACCGGGTGGGGATAGCACGACATCCTTGCTCCAGCCGGGTGTGGACTGCACGGCGCGCACGAAAGCGTCTCGGTCGGTGCCGGGCTTGAGGCGTATGTCCACGCGGCTGAGCTGCCCTTGTCTGCCAAAAAAGTCCTGTGCTGCCCCAATGTCCATCACCGCCAGCGGACTGCCACCGGCCCGCACCGTGCCTTCCACCCGCGCAGACTTCAGTTGCATACCCTGCTGCAGGTTCACTTGGGTGCTGCCCAGACGCAGGCTGGCCATTGCATTCAGGAATACCGTGTCGGGAGCAAACAGGGCCATGCGACCGTCATTGCCCGACGGCAGTGGCATAAGGTCCGGCGCCAGCAGGCCCATCTGCAAGGCGTCCACGGCGACGATGCGCAGCAGCTGACGTTGTGGCGGTTTGCCGCCGGTGCCGTCGAGTAGGGCGTAGGTGCTGAGCTCCAGCACCGGTGCTGCAATGGAAACCTCAGGGCGTTGCAGCAAGGTGGACAGGATCGCTTCACTGAATTCGGCATTGACCGATGTACTGCGCAACTCCAGATCTGCCTTTCCATCCACGGAACGCACCGCCTGCGAGAACTCGGCCAGTGCGGACGCGTTGATCAGGTGGACGGCAAATGCCAGTGCCACACCCAACATGACAGACACCACGGCGGCCACATTGCGCCAAGGGTGGTGCAAAAGCTCCTGCAGGGAAAACGTCTTGAGCAGTGGCCACAAAGGGGAAAACATCCCCGCATTGTGCGGGTTTGCGGGCGCGCCCGTGGTGCCACGCCCAAACCTAGTTTCTGCGTTGGCTGCTGGCGAACTGGGCAGCGGGCACGTGGCCGCGAAACAGCTCGGTAATGGCTTGAATCTTTCGGGTGGCCAAGGTCTCACCGCAATAGTCACACAGCAGGTGCATGACTTCGCTACGCAGATACCACAGCGACTGTATGTCGGGCGCATTCATGACTTTGCGCCATACCGGGCGCTGCGTGCAATGGCGGTCCAGGTAATCGGCCATGCAATCCATCATGCGTGCGCGTATCAGTTCGGTCTGGGAAGGAGCTTGCGTTTCGACATCCGCATCACGCAGGAGCCCCAGCAGGCTCGATGAAAAGCGTGAAATTTTCCAGCTCATGGGTCGGGTTTCCTCCAGTCCCGCCGAGCTTAATTGCTGCCCGCGGGAAATGGCCTGCCCAAGGTGTAACAGTCTGTGAGAATCCGCGGCAATTGCAACCGGCGCCCAGGCCGCATGCCCTAGCCAGCAAGCGGCTGCAGACCGTCGGCACGCAGTTGCAGAGCACGGTCCGCCTGTTCCGTAGCGGCTACCGAATGGGTGACCAGGACCAGGGAGGCGCCGTGGGCCCGGCATTGGTCCACCAGCGCGCGCATGACCAAGGTTGCCGTGGTCGGATCCAGATTGCCGGTGGGCTCGTCTGCCAGCAACAGGCGCGGCTTGTGCACCAGTGCACGGGCGATGGCCACCCGCTGTAACTGACCGCCACTGAGCTGCTGCGGCAGCCTCCGACCCAGCATGCCCATACCCATGGCATCGAGCATGGCCTGCACCCGTGCGTCGTCGGGCCGGTTGAGCAGCAGCAAGGGCAGGGCAATGTTCTGTGCCACGTCCAGATGCGGCAGCACGTGGAAAGCCTGGAAGACAAAGCCCACCTTTTCACGACGCAGCAGCGCGCGTGCGTCTTCGTCCAGTGTGGCGAGGTCCGTGCCTTGGAGTTGCACGCTGCCGCTGTCCCAATGGTCCAGGCCGGCCATGCAATTGAGCAAGGTGGATTTGCCCACGCCCGATTCCCCCACGATGGCTACAAACTCGCCTGGCGCCACGTCCAGCGTCACGTTGGCAAACACCGGTGTATCGCCATAGTGTTTGCTCAAGTTTCGAATGTGCAGGGTCATGGTGTGGGATGGTGCGCCCGGCAGGCCAAATCCACCTGGTGCAGTACGTGGCTCAGTGCATCTTGCTGATCGCAGGCCACGATGTGACGCTGCGGCATGGAGCGCAGCCAGGTGATCTGGCGTTTGGCCAATTGGCGCGTGGCAAAAATGCCCTTGTCGCGCAGCTCGGCCATGGGCCACAGGCCATCCAGCGCCTCCCAGGCCTGACGGTATCCCACGCAGCGCATGGAGGGCAGATCGATATGCAGGTCACCGCGCGCGCGCAGTGCCACGACCTCTTTCAGGAAACCTGCCGCCAGCATGGCGTCAAAACGCTGCGCAATGCGTGCGTGCAGCCAAGCGCGGTCGGTGGGCTCCAGGGAAATCAGGGCGCCGGTGTGCACGTTCGCGTCGCCTTCGGATTGCCGCGCATGAAAATGCGAGAGTGGCAGCCCGCTGACGCGAAACACTTCCAGCGCACGCTGGATGCGCTGGCTGTCCGCCGGCGCCAGGCGCTGTGCGGTAACGGGGTCCACCAACGCCAGTTGGGCATGCATGGCGGGCCAGCCTTTTTCCAGGGCTTCCTGCGAGAGGGCCTCACGTACGGCTGCATCGGCCGGTGGCATGTCGTCCAGTCCGTCAAACAAGGCCTTGAAGTACAGCATGGTGCCGCCCACCAGCAAGGGCAGTTTGCCGCGCGCCTGGATGTCCCGCATCAGTGCGCGGGCATCACGCACAAATTCGGCCGCGCTATAGGCCTGCAAAGGGTCGCGGATGTCGATCAGATGGTGGACTACGGCGGCACGCTCCTCAGCGCTCGGCTTGGCGGTGCCTATGTCCATGCCGCGGTAGACCAGCGCAGAGTCCACGCTGATGATTTCCACGTCCCAGCGCCTGGCGATTTCCAGCGCGGCTGCGGTCTTGCCCGAAGCAGTTGGCCCTGCCAGCGCGATGTGAAAGGGCAGGGGTGCGGACTCAGTTCTCGCCATAGCGTTGCACCAGGGTCCAGGCGCTCAGGACCAGTAGCACACTCCAAAAGCCCATGCCCCAGGCCAGTGGCAACACGCTTCCATCCATATGCGTGCCCAACCATTGCCCGGTGAAAAAAGCTGCCAGCATCATCAGAAAACCATTCATGGCAGAAGCTGCGCCAGCCGCTTGCGGGAAGGGGCCTACCGCACCACTTTGCCCACAGGGCTGGTGTATGCCATGACCGAAGATGAAGGCGCTCATGGGCAACATGATGGCCCAACCCGCGCGAAAGCCCAACCAGGCCAGCAAGGGCATGCCGATGCCGCAGGCCAGCGAAGCCAGCCCAGCCCAGGCCACCGTGCGTCGTACGCCCAGATGACGCACCATGCGGCGGCATGCAAATGTGCCGGCCAGGTAGATGGAGGAGTTCAGGAACATGGTCAGACCATATTGCGTGGTGGTGAAGCCCAGTACCTTGATGTAGACGAAGGACGATGCTGCCAGAAAGGTGAAGAGTCCGCCGTAGGAGCACAGTGAGAGTGCCGAGAAGGCAACGAATTCCGGGTTGCGCAGAATGTGCAGCCAGGTGCGCAACAAGGTTCGCCACTCCAGTGCGCGCGGATTTTTTTGGGGCACGGTCTCTTCAAAGCGCAAGGCGATCAAGACCAGAGCCAGCGCGCCAAACGCGGCCAGCGCCGACAGGGCCGCATGCCAACCCCACAGCGCGGTCAGCATGCCCCCCAGCGGCGCTGCAATGCAGGCCAGAACGCCCAGGCCGCTCAAGCCCTTGGACATGGCGGTGGCGCCTTGTGCCGGCGCATACAGGTCACGCACGATGGCGCGTGCGCACATCACGGCAGCACCCATGGCAATGCCTTGCAGCGTGCGCCAGTAGATCAGTTGCTCCATGGTGGACACCAGCGCACAGGCGATGGACGCCACCAGGTAGGCCAGCAGGCCAACCAGCAGAACCGGCCTGCGCCCGAAGCGGTCAGACACCGGGCCCCACACCAGCTGCGAAGCGCCAAAAGCCAGCAGCAGGGCAGAGAGCGTGAGCTGGGCCTGCGCCATGCTGGCCCCCAGGTCTTGTGTGAGACCGGGCAGGGCCGGCAGATAGAGATCGGTGGTGATGGGTTGCAGGCCCAGCAGCATGGAAAGCGTCAAGACCACCATGGCGGTGGACATGCGGTTGTGGGCGGGAGTGTCGGTCATGGCTATAGGCTGCATGGGTCAGCTCGCAAGAACGCGTTTGCGCGTTACGTTGTGCAGCATGAACGCCAGGCCGGTGGCAGCGACGGTCAGGCCGACTACCAGCGCAATCCAGAATCCCTGCGCTTGCATGGGCTGCGCTGGCGCAAAAGGCAGCCACTGCGGCGCTAACCCCAACACCACGCCCAGGGGTAGTGAAAAACCCCAGAAGGCCGCCAGATGCAGCACCATGGGCGAGCGCGTGACCTTGTAGCCGCGGATGGCACAACTCAGGACCACCTGTGTGCAGTCGGATATCTGGAACAGGGCGGCAAAGAGCAGCAGGTGCGCGGCCACTGCCGCAACAGTGGCGTCACTGGTATAGGCAGACGCAATGCCATGACGCATCAGTGCCATGCCGGCCGCCGACAGGATGGCAAAGGCCAGCGACACGCCCACCCCGACCCAGGCGCGAAAGCGCGCTGTCACCGGGTCCTGTGCCCCCAGACTCTGCCCCACGCGGGTCAGCAGGGCCAGCCCCAGACTGAGCGGCACCATGAAAGTCAGCGAGGTGAAGTTCAATGCAATGGCGTGCGCTGCCACCTGGGCACTGCCAAACTTGGCAACCATGAGCGCGATCAGGCTGAAGGCGCTGGTTTCGGCAAAGTAGGTCACGCCTATGGGTAATCCCAGGCGGAACAGGCTGCGCAGCTTGGCGGCATTGGGTCCTTCAAAGTGGGTGAACGGCCAGGTTCGGCGGTAGGCGGGGCTTAGCCGCATCCACAGCAACATGGCACCCAGGTTGAACCACACGCACAGCATGGTGGACCAGGCGCAGCCCACGCCGCCCAGGGCAGGAAAGCCCCCGTTGCCAAAGACCAGCAACCAGTTGATGCAGCCATTGAGCAGCAATGCCACCAGGGCAATCACCATCATGGGCTTGGTCTGGTTGATGCTGGTGCTGTAGCCGTACAGCACGCGGTAGCAGGAGAAGGCCGGCAGGCCGAAGCTGGCGACGTGCACAAAGTCCTTGGCCACCGCACGCACCTTGGGCTCCAGGTTCATGACATCAAATACCTGGGCCGCCAGATTGGCGATGCCGAAAGCCAGCAGCCCCACTGCCAGAGCCTTCCACAAACCTTGGCGCACCAGGTGGGGAATGGCATGATGCTCTTCGGCACCCACGTGGTGGGCCACTAGCGGATTGATGGACATCAACAAGCCCATCAAGGTGAGCATGGTCATGTTCCAGATGGACACGCCCAGTGACACGCCGGCCAAGTCCTGCGCGGACGCGTGCCCTGCCATGGCCACGTCGGTAACAGACATGCCAACCGTGGCCAGTTGCCCGATCAGAATGGGCCAGGCTAGGTGCCACAAGGAGCGTATTTCTGTCAGAACGCGTCGGTTGCGAGGAAGGCGCGCGGCATGCGTAGTTGTAGAGTCGGGAGGGAGGGTCATCAGCCGGATGATTCTAGTGGGCCGTTGCATCAAGGCGGGATAAAGCATGAACTGGTTGTATCTGGCAGTTGCCATCGTTTTGGAAGTCATAGCCACTTCGGCGCTGAAGGCGTCCGATGGCTTTACCAAATTGCTGCCCTCCGTGCTGGTGGTGTTGGGCTATGCCGCCGCCTTCTACACTTTGTCGCTGACCCTGCGCACCATGCCTGTGGGCGTGGTCTATGCGGTGTGGTCGGGCGTGGGTGTGGTGCTGATCACGCTGGTGGGCTGGCTGCTGTTCAATCAGGAGCTGGATGTACCCGCGTTCATCGGCATTGGATTGATCTCTTCAGGCGTCATCGTTCTCAACTTCTTTTCTCGGGCAGTGCCGCACTAAATCTGTGCGAGTCTCCCCGGCGACAGGGGTTAACCCTTAAGTATTTTGACGATTAATTTTTTTGGGCTTGCCACTGAAAATTTCTCAAGGCAAATAAGTGCCTTTTGCTATCGGCAAGCAAAAAGAACGACGGCGAAGTTTGATAAATTCGTTTAGATTACTGCATCGACCCGAACATCAGATTTGGGCGTTGACGGCAACAGTCAGCAAGCTGGTTGGCAAGCACGTCGCAGGATTTATTTTCAATATGGAGACAACATGACATTTCAATTCGCCAAACGCGCCTCCCTTATCGCCATTTCCACTGCCATCCTCGGTTTTGCCGGCATGGCACAGGCTGCAGACCCCATCAAGATCGGCGTATCTGGCCCCTTCACCGGTGGTTCTTCTTCCATGGGGGTGAGCATGCGTGACGGCGTCAAGCTGGCCGTGGATGAAATCAACAAGGCTGGCGGTGTGCTGGGTCGGCAATTGCAAGTCGTCGAGCGTGACGACGAGGCCAAGAACGAGCGTGGCGTGCAAATCGCGCAAGAACTGATCAACAAGGAAAAGGTCACCGCGACCGTGGGCTTCATCAACACCGGTGTGGCCCTGGCTTCGCAACGCTTCTACCAGGAAGCCAAGATTCCCGTCATGAACAACGTGGCCACCGGCTCCGTCATCACCCACCAGTTTGATGACCAGCCCGAAAACTACATCTTCCGCAATGCCGCGCACGATAGCATCCAGGCCCCCATGATCGTGGAAGAGGCCATTGCCAAGCGTGGCTTCAAGAAGGTCGCCATCCTGGCTGACAGTACCAACTACGGACAGCTCGGCCGCGCCGACCTGGAGGCCGCGCTCAAGCTCAAGGGTATTTCGCCAGTGGCTGTAGAGAAGTTCAACATCAAGGATGTGGACATGACGGCACAGCTGCTCAAGGCCAAGGAAGCCGGTGCAGAAGCCATCCTGACCTACGGCATCGGACCTGAGCTGGCACAGATTGCCAACGGCATGACCAAGCTGGGCTGGAAAGTTCCCATGGTCGGCAGCTGGACCCTGTCTATGGCCAACTACATCGACAACGCCGGCCCCGGTGGAGAAGGTGCACGCATGCCGCAAACCTTTATTCAAGAACCTACAACGCCCAAGCGTCAATCCTTCATCATCAACTACCTGAAGACCTTCAACCCCAAGAATGCCCGCATCGACTCGCCTGTGTCGGCAGCGCAGGGTTATGACTCCATCTACCTGCTGGCCGCCGCCATCAAGCAGGCCAATTCCACCGAAGGCCCGAAGATCAAGGCCGCACTGGAAGACCTGAAGGCTCCGGTTGAAGGCGTGGTGACCACTTACAACAAGCCCTTCACCGCCAAGGACCATGAAGCCATCACCGCCAACATCCCCGTGTTCGGTGAAGTCAAGGGCCAGCGCGTGGTGTACGCCTATGAAGCCGACTTCAAGAAGGCTTCCGAAGTGCGTGTGAAGGACGTGAACGCCAAGGGCGCTCTGGTCATCAAAAAATAAGCCTCGCATTGCTGGCAATGCTCCGGGCATCGCCCCAGTCCACAAGGCTGGCGCGGTGCCTTTTTTCAGCCGGAGCGCAGTTCATTCACTGATTTTTTGCAAGAGACCCACTTATGGAAATCCTGTTACAACTTGTCTATAGCGGTATTGCGCTGGGCATGATTTACGCGGTCATTGCCTTTGGCTACCAACTGACCTTCCAGACCTCCGACACCTTGAACTTCGGTCAGGGTGATGCGCTCATGCTGGGTGCCATGGTGGGGCTGACACTGGTCAACAAGGGTATGAACTACTGGGCCATGCTGCCGGTGGTGATTGTGTTTGGTCTGGTACAAGGTGCGGTGGTAGAGCGCATCGGTGTGGCTCCCGCCATCAAGATCAAGAGCGAGTTCGGCTGGATCATGTCCACCATCGCGCTGGGCATCATCTTCAAGAATGTGGCTGAGAACATCTGGGGTCGTGACGACCTGAAGTTCCCTTCGCCCCTGCCGGAATCTCCCATGAAGTTCCTGGGCGCCAATGTGCTGCCCATGGAAGTGCTGGTGGTGGTAGGTGCGGTGCTGATGATGCTGGCGGTGGAGTTCTTCAACCGCAAGACCATTTACGGCAAGGCCGTGGTTGCCACCTTCAATGACCGTGACGCGGCCAAGCTCATGGGTATCAATACCGGGCTGGTGATCACCTTCTCCTACGCGCTGTCGTCCGCCACAGCGGCATTTGCCGGCGCATTGATTGCGCCCCTCACATTGACCGGTGCCACCATGGGGGCGGTGCTCGGTCTCAAGGCGTTTGCGGTGGCCATCATCGGCGGCCTGACCAGCGGTATGGGCATCATCGTGGGTGGCATCATCCTGGGTGTGGCCGAGACCACCACCGGCTTCTACCTGTCCACCGGCTACAAGGACGTTCCCGGTCTGGTGCTGCTGCTCTTGGTACTGGCACTCAAACCTTCCGGCTTGTTCGGCAAAACCGCGATCAAGAAAGTCTGAACATGAACAGCAAGTCTCTAATTTCCGGCATCGTTGGTATTGCCGTCCTCGCGGCTGCGCCGCTCTACACCAGCAACCCGTATTACATCCACATGATCGGAACGATCATGATTTACGCCATCCTGCTGTTCGGTCTGGACATTGTGGTGGGGTACACAGGCCAGGTCTCTCTGGGACACGCAGGTCTGTTCGGTGTGGGCTCCTACACGGCTGGCGTGTTCTTCATGAAACTGGGTGCGCCGCTGTGGGTGATCATCCCGGCCAGCATAGGCGTGACGGCAGGCTTCGGTGCGCTGCTGGCCCTGCCGGCCTTGCGGGTGACGGGCCCTTACCTGGCCATGGTGACATTGGCCTTTGGCACCATCATCCAGATCCTGATCAATGAGATGGACTTCCTCACCGAAGGACCTCTGGGCATCAAGATCCCCAAGCCCAGCATTGCGGGAATGCAGCTCAATGAAAACGGTTTCTACTGGACCGTGCTGGCCTTGATGGTGATCTCGCTGGTGGTGGTGGACCGCATTCTCAAGTCCCAGTTGGGGCGCGCCTTCGAAGCCCTGCGTGGCAGCCCGGTCGCGTCGGACTGCATGGGCGTGTCGGTGTATCGCTACAAGGTGTATGCCTTTGTGATCAGTGCCGGCTTTGCCGGTCTGGCCGGCTGCCTGTATTCCTATTCCGAGCAATACATTTCGCCCAATACCTATAACTTTGAGTTGACGGTGCTGTTCCTGCTGGCGGTGATCATGGGCGGACGCAAGTCACGCGTGGGTTCGCTCCTGGGGGCGGCCATCATCGTGATCTTGCCCAAGCTGCTGGATGATCTGGACTTGTTCCGTCAGGTGGCCTCTACGCTGGCGGTGCTGATGCTGGTGGGAGGAGCCATTGCCATTGCTCGCAAGATGACCACGCCCAAGGCCATGGCACTGCCAGTGGTGGGCACGATGGCGCTGGCGGGCTTTTCCTTCTGGCTGCAGTCGATTACCGATTGGCGCCTATCCATCTTCGGTTTGATGATCCTGTTCGTGGTGTATTACCTGCAGGACGGCATCGTCGGCTTTGTGCGTACCCTGTTTGTACGCAAGGGTCCGCGCGCCGGCCGTGCCGTGGTGCTGTCCGCTGGCGCCCACAAGGACGCCATCATGAACGCCTCGGCCACGGACGCTGGTAAGGACTTGCTGGTGGCCAAGGGCGTGCTGATGCAGTTTGGCGGTCTCAAGGCCATCAACCAGGTCGACATCTCGGTCAAGCGCGGCACCATCCACGGACTGATTGGCCCCAACGGCTCCGGCAAGAGCACGATGATGAACGTGCTGACCGGTATTTACGTGCCCACAGCCGGCGCCATCGAGTTCGCTGGCCGCTCCGTCGTCGGCCGCACATCCTCCGACATCGCTTTGTCAGGCATTGCACGTACCTTCCAGAACGTGCAGCTATTCGGTGAAATGACGGCGTTGCAAAACGTGCAGGTCGGCTTGCACCACACCTTCCGCAGCAACATCGTGGACGTTGCCCTGCACAGCCCGCGCTACAACCGGGAAGAAGCATCTTCCATTGAGCGTGGCTTGGGATTGATCGAGTTTGTCGGTCTGGCCGATCTGGCCAACGAGGAAGCGCGCAATCTGCCCTATGGCAAGCAGCGCCTGCTGGAAATTGCCCGCGCGCTGGCGTTGGACCCTCAATTGCTGCTGCTCGATGAGCCAGCTGCAGGCCTGACCGCGCCCGACATCAAGGAATTGATCGCCATCATCCGCAAGATCCGTGACCACGGCATCACCGTGATCCTGATCGAGCACCACATGGACGTGGTGATGGGCGTGTGCGACAACGTGTCGGTGCTGGACTTTGGCCAGAAGATTGCCGAGGGCAAGCCCGCTGAAGTGCAGGCCAATGAAAAAGTGATCGAGGCTTACCTCGGTGGCACCGCTGCATAAGAACAGGATTTCACCATGTTGAGTATCAAAAATCTGGCAGCCGGCTACGGCAAGGTGCAAGTGCTGCACGGTATCTCTATTGAAGTGCCCAAGGGCAAGGTGGTCACGCTGATTGGCTCCAACGGCGCGGGCAAGACCACCACCATGCGCGCGGTCTCCGGCATGATCAAACCTACTGCGGGCGAAATCAGCCTGCATGGCAAGCGTGTGGATGGACTGGAGTCCTACACCATTGCCAAGCTGGGGCTGGCCCATTCGCCCGAAGGTCGGCGCGTATTCGCCACCATGAGCGTGACCGACAACCTGATCCTGGGCGCTTTCCCGCGCCTGACCGGAAGCCGCCCCAAAGGGGATGTGCAAGGGGATCTGGAAAAGGCCATGGAGCTGTTTCCCCGCCTGAAAGAGCGTCGCAACCAGTTGGCCGGCACGCTGTCCGGTGGTGAGCAGCAGATGCTGGCCATGGCCCGCGCCGTCATGCTCAACCCCGAGATCGTGCTGCTGGACGAACCCTCCATGGGCCTGGCGCCGATTCTGGTGGAGGAGGTGTTTCGCATCATCGAGGACCTGAAATCCCGTGGCGTAACCATGTTGCTGGTGGAGCAGTTCGCTGCTGCGGCGCTCAAGGTGGCGGACTATGGCTATGTGCTGGAAAACGGCCGTATTTCGGTGCATGGCGAAGCTGCCAAGCTGCGCGACGACCCGGCCGTGAAGGCGGCCTACCTGGGCGGCGGGCACTGATGCTCCCGATGGGGAATGGGTAGGGAAGGGTTTGCTGGAAATCGCTTGAAAAACCGCTGTCAGTCGTTAAACTGCAATTTCTTTCAAATTTTGCGGTCCTTGTGGGCCTGCAGGGTTGAAGGCAAAGGTGGCTCCAAGCCAAATCAAAAATACCCAGTGAATCCACGTGAGTTCCCGCAAGTCCCCCCCACCTGCCTCCGAAGCAGCCCCGGCCAAGGTTGGCCGGGTCCCCGAAAAATCCAAAGCCATGGATCTGGGGCTTGTCGAGCGTAGACGCACTGTCAGACCATTGCCAGTGCCCGATGCGGTGGAGAGCAATGGCGATACCGATTGGGCGACCTTTCAGGCGCTCAGCACCGATCAGCCCGACAAAACCTAACGTACCCCTATGTCCTCTGGAAAAATCCTGGTAGCCCAAGGCGGTGGTCCCACTGCAGTCATCAACCAGTCGCTTGTGGGGGTTGCCTTGGAAGCCAGACGCTTCCAGCAAGTGGCGCACATCTACGGCGCCATGCATGGCGTACGTGGCATCATCAACGAGGACTTTCTGGACCTGACCCAGGAGACCAGCCACAACCTGGAGCTGGTGGCCAACACGCCTTCGAGTGCGCTGGGCTCCACCCGCGACAAGCCCGATGTGCCGTATTGCAAAGAGATCTTCAAGGTGCTGCGGGCGCACCAAATCGGTCACTTCTTCTACATCGGTGGCAACGACTCCAGCGACACCGTGCGCATCGTCAGCGAAGAGGCGCGCAAGGCCGGCTACCCGCTGCGCGCCATCCATATTCCCAAGACCATTGACAACGACCTCGTGGGCAACGACCACACGCCCGGCTTCCCATCCGCCGCACGCTTTGTGGCGCAGGCCTTTGCCGGGGCCAACCTGGACAATGCCGCGCTCCCCGGTGTGTATGTGGGCGTTGTGATGGGGCGCCATGCCGGATTTCTGACAGCCGCATCCGCACTGGGAAAGAAATTCCCTGACGACGGTCCGCATCTGATCTATCTGCCGGAGCGCACTTTTGTGCTGGAACAGTTCCTGGCCGACGTGAAGGCAACCTACGAGCGCTACGGCCGCTGTGTCATTGCAGTTTCCGAAGGCATTCACGACGCCAGCGGTGCGCCCATTGCTACCTTGCTGGCTAAGGATTTGGAGCACGATGCCCATGGCAATGTGCAGTTGTCCGGCAATGGGGCGCTGGCAGATCTGCTGTGCGAGGAGATCAAGAGCAAGCTCAAGATCAAGCGGGTACGTGGTGATACCTTCGGTTACCTGCAGCGTTCCTTCATCGGCTGCGTGTCCGATGTGGACCAGCGCGAGGCGCGCGAGGTTGGCGAAAAGGCCGTGCAGTTTGCCATGTGGGGTGGCAAGGATGGCTCTGTTTCCATCAAGCGCACCGGCTTCTATTCCGTGGACTATGAGCTGCTGCCGCTGGACGCGGTGGCAGGCAAGACCCGCACCATGGAAGACGAGTTCATCGATTCTTCCGGCACCGGGGTGACGGACGCATTCAGGCTCTACCTGCGCCCTTTGCTGGGCTCGGGCATGCCCGACGCATTCCGGCTGCGCAACAACCGCGTACCCAAGGTTCTTTCCTGAAAGGGAAGGGGCCTAGCGGCCGCGCAGGAACAGCGCATCCAGATCGCGCAGGCTGATCTGGCGCCAGGTTGGGCGGCCGTGGTTGCACTGGTCGCTGCGCTCGGTGGCTTCCATGTCGCGCAGCAGGCCGTTCATTTCTTCAATCGTCAGCTTGCGGTTGGCCCTGACGGCACCATGGCAGGCCATGGTGGCCAGCAACTCGTTTTGCGCACGTTGGATCACCGTGCTGGCGTCGTGTTGGCTGAGTTCTGCCAATACGCTGCGTGCCAGCTCCACGGCATCTCCTTGCGCCAACGCGCTGGGCACGGCGCGCACGGCCAGTGTCTTGGGTGAGAACGGTGAAATTTCCAGACCCAGTGTGTGCAGCGTATCGGCATGCGCTTCTGCCGTTGCCACCTCGGTCGGTGTGGCGGCAAAGGTCACGGGAATCAGCAGCGGCTGGCTGGACAGACCCTGCAGCAAGCCGTCCGCTGTGCTGGCTGTGCCCAACTGGTTCTTGAGCCGCTCATAGACGATGCGCTCATGGGCTGCGTGCATATCCACCACCACCAGACCCTGCGCGTTCTCTGCCAGGATATAGACGCCTTGCAGCTGTGCCAGTGCACGGCCCAAAGGCCAGTCTTCGCTGGAAGCCGCGGGGGCAGATGCAGCACCCGTTGCAGGCGTGGATGGCGCGACGGTGGGCGCAGGGCTCTTGGACCACAGGGCGCCCAACTCGCTGACGCGGTGTCCGCCCTGGGGTTGTGTGCCAAAGGACATGCTGGGCTGCGCCGAGTACATCGGCGTGCTGATCGCCTGGTTGGACTCCGGGGCAAATGCCGCCGAACCCAAAGCAGAAGGAGACCAAGTGGGAGAGGGCGTTGCTGCAGTGCCGCCATCTCCTGCGCTTTGCGCCGCCTGTGCGCGCGGCACGGCCAGTGCGTCTTCCACCGCGTGGCGCACAGCCTGGTGCACTTCGCGGCTATCCCTGAAGCGCACCTCGATCTTGGTGGGGTGCACGTTCACGTCCACCCGGGTCGGGTCCATGGCCAGGTAGAGCGCATAGATGGGTTGGCGGTTGCCGTGCAGCACATCCTCATAGGCGCTGCGCGCTGCATGGGTGATGACCTTGTCACGCACAAAGCGGCCATTGACGTAGGCAAACTGCTGGTCTGCGCGTGAGCGTGCGGCGTCGGGGATGCCGGCACGGCCCCAGACGCGCAGCGCGGGTTGTGCGTCGGGGCGTGGCAGTTGCGACGGGTTGCGGCTGACCCATTGGATGCGAATGCTTTGCGCTACAAAGTCGGCACCCAGCACGTCGTGCAGGCGCTGGTCCAACGCGTCCATGGCCTCGGTGGAGTCCGCCACCGGGCCCGTGCTGACGTCATAGGCCACGCACCGGCGCCATTGCTCAATCAGCTTGCCCTCGTGCCAGATGGCAAAGCCCACGTCGGGGCGGGCCAGGGCATGGCGCCGCACGGATTCGATGCAGTGCGCCAGCTCGGTGGCATCGGTCTTGAGGAACTTGCGTCGTGCGGGAGTGCTGTAAAACAGCTCCTTTACTTCCACGGTAGTGCCGGTGCTGCGTGCCACTGGCCGCAATTCACCCGTGCGTCCATCCAGCAGGAACGCTTCTGACGTACCCGCAACCCGGGAAAGAATGGCGCAGTCTGCAATCGCATTGATGGCCGCCAACGCTTCACCGCGAAAGCCCATGGTTGCTACCGACTCTAGATCCAGCAGGCTGCCGATCTTGCTGGTGGCATGGCGCCTGAAGGCAATGGGCAATTCCTCGCGCACGATGCCCATGCCATCGTCCTCGACGCTGATCAGGCGCACGCCGCCAGCCAGCAGGCGCACGGTGATTTGCGTGGCGCCGGCGTCCAATGCGTTGTCCACCAATTCGCGCACGACGGAAGCGGGGCGCTCCACCACTTCACCGGCGGCAATCTGGCTGATGAGTTCGTCGGGCAGCTCGCGTATGGGGCGACGGGGGGAGGGGGATGAGAGGACGGCGTTCACCCAGCCATTTTAGGGCGATGGCCGGGTGTCACAGGAGCGGCAAACAAGCCAGAGATAATCGAAGGTTATGGACATTCTTCCCCAACTCCTTGATTTCATTCTGCATGTCGACAAGCATCTGGAGCTTTTTATCCAAAACTACGGCTTGTGGGTGTATGCGTTGCTGTTCCTGATTATTTTTGTGGAGACCGGGGTGGTGGTCATGCCCTTCCTGCCGGGCGATTCGCTGCTGTTCGTGGTGGGTGCCATGTGCGGTGCGGGGCTGATGCACTACGGCTACTCGGTGGCCTTGCTGCTGGCCGCGGCCATTCTGGGCAACCAGTCCAACTACACCATTGGCCGTTTCATTGGACCCAAGGTTTTTCACTGGGAAGATTCGCGCTTCTTCAACAAGAAGGCCTTCAACCAGGCGCATGCGTTCTATGAAAAGTACGGTGGCATCACACTCGTTGCGGCGCGTTTCATGCCTTTCCTGCGCACTTTTGCGCCTTTTGTGGCCGGCGTGGCGCAGATGACCCGTTCACGTTTCATGGTGTTTGATGTTCTGGGCGGCACCTTGTGGGTGGTGGGCATCATCAGTGTGGGTTACTTCTTTGGCAACATTCCCTGGGTCAAACTGCATCTGGACAAAATCATCTGGGCCATGATCCTGATCCCGGGCTTGGTCATCCTGGCGGGCGCATGGAAATCACGGCGCAAGACGGCGGCATGACAGCAGCGCATTCGCCAATGTGGCGCCTGGGGGTGGACATGCCGCAGCACCGCAGGGTGTTTGCATGTTTCTTCCTGTATTCGTTCTGCATGGGCGGTTTCTTTCCACGCCTTGCTGAGATCCAGCACGCCATGGGCGTAGGGGAAGGCCCTTTCGGATTGGCACTGATTGGCGTTGCCGCCGGAACCCTGATTTCGCTTACCTTTGGTGCCAACGTGATCGAACGGCTGGGGCACAGGCGCACCCTGCTCTGGCTACTGCCGTGCCTGCCCATCTTCTACGTACTGGCCTCGCTGGCGACTTCGCCGCTGATCATGTTTTGCTGCCTGTTTCCTGCCGGGCTGTTGATTGGCTCGGTGGAAGTGGTGGTGAATCTGGAGGCCGATCGCGCCGAGCACCAGAGCGGGCGTCGCCTGATGAATCGCTCGCATGCGTTCTGGAGCATTGGTTTTTTCACTGCAGCGGCTCTGGGCGCCCTGATGGCCTATCTGGGCGTGACTCCGCTGCAGCATCTCAGCGGTGTGGTGGTGCTGGCACTGCTGGGTACCGCCTTGTTGCTGGGCAAGTTTGAAGCGGCGCCTTTGCGCGAAGCCGATCACAACCATGCGCAGGCTGAGCCACAGCGTTTTGCCTTGCCAACCGCTGCCATTCTGGTGTTGGTGGTGGTCACTCTGCCTGCCATGGTGCTGGAAGGCGCCGGTTTTGACTGGTCTGCCATCTACATGCGAAACGTGTTTGGCACCAACGCATTCTGGGGAGGGGTGGCGGTGGCCACCGGTGCCGCCGCGCAGGCCCTCACGCGCTATTTCGCCGACGGCTTTGTGGAGCGCCACAGTCCGGTCACGGTGGCGCGCATTCTGGTCAGCGTATTGGCAGTGGGCGATGTGCTGGTGTTCGTGTCACCGGTGCCCTGGCTATCCTTGCTGGGCTTTGCCTTGCTGGGTGTGGGCAGCAGTGCCATCTTCCCCCTGGCCATGTCAGCTGCGGCACAGCGCACCGATCGGCCTTCCACGGTGAACGTGGCCTCGCTGGCGCAAACTGCGTTCGTGATCTTTCTACTTGCGCCGCCACTTCTGGGCTATGTGGCGCAGAGCTTTGGCATCCGCTGGTCCTTTGGCATTGCGCTGCCTTTGGTGGTGGCGAGTCTGTGGCTGAGCCGCGCCATGGGGGCTTCGGGCGTGCGACGCTCCTGATAATGGCCGTGCCTAAGGCACGCCCTCAAGCAGCCTCAGCCGATTCTGTTTCCGGTTCCTCATTCATGCGTTCCAGGCACTCGTCAATGACGGCGTGCAGACGGCTCACCAGATCCTCACCCACCCGCTCGTTGAAAGCCAACTGAGCGCGTTTCCATTCCCGTTGGGACAGCGCGCGCTTTTCACGTCCCAGTGCCGTGATGCTGACCAGGCGGCTACGTCCGTTCTCGCCGGGGCCGACCGATACCCAGCCCTGCGCCACCAGCGGTTGCAAATTGCGGGTCAGGGTGGATGCGTCCATTTCCATGGCATGGGCCAGATCGCCCGGGCGAATCGGCCCCAGCGTCTGGGTCTGGGACAGCAGCGAATACTGCGTGGTCTTCAGCCCGGCGTGGGCAACGATGGCATCAAAGTGCTGGCTCACCCGGCGCGAAAGTTGACGCAGCTTCTTGGCGCTGCAGCCGCTGGGGGCGGTATGCGGGCTGCTTGCCTTCACAGAACTTGACTTGGTTTTCATGGCATTTGATTGTATCTACAATATTTGTATATGCAACTGTAATGGAATGCCGATGATTGCCCAATTCACCACTTCTATGCTTCAGCGCCGTGGCGTCCACTACGCCTGGGTGATTGCCATCGTCACCTTTCTGGCGATGCTCACCACCTCGGCTGCGCTAGGACTTCCCGGCGCCATGCTGCAACCGTTGAGTCGTGAGTTCGGCTGGACCACTGACCAGCTTTCATCGGTTTTTGCGGTGCGCTTTGCACTGTTTGGCCTGTTGGGGCCGTTTTCTGCCATCTTCATTGCGCGGTTCGGCCTGCGCCGCATCATGGTGGTGGCCGCTTGCTGTATTGCCGTGGCAATGGCCTTGGCCACTGGCGTGACGCAGCTGTGGCAACTGTTTTTGCTATGGGGTGTGGTGCTGGGTTGCGGTACCGGCCTCACGGCGCTGGTTCTGGGAGCCATGGTGGCCAACCGGTGGTTCACCACCAATCGCGGGCTGGTTGTCGGTCTGTTTGCGGCCAGCACCGCCACTGGCCAGCTGCTGTTTCTCCCGGCAGCGGCCTGGATCATCGAGCACATGGGCTGGCGATACGCGGTGCTGCCCGTGGTCATTGCGTGCGGTGTAGTGGGTGTGTTGGCTACGCTCTTCATGCGTGACCATCCGCAAGAGATAGGCCTGCGCCCCTTTGGTGAACCCGAAGGCAAGCCCCATGAAGCGGCTCCAGCGCCTCTGCCCATGAACTTTTTGGGGCCGTTCACGATTCTGGCGGAAGTGGCAAGCAACAAGGTCTTCTGGATTCTGGCCGCCAGCTTCTTCATCTGCGGCCTGAGTACCAACGGTTTGCTGCAGACCCATTTTATTTCGCTGTGTGGCGACAACGGCCTGAGTGCAGTTCCAGCCGCATCGGTGCTGGCCATGATGGGTGCCTTTGACCTGGTGGGAACCACGCTGTCGGGCTACCTGTCTGACCGCTATGACAACCGCAAGCTGCTGTTCTGGTACTACGGTTTGCGCGGCCTGTCGTTGTTCTGGCTGCCGTTTTCAACCTTTACGTTGTATGGGCTCTCGCTGTTTGCCATGTTTTACGGACTGGACTGGATTGCCACGGTGCCCCCCACGGTCAAGCTGGCGGCGCAAACCTTTGGCAAGGAGCGGGCGGGTCCGGTGTTCGGCTGGGTGTTTGCTGCGCACCAACTGGGCGCGGCCACTGCGGCCTACGGTGCCGGGCTGACCCGCACGCTGTTGCTGACCTACAACCCCGCATTGTTCGCCGCAGGCGCAGCCTGTTTGCTGGCCGCCGTGCTGGTGATGCGCATACGACGGGCAGTGCCCATCTAGTCCCTTGGTTGTGCGGCGTTAGCGGGCCGCGCGAATGCGTTGAGTACCGGTCCACACCTGGGCCGCACCCAGCGCCACGGGGCGCCCGATCTGGGCAGCTTCCACGCACAGAAAGTGCTGGTAGCCATCTGCAGGGAGGTCCGGGGGAGGGGTGGCCTTGCTGCCAGGGTTCCATACCACCACATCGCAAAAGCCCGATTGCTGCAAGTCCATTCGCCCTGAAGCGGACTGCAGCTGCAACTGATTGGGCGCGTCATAGTAAATACGGTCTATGGCTTCCAGGGGTTTCAACGCCACATGGCGCTTCATCACCATAGGTTGCGCCTCGGTGGTATCTTCAAAATCGGATCCGTCCAGACCCGTGAGGTTGACACTCTGAATGGAGCCCACCGCCAGATAGGTATGTAGCGCCGCCTGGAAGCTGAAGGTTTCGCTTCCGTCATTGCGAACCGTCAGCGTCATGGCCAGGCTGTCGTCCTGCAACCCAATATGGAGCTCGCAGCCAAAGGCATAGGGCCAAAGGGACTTGATGACCTTGTTGCCAGGCAGCGAAAGTGTGGCACTGGCTTGGTTGTCCAGTGGCTGCGTCTCAAGCAGATTCCAGGCGCTGGTGCGGGCGAAGCCATGGCGCGGCAGCACGCCGCGCGTGTTGAACTGCGGGAACACCACCGGCACGCCGCCCCGAATGGCCTGGCCTGGCTCGAAGCGTGTGTTGGGACTGAGATAAAGCTGCTCCACGCCCGTGGGACTGGTCCACGATACGACGTGGGCACCATGGAGTGTGACCGTGGCAGTTGCGCCGTTGCTGGCGCAGATGCGTACTGCGGGCAGGCCATGAAAGAGGCAGTGTTCGAGACGGTTCATGGGGCTGTTACAGGCAGGTAGGGGGTGATGTTTGCCATGGCGCGGTCCACATAAAGCTCTTTTTCGCCGACCGGTGCCACATAGTGCATGGCTGATTTCGCTGCGTCCAGACCTTCCAGGCGGGCAATCACCCAGGCGGCCAGATACTGGGATGACAGGCATCCGCCCGCGGTCGCCACGTTGCCGGCTGCATAAAACGGCTGGTTCAGCACGTCCACGCCGGCCTCCTGCACCCAGGGTTTGGTGAGCAGATCGGTGCAGGCAGGAATCTTGTTCAACAGCCCGAGCTTGGCCAGCATCAGGGTGCCGGAGCACTGCGCGCCTATAAGCTGCCTGGCAGGGTCCAGCTTGAGCTGCGCCATGATGTGCGCGTCGTTGGCGATGTCACGGGTCTTCATGCCGCTGCCGAACAAAACGGCATCCGCATCACTTGCCTGTGCCAGACTGGACTGCGCGTGCAGAGTGACACCGTTCATGGAGGTGACCGTCTCGGTGGGGCAGGACAGGCTGACCCGCCAGTCCGGTTTTTTCACCCGGTTCAAAATGCCCAGGGCAATCAACGAGTCAAGCTCGTTGAATCCGTCAAAAGTGAGTATGGCGATATGCATGCCGTCACTGTAACCGGCACGGAAGAAATTTTTTTAACCTAGACTCGGCCGGTTCAGAATCTGCGGTCGGTTCGATCTTCAAGAAAGCGGGGTTGGCGGTGGCGAAACGTATGTTGATATTGATTTCCGGTCCCTACCTGACGGGCACGGATGGTGACCCAGTCAAGGTGGCGAAGAATCTGGCCGCCATGGAGCAGATGGCCCTACCGATCTTTGAGCGGGGTCACCTCGCATTGGTAGGTGAGTGGCTGGCCTGGCCCGTCATCCGCGCTGCGGGTGGTCTTAGTCATAACGATGCCGTATTCAAGACCTACCAGTACCCGGTTGCGCACCGACTGTTGGGCCGATGTGATGCGGTCTATCGCATCCCGGGTGCCTCCAATGGTGCAGACATTGAGGTGGCCAAGGCCAGGGAGATGGGTTTGCCTGTCTACACCAGTCTGGACGAAGTGCCCTACGTTTCCGAAGGCGACTAGGCCCCTATGTTCTCTGGCGCGCGGTAGCTTGCAAGCCACGCCTGGAAGGTCTCTGAGGGCATCGGCCTGGCGATGAAATAGCCTTGTGCGATGTCGCATCCTAGAGCAGAGAGCATGTTCCAGTGCTCCTGCGTCTCCACACCTTCGGCCACGGTCCTGTGGCCCAGGTCATGTACCAGATCGATGGTGGATCGCACGATCATGGCCGAATCGCGGTTGTTTCGCATGGCAGCTACGAAGGACTGGTCGATCTTGATGTAGTCCACCGGTAATTTTTGCAAGTAGCTGAGTGACGAGTATCCCGTTCCGAAATCGTCCACATAGAGTGGCACGCCTTCGTCGCGCAGGGCGTGCAACACCCGCAGGGCGTATTCGGCATCGTCCATCACGGTGCTCTCGGTGATTTCGGCTTCCAGCAGTCCGCGAGCCACACCGCGCTCGGATTGCCAGAGGCGGAACTTGTCGAACAACTGTTCGTCACGGAAATTGCGGGCGGAGAGGTTGACGGCAATGGGCAGGGCGCAATCTTGTGTCTGCCAGGCCTGCAAGAGGTCGAGCGTGGTGATGACTAGCCACTCGGTCAGTGGTTTGATCAACCCGGTCTTTTCCGCCAAGCCAATGAAGACACCCGGCGCCACCAGGCCGAGCCGAGGATGCTGCCAACGTACCAGGGCCTCGGCACCGCACACCTTTCCACTGGAAAATTCCACCTTGGGTTGCAGGTAGAGTCGCATCTGGCCACTTTCGATGGCGCGTCGAAGCTCGCCGGCCATGCTCAGCCGTTCGATCTGGTCCTGTTGCTGGCCCGGGTCAAACACGCAGCGGCTCACACCCCTGGATCTGGCCTGGAACAGTGCCTTGCCCATGCCGCGCATCAGATCCTGGGCGGTAGAGCCATGGTCGGGGTACAGCGCGATGCCAGCCTTGGCCGTCACATCCAGCTCAATGTCAGCGATGGCAAATGGGGTCGACAGGCTGGCCTCCAGGGTCTCGGCCAGTGCCAAGGCCGCCGCCGCATCGCAGGCTGCGGTCAGGACGGCGAACTCGTCGCCACGCAGGCGCGCAACGATGGCCGTCTCTGGTACGCTGTCGCGTAGGCGTCGGCCAAAGTCCCGCAGCACCTGATCGCCGTGGTTGAAGCCCAACACTTCATTGATTTCACCCAGGCGTTCAATATTGAATTGCAGGATTGCCACGGGTTCCTTGGCAGAAGCGACGCGGCCCACGGCTGCTTCCACTGCTTCGGTGAATTCAATAGCGTTGGGAAGGCCGGTAAGCGTGTCGTGTCGCAACATGTGATGCATTGCGGCCTGCACACGGGCCTGCCCATCGCGGGCGCGCAGGGTGGCGATGCCAAAAGCCAGGTCGTCAGCCAGCTCGGTCAGCAACGTGATTTCGTCGTCGTCAAAAGTGTCGGGCTCCGGGTCGTAAATGGTCAGCGCGCCTATGACGTCTCCGTCCACCCGCAAGGGGCAGGACAGTCCCGACTTCAACCCTTCGAGCCGCGTGGCCCAGGGCGCGTGATTCAGGTCCGACTGCATGTTGCGTACCTTTTTCACCACGCCTTCGCGTATCGCGGCAGAGGTCACACTGTTGCCCAGCGTGCTGCTGTGCGGGCTGAGGCCGAAGGTCTGCAGCATCTCCATGCCGCCGGGGTAGCCGCATTCCGCGATCGGTCGCAAAGCGGCCTGCGGATCGCTGCCCTTGAACCAGACCACGGCCATACCGTAGCCACCCGAAGTGACTACGGCGCGACACATGTTCTGCAACAGATCTTCTTCGTTGTAGGCACGCAGCATGGTGCGGTTGCCACTGCTGAGCGTGCGCAGTGCGCGGCTGACGTGCTCCAGATCCCGGACTCTTTGTGCCAGCTCGCCATTGAGCGATTGAATGCGGTTCTCGAAGAGTTTGCGCTCGGTGACATCGGTGCCCAGCACGTAATAGCCTGTCACCTCGCCATTGTCATCCTGTCTGGGGATGTAACGAATGGTTTGCCAGGAGTTGGTCGTTGGTTGCCAGTCGTAACTTTGGGGCTGTCCTTCCAGAACCTTGTCGACCAACGGGCCGGCGACTGCATAGCGCGCTTCGCCAAGAATCTCCCGCACCGTGCAACCGGAAAGGTCATCGCGCTCGGGCGCAAAGTGTTCCCTGTATTGGTTGTTGACGTAGACGTAGCGGCGCTCGGTATTCACATAGGCGATGAGGACCGGCACTGCCCGCATGATGCTGCGCAAATGGGTCTCGCTCTCGTGCAGCCGCGCGGTGCGGTCACGCACATGCGAAGCCAGAAGGGCGTTTTGATCCCGGATGATTTTTTCTGCCATGTGCTCGGCTGTCACGTCCCGAAAAATCAGGACAACGCCACGTATGGCGCCATCGGTTCCCTTGATGGGGGCGGCGCTATCGGCAATGGGATGCTCGGAGCCATCGCGTGCAATCAAGGCCGTATGGTTCGCAAGGAGCTGTGGTTCCCCCGTGGTCAGCACCTTGGCGATAGGCACTTCAGCCGGTGCTCGCGTGCCCTCGTGAATGATGTGGAACACTTGTTCCACAGGGCGCCCCATTGCCAGTTCCACTGGCCATCCTGTGAGTTGCTCGGCCACTGGATTCATGCGTGTAATGTTTCCACGGACGTCGGTTGTCACCACGCCATCGCCAATGGACTGCAGTGTGGTGGAGAGGTTTTCCTCGCTGTCTGCCAACGCGCGTTGGCTAGCTTCCGTTTCGTGCAGTTGCCGGCGTATCAGCAGGTAGGTGGCCAGCAGCAGAGCTGCCAGTGCAACTGCCACCAAGGCACCCGCGCGTACCTGGGTCTGGCGTGCATGGTCATGTGCCGCTACGCGTTCGTCCAATCGTGCCCGTTCCTCTGCATCCATTTCCTTGAGCAACTCGTAGGTGCGCGCGCGTGTGGCACGCAGCGGTGCCGTGGCAACAAAGGCACTGGCAGCCGCTTGACCCTGGGTTTTGCGCAGCTCTTCAATCCGTTTGGAGAACGCCAGACGCTGGTCCATCAGCCGGCGCAGCTCAGTCCAGTGTTGCAGCAGCTGGGCATTGTCACCAATGGATTGGCGCACTCGTTCCAGCGCACGTTCGCGTGCCGCCGCCGCCTCATCACGTTCTACAAGGCTCTGCGGGTCGCCGGTCAAGCGAAAGCTCTGTGTGGTCAATTCGGCCTGCAGCGTAAGGGCTCGTATGTTGGTCAGGTCGTTGATGATTTCATGGGTGTGGGTCACCAGGCGGGCCGCCACTGTGGCGTCATCTGCCACTTTCCAGGTCGAAGCCGCAAGTACTGCAACCACCACCATGGCCGTACCGAATGCGGTCACCACCTTGGTTTCGAAGCGGTTTGAGAGGGTCACGGTCTTTCCTTGCATATGCGTTGCCCCAGCAGTACCTGAAGCATGGAATGCATCATGCTTCCAAGCAGGAAAGACTGCTATCGGAAAGGTCGTTATTACGGGCGGAATTTTCCGCCCTGCATCGGAATTTTCTGAATGCCGGAGCCAGACTCAATCCCTCAGGCCGTGTTCGACCGCATACAGCACGAGGTCAGCCAGACTGCTCACTTCGAGTTTTTCCATGATGCGCGTCTTGTGTGAACTGACGGTTTTGTTGCTGACGCACAGGGCAGAGGCAATTTCGTTGTTGCTCAGACCCTTGACGAGAAGGCGCAAGACCTCCAGTTCCCTGTCCGAAAGACCTTCATGCGCGGCCTTTTGCTCGGAACGCGCGGAATCGAACACCATTTGCTGGGCCATTTCGGGTGCCACAAACCGGCCACCCTGGGCCACCTTGCGGATGGCCGCAATCAGTATTTCCGGTTCGCTTCCTTTGGTGACATAGCCGCGTGCGCCGGCCTTGAGCGCTCTGGAGACGGCCTGCACCGTGTTGTGCATGCTCAGCACAATGATGGGTTTGTCCGGGAAATGCGCGTTGATGCGTGCGATCAGATCCGGCCCGCTCAGTCCGGGCATGTTCAGGTCGGTCAGCAAGACGTCAAACTCCAGCGACCTGAGCAACTGCTGCAGTTCGGCGCCGTCCACGGCTTCACCGACCACTTCAATTCCTTGCGCCAGCGCCAATATCTGTTTAACACCGTTGCGCACAATGGCATGGTCTTCTGCAATGAAAACCTTGATCATGGTGCTGTTTCCTGTGCTTGCAGGCCGCAGGGAATGCTCAGATAAATTTGTGTGCCCATGCCCACCTCGCTGGAGATTTTGAGAGACCCGTTCAATGAAATGGCACGCTCCTGCATGCCAAGAATGCCGAAGGTCTTCTTGCCGCTTCGGCTTTGCACATCGAAACCGCAGCCATCATCGCTGATTGCCATGGAGACCAGCCCTTCTTTGCACTGGAGCAGGACATCGACGCGCTTGGCCTTTGCGTATTTGGTAATGTTGGTCAGCGATTCCTGAAAGATGCGGTAGACCACCATGGAGCGGGTTTCGTCTAGAACCAGATCCCGGTCCTTGATGATGAGAAAGCAAGGCACCTTGGTTTGGCGCACAAACTCATCGCGCAACCATTCGATGGAGGGCACCAGACCCATGTCCATGGCCGTGGGGCGCAGATGTGTCGCAATGCTGCGTACTTCGTTGATGGCTCGGTCCGTCATGGATGCCATGCTTTCGATTTTGGTGTCCAGGTCAGCAAATCGGTTTCCAAATTGCATGCGCACCAGGGAAAGTTCCATGCGCAGCCCGGTGAGCACTTGGCCGAACTCGTCATGCACTTCCCGCGCAATCGACTTGCGTTCGTCTTCGCGGGCCATTTCAATTTTGACGGCATAGTCGCGTAGCGTCTGGCGCGACTCCTCAATGTCAGCGAGCATGCGCTTGCGGTCTGTGTTGTCCTGCACGACGATCACAAACAAGCCGCCGTTAACAGTTCTCAAGTGCCCGAACATCACATCCGCAGTGAATGCAACCCCATCACCGCGCCTGCAATTCAGCTCCACAATGCCCAGGGGGACTTCGGGCGCGTCTAACGTGTCGCTGGGTGTATAGGCTTGTACATGGTGCGGACCATGCGGGATGAACTCTTGCAAGGGCTTGCCCTGCATCGCGGCGCGCGGCAGATCAAACAGCTGCATAGCAAGCGCATTGACCTGGACGATATGAAGGGACGGATCCGCAATCAGGAAGGCAATAGGGGAGAACTCTATGACGTCCCTGAAATTGCCTTCCAGACTGCGTCGTTGGCGGTACATGGCAATGTGCACCTTGACCCGGGCAAGCAGCGCATGGGCCTTGATGGGTTTGGCGATGAAGTCCGCGCCGCCAACCGCGTAGGCCTGGATTTCCGCCTCGACGTCGTTTTCCGCCGTCAGGAAAATGACCGGTATGTGCCGCGTGAGTTCCGATGCCTTGAGCCGATTGCACACCTCAAAGCCATCCATGTCGGGCATACGCACATCCAGCAGGATCAGATGCGGCGTGTCCTGTGCCGTCATGGCCAGCGTGGTCTTGCCGTCTTCGGCGGTTTCGACCCGATAGCCTGCCTTCTCCAGAATGGCAACCGCCAGCCTGCGGATGATGGCGGAGTCGTCCACGACCAGGACCGTACTCTGACTTTGCATCTGCCTCCCGGTGTTCGCTAGAGTGGTGTACGACGCCATTCTGGCAGCTTTTGGAAGCCTTGTTGGCTATTTGAGCAGTGCCTGGGTCCAGTCCATTGCCCACTGCGCGGCAGCTTCCAGATGCTGCTCAGCGACCGCCGTCATGGGTTCACCCAGCTCGAAGGATGAAGCGCGTATGGCCAAGACCGTTGCGAGCGGCGGGGCTTGGCTCTGCACCGTCACAAAGACCTGCAACAGCGCCTCGGGTGAAAGGGCGTGGCTGCTGATGCTGCTGTCCTGCCGGGGCCGCGCCTGGCGCACCTCAAACGGCGCAATGCAGTCCACACTGGCGTCGATGAAAAGCACGTGCTTGCGGCCCACCAGATCCAGCGCGAATTCCACCTGCAACTGGTAGTCTTCCAGGAACTCCACCCTGTGCATCAGGTGTGGTGGCAGCGCCTCGCGCAAGGCGGTCAGGCAGCGCGGCCCCAGTGCATCGTCGCCGCGGCTGAGGTTGCCCCAACCCAGCACCAACAGTTCAGGTGGGGCTGGATTCATGCCTGCAGGCCGACCGGGCTGCAGATATCGGTGCGATTCAGATGGCCCTCGCTGCCTTTTTGTACCCGGTCCAGTACCTGGCCTTGGGGGTCCAGCAGTGTGACGTCCAGCGGCATCTGCCCCAGAGCATGGGTAGCGCAGGACAGGCAGGGGTCATAGGCGCGTATGGCCACCTCAATATGGTTGAGCAGTCCCTCGGTCAGCTCGTGGCCGCTCAGATAGTCGCGGGCGACCGCGCGCACTGCCTCATTCATGGCTTGGTTGTTGTGCGTGGTGGAAACGATCAGGTTGCAGCGGGTGACGAGGTCATCGTCACCCACGTCGTAGTCGTGAATCAGCGTGCCACGCGGAGCTTCAATCATGCCCACACCGCTGCGCCGCCGCGTGCCCGTGGTCACCAGATCGCCGCTGAGCAGGGCAGGGTCCAGCAACAGCTCGGCGATCACTTCCGCCGCGTGCAGCATCTCAATCATGCGTGCCCAGTGGTAGGCCAAGGTGGCATGCACCACATCGCCTTGCCCCCAGGCCACAAAGGCCTGCCGCTCGGCTTCCGCGCGCGGCGTGGGGATGAAGTCGCAGTTCTGCACCCGCGCCAGGGGACCGACACGGTACCAACCCTGCTCGCGGCCCAGGCTGCGCAAATGCGGGAACTTCATGTAGCTCCAGGAGCGCACTTCTTCCTCGATCAGCGAGAGGTAATTCTGGTCGCTCACACCGTCAAACAGGATAGTGCCCTTGTCATCGCGAATACGCAGCACGCCGTCATACAGCTCCATGGCGCCATCTGCGCGCACCAGCGACATCATGTTGGAACGGAAGCTGGCAAAGTTGCTGTAGAGGTTGCGGTGGTTTGCATGCAGCTGTTTGGCAATGTCCACTGCGTCCTGTGCCCAGGCAAGCATCTGCGGCATATCGCGCAACAGGGCGTCTCGCTCTTCGACCGTCACCAGTTTGTTGATGCCACCTGGCACAGCGCCCGTGCCATGCACTCGCTTGCCGGACGTGATGCGAATGACCTCCTGCCCGAATTTGCGCAGCAGGATGCCTTTCTTGGCGACCTCCGGGTAGGCCTGGGCCACACCCACGATGTTGCGCTGGGCTACATCCGATTCAAAACCGAACAGCAGGTCGGGCGACGACAGATGAAAGAAGTGCAGGGCGTGGGATTGCAGCATCTGTCCGTAATGCATCAGGCGACGGACACGGTCGGCGCTGGCAGTCACCGGCACCGCACCCACGATGCGGTCAAAGGCCTTGGCTGCTGCCAGGTGGTGCGACACCGGGCAGATACCGCACAGCCGCTGCACCATGACCGGCACTTCCCAATAGGGGCGACCCTCTATGAACTTTTCGAATCCGCGGAACTCCACAATGTGCAACCGTGCCTGCTGCACCACGTTGTGCTCATCCAGCAGAAGCGTTACCTTGCCGTGGCCCTCTACCCTGGACACCGGGTCTATGGCCACGCGTCGCAGGCCTTGCGGGTTGGCGGCAGTTTCCATTGCAAAACTCATGGCGCTCATTCCTAGTCGTAATGGATCAAGCCGTGGCCCAGCGTGGGCGTGCGTCCGGCGATCAGGTCGTTCAGAAAACTCCAGATTGCGTCGCCGGAAGGCGGGCAGCCTGGCAGAAAGTAATCGATATGCACGACTTCGTGGATGGGGTGTACATGGTTGAGCGGTAGCGGCAGCTCGGGGTCGTTGGGAATCTGATTGCCCACGCTGCCCCCAGTTTGATTGCAATACACGTCACGCAGCATCTGGCCTACGTCGCGCTGGTTACGCTGGGCCGGCAGGCCGCCATTGATGGCGCAAGCACCCATGGCTACCAGCACCTTGCAGTGCGCGCGGAATTCACGCAGCACTTCCACATTCTCTGCATTGCACAGACCGCCTTCGATCAAGCCGATATCGCAGCGCCCAATGTGCTTGATATCTGTGAGCGGGGAGCGGTCAAATTCCACCAGCTCCAGCAGCGGCAGAATGCGCTCGTCGATATCCAGCAATGACATGTGGCAGCCAAAGCAGCCCGCCAGCGACACGGTGGCCAATTTCAGCTTGCGCGGCGCATGCAGTGGCTGTTGCGCTGCCGTGTCGTTCAATGCGGCGCTCATGTCTGGCCTCCTTCCACCTGCTCTGAAATGGGTTTGGCATCGAACCGGCGCTGCCCAATGGGCACCTGGAAGCCGCGACGTTTGTGCAGTATGACGCCGGTGGGGCAGATGTCGGCGGCACGGTCGGTTTCGGCAAATGTGCTGTCGCCTAATCTGCCGCTGTTGCTGTTGACCAGCAAATGTGTCTGGATGCCGTGGCCGCCAATGGCGAACACATTCTTGTGGTCTGCCTCGTGGCTGGCGCGCACGCACAGTCCGCACAGGATGCAACGATTGAGGTCCAGCATCATGTCGGGGTGGCTGGCATCCACCGGACGGTCCGGGTAAAACTCTTCGAAGTGCGGTCCCTCCATGCCCATGGCATAGGCCGTGGCCTGCAGGCCGCAATTGCCACTCTTCTCGCACGAGGGGCAGAAGTGGTTGCCCTCCACAAACAGCATCTGCAACATGGTCTTGCGCTGGCTGTTGAGTTCGTCGGTGTTGCTCTCCACCTCCTGGCCAGATGCGGCCTGCACCGTGCAGGCTGCGCCGGTGCGCCCATTGACCTTGACGGTACAGATGCGACAGCTGCCAGTGGCCCCAAATTCAGGGTGCCAGCACAGATGCGGGATGTAGTGTCCGGCACGTGTTGCGGCCTGCAATATGGATTCCCCGTTGCCGAATTCGACTTCTTCACCATCCAGTGTGAAAGTGCCGGGGGTGAGTGCATCAATGCGGTTGCTCATGCCAGTGTCTCCAGGTGTGCGCCAGAGTCATCACGCCCGGTGGCCAGACGTGCTTGCGATAGCTCAGCGTCCATGTCAAAGCCAGGCGCAAAGTGCAGTGATTTCAGATGCCGCTCGTAGGCCGGACGGAATTTTGCGATGGTGTCGCGCAGCGGATTGCAGGCAGCCGCGCCCAGGCCGCAGTGCGTGGCGCCGTGCATAAGCTTGTCCAACTCATACAAAACCTGGATATCCTCGCTGGAGCCATATCCCCGCTGGAGTTTGTCCATGCGGCGCACAACCAACTCGGTACCTACGCGGCAAGGGGTGCAAAAGCCGCAGCTTTCGTGTGCGAAGAATTGGGCAAAATTGCGCGCCACTTCAAACATGTCGCGACTGCGATCAAAGACCATGAATGCGCCTGCGGTGGGCACGTCCTCAAAGCCGATGTGGCGGTTGAACTCCAATGCAGACAGGCACACTCCCGAGGGACCACCGACTTGCACGGCCTGCGTGTCGCGCGCACCGCAGTCTTCCAGAATGCGGCCGATGCGCGTGCCCATCGGGTACTCATACAAGCCTGGGCGTTCACAGTCGCCGCTCACCGAATGGATTTTGGTGCCTGTGCTTTGCGGCGTGCCGATCTTGCTCCACCATTCACCGCCATTCAGTGCAATGTGCGTGGCAGCGCAGAATGTCTCCACGTTGTTCACCGTGGTGGGCTGGCCCAGATAGCCAGCCTCTACCGGGAATGGGGGGCGAATACGGGGCGTTCCGCGCTTGCCTTCCAATGATTCGATCAACGCCGACTCCTCTCCGCACACATAGGCCCCGGCTCCCACATGGATCTCGATGTCAAAGTCGAAGCCAGCAAGACCTTGTATGGACTTCCCCAACAGTCCTTGGTTGCGTCGACGCTGCAGAACCGCCTCCAGATGGTCCAACAGATAGCGGTATTCGCCACGCAAATACATCAGACCTTTTGCCGCGCCGACTACCAACGCCGCAATGGTCATGCCTTCGATTACCGTGTCGGCATAGCTGGCAAGCAGGACGCGGTCCTTGAAGGTTCCCGGTTCCCCTTCGTCGGCATTGCAGACCACGTAGTGCGTGGAGCCGACAGCACGCCGGCACAACTGCCATTTGGTTCCCGTGGCAAAACCGGCGCCACCACGACCACGGAGCTTGGACTTCTTGATTTCATCCAGCGTGCCCTGAGGTCCCCGCGCAATCGCCGCAGCAATGCATCGGCCTGGCACTGGCTGCGGCCCCAACTTGATGTCGGTCAAGCGGATCTGGTCTTCAACTTGAAACCATTCCGCGGGCCATTGCGACACCGGCACCTGCGTTTCAATCAGCGCTGCCACATGTTCAATGCGTGCAGGTGTAAGCCGCGTCACTACATGGTGATGGTTGATGATGGCGGCAGGTCCTTGGTCGCACATGCCGGTGCAGGACGTGGGTGCTACGCTCACCCGTCCGTCAGTACGCATGGTATTTGGCACAACACCCAGTCGTTGGCATAGCAACTGCATCAGCGCAGTGCTCCCGAGCATGCGGTCCGTGATGTTGTCGCTGAACAGCACACGATATTGGCCTACGGGCTCTCTGTGAAAGAAGCGATAAAAGCCTGCAACTCCTTCCACATGGCCCAGTGGCAAATGCAGACGTTCCGCTATGGACTGAAGTACAGGACGAGCCAGCCACTGTTGTCGCTCCTGCACTTCGCGCAACACCTGCACCAGTCGGTGCGCAGCGTATTGGTGGCGCTGAAGGATTGCGTCAATTACGGCTTCTGGATGGCTCATAGCTGCTGAACTCCCTGTCATACGGTATGGATGACGTTGCTGAGAGAGGTTTTACCATAGACCGCCAAAAAGGGCGCGCGCAGCAGGGCGTCATGTGAAAAGACGGATGCATTCCGCTCTATTACAGCCCACACCTTTTCCTTCAGTGAAATTTACATTCTTCGCATCTATCAAGGCCACTGAGGCATACCAATAGCGCAAAAAAATTCTGAAGATTGTTTCGTGGCAAACAGTCTTCAAGACTAAAAGTGAAGCGTCCACCTACGATTTGCCTGGTCTGTTTTCAAGAGGTAAATCAAAGATGGGCTTCATAGCTTTGGCGCAGGTAGTTTTGATATGGGTTGCAGTATCAATCCCCGTAAGTCTGGTCGTTGGAAATTGCATTGCAGCCAGCGGTTTGACGGAATAGATCTTGATCAGCGGATTCAGGTTACCTAAGTGCTTGAGTGCGCTTGAAACCTGATTCGTCTGGCGTCCCTCAAGTGCGCTTTGTAATTAACCATTTACAAAAGTATGCGTCCGGGACTCGTCTCGAAACAATCCGTTCCAACCAGCTGCTCCTCGTTTAATGGCGCGCCTGAAATGGCCACAGCTAGGACTTGCCGGTAGGTGTCATCCACCAAAGCGTTCGACAAATGATTGGTGATTGACAAGCAATCGATATGAAAGGGTTCTTATGACGAACACAGTAATAAACGGTATCAAAGGTTGGTCAGTGCGTACGGTGAAGGTTATGGTATTTTGCCTGGGTGCGGCTCTGGCTCTATCTGCTCAGGCACAGGTTAAGACTGACGCAACCGCCACTCAAAAGGCAAACCCTGCAGAGAAGTCCCCAGTGTCTGTACATCTTGAGCAATTCAAGGTGCAGCGTAGCGAAAAAGGCGAAGAGAAGTTTTTGGCCGCCGAATCGGTAAAGCCGGGTGATGTCATCGAGTACCGCGCGACCTACACCAATGTAAGCAAGAAGCCCGTCAAGGCCTTGGTAGCCGTATTGCCGTTACCTGAAGGACTTGAGTACATCCCCGATTCCAGCAAACCCGCAGCTCCGGCCGCAGAGGCGGCCGCCAAAGACGGTCGCTATGCGGCACAGCCGTTGGTGCGAGAGGTCAAGGGCAAAGACGGGAAGGTACATACAGAGCCTGTCCCCTACTACGAATACCGCTCACTACGCTGGAACGTGGGCGACTTGGTTGTGGGCAAGGCATTTGAAGTTAAGGCTAGGGCACGGGTGGGGACTTCCCAGCCAGATGCTCAGCCACAGGCAGCGCAGGCTCCTCCCAGGGGCTCCGTGTCGCCGACTTCAGTTTTGGCGGCTCATTAAAGAGCCACTTGAACTGAGGTCTTTCATGGACCCCAGCAGCACGGAGAAATCCGCCCGTTGTCTGGGTTTTTTTTCGCTTGAGAAAGTGCACATATGAGAAACAGTAACTCGGCGCAGAGTTTCGCTCTGAAAAGACTGAAGGCTCTGGCATTGGCAGTTGGGTTCGGTGCCGTGCTGGGGGCAGGGGGGGTATCCCAATCTGCCCATGCGGCCACACCACCCGCAAACACTGCAATATCCAACGTGGCAACCGCCAGCTATACCGACGGCAATGGGGTACAGCAGACGGCTACGTCCAACGTGGTTCAAACCATTATTCAGCAGGTCGGAAGCTTTACGCTTTCTCCACCTACTGCAACACCGGCCGCCGCCACCGGCTCGGGCTATACCAAACAGGGGGCACCAGGCTCCACCATCTATGCCCAGTACACTTTGACCAATACGGGTAACGGCAGTGATTCCTTCACTATCGCCGTAACCGACAAGAACAACACGGGGTCATTTGCCTCAACGGCTGTATATCCCGATGTGACTTCTAGTGGTCAGCCCAGCAGCACCACGCCTGTGAGCGGTGCGGTCACTGTGGGGGCTGGCAGTACCTACACCTTCGTGGTTGCCTACACCATTCCAGCATCTGCAACCGGTAGCTGGACAGATCAGGCAGACGTCAAGGTGACGGCGGCCGGGACCACGTTGGGATACAGCAATCTCACACTGACCCGTACTGATACCGTGAATGCGACGACGAATGCCGCCTACTCTGTCAATACTTCGATAGCGCTTCCGTCTTCGGGCGCTCCGAGCTATTGGACGGGTGGCACTGCAGCAGCGTCACCGGTCAGTGGCAAGGTTGGTACCTACACCGCTTACACCATCAACTATGTCAATAACGGTGGCACTGCCGGGCCGGTCTATATCAAGGATCAGTTGCCCGTAGGTTTCACTTACGTGAATGGCTCAGGTGCATGGAATGGCGCAATCGGTACCGCTTTGTCTGACACTGACACCTCCAACCCTTCCGGTATTTCCTACAAGGTGGGAGCGTATAGCGCCTCTACCGGAACGCTGGTGGAAGCCGTCGTGCAAAACGTGCAACCGGGTCAAAGTGGCACCATCAGCTTCCAGGTTCTGGCATCTGCAGGTACCGCTGGAGCTAATACTCTGGTAGGCACCGCCAGCACCAACAACACAGCCGCGTTTACCACGGGTGTTCCCACTGGTGCGAGCTGCACTGCAGGCAACTACACGGTGGCAAACTGCAATGGCTCAACCACTGTGGCAACCAACGCCGCTCCGTTTACGGTGCTGGCAAGCCGCGGTGTCATCATGACCGGTTCCGGTGATGGTGGTGCAGTAGCAGCTACCAGCGGTGCAGACGCAACAGCACCTTCTGGCGGAAATGCAGCCGGTGACGCTTTGGGCAGCAAGGACGTTGTGACGGTGTCCAGCGGAGTTCCCGGTGCTGCCATACGTTACACCTTCAAGGTCTATAACAAGGGCAATGACGTTGACACATTCCTGCTCAGCCTCAGCACTGCTTCAGGAACCAACACATTCCCCTCTGGCACAACCTTCAACTGGTTCCAGTCTGATGGCGTGACTCCATTGTTGTCCACCGCTGGCAAACCCAGTGTGGATACCGGTCCGTTGGCCGCTGGCGCAAACACCACGGTCGTATTGCAGGTAGTGGTTCCCGCTGCCACCCCTGCACCTGCTACAGGCGCTCCGCTGTACACCGCTACTGTGCAGGCACTCTCGGTTAACGACTCCACAGTCGAAGACGGTGCCAAAGCCCAGTTGACCAGCTTGAGCGCTGGCTACATTGACTTGACGCAAACTGTACTGGCCGGTACAGCTGGTTTGGACCAAGGTCCTGGCAGCACAACCGTTGTGCAAGGCATCGCCGTCACCGCCGGTGCTTCGGGCAATAACTCCAGTGCAGCCAATGGCCCCACTCCTGCTCCTACAGCGTCCGCTCTGGGCAGCGCAGTGTTCAAGCTCTACGTCAACAACAACGACACAGGCGCCCTGGACTTCGCGTTGTCGGCCAGCTCTACCAACAGCTTCCCTGGATCGCTGCCGGCCGGCTGGACGGTTGACTTCTACACCGATGCAGCTGCGGTCACCCCCGCTGGCGGTACAGCCGGTGCCCGTACTACGGGATCCATTGCAGCAGGTTCCTCCGCCACGATCTATGCCAAGGTAACGCCTCCGTCCAACGCATCTGCCAACACCTACGATGTATTCTTCCAGGTGAAGTCCACGACCAATGCGTCCAGTGGAGCACAAGTTAGCGATTACCTGCGCGACCAAGTCGTTGTTGCAGTTGCCAGCACTTACAGCATGAATCTCGCCGCCAATGGTGCTTTGCAATCGGCTGGTGGCGGTTCTGCGACCTATGCGCACAAGCTGACCAATACCGGAACCAGCACCTGTGGCTCCGTAGGTACGCCTCTGACCTTGACTGTTGCAGGTCTGCCCAATGGATGGACTTACTCTGTCTATGTGGACACGGGCGTTATCGGTGTTATCGACGGTGAAACACCTTTGACTGGTACTGGCTCCGGTGGCACCAGCCCATACACACTCCCGACTACGGTTGCTGCGGGTGGCAACATTCCTCTGTTGGTTCGTGTGTTCCCGCCAGCTGGCGCCTCGGTTGGCGATGTGGGTAACGCCACCATCACCGTGACAGATGGCAACAGCCCTGGCTGCGGCACCACCATCGTGACCGACACCACCACAGTGGTTGCCAATGGCCAACTGCAGGTTACCAAGTACCAGGCTTTGAGCAGCGGCACCTGCGGAACATGGGTTGAGCCCACATTGTCTTCCAACATCAACACTGCCAAACCTGGCGACTGCCTGATGTACAAGTCTGTGGCAACCAACCTGGGTACCACTGCGGTGACCAACGTGTCCCTGAGCGATCAAGTACCAGGCTACACCACATGGGCTGCAACCCAGCCGTCTGGTGGCACACCGGCCTGCACTACCTCTACCGGCCACACCGTGTCGCTCTCCTCGGTGAGTAGCGGTGCCGCCGCGGGTACGACGTTTGTGTGCGGATCTGAGACCAGTCTGCCACCCAACGGAACCATGACTTTGCGCTTCTCCGTGCAAATCAACCCTTAAGCAAACCTACTGAATGAGTAGCCACCGCCCCTTCGCAAGAAGGGGCGGTTTGGGGAACCTTGTTCCTTTCTTTTTAAAGAAGCCTATTCGGGTTCTTCAAAAAGAATGATGCGGCAGTTGACATTGGTATTTGGACTACACATGAGACTCTTGCAAGACACCAACTGGCGGACGCTCGCCATGCTACGCAGCTTCAAGAGCTATGCGGCCTTGGTTTGCTTACTTTTGGGGGCCTGCACATCCATGTACGTGTGCAGGAACGCACGCCTGCAGAAGTCGTGCTGCGCTTCGAGGTGAGCGATACCGGCATAGGATTGACCGAAGAACAGATACCCAGACTTTTCCAGAGTTTTGCCCAGGCCGACAGCTCTACAACCCGCCAATACGGTGGCACCGGCCTTGGATTGGCCATCAGCAAAAGTCTTGCGCAGGGGATGGGCGGCGAGGTGGGGGTCAGCAGTGTCTTTGGCAAGGGCTCTACCTTCTGGTTCACTGCCCGCCTTGGCCTTGTGGCGACTACGGGTCGGAGCCTGGACTCCATTGCTGTTGATTTGCATGGCAAGCGTGTGCTGGTCGTCGACGATAACGAGGACGCAACGTTGATATTGTGCGAAATGCTGGATGCGATGCGCTTTGTGGTGCAGCATGCCAATAGTGGAGAGCGCGCATTGCAGATGATCCAGGCGGCCCATGATCAGAACTCTCCATTTGATTTTGTGCTGATGGACTGGCTCATGCCAGGTATGGATGGCCTGGAAACCATACGGGCGATCAAGGCGATGCCACACAAGGTGGTGCCATTTGTTCTGATGGTTACTGCGCACAGGCGCCAGGAACTGGTGCGCAGTGCCGAGCTGCTGGGCGTGGAGCACGTTTTGGCCAAGCCCGTGAGCAGCTCTCTGTTGCTCAACACCATGATGGAGGTCGCAGGGAAAGCGCCGCCGCCGCCCATGTCTCTACAACCCGTGCCTCAGAGTGCGCGGGACAAGCTCGATGCGAAGCTGCAGCAGCTCAGGGGGGCACGCATTCTGCTGGTAGAGGACAACGTCCTCAATCAGCAGGTGGCTTATGAACTGTTGACCGATGCCGGCTTTGAGGTGGACATCGCGGAAGATGGACAGAAGGCGGTGAACAACGTGGAAGCACGCGCACTGGAGCACCTTCCCTACGATCTCATTCTCATGGACATGCAAATGCCGGTAATGGATGGCGTTACTGCTACACGTTTGCTGCGGCAAAACCATGGCGCCAAGGAACTTCCCATTTTGGCCATGACCGCCAACGCCATGCAGGCAGACCGGGATCGCTGCTTGGAGGCGGGGATGAATGACTTCATTTCCAAACCCATTGCGCCTGCCCAGTTGTGGGGATCCTTATTGCGATGGCTTACGCCACGTGATGGGTTGGGTCAGAAGGCCGACTTGGGCAAAGTGCAACAGGTAGATGTGCCGCACGGCTCCAAACTACAGGTCCGGTTGCCGGCCCACATTGACGGTCTGAATATGGAAAGTGGGCTTGCACTCATGGGCCATAACGAGGGTCTGTACCTCCGAACGTTGCAGTCCTTTGTTGCCACCCAACAAGGGGCCATAGAGGATATGCGGCGATCGCTGCAAACCGCGCAGGTGGCGTTGGCGGAACGGCAGGCGCACACGCTCAAGGGACAAGCGGCTTATCTGGGGGCGACTGGTCTGCAGCACTCTGCAGGCGAGTTGGAGGACATGCTCAGAGACGAGGCAAGAGATGCTGCCGGAATTGAGCGCACACTGCAGACTGCGGCGCAGCAACTGCACGCCTTATTGACATCTGTGCGTAGGGCATTGCCCAATCTGCAATCTGACGGACCTGAGCCGGTGGATGCGGCCGTCGTGACACACGGGCAACTTGACGCGCTGATGCTTGAAATGCAGCGTCTGATTCAAGGCAACGATCCCTATGCACTCGATGTTCTGGAGCACAACAAAGGTGTATTGCAGCGCCATCTGGGTGACCGATTTACCGAACTGGAGCAGGCCTTGCAGGGTTTTGATTTCGAGACTGCCGCCAAGTCTCTGAATAAATAAAGTGTTTGCGGCGCAATATGAGCCCCTGATCTTCGGGAGGTGGAGCCTGTTCAGGCTGGAGTCAAGTTTTGCGTGAAGTTGCCACCAAAAGGACACCGACACCCAGTGCGCCCAGACCCATCCAAAGCGGAATGTTGACGCGTTCCTGCTCAGTCATTTGCAAATGGATAGGGCCGATGGTGGCGGCATGGGTTTGCTTGGTATAGCTGAACCCGCCGTAGGCTGCTGCCAGCCCACCTGCGATGATGAGAAGAATGCCGATTAGCCTTGCTGTGTTCATGGTTCTTTGCTGCTAAAGAGGGCTGTTTCCGCGGATCACGCGAATCAATACAACCACGACTGCGATGACCAGCAGTATGTGGATGAAGCCTCCCATGGTGTAGGCCGTGACCATGCCCAGTGCCCAGAGCACGAGCAGAATGATTGCAATTGTTTCAAGCATCGGGATTTCCTTTTAGATGGGGTGCCATCGATGCAGTTTGCCGTGACCGGCCGGTCCTGTCCGTGTGCTGGCACACTTTGAAACTAAATGCGGCTCAGATACCATTACATTGATCGGAATCAATATATCGGTCTGTAGCTGCGGGACACTTGCTGTGTCTCCGCATTCATTACCCGCTATGGGTAGGGTGTTCTGATCGACGCAAGAATGCTCCTGAACGTGTTCAGGCTTGGAGACATAACTTTAGAGGAGTGAACATGCTGAAACTTTCGAAACTCGCCACGGCTGTGGCGTTGATGGTGGCTGGTACTGCCGTGATGGCTGGCGAAGTGGAGGTGCTGCACTGGTGGACTTCCGGTGGCGAAGCCAAATCGGTCGCGGAACTCAAGAAGATCATGCAGGAGAAGGGGAACACCTGGAAGGACTTTGCGGTCGCTGGTGGCGGTGGTGACAATGCCATGACCGTGCTCAAGAGCCGTGTGGTTTCGGGCAATCCGCCTGCCGCTGCCCAGATCAAAGGCCCAGCTCTGCAGGAGTGGGCTGCCGAAGGTGTTCTGGCCAACCTCGATCCGGTGGCCAAGGCAGAGAACTGGGATGCATTGCTGCCCAAAGTCGTCGCCGACATCATGAAATACAAAGGCAACTACATTGCAGCGCCGGTCAACGTGCACCGCGTGAACTGGATGTGGGCCAACTCCGCTGTGCTGAAGAAGGCCGGCGTCACTGCGGCACCCAAGACCTGGCCTGAATTCTTTGCCGCTGCAGACAAGGTCAAGAAGGCAGGCTTCATTGCCGTCGCACACGGTGGACAGAACTGGCAAGACTTCACCACGTTTGAATCCGTGGTTCTGGGCATTGGCGGCGCCAAGTTCTACAACGATGCACTGGTCAAGCTGGACCAGAAGGCACTGACCAGCCCGACCATGTCCAAGGCGCTGGAAACCTATCGCAAGGTACATAGCTATGTAGACCCCGCTTCGCCCGGACGTGACTGGAATCTGGCCACGGCCATGGTGATCCAGGAAAAGGCGGCCTTCCAGTTCATGGGTGACTGGGCCAAGGGCGAGTTCAGTACCGCAGGCAAGGTGCCCGGCAAGGACTACATCTGCGCCGCAGCTCCGGGAACTGACAACGCCTACACTTTCAACGTGGATTCGTTTGCCATGTTCAAGCTCAAAGATGCTGCGGCGCAAAAGGCGCAAGCCGACCTGGCCTCCAGCATCATGGGTGTGCAGTTCCAGGAAATATTCAACCTGAACAAGGGCTCCATACCGGTCCGCCTGAACATGGACATGTCCAAGTTTGACGACTGCGCCAAGCTCTCGGCCAAGGACTTCGTGAGCACCGCCAAGGCTGGTTCGCTGGAACCTTCCATTGCCCACGGCATGGCAGTGTCACCCGCTGCTGCAGGCGCCATCCAGGACGCTGTGAGCCAGTTCTGGAACGATGACAAGATCTCGGTTGCCGACGGTGTGAAGAACATCGCCAAGGCCGCCAAGACCCAGTAATCGTGTTGCAGCAAGGGGCCGCATCGCAAGGTGCGGCCCCTTGTCTGCCTGTTAAGCTCCCTCTTTTGGATTGCCCATGAAAAAGCTGGAAGACCTGTTGCCCAAACTGGTGGTGGCACCCGGATTTGTATTCGGCTTTGCCTTCATTTATGGCTTCATGATCTGGAACGGCATTCTTTCCGTTTCCAACTCGCACATGCTGCCCAATTACAGCGAGTTCGTAGGGCTGGATCAATACGCCAGACTCTGGGACATGGACCGCTGGTATGTCGCCCTCAAGAACCTGGGCATCTTCAGCAGCCTGTATGTCGGTGGCTCACTGATTCTGGGCATGGTGCTGGCAATCTTTCTGGACCAGAAGGTGCGCGCAGAAGGCTTCTTGCGCACCATCTATCTCTATCCCATGGCCTTGTCCTTCATCGTGACGGGAACGGCCTGGAAATGGATTCTCAACCCCAGCCTCGGGCTGGAAAAACTGATGCACGATTTTGGCTGGTCCAGCTTCAGCTTCGACTGGCTGGTGCAAAGCGAAACGGCTATCTACTGCGTTGTCATCGCCGGAGTCTGGCAGTCCGCAGGATTTGCCATGGCGCTGTTTCTGGCGGGTCTGCGTGGCATTGACGACAACATCATTCGGGCGGCCCAGATTGACGGCGCTTCGTTGCCCCGCATCTACTGGCGCATCATCCTGCCCATCATGCGACCGGTGATGTTCTCCATCATCCTGGTGCTCTCGCACCTGTCGATCAAGAGTTTCGATCTGGTCATGGCGCTCACGGCGGGCGGCCCCGGCTACTCCAGCGATGTGCCGGCGACCTTCATGTTCACCATGAGCTTCAACCGTGGTCAACTGGGTCTGGGGGCGGCGAGCGCCACCATGATGCTGGTGACCGTGGCCGCCATCGTGGTGCCCTATCTGTATAGCGAACTCCGCTCCAAACCCCACGAGCGCTAAGCATGAAAACCCAATCCTTTCATCGTCTGGTGGTCTACAGCTTCCTGGTCGTTGCGGCCCTGCTGTTTCTGGCCCCGATGTACGTGATGCTGGTGACGTCCTTCAAGGATGCGGACCAGATCCGCGCCGGCAACTTGATGAGCCTGCCCACGAGCATGAACTGGTCTTCCTGGCAGCTGGCTTGGGAGCAGGCTTGCACCGGCGTGGATTGCCGCGGACTGCGCCCTTATTTCTGGAATTCGGTCAGCATGGCGGTGCCGGCAGTACTTATCTCCACAGCCTGGGGCGCCATCAACGGCTATGTGCTGAGCATGTGGAAGTTCAAGGGCAGTGACGTTCTGTTTGGCTTCTTGCTGTTTGGCGTGTTCATGCCGTTCCAGGTGGTTCTGCTGCCCATGAGCCAGGTGCTTGGCTATCTGCACCTGTCGAGTTCAGTGGGTGGGTTGGTGCTTGTCCACTGCCTGGCGGGTATCGCCAGCACGACGCTGTTCTTTCGCAACTACTACACGGCCATTCCAGGTGAACTGGTGAATGCTGCGCGTCTGGACGGTGCCGGGTTCTGGCGCATCTTCTGGCGCATCGTCATCCCCATGTCCACGCCCATCATGATGGTGACCCTGATCTGGCAGTTCACCAATATCTGGAACGACTTCTTGTTCGGCGTGGCATTCAGCGGAGCCGACAGCAAACCCATTACCGTGGGCTTGAACAACATGGCCAACACCACCAGCAGCGTGAAGAACTACAACGTGGACATGGCCGCTGCCGTCATCGCCGGCTTGCCCACCATGCTGGTCTACATTCTGGCCGGTCAGTATTTTGTAAAAGGACTCACGGCCGGCGCCGTGAAAGGATAAGAACAATGGCTTCCTCTCTTGAAATCGCAGGCATCCGCAAGGTCTTTGGCAAAGGCGCTGCCGCCGTGGAAGTGCTCAAGAAAATCGACATCACGGTACCACCCGGTGAGTTCCTGATTCTTGTGGGCCCCTCGGGTTGCGGCAAGTCCACCTTGCTCAACATCATTGCCGGGCTGGAGGAGCCGACCGAAGGCTCCTTGCGTATTGGCGGACGCGACGTGATTGGTGTGGCCCCGGCCCAGCGCGACATTGCCATGGTGTTTCAGAGCTACGCTCTGTATCCGACCATGAGCGTGGAAGACAACATCGGTTTTGCGCTGGAGATGCGCAAAGTGCCCAAGGACGTGCGTACCAAGCGCATTCATGAAGTGGCGGCCATGCTGCAGATCGAGAACCTGCTGGACCGCCGCCCCTCGCAGCTCTCGGGCGGCCAGCGCCAGCGCGTAGCCATGGGGCGGGCTCTGGCGCGCGACCCGCAACTGTTCCTGTTTGATGAACCGCTGTCCAATCTGGATGCCAAGCTGCGCGTGGAAATGCGTGCCGAAATCAAGCGACTGCATCTGGTCAGCGGGATCACCAGTGTCTATGTGACCCATGACCAGATCGAGGCCATGACGCTGGGCAGCCGCATCGCCGTGATGAAGGACGGCGTGCTGCAGCAGATCGGCACACCCGACGAGATCTACCGTACGCCCATCAACATCTACGTGGCGGGATTCATTGGCTCACCGATGATGAACTTCATCGACGGGCGTGCAGAAGGCGAGGGCGCGCAAACCCGTTTCGTCTTTACCGGTGGCTCGCTAGAACTGCCCGCGCCCACGGGGCGCGCCATTACCCTGGGCCAACGCCCTGAGCACATCCACCTGGATGAAAACGCTGCTTGGCGCGGCGAGGTACTGCTGGTGGAACCCACAGGCGCAGACACCTACGTGGTGGTCAAGACGGCTGCCGGGCTGATCACGGTACGCGCTCCGGCCAATACCAAGCTCAATATCGGTGAGCACGTCGGCATGTCGGTCAGCGGCCGCCACAACAACTGGTTCGACAAGGCCACTGGCATCCGCATTGAGGCATAGACCCGCGCACGCCGCGGGCGTGCCGTCTGCTCAACTGGTCGTGCGCACCCGCGACAGCGGCGGGTTTCTGGCGAAGTAGGCTTCTATTCCGCGCATCAGCGCATCGGCCAATTTGATCTGGAACTCCTCGCTGTTGAGCTTGGCTTCTTCACTGGGGTTGCTGATGAAAGCCGCTTCCACCAGCACGCTGGGAATGTCGGGCGCCTTCAGCACGGCAAAGGCTGCCTGTTCCACCGTGCCCTTATGGAGCTTGCCCACCCGCTTGATTTCACCGAGCAGACCTTTGCCCAGCTTGAGGCTGTCGTTGATCTGGGCGGTGGTGCTCATGTCCAGCAGCGCGCGCTGCACAGTGGCGTCCTTGGCCTTGACGTTGAGGCCACCAATCAAGTCGGCCTTGTTTTCCTTGGCCGCCATCCAACGCGCTGCACTGCTGGAGGCGCCGCCTTCGCTGAGAGCAAACACGCTGGCACCCTGTGGGTCCGGGGTGAAGAATGCATCGGCATGCAGGCTGACGAACAGGTCGGCCTGCACCCTGCGTGCCTTTTGCACGCGCACACCCAGCGGCACAAAGAAGTCCGCATCACGCGTCAGGTAGGCGCGCATGGCGTTGCCCTTGACCGAGCCCTCATTGATCCGGTCGCGCAGCAAATGGGCAATGCGTAGCACCACGTCCTTTTCGCGTGTGCCGCCCGGTCCGATGGCGCCGGGATCTTCGCCGCCGTGGCCTGGGTCCAGCGCAACGATGATGAGGCGTTCGGTACCGCTGCGCAGGTCTTCGTTGTTGCGCGTGTCGGGTGCGCCAGCCACTGCAGCCGGGGCAGTTGGTTTGGTGGCTGTTGTGGGTGCGCTCGCTTCCGTCTTGGGTTTGACAGGCTTTTGTGTTTGGCGCGCCATCAGATCACCCAGCGGATCGCTGGCCGCGGTTTGGGATGCAGCGGAAGCCGGTGCAGCCGGTGGGGTCGCCGCCGCGGTGTGATCCCCGAACTTTTCGCTGATCAACGCCTCCAGCGGGTCCACCTCCTGCTCGGGGTAGAGGTCAAACACCAGCCGATGCTGGTAGGCGCCTACCGGTGTCAGGCTGAACACCTGCGGGCGGATCGGCTTCTTCAGGTCCACCACCAGACGCACGACGGTGGGGCTGAACTGGCCCACACGGATGCCTGCAATATTGGGGTCATCGGACTTGACCTTGGCCACCAGCTCCTTGAGCGTGGGGCTGAGCACCAGTCCTTCGATGTCCACGGCCAACCGCGGCGGGCTGGCGACAAAGGTTTGCCGGGCGGTGAGCGCCGTGTCGGATTCAATGGTCACGCGCGAGTATTCCGGTGCTGGCCACACGCGCACGCTCACGATGGTGGCGCCGCGCACGATGTGGGGCAGGCCCAGCGCCAGCACCACGCTGCCTGCGCGTATCAGGGCGGCGCGACGCTTCATGGTTGTGCACTTTCGCAAGACGGGGCCAAACCTTGTAGCAGTTCCTTGCCGAGTGACGTGTGGGCACTGAGCGTGACCTTGCGTGCGCCATCGGCGTCGGTTTCCAGATAGATGTCCAGGTCGGCCACGGGCAGCAGCCTAGCGGCCTTTTGCGGCCACTCCGCCAGCTTCAGGCCAGGGCTGGCAAAGATGTCGCGAAAGCCCGCGTCTTCCCATTCCTGTGGGTCGTTGAAGCGGTAGAAGTCGAAGTGGGAGACGGCACAGCGGTCCGTTTCATAGGTTCCCACAATGGTGTAGGTGGGGCTCTTGATGCGCCCGGTTACCCCCAGGGCCTGCAGCAGGTAGCGCGCCAGCGTGGTCTTGCCCGCGCCCAAGTCTCCATGCAACGTAATGAAGGCATGGCCAAGTTGTGGCTGCTGAGCCAGCGCTTGCGCAAAGGTTTGCGTAGCCGATTCATCGGCCCAGTGCAAGGTGGGCGAGGGCGCGCCGGCACGGGGTCCAAGCCCTTGGGCCGCTCCGGTTTCTACAATAGGCAGTTGATGATCCACAGCACTCCATTCAATACGGCACTGGTTGCACACATACGCGCAACGGCTCGCCAGCTTGGATTCTCCCAAATTGGCGTGAGCGGTGTGGATTTGCGTTCGGCCGAGCTCGGATTGCTCGCATGGTTGGAGCGTGGATTCCACGGCGATATGCATTACATGGCCAGCCATGGCCTCAAGCGCGCGCGACCGGCCGAGCTGGTGCCCGGCACGGTGAGCGTCATCACCGCACGCATGGACTACCTGCCGGCCACTGCGCCCGATGACTGGTCGACGCAGGAACTGAGCCGACTGCAGCGCCCGACCGAAGGCATCGTGTCGCTCTACGCCCGGGGGCGGGATTATCACAAGGTGCTGCGCAGCCGCCTGCAAAAGTTGGCCGAAGCCATAGCGCTGCAGGCAGGGCCTTTGGGCTACCGCGTATTCACCGACTCCGCCCCTGTGCTGGAGGCCGAACTGGCGGTGCGCAGTGGCCAGGGCTGGCGCGGCAAGCACACGTTGGTGCTCAACCGGGAGGCTGGGTCCATGTTCTTCCTGGGCGAAATCTATGTGGACCGCGCCTTGCCCGAATCGGCGCCGGTGCAGGAGCATTGCGGCAGTTGCAGCGCCTGCATGGACGTCTGCCCGACTCGCGCCATCGTGGCCCCGTATCGGCTGGATGCACGGCGTTGCATCTCTTACCTGACCATTGAGCATGCAGGCTCCATTCCGCTGGAGCTCAGGCCCTTGATGGGCAACCACATCTATGGCTGCGACGACTGCCAGCTGGTCTGCCCTTGGAACAAGTTTGCCAAGCGGGCTACGCTGCCGGACTTTGATAGCCGCGCGCATTTGAGCGGCCAGGGGCTGTGCCATTTGCTGGACTGGACCGAGGCGCAGTTCCTGCAGTACACCGAAGGCGGGCCGATCCGACGCATTGGACACGAGCGCTGGCTGCGCAATGTGGCAGTGGCGCTGGGCAATGCACTGCGCAACGAACCCGACTCCACGTTGCGACAAAGCATGCACGATGCCCTGCAACGCCGCGCTGCCCACGAGAGTGCCCTGGTGCGCGAACACGTGCAATGGGCGCTGGAACAGAACACAACCCTTGGCTGAAAGGACCGCTATGGCTGCCTACGACCTACTGGTGATTGACCCGCAAAATGATTTTCTGGATATCCCCCAGGCCGCGCTGCCGGTGACGGGCGCCAACGCCGATATGCAGCGCTTGGCAGACTGGCTGCTGCAGCATGCGGACGAGGTCGGCAGCATCACGGTGACGCTGGACTCCCATGCCAGCGTGGGCGTGGAGCGCACCACTTTCTGGGAGGACGCACTGGGCCAGCCGGTGCCACCTTTTACCTTGATCACGGCGGCAGATCTCGCAGCCGGAACCTACCGGCCACGCCACAAGGAATTGTGTGAGGAAGTGCTGCAGTATCTCCAGGCCTTGGAGGCGGGGGGGCAGCGCCAGTTGGTGGTCTGGCCGGTGCATTGTGTGCTGGGTACCTGGGGCCACAACATCCACACCGGCCTGTCCGAGGCGATAGCACGCTGGGAGGTGACAAGTGGCAAGACCTGCAACAAGGTGCTCAAGGGCATGCATCCGCTGACGGAACAGTACAGCGCCTTTCGTGCCGAAGTGCCGCGGCCGGACGACGCACGCACCCAGCTCAACCAAAGCCTGCTGAATACGCTGGCCGCAGGCTCACACTCTTTACTGGTGGCGGGTGAGGCATTGAGTCATTGTGTGGCCGCTTCCGTGGACGACATGATGGCCCACCTGAGCGCAGCACGGTTGTGGCAGACCGTGCTGTTGACCGACTGCATGAGTCCGGTGACTGGGTTTGAAGCGGCTGGTCAGGACTTCCTGCAACGGGCCCGTCAAAACGGCTTGCGTACAGCTGAGTTGCAGACCCTGGCGTAGGCCTGTGCCAGTTGCCAGCGTGGCTACAGCTGCCGCAAGACACCCAGCGCAAAAGGCAGGCTGAGCATGCCCAGCACGGTAGACAGGGTGACCAGCCCGGCCACGTAGGCACCGTCATAGCCCATGCGTGCGGCCAGCACGTAGCCGGTGGGGGCCGTGGGCAAGGCGGAAAAAGCCAGCAGGATGGTGGTCTGCAAGGCTGACAGCCCATACCACCGTGCCAGCGCAAAGGCCACCAGTGGCGAGATGAAGTGCCGCACCGTCAATACCGAAATGCCCAGCGCCCGGTCGCGTGTCAGCGCGCTGAACTGCATGCCTGCACCGGCGGCCATCAAGCCCATTGCCAGTGCGGCCGCGCCCACCCGTGTCACCGTGGGCTCCAGCCAAGGCGGAATATGAAAGCCCGCAATGTTTGCCAGCAGGCCCGAGGCGGTTCCAATGATCAGCGGGTTGCGCACCAGCTCGCGCAGGAATCCGCGCTCGGCGTGCCGTGCCATAGGCCACACCGCAGCCGTGTTGAAAACCGGTACGCACACACCAATCAACACGGCAATCAGCAGCAGGCCTTCAGGCCCCGCCAGCCGCTCGGCGATGGCCAGTCCAATGAAGGAGTTGAAGCGAAATCCCACCTGCGCGCAGGCCGCATGCTGGCGCTTGTCGATGTGGCGACCCAGTACTGGCAGGTAGGGCAGCACATAGGCCAGCGTGATGCCAATGGCACCCAGCGTCCAGCCCGCGCCAATCAGTCCGGAGGCGGCGCGCAGATCCAGGGTGCTCTTCACAATGGAGTGGAACAGCAGTACCGGGAACAGAAAGAAATACACCAGGGCATCCACCTGTTGCCAGACGGTGCGGTTCAGGGCCGTGTAGCGGCACACCAGAAAGCCGCACAGGATGAGGGAAAAGTCGGGAAAGAGGAGTTGGGCGTAATTCACTGCAGCGAGAATAGCAGCCTTGCCCTTACACTGCGGCACCTATGAATGCGCAACTGGTCTCCAGCCTCGAAGCAGTCGACGTCTTTATCGACGCACTCTGGCTGGAAGAGGGACTTTCCAAGAACACCCTGGCAGCCTACCGGCGAGACCTCACGCTGTATGCGCGCTGGCTGGCAGAACGTGCACGCGGCCTCAACGACAGCACCGAGACCGATCTGCAAGCCTACTTTGCTGCGCGCCATGCCGATACCAAGGCCACCAGTGCCAACCGACGCCTGACCGTGTTCAAGCGTTACTTCCGTTGGGCCTTGCGCGAGAGCCGCATTACCGTGGACCCCACGCTCAAGCTGCAATCGGCCAAGCAGGCGCTGCGCGTGCCCAAGACTTTGAGCGAGGCCCAGGTGGAAGCCTTGCTGGCGGCGCCGGATACCTCCAATGCGTTGGGCGTGCGCGATCGCACCATGCTGGAACTGATGTATGCCAGTGGCCTGCGCGTGAGCGAACTGGTAGACCTCAAGGTGTTCAACATCAGCCTCAACGACAACGTGCTGCGCGTGCTGGGCAAGGGTTCCAAGGAGCGGCTGGTGCCGTTCGGCGAGGTGGCGGCCATGTGGTTGCGCCAGTACCTGGGTGCGCCGCGTCAGGAGTTGCTGGCAGGCAAGCAGTCGCAGGACCTGTTCATCACGGTGCGTGGAGCCACGGCAGGCGAAGCCATGTCGCGTGTGATGTTCTGGTACGTGGTGAAGAAATATGCGCTGGCGGCGGGCATCCGCTCGCCCTTGTCACCGCACACCTTGCGCCACGCGTTTGCCACGCATCTGCTCAACCACGGTGCTGACTTGCGTGCGGTGCAGATGCTGCTGGGCCATGCCGACATATCCACCACCACCATCTACACCCATGTGGCCAGGGAACGATTGGCTCAGTTGCATGCGCAGCACCACCCGCGGGGCTAGGGTCTGTGCAGGCCCTAAATGGACAGCGTTTCGGCCCAGGCCAGGGCTTCCAGATGGGCCAGGTTGACCTCGCTGCTGGTCATACCCAGGGCCTTGGTTGCCGAAGCAAATGCGGTGTCATCCGAAGACTCGCAGGCCAGGGTAAGCGCCAGAAACGGCGCCAAGGGGCCGGTCTGGTGCAGCAGTGCATCAACCACCTGTTGCGGCAATGTCAGGCTGGCCAGTGCCTTGTCCATGGGCATTCCCAGCATGGTGTCCAGCAGGGAGAACACACCGGCCACAAAGGCGTTGTCGCTTTCTTCCGGAGGCAATTTCTGCAGCGCCAGCAATTCCATCAGGCGGCCACGCACCACGGCGGTGGTGCCCACCGCGGGCGGGGTATCGCCGCCTAAGGAGGTGGTCATCAACAATGCCGCCCATTTGAAGAGTCGGTTCAGGCCTAGCAACATCACAGCGTGCTTGAACGACGTGACTTCGGTGCGCATGCCAAAACCGGCTGAGTTGATGAAGCGCAGCAGGTTGAACGACAGCATGGGGTCGTGCTTGAGCACGGTTTCGATTTCGTCGGTGCTGGCTTGCTTGCGCACCAAGTCGATGAGGCGCAGGATGTTGGCCTGCGACGGACGCACACTTTGCCCTTCGACGATCACGGGCTTGGCAAACCAGAAGCCCTGGAACAGCTTGACGTCCAGCCCTTCGACCATGGCGTATTGCTTGTGGGTTTCCACCTTTTCCGCAATGAGGCGCGCCGTGGATTTGGCCTGAGCCAGTTTGACAAACCCGGCTATCGCCTCGGCCTTGAGCACGGACAGATCAAACTTGATGAATGAGGCCAGTGGCAACCATGATTCATAGGACTTGGTCAGCACCGAATAGTCAAAGGCCAGACGAAAGCCACGGCGTTGCATTTGTTGCAGATTGGGCAAGTGGTTTCCGATCTGGTCGATCTGCGACAGCGGCAGGGGCGGGATTTCCAGCACCACATGTTCGGGCTCTACCAGGTCCAGATGTCCGGCAGCCAGACTCTCGTGGGTGCAGTTCACGAAAATGGTCTTGCGGCTGGCCAGCGAGTCGTATTCGGCCAAGGACAAGGCATTGAACAGGAGTTGTGCATCGCTGGCGGCGGTGTGTTCGCTGGATTGCATGGAACGATCGAACAGTTCGTATCCGAATACGGTCCGTTTTTCGTCCAGGATCGCTTGCCGCGCAATCACCCGGTTTCCTCCGTGAGGCTGGGCGTTCAGCGGACTGGGACTCAGGTTATCTGGCATGTGTGACAGGGGTGGGCAGTTATCCGAACCATTCTAGACGTAGTGCGCTCAAATGGCATGGATTACAGAGGTGCTGTTGGCAGGGCATCGAGCTCCTGCTGGCTGAAGCCGGCTCTCTTGCGCGCTTCCAGATTGAAGGGCGGTTTGAGGCTGGGGCCACCATACTGACTGCTGGCCTGGGCATAAAAAAGGTGGCTGTCCAGCCCTTTTCGCTCGCACAACCAGTGGTACCAGTGATTACCAATGGCCACATGGCCTACTTCTTCCCGCAAGATGACATCCAGGATGGCGACCGCTTCCAAGGCCGCAGGGGAGCCGACCTTGCGCAGTTTGGTCTGGATGATCGGTGTTGCGTCCAGCCCACGCGCTTCCAGCGTTCGCGGCACCAATGCCATGCGGGCGGTCACGTCATGGCGCGTGTTCTCGGCCATAGTCCACAGCCCATCATGCGCAGGGAAATCTCCATAGGCATGGCCCAAACCAGCCAGATGGTCGCTCAACAGCTGGAAGTGTTTGGCCTCTTCCTGCGCCACGTGCAACCAGTCCAGGTAATAGGCGTCGGGCATGTCGGCAAAACGCCAGATCGCATCCAGGGCCAGGTTGATGGCATTGAATTCGATGTGCGCAATGGAGTGAATCAGCGCGGCATGGCCATCGGGCGTGTAGGGCGAACGGCGCGGCACATCCCGTGGTGACACCAGCTCGGGTTTGGTCGGGCGACCAGGGGATGTCGCGGAGTCAAAACGTATCTGGGGATCAATGGGCAGGTTCGCCTGCGGCTGCGCCAAGTCTTGCACGGCCAGTACCTTGGCACCGGGGTCGGCGCACAGGAAAGCGGCGCGTGCGCCAAAGCGGATGTCAGTCATCCCTACAATTCTAGGCAAACCAGAAAGCAGGAGAACCGATGGCCATCTACGAATTGAACAGCATTGCACCCCGTGTGGCGGAGGGAGCCTGGGTTGCCGACAGCGCGCAGGTCATGGGCAACGTGGAGCTGGGCCAGGACAGCAGCGTGTGGTTTGGCGCCGTCGTGCGTGGCGATACCGAAGGGATCCGCATAGGCCGTGCTACCAACATCCAGGACGGCAGCGTGCTGCATGCCGATGCAGGCGAGCCGCTGACCATCGGCGATGACGTTACCGTGGGCCACATGGTCATGCTGCATGGCTGTACCGTGGGTGATGGCTCTCTGATCGGCATAGGCGCGATCGTGCTCAATGGTGCGAAAATCGGTAAGGGCTGCATTGTTGGGGCTGGTGCTCTGGTAACCGAGGGCAAGGAGTTCCCGGACGGCAGCATGATCATTGGCAGTCCGGCCAAGGCGGTGCGTGAACTCACGCCCGAGCAGCAACGGGGTTTGCGTGCCACCGCGAAACACTATGTGGACAACGCCGCACAGTTCCGCAGCGGCCTCAAGAGAATCGGATAACCCGGGCAGCTGTCAGGCTGCCCTCACATTGGGAGTGGTGCATGTCTGAACTGCACAAGTTTTTATTTGACGGGCTGCCAGTGCGCGGCATGGTGGTACGCCTGACGGACGCATGGACCGAAATCCTGCGGCGGCGCGCCAGCAACAGCCAGACTGGCGCCTATGCGGAGCCTGTGCGCAATCTGCTGGGTGAGATGACTGCAGCAGCGGCACTGATGCAGGCCAATATCAAGTTCGACGGATCACTGGTTCTGCAGATCTTTGGCGATGGTCCGGTCAAGGTGGCGGTGGTGGAGGTGCAGCCTGATCTGTCGCTGCGGGCGACGGCTACCGTGACGCAAACGGTGGCTGACGACGCAAGCCTGAGCCAGATGGTCAATGCCACCAACAAGGGGCGCTGCGCCATTACCCTGGATCCCAAGACCAAATTCCCCGGTCAGCAGCCCTATCAAGGCGTGGTGCCCCTGTTTGACGACCACGGCAAACCGATTGAAGACCTGAACGCAGTGTTGGAGCACTACATGCTGCAAAGCGAGCAGTTGGACACCACGCTGGTGCTGGCAGCAGATGATAAAGTCGCTGCCGGTTTGCTGATCCAGCGCCTGCCCATGGCCGGAGCGAGCAACCTGGCGGGCAGCATGGTCTCCAAGGAAAACGAAGACCAGATCGGCATGAACGAGCACTACAACCGGATCGCCACACTGGCGTCCAGTCTCAAGCGCGAAGAGCTGTTGACCCTGGACGTGGACACCATTCTGCGTAGGCTGTTCTGGGAAGAGAGCATTACCCGCTTCGAGCCGCTTGTGGGCGAAAGTGCTCCACGTTTTGGCTGCAACTGCAGCCGCGAGCGTGTCGGCAAGATGATTGTGAGTTTGGGGCGCGAAGAGGTCGAGGAAATCCTGGCCGAGCGTGGTGACATCGAGGTGGGTTGCGAGTTCTGCGGATTGCAGTACCGCTTTGATCCGATCGATGCAGCGCAGCTTTTCGTGGATGCCATTCAGCTGGGCAGCGGCAGCGCCGACGCCCATTGACGGGCGTAGGCCGACCCCGGCTTGTCCTGTAGATGCGAGGACTTCAACGGTCTCGCAATAAGTTGCTGAAGAGCTGATGCTCGCAATCCGGATCGGAGCACTTTTCGCATGCCCAGAGCCAGCGGCTGACGGGTTGTTGCAAACCGTTGGTGATGCGCAGGTGAAATCGAATGGACATCAGCGCGTTGTCGCTGCGTGCCTTGCCTTGTCCATAGACCAGAGAGTAGGGTAGACCGTACCGGGACAGCGCGTCCCTGAAGGTCTGATCCAGGGCGCCCAAACGCGCATGGTCTGCGGAGGCTGGCAGCAGATCCAGTCCGGTCAGCAAGGTCAGATCAAAGAGTTGTCGATGCTGGCGGGCTTCATCGTCATCTGAAGGCGCGACCTGCAAGACGGTGGGGGATACAGCGTGCTGCAGCGCTGCAGCCAATGTGGATTTGCCAGTGCCGGGTACTCCCAGAATGGCGAGGCGAGGGGGCTCTGACACGGCCGCTGGCCTAGCGGGCGATCTGCACGAAGATTTCGTTGTTCTTGACCATGCCCAGTTCGCTGCGGGCTTTTTCCTCGACGATCTCCAGACCTTCTTTCAGGTCCCGGATCTCGGCACTCAGGCGGTCATTGGCCAAGGCTGCCTGTGCATTCTTGACCTTCTGGGCTTCCAGCTGGTACTGCAGCTTGCTCACATTGCGTACGCTGCCGCGGCCAAACCACAACTGCCCGTGCAGCACCAGCAGCAGGGCAATCAGAACAACGGGAACCAGGCGGTTACTCATTCAGTGGAGATGTTTCGCCGCAGGGCCGCCCCAAGGCGAAACGCGGCCCCCTAGGGGGGCAGCGAACGACTCGAAGAGCGAGAGCGTGGGGGCCACGTTACTTGAGGTTGTAGAACGCGGAGCGTCCAGGGTACACAGCCACATCGCCCAAGTCTTCTTCGATGCGCAGCAACTGGTTGTACTTGGCCATGCGGTCAGAGCGGCTCAAGCTACCGGTCTTGATCTGGCCGGCATTGGTGCCCACGGCAATGTCGGCAATGGTGGAGTCCTCTGTTTCACCGGAACGGTGGCTGATCACGGCGGTGTAGCCGGCGCGCTTGGCCATTTCGATAGCGGCGAAAGTTTCAGACAGTGTGCCGATTTGGTTGATCTTGATCAGGATGGAGTTGGCAATGCCCTTGTCGATGCCTTCCTTCAGGATCTTGGTGTTGGTCACGAACAGGTCGTCACCCACGATCTGCACCTTCTTGCCCAGACGGTCGGTCAGCAGCTTCCAGCCGTCCCAGTCACCTTCGGCCATGCCGTCTTCGATGCTGATGATGGGGTATTTGTCGACCCAGGTGGCCAGGATGTTGGTCCACTCTTGCGCGTCCAGCACCAGGCCTTCGCCTTCAAGGTGGTACTTGCCGTCCTTGTAGAACTCGGATGCGGCGCAGTCCAGGCCCAGGGCAATCTGTTCACCCGCCACGTAGCCGGCCTTGTCGATGGCTTCCAGAATCATCTGGATGGCGGCTTCGTGGTTGGCCACGTTGGGGGCGAAGCCGCCTTCGTCACCCACGGCAGTGCTGATGCCCTTGTCGTGCAGGATTTTCTTGAGTGCGTGAAACACTTCGGCGCCGTAGCGCAGGGCTTCACGGAAGCTGGGAGCACCCACGGGAATGATCATCAGCTCTTGCAGGTCCAAATTGTTGTTGGCATGCTCGCCGCCGTTCATGACGTTCATCATGGGCACAGGCATCTGTACTGCGGCCATGCCGCCAAAGTAGCGGTAGAGCGGCAGGCCGGCTTCTTCTGCAGCTGCGCGGGCCACAGCCATGGACACGGCCAGCATGGCATTGGCGCCCAGGCGGGACTTGTTCTCGGTGCCGTCCAGATCGATCAGGGTCTTGTCCAGGAAGGACTGCTCGGAAGCATCCAGGCCCAGCACCGCTTCGGAGATTTCGGTGTTGATGTGCTCCACCGCCTTGAGTACACCCTTGCCCAGGTAACGCTTCTTGTCGCCGTCACGCAGTTCAATGGCTTCACGTGAGCCGGTGGACGCGCCGCTAGGCACAGCCGCACGGCCCATGGTTCCGGATTCCAGCAAAACATCGCACTCCACCGTGGGGTTGCCACGGGAGTCCAGAATTTCGCGGCCTACGATATCAACAATTGCGCTCATGGATTTTTCTTTCTAGAACAAAACAAACAAACTATTGGCGACTCTGATCTTGCACCCATTACTGGAAATTGTTTTCCAGAAACGGTGTCTTTTTGGTTACGGAATCCAGTGCCACCAGGGTTTCCAGCAATGCCTTCATGTGCTTGAGCGGTACCGCATTGGGGCCGTCGCTCAACGCCTTGCTGGGGTCTGGATGGGTTTCCATGAACAACCCGGCCACACCCACGGCCACAGCCGCACGTGCCAGCACCGGCACCATCTCGCGCTGGCCGCCGCTACTGGTGCCTTGGCCGCCCGGCAGTTGTACCGAGTGGGTGGCGTCGAACACTACGGGTGCGCCGGTTTCCCGCATGATGGCCAGTGAGCGCATGTCGCTCACCAGATTGTTGTAGCCAAAGCTGGCGCCGCGTTCACAGGCCATGAAGTTGTCTTCATTCAGTCCGGCCGCCTTGGCGGCAGCACGGGCTTTGTCGATGACATTCTTCATGTCACCCGGTGCCAGGAATTGGCCCTTCTTGATGTTGACGGGCTTGCCGCTCTGCGCCACCGCATGGATGAAATCGGTCTGTCGGCACAGGAAGGCGGGCGTCTGCAACACGTCCACTACAGACGCGACCTGGGCAATCTGGTCCTCCGAGTGGATGTCCGTCAGTATCGGCACACCCAGTTCGCGCTTGACCTTGGCAAGAATCTCCAGCCCCTTGTCGATGCCGGGGCCGCGAAAGCTGGTGCCGCTGGAGCGGTTGGCCTTGTCAAAGCTGCTCTTGAAGATGAAGGGAATGCCCAGCGCCTGGGTGATTTCCTTGAGCGTACCGGCCGTGTCCATCTGCAATTGCTCGGACTCGATGACGCAGGGGCCCGCGATCAGAAAGATGCGGTGTTGCAGGCCGACGTCGAAACCACACAGTTTCATGCGGCAACTTTCAAGTTCTTGCCCTGGGTCTGGTGGTCCAGAGCAGCTTTCACAAAGGCATTGAACAGCGGATGGCCATTCCAGGGAGTGGACTTGAACTCGGGGTGGAATTGCACGCCGACAAACCAGGGGTGCACGCTTTGCGGCAGTTCGACCATCTCGGTGAGTTGCTCGCGCTGTGTCAGCGCAGAGATCACCAGGCCGGAGGCGCGCAGCTTGTCCAGGTAATTGACGTTGGCTTCGTAGCGGTGGCGATGGCGCTCGGTCACCACGTCGCCGTAGATGTCGTGCGCAATCGTGTGTTGGGCCACGTCGGAACTTTGTGCACCCAGGCGCATGGTGCCGCCCAGGTTGGAGTTCTGGTCGCGCGTCTTGATGGTTCCGTCCGCGTCTTTCCACTCGGTGATGAGGGCGATGACGGGGTTGGGGCTTAGCGGATCGAACTCGGTGCTGTTGGCGTCCTTGAGGCCGGCCACATGGCGGGCAAATTCGATGGTAGCAACCTGCATACCCAGGCAAATGCCGAGGTAGGGCACCTTGCCTTCACGTGCAAAGCGGGCCGCTGCAATCTTGCCTTCGATGCCACGCTTGCCAAATCCCCCGGGGACCAGAATGGCGTCAAAGCGCGCCAGCTGGGACACGCTGTCGGGCGTGATGGTTTCGGAGTCTACGTATTCGATCTTGACCTTGACGTGGTTCTTCATGCCAGCGTGGCGTAGCGCTTCGTTGAGCGACTTGTAGCTGTCCGACAGGTCCACGTACTTGCCGACCATGGCGATAGAGACTTCACCTTGCGGATGCTCGGTCTCGTAGACCAGATCGTCCCAGCGCTTGAGGTTGGCAGGCGGTGTGTTCAGACGCAGCTTGTCGCAGATCAGGCCATCCAGGCCTTGCTCGTGCAACATGCGCGGCACCTTGTAGATGGTGTCCACATCCCACATGGAGATGACGCCCCATTCGGGCACGTTGGAGAACAGCGAAATCTTTTCGCGCTCTTCATCGGGCACCTTGCGGTCGGCGCGACAGATCAGGGCGTCGGCCTGGATACCAATCTCGCGCAATTGCTTGGCCGTGTGCTGGGTCGGTTTGGTCTTGAGCTCACCGGCTGCGGCGATCCAGGGCAGGTAGCTCAGGTGCACAAACGCACTGTTGTTGGGACCGAGCTTGAGGCTCATCTGGCGCACGGCTTCGAGGAAGGGCAGGGACTCGATGTCACCCACGGTGCCGCCGATTTCGACGATGGCCACATCGACCGCATCGGGTTCGCCGTAGCGCGCGCCGCGCTTGACGAACTCCTGGATCTCGTTGGTGACATGGGGAATGACCTGCACGGTCTTGCCCAGGTAGTCGCCACGGCGCTCCTTGTCGAGCACGCTCTGGTAGATCTGGCCGGTGGTGAAGTTGTTGGATTTACGCATGCGCGTTTCAATGAAACGCTCGTAATGGCCCAAGTCCAAATCAGTTTCTGCGCCGTCGTCGGTGACGAAGACCTCGCCATGTTGCAGGGGCGACATGGTTCCAGGGTCTACGTTGAGATAGGGGTCGAGCTTGATTAAAGTGACTTTGAGGCCTCGCGATTCCAAGATCGCAGCTAAGGAGGCTGAGGCGATTCCCTTGCCAAGGGAGGACACCACACCGCCGGTGACGAAGACAAATTTGGTCATGTCAGGGGCGAACCGAAAGGTTCGATGAGGTGGTAAAGCGAGATTATACGTGTGCCCGCACGACCCTTTGACGCTCTGCTACATTGCAGCCCATCTGTATACCGCGCCCAGGCGCACACACCATGGACTTGAACGGCAAACATATTGTTCTGGGGCTCACCGGCGGCATCGCGTGCTACAAGGCTGCCGAGTTGTGCCGTGCGCTGATCAAGCAAGGCGCCACGGTGCAGGTGGTCATGACCGAGGCGGCGGCCCAATTCATCACGCCGGTGACCATGCAGGCGCTGAGCAATCGGCCGGTATTCACCTCGCAATGGGATGCGCGTGAGCCCAACAACATGCCGCACATCAACATCAGCCGTGAGGCCGATGCCATTCTGATAGCCCCCTGCAGTGCCGACTTCATGGCCAAGCTCCTGCACGGACGTGCGGACGACCTGCTCAGCCTGATGTGTCTGGCACGTCCCATGGATCGCGTGCCTCTGCTGATTGCTCCGGCCATGAACCGCGAGATGTGGGCGCATCCTGCTACGCAACGCAATATGACGCAGCTCAAGGCCGATGGCGCCACGTTGCTCGGCGTGGGCAATGGCCTGCAGGCCTGCGGCGAGACTGGCGATGGCCGCATGCTGGAGCCGCAGGAATTGTTACAGGATGTGATTGCGTTCTTTCAGCCGAAGGTTTTGGCGGGGCACCACGTGCTGGTGACTGCTGGCCCCACGTTTGAAGCCATTGATCCCGTGCGCGGCATCACCAATCTGTCCAGCGGAAAGATGGGCTTTGCCGTGGCACGGGCAGCACAGGAAGCCGGTGCCACGGTGACACTGGTTGCCGGGCCGGTGGCACTGGCTACGCCACGCGGTGTAGACCGTATCGACGTGGTTTCAGCACAGGACATGTTGGACGCATGCCTGCGACAAGCACCACTTGCCAGCGTTTTTGTCGCTACTGCGGCCGTGGCCGATTGGCGTCCGGAAAACTCAGCCCAACAGAAGATCAAGAAGGACGGTTCGGGCCAGGTGCCGCAACTTGGATTTGTGGAGAACCCGGACATTCTGGCTACGCTTGCGAAATCTGCGCGCGCGACCAGCGGGGCTTTGTATTGCGTAGGCTTTGCCGCAGAGAGCCATGATCTTCTGGCCCACGCAACGGCGAAGCGCGCGCGCAAGAACGTGCCCCTGCTGGTGGGCAATATTGGTCCTGCCACGTTCGGCCAGGATGACAATGCCTTGCTGCTGGTGGATGCCAACGGTTCGCGCGAAATTCCGCGCAACAACAAACTTGCGTTGGCACGGCAGCTGGTGGCCGACATTGCCGCCCGCCTGGCCAGCGCGACCGCTTGAATACTCAAGGGGCGCAATTCGCCTCTTTTTCCGAATCATTTCACTGAAAAGAACAAGCATGCAAATCGACGTCAAAATTCTCGACAGCCGCCTCAACGACAACATGCCGGCCTATGCCACACCCGGAAGTGCGGGGCTGGACTTGCGCGCCTGTCTGGATGAGCCGCTGACGCTGCGCCCCAACGCCTGGCAACTGGTTCCCACCGGAATGGCCATTTATCTGGCAGACCCCGGTTATGCAGCGCTCATCCTGCCGCGCTCCGGTCTGGGCCACAAGCACGGCATCGTGCTGGGCAATCTGGTGGGACTCATTGACAGCGATTACCAGGGCCAACTGATGGTGAGCGCCTGGAATCGCAGCTCCACCGCCTTCACCATCGAGCCCATGGAGCGAATCGCTCAACTGGTCATCGTGCCGGTGGCGCAGGCCCGCTTCAATATCGTTCAGGAGTTTCCTGCTTCCCAGCGCGGGGAGGGTGGGTACGGCTCTACTGGGAAGAATTGATACACCCCTGTTGCGGCTCACTGCGTGTAGCCGCCTCTCCCCTTGCAGGGGACAAACCCAGTGGCCCGGCGGAGCCGGTTCCACGGGTTTTCTGATGGCTAGTGGAGGGTGTCGTCGCCGGGGACTTCGGTGTGCAGGGGCTGGATGCGGAAGAAGCCGGTGCCGGCGGAGCCGCGGCCGATTTCTTCTTCGGTGGCTTCACGCACGGTGTGCACGTTGAGTGTGATGCGAATGGCAATGCCGGCCAGTGGGTGGTTGCCATCCAGCACGACGTGTTCCGGGTAGATATCGGTGATGGTGTAGAGCGCGTCCTTGGGCGCGTCGGGGTTGCATCCCGCAGGCAGAGCGGATCCTTCCATGGTCAGGCCTTCTTCCAGGTCGGCGGGAAAGAGCGCACGCGGCTCCAGAAAGATGAGCTGGTCGTTGAAATCGCCAAACGCCTGCTCCGGCTCAATCTGCAGATTGAGTGTGGCACCGGCACTGTGGCCCTGCAGCGCTTCCTCGATCGTGGGGAACAGGTCATGGCCGCCGATCAAAAACTCCACCGGATCGTCCAGCACGTCCAGTTCTTCGCCCAAAGTATCTTTCAGCGTCCAGGTCAGGGCAACCACGCATTGTTGAGAAATTTCCATGCAGAATTGTCCCATGAACATAAAAAACCCTCTACAGCTGCTGGGCGGCTTGTCACCAGATACCTTCATGCGCCGTTACTGGGAGAAAAAGCCCCTGCTGATTCGCGCGGCCATTCCGGGCTTTGCGCCCTTGCTGGACCGCGCCGAGTTGGTCGATCTGGCTGCGCAGGACGATGTGGAGTCGCGCTTGGTGGTGCAGGCGCAGGCCGACAAGCAGGGCAAATGGCGTCTCAAGCACGGCCCTTTCGCGCGCAAGTCACTGCCGCCTTTCAAGCAGGCAGGTTGGACGGTGCTGGTGCAGGGCGTAGACCTGCATGACGAGCGCGTGCACCAGTTGATGCAGCAATTCCGCTTCATCCCCGATGCGCGACTGGATGATCTGATGATCAGCTATGCCACGGACGGCGGTGGCGTGGGGCCGCACTTTGACAGCTACGACGTGTTTCTGTTGCAGGCCCATGGGCGTCGGAGATGGCGCATCGGACGCCAGAAGGACATGAGCCTGGTGCCGGACATGCCGGTCAAGATACTGGCCAACTTTATACCGGAGCAGGAGTTCGTGCTGGAACCGGGCGACATGTTGTACCTGCCGCCGCACTATGCACACGATGGCATTGCGGTGGGCGAGTGCATGACCTATTCGATTGGTTTTCGGTCGCCAGCCAAAGGTGAAATGGCGCGGGAGCTGCTGCAGTGCTTGGCCGAGCAGGCGGCTGATGAGGCGGGTACTGCAATCTATCGCGATCCGCAGCAGCAGGCCGTCAGCACCAGCGCGGAAATTCCGGCAGCCATGGTGCAGTTTGCCCAGGAAGCGCTGCAGGCAGCACTCAAGGACCCGTTGGCATTGCAGCGCTCGTTGGGTGAAATCCTGACCGAACCCAAAGCCCATGTGTGGTTCCATGCAGGTGAATCCAGCCAGGGCGGTGGCGTGCGTCTGGACCGGCGCACGCGCATGCTGTATGACAGCAAACATGTCTTCATCAATGGCGAAAGCTTCCGCGCTGCTGGCAGCGATGCTCGGCTAATGCGTTCGCTTGCGAATGCCCGGGAACTGTCGGCTCGGGATGTGGAAAAACTCAGCGAGCCTGCGCAGGATCTGCTGATGCAATGGTGCGAGGACGGATGGTTGCATGGTCTCGACTGAAGCCACTGGCGATGGCACCCCGGCACCTTTGCTGCAGGGGCCCTTTGCAGGTCCGTCGGCATTTGCAGATGCTGTTCGCGGTGCCTTGCTGCATGCCGCTACAGCGCAGTGGTCTGAAATGATATGGAGCGACGCCAATTTTGAAGATTGGCCTTTGCACGAGAAAGCCACCATAGACGCCCTGAACGCCTGGTCGCGCAAGGGCCGCAAACTCACGCTGCTGGCCCATCGTTTCGACGCCATGCGCCGCGTCCACCATCGTTTTGTGGAGTGGCGTATTCGCTGGGATCATCTGGTGGAGTGCCGCGTATGCAAGGGTGTGGAGCCATCGGAATTCCCCAGTGCACTGTGGACGCCTACCTGGGCACTTCGGCGCCTTGATTTGGTGCGCAGTACGGGAGCGGGAAGCACGGAGCCACGCATGCGGCTGTTATTGCGCGAGGAATTGGAGGAGCGTAAACGCCAAAGTTCACCAGGTTTTCCGGCCAGTACCTTGGGTTTATGAGGTGCCGGAAAGGGTTTTCCCTGTACGCCTGTTGCGCTTATGTATAATTCGGGGCTCTGACAAAAAGAGATCGAATGCTTCTTGTCGGGGTCTTGGGGGCTTGCCACCAAGACAATTTCCGGAAATTGTTTCGTTAACTCACTTTAGTCTATAACCATGAACAAATCTCTCGTTTTGGCAGCTGTGATCGCTGCTGCTGCCCTGGCTGCTTGCGGTAAGAAAGAAGAAGCTCCTGCTCCTGCACCCGCACCTGCTGCTGCTCCTGCCGCTCCTGCTGCTGACGCATCTGCTGCTGCTCCCGCTGCCGCTCCTGCTGCTGACGCATCTGCAGCCAAGTAATTTATTTACTGGCAACAAAAAAGCCACCTTCGGGTGGCTTTTTTGTTGCTTGCGACGGGTGTCGCAAGGACTGGCTTACTTGATGTCGTCCACGATGACCTTGGCAATGCGTTGCGCGCTCGCGGAGGTATCGGGAGCGCCCTTGCTATCTAGTACGGACACGGTGGTGACGTCCCCCTGGCTCTTAAGTGCAACCTGGAATTTGGTCGCTTCAGCCTGCTTGGACGAGCTGCCGAAGAGCTTGCTGAAAAAGCCCGGCTCCGTGCTGTCGACATCGGTGGGGACGTAACGCACGAAATAAATGCCTTGTTTGCGGTCGCGGTCTTCCACAGTGAAGCCTGTGCGGTCCAACGCCAGTCCAACGCGGCGCCAGGCGCGATCAAATCCTTCGCTGATCTGTACGACCGGGTGCCCATTCTGTGTGGCAAGGGTGGCCAGCGATTTGGCGGCGGCGGTGTTGGCAATCTGGGATTTGGCCTGCTCAGTGGACGCTCCCAACTTCACCATCAGGCGACGCAGAAATTCAGCTTCCAACTCGGGGTCGGTTGCGCGAGGTTGCCAAATTGTCTTGTCGGAGCGCTCGGTAGTGTAGACCTCCACCAACCCACGGTGGCTGATGTAGATCTCGGTTTCGCCGGCGGCATTGGTTTCCAGGCGCGTACGGAACTTGTCCCGTTCGGCAGTGGAATACACGGAGTCCAGTATCTTTCCGATGGAGTTGCGGATGAAGTCCTGTGGAATCTTGGCGCGGTTCTCGGCCCAATCCGTTTCCATGATGCCCAGATTGCTCTGGTCCATGGCCAGCAGAAAGCCGTTTTCCTGCCAGAAATCCTTGACAGGCTCCCACAGCTTGTCGGCAGGGCGCTTGACTACCAGCCAGCGCTGGTTGCCTGCCCGCTCCACGCGAACGTCACCGAGCTCGGGAACCGCCACGGGTGCCTTGCTGACCGTGGTATCTACGGTTTTCACGCTGGAGGCGGATACGGCACCGTCGACCATGGTGTAGCGGGTGTCTTTGGAGAGTTGTGTCAGATCCGGCGGAACAATGAGCGTTGGCGCTTTGGCTGCGCTGCGGTAGTCCACCTTGTCGGATTCCAGCGCTGAGCAGCCGGCCAATGCCAGGGCTGTGCCCAATGCGGTCACTTGAATAATCGATTTCACAAATTTCCTTGGTGTACGTGGCTTAAATCAAGCCGGTGGAACGCATCACACCTTCCAGCATCTGCTGGCTGGGTTGTGTCAATGTGGTCAGCGGCAGGCGCAGATAGCCCTCGCTGAGGCCCATGCGTGCTACTGCCCACTTCACGGGGATGGGGTTGGATTCAACAAACAGAGCTTTGTGCAGCGGAAGCAATTTGCGCTGGATAGCCATGGCGCCGGCCGCGTCCCCGGCAATGGCCGCCATGCACAACTCGTGCATGAGGCGCGGTGCCACGTTCGCGGTCACGCTCACATTGCCGTGTCCTCCGCAGAGCATGAGCGCCACGGCGGTGGGGTCGTCGCCGGAGTAGATGGAAAAGCCTTGAGGCGCTTCCTTGATCAACCACTGCGCGCGTTCAATGTTGCCGGTGGCTTCCTTGATGCCGACGATGCCGGGCACCTGAGCCAGACGCAGCACCGTGTCGTGCGCCATATCGGCGACCGAGCGGCCGGGCACGTTATAGAGAATGACCGGCAGGTCCACGGCTTCTGCAATGGCCTTGAAATGCTGGTACTGGCCTTCCTGCGTGGGCTTGTTGTAATAGGGGACAACCTGCAACTGGCTGTCTGCGCCAACCTTCTTGGCGAAGCGCGCCAGCTCGATGGCTTCCTTGGTGGAATTGGCGCCGCAACCCGCCATGATGGGTACCCGGCCTGCAGCCTGTTCCACTGACACGCGGATGATTTCGCAATGTTCTTCAACACTGACCGTGGGGGACTCGCCTGTGGTGCCGACGACACCGATGCAGTCAGTTCCTTCGGCAATGTGCCAGTCAATCAGCTTTCGCAGTGCCGCGTAATCCACCGCTCCGTCTTCGAGCATAGGGGTAACCAGGGCAACAATGCTGCCCCGCAAGGGACCGTGTGAAGAGTTCATGGAGTGCCAATAGTTCGGTAAACGCGCATTTTACCTAGAGAGTGTGCCGCGCCATTTCCAAATGTCCGGCATCTGGTAAAGCTGGGGCAAAAGCCACGATACGTTGGACAAACCGGTCAGGAGACGGCAAAAAACCATTCTCATAGGCCACGATCTGCATTCCGGCACATGCCTGCAACAGTTCGCCAGCCTGCAGAAGAAAGTCGGGACGGGACGGGCGGCCTACCGTTTCGTTGCCCGCGGCAAAGGTTTCGTACAGAAAATACCCACCCGGCGCAACGCTGCTCACCAGTGTGGGCAGCAATGGCCGCCAGAGGTAATTGGTGACGACCACGGCACCGAAGGTGCGCAGGCCGTTTGCATCGGCCAATGGCCAGGGCCCAGTTTCAATGTCGGCCTGCAGCAGATGGGCTTGCGGCACGTTCTGCTGCGCGGCAGCGATGTCTTTGTCCACACCCCACACGGCGTGACCACGTTCCGCAAACCATTGGAGATGACGGCCGCCGCCACAGGCCACGTCCAGCACGGAGCAGTCTGCAGCGAGCAGATGCGTCCATCGGGTGATCCAGGGGGATGGTGCAGAAAGGTTGTGGGCAGCGGCAGTTGTCATTCGGACTCAGGGGCTAAAAGCAGGACCATAGCTGATTGCTGAGCTGCACCAGAAAGTCCGCTCTGCTATACAGGGCGAACACCGCAGTCAGCAAGGCCACAACCACCAGCATCACGGACCAGCGCGCGTTGCGTCGCATGGGGTTCAGGCCGATTGCGGCTGTACGGCGCGCGCAATGGCGCGCTCCTTGATGGGCAGATTGACCAGTGCGGCTGCCACACCCAGGGCAATGGCGATCAGCCAGACGCTGTCGTAGCTACCGGTCTTGTCATACAGATAGCCACCCAGCCATACGCCCAGAAAGGAACCGATCTGGTGACTGAAAAACACAAAGCCGCTCAGCATGGACAGGTGGGCCACCCCGAAAATTTGCGCCACAGTGGCATTGGTGACTGGTACCGTTGAAAGCCACAACAGCCCCATCACACTGGCAAACAGATAGACCGACGCAGGCGTCAGCGGCGCCAGCAGGAACAGGGTGATGGCGACCGAGCGGGCAAGGTAGATGAACGCCAGGATCTTGCGCTTGGCAAGGCGCTGGCCTAGCACGCCGGCGGCGTAGGTACCGAACACGTTGAAAAGCCCCACCAGGGCCAAGGCGTAGCTCGCCACCTGAGGCGAAAGCCCCTTGTCCTTCAGATAGCTGGGCATGTGTACGCCAATGAATACGACCTGGAAGCCGCAGACAAAATAGCCCGCCATCAGCAACTGGAAGCTGGGGTACTTGAAGGCCTCGCGCATGGCTTGCAGGATGGATTGATCCCGGTGCATATGGGCATGGCCGCCGAAATCCGGCTCACGCAGCCCCCAGGCCAGCGGTGCTATCAGCAGGGTCGCAAATCCCAGCAATACCAAAGCCTGCTGCCAGCCGAAATGGCTGATCAGAAACCCCTCGGTGGGCACCATCAGAAATTGCCCGAAAGATCCTGCCGCCGCCGTGACTCCCATGGCCCAGGAACGTTTGTCTGCTGGCACATTGCGACCGATGACTCCATACACCACCGCATACGTGGTGCCCGACTGGGCCACACCGATCAGCACGCCGGCGCTCATTGCAAACAGCAGGCCACTGTCAGCGTAAGCCATGCCCAAAAGGCCCAGGCAGTAGGCGGCCGCACCTACCAGAATCACCCGGAAAGAGCCAAACCGGTCAGCCAGCATGCCGGCAAAGATGCCGGCCACACCCCAGGCCAGATTCTGGATGGCAATGGCAAAAGCAAAGGTTTCGCGACTCCAGCCACGGTCCTGCGTGATGGGCTGCAGCCACAGACCAAAGCCATGGCGAACGCCCATGGCCAGCGTGACGATCATGGCGCCGCAGACGAGCAACTGAAGTATGGATATACGTTTTTGTGTTTCAGGCATGCCACCTAATGTAGCCAATCTGTATAAGGTCAGGAACGTAGTCCCGTACCAGCCCTGTTGCCGACGTGACAATCAGCCGCGTGCCGCGGTTGGCTGTCTTTTTGTACAGTGAAAAATCAATCACCCACTACAATGCGCGCCTATGTCAGCCAAACCCCCCTCATCCAATTCCGACTATTCAGAAGGCTCCATCCGCGTCCTCAAGGGCCTGGAGCCGGTCAAGCAGCGCCCGGGCATGTACACCCGCACCGACAACCCGCTGCACGTCATCCAGGAAGTGCTGGACAACGCCGCCGACGAAGCGCTGGCCGGGCACGGCAAGAAGATCAAGGTCTGCCTGCATGTGGACGGTTCGGTATCCATCGAAGACGACGGCCGCGGCATTCCCTTTGGCATGCACCCCGAAGAAAAGGCCCCGGTCATTGAGCTGGTGTTCACCCGCCTGCATGCCGGTGGCAAGTTCGACAAGGGCAAGGGCGGTGCCTACAGCTTCTCCGGCGGCCTGCACGGCGTGGGCGTGAGCGTAACCAACGCCCTGGGCAAGCGCCTGGAGGCCACCAGTTACCGTGAAGGATCGGTGGCTCGCATCGTGTTTGAAGGCGGCGACGTGACCGAGCCGCTGCAGGTGCGCAAAGTGGGCGAAGGCGACCGCAAGTCCGGCACCACCGTGCGCGTCTGGCCCGATCCCAAGTATTTCGAGTCCGCTGTGTTGCCCATGAACGAGCTGACCCACTTGCTGCGCAGCAAGGCGGTGCTCATGCCCGGCGTCAGTGTTTCCCTGTTGAACGAAAAGACCAAGGAAACCCAGACCTGGCTCTACAAAGGCGGTCTGCGCGACTACCTGATGCAGTCGCTCAACGCCGAGCCGGTGATTCCGCTGTTTGATGGTGAAGGATTTGCCGACAGCCAGAGTGAGCAGTTTGCCGATGGCGAAGGCGCCACCTGGTGCGTGGCCTTCACCGAAGACGGTCAGCCCGTGCGCGAGAGCTATGTCAACCTGATTCCCACCAGCGCAGGCGGTACGCATGAAAGTGGTCTGCGCGACGGCCTGTTCACCGCCGTCAAGAGTTTCATCGACTTCCACAGCCTGTTGCCCAAGGGCGTGAAGCTCATGCCTGAGGATGTGTTTGCGCGCGCAAGCTATGTGCTCTCGGCCAAGGTGCTGGACCCGCAGTTCCAGGGGCAGATCAAGGAACGGCTGAATTCTCGCGATGCGGTGCGGCTGGTTTCCGGCTTTGTGCGTCCAGCCCTGGAGCTGTGGCTGAACCAGCATGTGGAATACGGCAAGAAGCTGGCCGAGTTGGCCATCAAGGCGGCACAAACCCGCCAGCGGGCTGGCCAGAAGGTGGAAAAGCGCAAGAGCTCCGGCGTGGCCGTGTTGCCCGGCAAGCTCACCGACTGCGAGAGCCGCGACATCCTCTACAACGAGGTGTTCCTGGTGGAGGGCGACTCTGCGGGCGGCAGCGCCAAGATGGGACGCGACAAGGAAAACCAGGCCGTGCTGCCCCTGCGCGGCAAGGTGCTCAATACCTGGGAAGTAGACCGCGACCGCCTGTTCGCCAATACCGAAATCCACGACATCTCGGTGGCCATCGGCGTGGACCCGCACGGCCCCAATGACGAGCCCGACATGAGCGGCCTGCGCTACGGCAAGGTCTGCATCTTGTCCGACGCGGACGTGGACGGTTCCCATATCCAGGTCTTGCTGCTCACGCTGTTCTTCCGCCACTTCCCCAAGCTGATCGAGACTGGGCACGTGTTTGTCGCGCGTCCGCCGCTGTTCCGCGTGGATGCACCGGCGCGCGGCAAGAAGCCTGCAAGCAAGGCTTACGCGCTGGACGAAGGCGAGCTCACCGTGATTCTGGACAAGCTGCGCAAGGAAGGCGTGCGCGAAGGCGCCTGGACCATCAGCCGCTTCAAGGGCCTGGGCGAGATGAATGCCGAGCAGTTGTGGGACACCACGCTGAACCCGGATACGCGTCGTCTGTTGCCGGTGGCCCTGGGGGCCATTGATTTTGGCCAGACCGAGGCGTTGATCACCAAGCTGATGGGCAAGGGTGAGGCGGCGGCGCGGCGCGAGTTGATGGAGTTGCACGGGGACTCGGTAGAGGTGGACGTCTGAAGCTCCCACACCCCGGACTTCGCCGCTGTGGGTACACCCGCCGCGCAAACATTTAGTTGAACAAGACAAACATGACCGACCAACCAATCATTGATCTCACTTCACCCGACGGCGGCGGTGATGACCAACTCAACCTGGCCACATACGCCCAGCGCGCGTACCTGGAGTACGCGCTCAGCGTGGTCAAAGGCCGGGCCTTGCCTGATGCCTGCGATGGCCAGAAGCCGGTGCAGCGGCGCATTCTTTACTCCATGTCGCGCATGGGCCTGGGCTTTGGCGGACCCAATGGCAACACCGGTGCCAAGCCGGTCAAGAGCGCCCGCGTGGTGGGCGACGTGCTGGGCCGCTTCCATCCGCACGGAGACCAAGCCGCCTATGACGCACTGGTGCGCATGGCGCAGGACTTTTCGCAGCGCTATCCGCTGATCGATGGCCAAGGCAATTTCGGTTCACGCGATGGCGATGGCGCTGCAGCCATGCGCTACACCGAGGCACGCTTGGCCAAGATCACCACGCTGCTGCTCGACGAAATCGACCAGGGCACGGTGGACTTCCAGCCCAATTACGATGGCTCCACCGAAGAGCCCAAGCAGTTGCCCGCGCGCCTGCCGTTCTCCCTGCTCAATGGCGCCAGCGGCATTGCGGTGGGACTGGCCACCGAAATCCCCAGCCACAACCTGCGCGAAGTGGCCGATGCCTGCGTGGCCCTGATCAAGTCGCCGCAGCTCAGTGATGAAGAGTTGTTCACGCTGATACCCGGCCCGGACTTTCCCGGTGGCGGCCAGATCATCAGCCCGGCTGCCGACATTGCCGACGCCTATCGCACCGGACGCGGCTCGCTGAAGTGCCGCGCGCGCTGGAAGATCGAGGACCTGGCACGCGGCCAATGGCAACTGGTGGTGACCGAGTTGCCACCGGGCGTAAGTACCCAGCGCGTGCTGGAAGAGATTGAGGAGCTGACCAACCCCAAGGTCAAGGCCGGCAAGAAGGCGCTGTCGCAGGAGCAGACCCAGCTCAAGGCCAGCATCCTGGCGGTGCTGGATGCAGTGCGTGACGAGTCCGGCAAGGAAAACGCCGTGCGTCTGGTGTTCGAGCCCAAGACCAGCCGCATTGAGCAGCAGGAGCTGATCACGGCCCTGTTGGCACACACCAGTCTGGAGTCGTCCTCGCCGGTGAACCTGACCATGGTGGGGCTGGACGGCAAGCCCACGCTCAAGTCGTTGCGCCAGATGCTGCAGGAATGGATCAGCTTCCGCCAGACCACCATCGAGCGGCGCTCGCGCCATCGGCTGGGCAAGGTGCTGGACCGCATCCACATCCTCGAAGGGCGCCAGACGGTGTTGCTCAATATCGATGAGGTGATCGCCATCATCCGGAGTAGCGACGAGCCCAAGGCGGCGCTGATTGCGCGCTTCAACTTGAGCGACCGGCAGGCCGAAGACATCCTGGAAATCCGCCTGCGCCAACTGGCGCGCCTGGAAGCCATCAAGATCGAACAGGAGCTGTCCGAACTGCGCACCGAGCAGGGCAAGCTGGAGGAAATCCTCAATAGCCCGGCTGCATTGCGACGCCTGATGATCAAGGAGATCGAAGCCGACGCCAAGACCTTTGCCGACGCCCGCCGTACCCTGATCCAGACCGAGAAGAAGGCCGTGGCCGAAGTCAAGGTGGTGGACGAACCGGTGACTGTGGTGGTGAGCCAGAAGGGCTGGGTGCGCACGCGCTCCGGCCATGGTCACGAGGCCAGCAGCTTTGCCTTCAAGGCCGGAGACGGCCTGTACGACACCTTTGAGTGCCGCAGCGTAGACACGCTGCTGGTATTCGGCTCCAACGGACGCGTGTACTCGGTCGCGGTATCGCTGCTGCCGGGCGGGCGCGGTGACGGCCAACCGGTGACGACTTTGCTGGAACTGGAAAGCGGCACCCAGCTGCTGCACTACTTTGCCGGACCGGCAAGCGCCACCCTGTTGCTCAGCAGCAGCGCGGCCTATGGCTTCCTTGCCAACGTGGAAAGCATGGTTTCGCGCCAGAAGGCGGGAAAGGCCTTTGTCACCTGCAACGCGGGCGAGACCTTGTGCAAGCCGTCCCTGGTGAGCGGCGCCCATGGGCGCGTGACCACGGCCGGTACGCCGGCCACCATGGTCCCGGTAGCCACGCATGTGGCCTGTGCCTCCACGGGCGGGCGCATTCTGACCTTTGAAATCGGCGAACTCAAAGCCATGGAGAAGGGCGGGCGCGGCTTGATGCTGATCGATCTGGAGCCCAAGGACACCTTGGCAGGCGCGGCAGCCTATACCCGCAGCATCCGCATCGAAGGCATTGGCCGCGGTGGCAAGGAGCGCGAGGAAACCCTGGAAATCCGCAGCTTGAACAATGCCCGCGCCGCCCGTGCACGCAAAGGCAAGGCGGCCGATCTGGGCTTCAAACCCACTGGCATCACGCGGGTCGAGTAAGCCCGTATTTCCGTCGGAGCCGGGCTCGCCCGGTTGTTGATTTGGCGCAAATGCGCTGTCAGCAAACCTCAAGACGGTAATTACACAATGTGTCATGCATAAAAAATTGCTGATAGCGGGCGGGGGAATCGGTGGACTGGCGGCTGCCCTGGCCTGCGCGCGTGCGGGCTGGAGCATGGAGTTGCTGGAACAGTCCCCGGTCTTTGGAGAAGTCGGTGCCGGCATCCAGCTCGGGCCGAACGTGGTCAAGGTGCTGCGAGAGATGGGATTGGAGCCGGGCCTTCAGCGCGTGGCAGCCTACCCCAGTCAGCTGGAAGTGCGCAACGCGGTGTCCACCGAACGCTTGGCGGTGTTCCCCCTGGGCAAGGTGACGGAGCAGCGTTATGGCGCGCCTTACGTGTCGATCGCCCGTGCCGATATGCATACCTTGTTGCTGGATGCGGTGCGCCAACACGACAGCGTGGGGCTGCACCTGGATTCGCGCCTGGCAGGCATTTCCACGACAGACCACAGCGTGCGCGTTGAGACCGTGCAGGACCAGGCATTCGAGGCGCCCTTGTTGGTGGGGGCCGACGGCTTGTGGAGCCAGGTACGCAAGGAGGTCATCGACGATGGCGCTCCGCGCGTGACCGGCCACCTGGCGTTTAGGGCCATGCTGCCGCAAAGCACCTTGCCCGTGCCACTGCGCAGCCAGGTCGTCACCGCTTGGATGGGGCCGGACTTTCATGCGGTGCATTACCCGGTGCGCGCAGGCGAGTGGCTCAATGTCGTGTGCATTGTGCACGGCAAGGTGGTGGGTGATCCGCAGTCCTGGGACCACAGCGCCAATGCCCACGAGCTGCGCAGCCGCATGTCCCAGGCGCGTGGCGCCTTGCGGGATCTGATTTATGCCATTGACCAATGGCGTCTCTGGCCTCTGTGTGACCGCGAACCCATGGGCAGCGCAGCCGAGCACGCCAAGGGTCGCATTGCCCTGCTGGGGGACGCAGCCCACCCCATGCGACCTTATCTGGCGCAGGGTGCCGGCATGGCGATCGAGGACGCGGCGGCCTTGGCTCGCTGCATCAGTGAAACGCCGCAGGAAATACCGCACGCCTTGCGGCGCTATGCCGAGATGCGCTGGCAGCGCAATGCCAGGGTGCAGGCACGTGCCATCCAGAACGGCAAGATCTACCACCTCAAGGGTCTGGCGCAGGTGGGACGCGACCTGTCGCTCAAGCTGCTGGGCGCAAGGCTGATCGACGTGCCCTGGCTCTACAACGGCCCCTGATACGCGCGCAGAGCGGCGTAACATGGCGCCTCCACAGGAGACGCCATGAAGTCCTTTCGTACCTATTCTTTTGAAGCTTGCAACGCACTGGCGCAAAGCGCCCGCGTAGCCGCCGTGCTGACTCTGGCCGGGGCCATGGCGGCATGTGCCAGCAGCAGCACCAAGCCCGACGCGGCAAGTCTGGATCGCATCCAGAACGTGGTGGTGATCTATGCCGAGAACCACAGCTTTGACAACATCTATGGCCTGTTCCCCGGCGCCAACGGCATTGCCAACGCCACCGCAGAGCAGAAGCTGCAACTCGACCACGACGGCACGCCGCTCAAGGAACTGGTGACCTTCGGCGCCGATGGCAAGCCGGATGATCGCTATCCCCGCATGCCCAATGCGCCATTCCGTATCGATGCGTCTCCGGTCAACCGTGCCACCAACCAGATCGTGCCCAGCCCCACACATCTGTTCTACAACAACCAGGAGCAGATCAACGGCGGCAAGAACAACCGCTTTGCCGCCATGTCGGCCGTAGGCGGCTGGGTCATGGGCTATTACGACGGCAGCCAGTTCCGCATGTGGCAATGGGCGCGCGATTACACCCTGGCCGACAATTTCTACATGGGCGCATTTGGCGGCTCCTTCCTGAATCACCAGTACCTGGTGTGTGCCTGCGCTCCGCGCTTTGAGAATGCACCAAGCTATATGCGGGCCCAACTTGACGCCAGCGGCAAACTGCTGAAGAAGCCCACGTCTCCTTCGGCCAATGCCGGCGCGGTGCAACTGGTCAGCAGCAACGGTGGCCAAGTCACCCCGGACGGATACGCGGTCAACACCACGCAGCCTCCTTACCAGCCCAGCGGCGTGGTACCGGCAGCCGGCGGGCCGCTGGAAATGGCCAATCCAAACGGCGTGGCGCGCAACGGCGGCAATCCGGAGTTGCCACTACCACCACAAGCCACCAAGACAATTGGCGACACCCTGTCGGCCAAATCGATTGACTGGGCCTGGTATGCAGGCGGCTACCAGCGCGCCTTGGCTGACGGCACACAGGACCCCACCGTGCCGCGCAAGGTGATCTACACCAAGTCGCCAGACTCACCCAACTTCCAGCCGCACCACCAGCCTTTCAACTACTTCGCCAATTACGCGCCCGGCACCGAAGCGCGGGCGCGCCATCTGCGTGATGGCGAGGATTTCCTGAAGGCCATTGATGCCGGGCAATTGCCACCGGTGGCGTTCTACAAACCGGCCGGTGTAAATACCCAGCACCCCAGCTATACCGACATGATTACGGGCGACCGCCATATTGCTGATCTGCTGGACCGGCTCAAATCCAGTCCGCAGTGGAAGAGCATGCTGGTGATCGTCACCTACGACGAGAACGGTGGCTATTGGGACCATGCAGCGCCACCCGCCGCGCCCGGTCTATCTGATCGTTGGGGTCCGGGTACTCGCATTCCCACCTTGCTGATCGGCCCCATGGTGAAGAAAGGCTATGTGGACTCCACCAGCTATGACACCGGCTCCATTCTCAAGCTGCTGACCCGCAGGTTCGGCCTGGAGCCACTGCCGGGCGTGCGTGAAAAGGTGGGAGATCTGACGGGAGCCCTGCAATAGGAAGTTCGTGTTGCGCGTCCGACTGTGGACGTGGATTTTGTGAATGGATGTAAGGTTGTTTGACTTTGCATGTGCAGGCCCTACGCTGTGCGCATTTACCTCACGCAATCCCATGAATCAGTTCAAACGTCTGACAGCCTCTCTCCTGATTTGTTCCACCACGCTGCTGGGCATGCCACTGGCGGCCCACGCAGGCATCGTGTCCAGTGCCGACGTGCTGGCAAGCCAAGGACAGACAGACGCCCGCGCCAAGGTCAACGCAGTGCTTGCGCGTGAGGACGTGCGTGCCGGCTTGGCTGAGCGGGGACTGAGCACCGAGCAGGCACAGGCGCGCGTGCAGGCCATGTCCGATGAAGAAGTCGCACAGTTGGCGGGCCGTATCGATCAGGCCCCTGCAGGTGGTGATATCTTGGGCGTCGCCTTCACCATCTTCATCATTCTGCTCATCACCGACATCCTGGGTCTGACCAAGGTGTTTCCGTTTACCCGCGCAGTGCGATGAATCCGGCGCGCCTGGCGCGCTGCCTTGCGGAGCTGGCTGGAGCCTTGCTCCTGGTGCTGCTCAGCGCCTGTGCCACGCCGCAGGTTAGCCGTCTGCAATCGGACGCGGGTGATCTGCCTGCTACAGGCAGCGTGTCCGGCGTTCCTTTTTTTGCACAAAAGGAGTACGAATGCGGGCCGGCGGCGCTGGCCATGGTCCTGTCTGCCGCAGGTGTGGCGGTTACCCCGGATGAGCTGGTGCAGCAGGTCTACTTGCCAGCCCGCAAGGGTTCGTTGCAGGTGGAAATGCTGGCCGCGACACGGCAGCGTGGTCTGCTGGCCTACAGGCTGCAAGCCAACCTGAAGGACTTGCTGGCCGAGGTGGCAGCGGGACATCCGGTACTGGTCTTTCAGAACGTTTCACTGCCGATCTACCCGGTCTGGCACTACGCCGTGGTGATTGGCTATGACCTGCAGCGCAACACCATCACATTGCACTCGGGCGAAACCGCATCCATGGAGATGTCGCTGTTCGCTTTTGAGCGCACCTGGGAGCGCGGCAATTACTGGTCCATGCTGGCCTTGCCTGCGGGGCTGTTGCCGGCCACGGCCGATCTGCCGTCACTCGCCCGCAGTGCTGCGGATCTGGAGGCGCAACAACCCCAAGTCGCGCTGGCCACCTACAACGCCGCACTTGCGCGTTGGCCAGGTGATGCCAACCTGCTGCTGGGGCAGGGCAACAGCGAATATGCCCTGGGCCAGATTCCGGCGGCGATTCAGGCTTACCGGGCTGCGGTACAAGCGCGCCCCGACTTTGCCGACGCATGGAACAACCTGGCGCAAGCGCAGCTGGATGCGGGCAACCGTGTGGCGGCCGCGCAGGCCATCGCAGAAGCGGTCAAGCTGGGTGGCGCAAGGCTTGCGCAATACCAGGCATTGCAGACACAGATCCAATCCGCCACACCCCAATGAGGTGTGCACTGCGCCTTTACGCTTGTCGTTGGCACACCGGTACGCTAGGCTTGTGGCATGCAAAAACTCAGTGATATCAACGGGCCGGGCGAAGATTACTTTGTCGCGGAAGAAAAGCGCATTGCCGGCAACCCCAGGCAAACCGTGTGGATGCAATACACCGATGCCACCGGCCAATTCATGGTCGGCTTCTGGCGCAGCCAAGTGGGCAAATGGAAGATCGCCTATACCGAAGAGGAGTACTGCAGCATGCTCGCGGGGGTGAGCGTGATCACCCATGCGGACGGCACCGCCATGACGGTGCGTGCGGGTGACAGCTTTGTCATTCCGCGCGGCTTCGTGGGGACCTGGGAGGTGCTGGAAGAAACCACCAAACGCTTCGTGATGTATGACAGGGCTGTATCTGCAGACCATGCGTAGTGCGTGCGGATGGCTTCTGGCCGGGTTGCTGGGTTGCGCAGCGGCGCTGGCGCAAGATGAGGAGCGCGCCAATTTTCTGGAGATCCCGTTCCTGCAAGTCACCGACGGCATCAAGACTTGTCCGCACCAGCAAGAGCCGCGGATGACCCGTGCGCAGGCCGTTGCGCAATCCCATTCACGGGCCGAGCGCGGCACCAGTTGCTTCCAGGCTGGCCGTTGCCGGTTGCCCAATGCCTATCTGTACGACAAGGAAATCATTCCGAGGGTGAACAGGCCATACTGGTGGACGGGCGATTCACGCATACCAGCATCTGGGTCGAAGGCCAGCGCCGCTGGGTATGGCTCAAGGGCTGTGCAACGAGCAGGGCAGAGGCGCAGGCCGTGGAAGACTTGGTCCGTAGTATTGATGACGTGGAGGCAGTGGTAAATGAGCTTTCTATTCAGTTGCCTGCGGGCCAGTAAGGTACGGTGGCATGCCTTGCAGGGGGCATGGGCATGACGCGGTATGTGGCCCTGCTGCGAGGCGTCAGCCCGCAAAATGCCAAGAGCGCAGATCTGGTGCGCGCTTTTGAGAGTGCAGGCCTTACCAAGGTCCGTACCGTGCTCTCCAGTGGCAACGTGGTCTTTGACAGCCGCACCTCCAGCGAAGCGCGGCTCACGCGCCAGATTGAGGATGCATTGCAGCAAAGCTTGGGGCGTTCTTTTCGCACCATCTTGCGCACCCGCACTTTCCTGCAGGAACTGCTGGACGCAGACCCGTTTGCAGCACACGCCGTTCCCGAGGGGGCCAAGCGGGTGGTGAGTTTTCTGCCGGACGTGTCCGCGCCCAGGATTGCGCTGCCGCTCAGCGTAGACGGTGCCTTTGTGCTGCAGCAGGTCGGCCGCGAAGTTTTCACGGCCTATGTGCCAAGTGAGAAAGGTCCGGTGTTCATGCAACTGATCGAAAAGGCCTTTGGCTCCGAGGTGACGACACGGACCTGGGACACGGTGCGCAAATGCTCAGTTGCGTGACCGAAAGGGCGGGTGACCAGCCGCCACCGGCAAAGGCATCTTTACACCTGCTTTAAATTGCGCCTGGGGTGTCGAACCATAATGACCTGACACCACAAAAAGTGATCTGACAATGCCTCTGCGCGCCCTCCGTTTCCTGCTCTCCGCCTTGCTTTTTTCAGCCCTTCTCACTGCATGTGGAGGTTCCGGCAGCAGCGCACCGCCGCCTGTTGGTGGCATCACTGTCACACCGGGCAATGGACAGGTAACGATCACCTGGACGCAAGCCGCCGGTGTGGAGTACTGGCTCATGTATGCACCAACGGCAAACCCCATTGACATCAAGAACCCGCCAGGCGGGCATGTGTGGCTGACCGCCATTACTTCGCCGTATGTGCTTACCGGGCTCACCAACGGCGTGACCTATTCGTTTGCAATGAATGCCCGCACCGGAAGCGGACCGGGCGGGGCGCAAACACCTTCGGTGTCGGCCACGCCGCGTGCTGCTGGGACCAGCGGACTCTGGACGGCAGGTACGGCGCTCGCCGGTGACTTGCGCAGTCTCACCACCGATGGTACCAACTATGTGAGCGTGGGGACGCAAGGCGCGATCTACACATCCACCGACGGCCTCAACTGGAGCACCGTTACCGATGCCACCACCGGAACCAACGACCTGAACTCGGTGCTGTACTTCAATTCAACTGTTGGCTACGTGGTGTCTGATGCCGCCAAGCACATTTACTATGGCACCGATCTGACGGCCCTGACCCTGGCCCAGACCGGCACCAGCAATATCAACGCATTTGCCAGCGACGGCACCAATCTGGTTGCGGTGGGGAACAGCGGCACCATTCTTCGCAGCACCAACGGCTCCACCTGGACTGCGGCCAGCAGCGTACCTGCTGCGGCCAATCTGCATTCCGTGGTGTATTCCAGTGGAATCTGGGTGGCGGTGGGTGATGCGGGCGCCATCTACGTCAGCACCGACAGCGGCGCCAACTGGACCATTCCCGGCGGCAGCTACGCCACGGTGACCAGCAACCTCAGGGGCATTGCCGCCAATGGAACGGCTTTTGTCGCCGTGGGTGACAGCGGTACCGTGGTGACCAGTGCTGACGGATCCAGCTGGACGTCACTGACCCTCTCGGGCAGCGTCAACCTGTACGCGGTGAAAGCCTCGTCGGCACAACATGTGATTGTGGGGGCCGCAGGCAGTGCGTATGTCAGTACAGACGGTTCCACCTGGACGGCCCAGACCACCAACCTCAGTGGTGATCTGTTGGCATTGATTGGTTCGCCCACGGAATACTTTGTGGTGGGTACCAGCGGTACCAACGCCATTTCCAAATAGCGCCGTAGAGCGTCAAGCGGCCCTTCGGGGCCCGGGCTGGTCCATGGACCGCTCAGGGATGCAAGCCGTTCATGGCTTCGAGGAAATCCCGAGCCAGCGGCTCGCCACGCAGATGGCGCCCCTGCGCCACCACTTGCTGCCCGGCCACATAGACCGCGTCTATCGCAGGCGTATCGCAGGCAAACACATAGGCATCCAGTGTGTGGCTGCTGGGTATGCCCAAGAGGCCACTGGCGCGCGGGTTGAGAACCAGCATGTCGGCGCGCGCTCCGTTCTGCAGCCCCCAGCGTTTCTGGCCGGCGGCCTGGCCACCGGCGGACAGGGCGGCTTCCAGCAGGCGCCCAGCGGTTGCGCTTTGGCCGGTGGCCGGGCTGGCTGCCACATTACGCTGTTGCAGCCGCATGCGCTGGCCATATTCCAGCCAGCGCAGCTCTTCGTTCCATTGACGGCACACATGGCTGTCCGAGCCGATGGCCATGGGCACACCATGTTGCAGCCAGGTCGGCAGGTCGGCAAATCCATCACCCAGATTGCCCTCGGTACTGGGGCAGATCACGATGCCCGCGCCGCCGGCGGCAACAGTTTCAATTTCAGCGGGTTCGGTATGCGTGGCATGCACCAGCTGCCAGCGTGCGTCCAAAGGCAGCGCGTCGCATAGCCAGGCGATGGGGCGTTTGCCGGTGTGCGCCAGGCAGTCGCGCACCTCCTGCATCTGCTCGGCAATGTGGATGTGAATCGGCATGTCGCTGTCGCCCACTTGTTCCAGTAGTTGCGTGATGGAAGCGGGTGATGCAGCACGTAGCGAGTGGACGGACACGCCGGCATTTACCAATGGCCGGCCGGACTGCGCAACGGTTTTCTGCAGCCCGGCAATGAAGTCGGGGGTGCCGGCGAAGCGGCGCTGGTCATTGCGCAGGTTGGGTTGCGCAAAGCCGGCGCGCTCATAGAGCACCGGCAACAAGGTGAGCCCCATGCCCGCGTCGGCCGCGCCATCGGCGATGGCCCAGGCCATGGTGGCGGGGTCTGCGTACGCCAAGCCTCTGTCGTCATGGTGCAGGTAGTGGAATTCACACACTTGGGTGTAGCCGCCCAGCAGCATTTCCGCATAGAGCTGGGCCGCCACGGCGCGCATCTGTTGCGGTGTGATGCGCAGGGCTACGCCGTACATGCGGTCGCGCCATGACCAAAAATCATCCTGGTCGGACGCGCGCCGCTCCGACAGGCCGGCGAATGCGCGCTGGAAGGCGTGGCTGTGGGCGTTCACCATTCCGGGCAGTACCGGGCCGGGCAGCACAGTGGCATGCTCTGGCGCGGTTGCGACGTCCGGTGTGATGTCTGTCCAGTACCCCTGCGCGTTGGCCTGCAGACAAACCTGGTGCTTCCATTGGCCGTCTACCCAGGCCAGAGGTGCCCAGAAAAAAGAGGTGCTTGCATTGGTCATGGTGCGGTTCTCAGCTGGGCTGCCACGTCAACATCGTCTGCACCAACTGCTGCAGCAGCGGTCGCACACGCGCCGCGCGTGTTTCGTCCAGTCCGTACGGCGGCGTCTCTGGCATGTAGCAGCTCCAGCACATCTCCAACTGCACGGCATGCCAGCCCTCCTGCGGACGACCAAAGTGGCGCGTGATGTGGCCGCCCTTGAAGCGACCATCCACCACATGACTGAATGCGCTCTGCTGTGCCAATACCTGGGCCAATGCTTCGCGCAAATCGGGCGCCACGCTGGCGCCATTGACCGTGCCCAGGTTCAAATCCGGCAGGCGACCGTCGAACAACCAGGGCACTTCGGACTTGATGCTGTGGGCGTCGAACAGCACCGCGTGACCATGGGCTGTGCGCAGGCGCGTGAGCTCAGCTTCCAGCGCATAGCGATAGGGGCACCAGTAGGTTTCTATGCGACGGGCTATTTCGGCATCGTCCGGTGCCATGCCCTCACGGTACAGCGGGTCTCCTGTGAAGAAGCGGGTAGGGCACAGCTCGGTGTTGTTGGCGCCCGCGTACATGGGGGTGTTTTCGCTGGGGCGGTTGAGGTCAATCACATAGCGCGAGTAGTGCGGCACGATCATGCTGGCGCCGGTACTGCGCACAAAGTGGTAGAGCTTGTCCAGGTGCCAGTCGGTGTCTTCCACCTGCAGCGCGCGCTCCACAAAGCGAGGCTGCAATTCAGGCGGAATCACGGTGCCCACATGCGGCATGCTGACCAGCAATGGTTTGCTGCCGGGGTACAGTGTGAATACTTCGTTGTGAATGGTCTTTTTCATAGGTCTCGCTCCTGGGCGCCTACGATAACGCGCTTGCACGGGTTGGTGCCAAACCAATAGGCCAGCTCGTTGGGGTGTGCAACATCCCACACACAGAAGTCGGCGCGCTGGCCTGCAACCAACTGGCCGCGGTCAGACAGACCCAAGGCCTTTGCCGCATGCACGGTCACACCCCGTACGGCTTCTTCCGGTGTCAGTCGGAACAAGGTGCAAGCCATGTTGATCATTAACAGCAGGGACAAGCCCGGCGACGTGCCCGGATTGTGGTCGGTGGAGACTGCCATCGGCACGCCGGCTGCACGCAGCGCGGCAATGGGTGGCAGCTTGGTGTCGCGCAGAAAATAGTAGGCACCGGGCAAGAGCACGGCCACCGTGCCGCTCCGGGCCATGGCGGCAATGCCGGCTTCACTCAGGTGTTCCAGGTGGTCGCACGACAGTGCACCGAACTCCGCAGCCAGCGCAGCGCCGCCCTGGTCGCTGAGCTGTTCGGCGTGCAGCTTGACGGGCAACCCCAGGCGGGCAGCGGCTTCAAATACGCGGCGCGTCTGCGCCGGGCTGAAGCCGATGTTTTCGCAGAACGCGTCCACGGCGTCGACCAAGCCTTGCGCATGCAGCGCGGGCATCCAGGCGCAGACGGCGCCCACATAGTCATCGCTGCGGCCTTCGAACTCGGGAGGCAAGGCATGCGCTCCCAGGTACGTGGTGCGAACGGCAACAGGCAAGGTACGCCCCAGTGCGCGGGCCACCGCCAGGCTGCGCGCCTCATGTTCCAGGCTGAGGCCGTAGCCGGACTTGATCTCCACGGTGGTCACGCCTTCGCGCATCAGGACTTGCAGCCGCTTGCCCGCATCCGCCAGCAACTGGGCATCGGACGCGGCGCGGGTGGCGGCCACGGTGGAGCGGATGCCGCCGCCCGCGCGGGCGATGTCCAGGTAGCTGGCTCCCTGCAGCCGCATCTCGAATTCATGCGCGCGGTGGCCACCATAGACCAGGTGCGTGTGGCAGTCGATCAGACCGGGAGTGACCAGTGCGCCGCCCAGATCGTGGGTGACGTTGATCTTCTGTGTGAACTGCGCAGGCAATTCCGACTCGGCACCGACCCAGTGCAGCGTCTCGCCCTGGGTGAGGATTGCGCCGTGTTCGATCAAACCCCAGCCAGCGGAGCCAGCCAGCGTGGCCAGCCGGGCATTGCGCCACAGAGTCAGTGAATAGGTCATGGGGTGGGCCCAGGTGTGTAGCCCAGCCACCAGGCGGCAGCGGGCTGGTTGTGGAGGGGTGTGAAGTGCATGGGCGCTGCGTTGGCGGCTTCGGACCACAGCAGCGTGTGTGCTGCGAGTTCCATGGACTGCGTGCCTTGGGTCCAAGTGCCAGCGACTGCGGTGTACAGGCCGCCCATGGCGAAGGTGCAGGTCCAGTCGGGGGACTGTTCCACCGCCAGCACAGTGGCATTGCCGCCGCGTGCCATGAGGTTCAGGTCTTGCGTTGGACCGCTTATCAAAGAGCAACCGGGTGCAAGGCCGCCATCAAAGTGCAGTGGGGCATGGCCCGGTAGCAACTGGTGATCCCGCGTATGGCCATCGGCCGTAGGCATGTGCAGCACCACCCCTTTGCCACTCAGCACCACAAACCAACGCTGCACGCCAGGGAACGCAGAGAAAGGGCCACTGGCAGCGATGTCGGCACGGCTGATGCGCAATTGCCATTCTGTGTCAGCCTGGGTGGCGGTGGGAGTCTGGGCAGCAATGCGCTCTGCTCCGTGTCCCCCGCCTGCTGCGCAGGCTCCTCCTTTACCTGCGCAGAGCGCATTGCCGCCCAGACTCCCGGGGACAGGCGGCCACACCAAGAGTTCGCGGGTTTGGCCGCCGCCGTTGCGCCAGGGGTGGGGGGGCTGGTCGTCTGCGCGAATGATTTGGATGGTGCTCATGGCTTGAAAGCACCGCTGATCTGGTAGCGCGTACCCGGGTGTACCAACCGCGCCAGCGTGATGGGCACGCCGCGGTTGATGGTGCGGCGTACCACGATGAGGCAGGGGTCTTGCACGCCAATGCCTAGCAGTTGCGCCTCTTGCGCGGTGGGGCTGGCGGCTTCGATGGAATATTGCGCTTCCCACAGCGGCGCCACCTGCAGCAGGTATTGCGTGGGCGTGATGGTCTGGAAATCCACGTCCAGATAGTCCGGCGCGCAGGCCGGGTTTACGTAGCGGTCTTCGCACTGCAGGGGTACGCCGTTTTCGCTGTGCACGATAAGGCTGTGAAACACCGTGCTGCCGACCTCTACGCCCAATTGCGCCGCCAGGTCGGCCTTGGCCTTTTCCTTCTTGGCAAACACCACGCTGGCCTGGTGGGTATGGCCGCGGGAGACGATCTCGTCGTGCAGATCGCGGATGGTCAGGGTGGACGACACGCGCGACAGGTGTGCCGCAAAGGTGCCCACACCCTGCACGCGGGTGACCAGCCCTTCGGCCTGCAGCTCGCGGATGGCGCGGCCCACCGTCATGCGGCTCACTTCAAAGCGCTGCACCAGCTCGGCTTCGGACGGCATCTGGTCGCCGGGAACCCAGCGGCCGCTGGCCAGGCCTTCCTTCAGGTAGGCCTTGACCTTGGAATAGGGCGCGTGGGTGGATGGCTTGTTGGAAGGCATGTGCAAATTGTAGTTGCATAGACATGTCTAGACAAGTACACTCGTGCCGAAATTCGCCCCCCTTTTGCTTTCAGGAGACACCATGACCAACCTCGCCGACATTCAGCACGCCGCACAACCGCATCCCGTACGCGCCCCGCGCGGCACGGCCATCACCTGCAAGAACTGGCTGATCGAAGCCGCCTACCGCATGATCCAGAACAACCTGGACCCGGAGGTGGCTGAGAACCCCGACGCCCTGGTGGTGTACGGTGGCATCGGCAAGGCCGCGCGCAACTGGGATTGCTATGAGGCCATCCTGGAAGCGCTGAAAAACCTGAACGAAGACGAAACCCTGCTGGTGCAAAGCGGCAAGCCCGTGGGCGTGTTCCGCAGCCATGCCGACGCACCCCGCGTGCTGATTGCCAACTCCAACCTCGTGCCCAAGTGGGCTACCTGGGAGCACTTCCATGAGCTCGACAAGAAGGGCCTCATGATGTACGGCCAGATGACGGCCGGCAGCTGGATCTACATCGGCAGCCAGGGCATCGTGCAAGGCACCTACGAGACCTTTGTCGAAGCCGGCAAACAGCACTACAACGGTGATCTGGCCGGCCGCTGGATTCTCACGGCCGGTCTGGGTGGCATGGGCGGTGCGCAGCCTCTGGCCGCCAGTTTTGCAGGTGCGTCCTCCCTCAACATCGAATGCCAGCAAAGCCGCATCGACTTCCGCCTCAAGACGCGCTATGTGGACGAGCAGGCCGCTGATCTGGACGACGCATTGGCCCGTCTGGAAAAGTACAGCAAGGAGAAGAAGGCCGTGTCCATTGCCCTGTTGGGCAACGCGGCAGACATCCTGCCCGAGCTGGTCAAGCGCGCCAAGGCCGGCAGCATCCGCCCCGATATCGTGACCGACCAGACTTCGGCCCACGACCTGGTCAACGGTTACCTGCCCAGCGGCTGGACGGTGGAGCAGTGGCGCGCCGCCCAGGCCAACGACACGCAACACGCAGCACTGCGCATCGCCGCTGCCAAGAGCTGCGCCGTGCATGTGCAGGCCATGCTGGACTTCCAATCCATGGGTGTGCCCACGGTGGATTACGGCAACAACATCCGCCAGGTGGCGCTGGACCAGGGCGTGCAGAACGCCTTTGACTTCCCCGGCTTCGTGCCCGCCTATGTGCGCCCGCTGTTCTGCCGCGGCAAAGGCCCGTTCCGCTGGGTGGCGCTCAGTGGTGATCCGGAAGACATCAAGAAGACCGACGCAAAGATGAAGGAGCTGTTTCCCGAAGACGCGCACCTGCACCGCTGGCTGGACATGGCGGGCGAACGCATTGCTTTCCAGGGTCTGCCCGCACGCATCTGCTGGATCGGCCTGGGTGAGCGCCACCGCGCCGGCCTGGCCTTCAACGAGATGGTGAAGAACGGCGAACTCAAGGCACCCATCGTCATCGGCCGCGACCATCTGGACAGCGGTTCCGTGGCCTCCCCCAACCGCGAGACCGAATCCATGCGCGACGGCTCGGATGCGGTGAGCGACTGGCCTCTGCTCAATGCCCTGCTCAACACCGCGGGCGGCGCCACTTGGGTCAGCCTGCACCACGGCGGCGGTGTCGGCATGGGCTACTCGCAGCACAGCGGTGTGGTCATCGTGGCCGATGGCACCGATGCAGCGGCCAAGCGTCTGGAGCGCGTGCTCTGGAACGACCCCGGCACCGGCGTGATGCGCCATGCCGATGCGGGCTATGACATTGCCGTTGCTTGCGCAAAAGAGCAAGGCATGAACTTGCCCATGTTGAAGCACCCCTGAGCGCCTTTGGCGCTTCCCCTCAAGGGGACGATACCGGCGGCCTGGCGGAGCCAGTTCCACGGTATCTCTGCTTGAACTACCCACATTTTTCGAGAATCACATGAGCAAAATAAATCTGAACCCCGGCCACTTCACATTGGAGCAATTGCAGGCTATTCACGCGGGCGTGTGCCAGCTGGAATTGCCGGAAGCGGCACGCGGCGTGGTGCGCGCTGCGCATGCCTTGGTCAAGGCTGCAGCCGATGGAGACGCGCCGGTCTACGGTGTCAACACCGGCTTTGGCAAACTGGCCAACAAGCGTATCGACAAGCACCAGCTTGACGCCTTGCAGCGCAACCTGATCCGCTCCCACAGCGTGGGCGTGGGCGAGCCGCTGGTCGCGCCCATCATGCGGTTGATGATGGCTACCAAGGCGGCCAGCCTGGCACGTGGCTACTCCGGTTGCCGCGAGGTGGTGATCGACACGCTGCTGGCCGTGCACAACGCGGGCCTGGTGCCCTACGTGCCCTCGCAAGGCTCAGTGGGTGCATCGGGTGATTTGGCACCCTTGTCGCACATGACCCTGGCACTGATGGGCGAGGGCGACATGCTGGTGGACGGCGTGCGCGTGCCGGCTCTGCAAGCCTTGCAGCAGGCGGGCATCACCCCGCTGACGCTGGAGGCCAAGGAAGGGCTGGCGCTCATCAACGGCACCCAGACCTCCACGGCGCTGGCACTGCATGCCTTCCTGAGTTTCGAGCCGGTGCTGGAGGCCGCACTGGTCATCGGCGCACTCACGCTGGATGCGGCGCGTGGCAGCGATGGCCCGTTTGACCCGCGCATCCACGCGGTGCGTGGCCAGCCCGGCCAGATCGATGTGGCGCAGTACTACCGTGCGCTGCTCCAGGGCAGCGCCATTCGCCAGTCGCATGCCGAAGGCGATGACCGCGTGCAGGACCCGTACTGCCTGCGTTGCCAGCCGCAGGTGGTGGGTGCCTGCCTGGACCAGATGCGCCATGCGGCGCGCATTCTGCTGATCGAGGCCAATGCGGTCACCGACAACCCGCTGGTCTTCGCAGACAACGGTGCGATGATTTCTGGGGGGAACTTCCACGCGGAGCCCGTGGCTCTGGCCGCCGATGGCATGGCTCTGGCCATTGCCGAAGTGGGCGCCATTGCCGAGCGGCGCATTGCCATGCTGATCGACAGCGGTGTATCGCGTCTGCCGCCTTTCCTCACACCCGACGCGGGCCTCAACAGTGGCTTCATGATTGCGCATGTGACAGCCGCCGCGCTGGCCTCGGAGAACAAGTCCATGGCCCATCCTGCCAGCGTGGACAGCCTGCCCACCAGCGCCAACCAGGAAGACCATGTGTCCATGGCCACCTTTGCGGCGCGCCGCCTCCAGGGCATGATCAGCAACACCTCCAACATCCTGGGCATCGAGCTGCTGGCGGCTGCACAGGGCATCGAATTCCTGCGCCCGCTGCGCAGCTCGGATGCACTGGAAGCCGTGCACGCCCTGTTGCGCAAGGACATTCCCGCCCATAACGTGGACCGCTATCTGGCGCCGGACATCGCCCATGCGACGCAGCTGGTGCGCGACGGCTCGGTGGCCCATGTGCTGCGGGGCCTGACGGGCTTGCCTACGCTGTGGGTTCCGGTCTGAGTCCCATCTAACCTGCCCAGGGCGGGGGGCTATAGTGCGCGGCATGGAATTGCTGCCCCACCTCCGACCCTTGCGTGCCCTGGTTGCCGTGGTGCAGGCCGGCAGCAGCCAGCGGGCTGCCACCCTGTTGCATGTGGCGCAGTCATCGGTGGCGCGCGCCGTGCAGCAGCTGGAGTCGGCCATGGACGGCGCACTGCTGCTGCGCAGCGGACGCGGCATGCAGCCCAATGCGCTGGGCCAGCGGCTGGCGCTGCGGGCGCAGCGTGCCCTGGAATTGTTGGCAGCAGCCGATTGCCACAGGCGTCGCGCTTCCACCGTCTCTTGGACCGACAGCCCCCTGGCGCTGGGGCTTTCGCAGCGCCATGTGCAGACCCTGCTGGCGCTGCAGCAGTCTGGCAGCGAGGGCAAGGCGGCCCAGGCGCTGGGCTTGAGCCAGTCGGCAGTGCACCAGTCCTTGAGCCAGCTGGAGCATCTGGCAGGCAGCACGTTGTTCGTGCGCACACGCGGCGGTCTGCGGCTGGACGAGACCGGTGCAAACCTGCTGCGGGCCGTGCAGCTGGCATTGGCCGAATTGCGCCAGGCCGAAGATGAATGGCCGCAAGCGCACGGGCGGTTGCAGGGCCGGTTGACCATCGGTACGCTGCCGTTCTCCACCACCATGCTGCTGGCACCTGCGGTCAGCCGCGTGCTCGACATGCAGGCGGATGTGCAGGTCGCCATCGTAGACGGCACGTTCGATGCATTGGTGCAGCAGCTGCGCAGTGCGCAGATCGATTGCATTGTGGGTGCCTTGCGTCCCACGTCCCCCGCCGCCGATGTGCAGCAGGAAGTGCTGTTTGAAGATCGTCTGTCCGTGGTGGCGCGACGGAACCATCCGCTGGCACAGCGTCGCACCTTGCAATGGCGCCATCTTGCCCAGGCGCAATGGGTCATGCCCATGCCCCAGACCCCGGCTGCTGCCGCGTTTGCGCAGATGCTCCAGTCGGCCGGCATGCCGGCACCGCCGGATGCATTGCACGTCAACAGTGCCTTGATGATGCTGGCCTTTCTGGCCGAGGGTGACCGGCTGGCCCTGATGTCGCCCCGCCAGGTGGCGCGTGAGCTGGCGCAAGGGCAGTTGGTGGAGTTGCCGCTGCCGGTGCGGCACACGCCGCGCCGCATTGGCGTGATGCTGCGCGCCGGCTACCTGCCCACACCGGCCGCTGCGCAGTTGCTGGAGGCCCTGCGCGCCGTGGCTGCGACGTTGTAGCTAGTTGCCCCATAAGCGATTTGCATAGCAGAGCAGGGCTTTGCATTGGACGCTTCGGAGGCGTGTTCCCACAATCGGCGCATTCCATAACAACCATTTGAAGAGACAACCATGCGCAAACGTCTGCTGCTCCAATCTGTCGCTGCTGCTTCCCTGCTGTGCAGCCTGCCGCTGTCCTACGCACAGGATGCGGTGTTCAAGATCGGCCTGATACTGCCGCTCACCGGCCCCTTTGCTTCCACCGGCAAGCAGCTCGAAGCCGGCGCGCGCCTGTACCTCAGCCAGCAGGGCGATACCGTGGCCGGCAAGAAGGTGCAGCTCATCGTCAAGGACGATACAGGCGTGCCCGATGTGACCAAGCGCATGGCGCAGGAGCTCATCGTCAATGACAAGGTGCAGGTGCTGGCAGGCTTTGGCCTCACACCGCTGGCCATGGCCACTGCGCCCATTGCCACCCAGTCCAAGACGCCCATGGTGGTGATGGCCGCTGCCACCTCCAGCGTGACCGACGCGTCGCCCTACATCGTGCGCACCAGCTTCACCGTGCCCCAGGTGGTGACCATACTGGCCGACTGGGCCATCAAGAACGACATCAAGAAGGTGGTGAGCCTGGTGAGCGATTACGCACCGGGTGTGGACTCTGAAACCTTCTTCAACCAGCGCTTCACTGCGCAGGGCGGCACGGTCATCGAGGCCTTGCGCGTGCCCTTGCGCAGCCCCGACTTTGCACCCTTCCTGCAGAAGGTGCGCGACGCCAAGCCCGATGCGCTGTTCACCTTTGTGCCGGCCGGAGTCGGTGCGGCCCTGATGAAGCAGTTTGTCGAGCGCGGCATGGACAAGACCGGCATACGCGTCATCGCCGAAGGCAGCGTCACCGACGACGACATCGTGGACGGCATGGGCGAAGTGGCGCTTGGCGTGGTGACGGCACACCATTACTCGGCCGCGCACAACTCGCCGCTGAACAAGCGCTTTGTCGAAGCCTTCGGCAAGGCCAACAACGGGTTGCGACCCAATTTCATGGCGGTGGGCGCCTATGACGGCATGCACGTGATTGTGGAAGCCGCCAAGGCCAGCAAGGGCGCAGGCAACGACGCGCTGCTGCAGGCCATGAAGGGCCAGTCCTTCGAAAGCCCGCGCGGCCCGGTCAGCATCGACGCGCAGACCCGCGACGTGGTGCACAACATCTATGTGCGCAAGGTGGAAAGAATCGACGGCAAGCTCTGGAACAGCGAAGTGCAGACCTTCACCGCGGTGAAAGACCCGGGCAAGGCGGCGAAGTAAACCATGGCCAAAATGACTTTGGCCTTGTTGCCCGGTCTGATGTGCGATGCAGCAGTGTGGTCGCCGCTCTATCCCCATCTGGGGCGGACCGTTTCCCCCTGGGTGCCGGACTATGGCGATCTGGATGACCTGGGCGCCATGGCAGACCGCGTACTGCAGCAGGTGCCCAGCGAACGCTTTGCACTGGCGGGTCACTCCATGGGCGGCCGGGTGGCATTGGAAGTGGTGCGCAAGGCGCCGCACCGCGTCACCCACCTGGCGCTGATGGATACCGGCTACATGGCACGGCCCGCTGGCGCTGCGGGCGAGCAGGAGGCACAAAAACGCCATGCCTTGTTGCAGATTGCCAGAACCGAAGGCGTACGCGTCATGGCGCAGACCTGGGTGCAGGGCATGGTGCATCCGGCGCGGCTGCAGGACTCTGCGCTGCTGGAGAGTGTGCTGGCCATGTTTGCGCGCAAGACGGCTGACATCTTTGCCAGCCAGATTGCGGCCCTGTTGGCGCGTCCCGATGCATCGCCTGTGCTGAGTGCCTGGAACAAGCCGACGTTGCTCCTGTGTGGCGCCCAGGATGAATGGTCGCCCCCGACCCAGCATGCCGCCATGCAGGCGCTGCTACCCGATGCATTGCTGGCGGTGGTGGAACATGCCGGGCATATGGCGCCGATGGAGCGGCCGGTCGCGGTTGCACAGCGCTTGTCCGACTATCTGCAACGCGGGGAGGGCGGAGCATGACCACGCCCGAAGAGTTGGCAGCCCAAGCGCAATGCCGCGATATGGTGCTGCGTGCCGCCGAAGCCGTGGACGACGGTGATGCGCAAGCCTTTGCTGCCCTGTTTGCGCCGGATGGCGTACTGGTGCGACCGGACGGCAGCCATTTGCAGGGCCGTGTGGCCATCGCCCAGGTATATGCGTCGCGCGACCCGGACCGCCTGACCCAGCACCTGATCTGCAACCACCGGGTCACCGTGGACCTGGCTGCAGGAACCGCGGAGTCGTTTTGCAAGGTGCTGCTCTGGAGCGGGCGCCGGAGCGCAGAAGCCAGCGCCAAAGGACGTCCGGCAGACGCCGTGCAGCAGGTGGGCGAGATGCATGACCAGTTGCAACGCGATACGCAGGGAAGCTGGTTCATACAAAAACGCATTGCACGCTTCGTCCTTTACAGCAGCTGATCTTCGGAGTATTCCGTAAGGACTCAGGACGGCAAGGCACTCAGCGCCGTTCGTGTCCCCCGCCCTGCGGGCTCCTCCTTTACCTCACCGCGCTGACTGCCTTGCCGTCCTGAGTCAGCCAGCGTTGTTGGCATGCCGTCGGCCCAATCCACCGCGTTTTGCGGTGAAATAGCGGCATGACCCACCTCTACCAGCTTCCAGATTCCACAGTTGAGGATTACCAGCGCAATGGCGCCGTGGTGTTGCGCGGCGTTCTTTCCGCCGCGCAGGTTGCTCTGCTGACGCAAGGTATTGAACACAACCTGCAACACCTCAGTCCGTTGGCGCAGGTGGCCAGCAAGGCCGACGATCCCGGGCGCTTCATCGAGGACTTCTGCACCTGGCAAAGCAATGCTGCCTACGAACAGATCATGCGCAGTTCCGCCTTGCCGGAAGTGGCCAGGGCGCTGATGCGCAGCAGCAGCGTGCGCATCTACCACGACCACCTGCTGGTGAAGGAGCCCGGCACGCGCCAGCCCACGCCCTGGCACCAGGACCAGCCCTACTACAACGTCAGCGGTTGGCAGAACGTGAGCTTCTGGGTTCCGGTGGACCCGGTGCCGCTGGAGAGCACGTTGCGCTTTGTCGCCGGTTCCCATGCCGGCACCTGGTACATGCCGCGCACCTTCCGCGACAACCAGGCCAAGTGGTTCCCGGATGGAACGCTGGCCGAACTGCCGGCCATTGACGCTCATCCGGACCGCTACCACCAGTTGGGCTGGGCGCTGGAGCCAGGGGACGCGGTGGCGTTTCACATGCTCACCCTGCATGCCAGCGGCGGCGTCAGCCCGGCCCAGAGGCGGCGGGTGTTTTCGGCGCGCTACCTGGGTGACGATGCCCGCCATGCGGTGCGGCCCTGGCGCACCTCGCCGCCGTTTCCGGGCTTGAGTGAGCGCCTGCCCGATGGCGTGGCCATGGAGGATGCACTGTTTCCGTTGGTATGACAGGCTGAATGCACCAACTTGTATACCAGTGGCATGCGAATTGCATGAACTGGTGATATGACAAGTGCAACCGAAATCAGTGAACGCATCATCGAGGCCGTGATGGCCCAAAAACTCGCACCAGGCGCGCGCCTGGGCGAGCAGCAGTTGGCCATGCTATTTGACTGCAGCCGGACCATCGTGCGCGAGGCGCTGACGCGTCTGGCAGCACGCGGCATCGTCACCGTCAGCAGCCGACGCGGCTGGTACCTGATCGAACCCTCGCTGGATGAGGCGCGCGAAGCCTTCGAGGCAAGGCGCGTGATAGAGATGGGCCTGATCCGATGCACCACATCGGTGAGCAAACCGGCCATCAAGCTGCTCAAGAGCCACCTCGCCAAGGAAAAGGCCGCCATCAAGGGCGATGACGTGGGCTTGCGCAGCTTCCTGCTGGGGGACTTCCATGTCTGCCTGGCCGAATGCCTGGGCAACACCCTGTTGGCAGACACGCTGCGCGACTTCACGGCGCGCACCACCCTGATCGCCATGCTGTACCAGTCTTCCCACGACGCCGCGCACTCCTGCGCTGAGCATGCGGAGATCGTGGATGCACTAGAGCAGGGCGAGTGGGCCAAAGCGGAGCAGATCATGCAGCGCCATATCGGCAATGTGCAGGACGCCCTCAAGCTCAAGCCCCCGGGTGACGATCCTCTGGCCGAGCTGCGCAAGGCGCTGCAGCCGCTGAAGGAGGGGCAGGGTGGTAGTGGCACGCAAGCTGTGGCACAACCCTTGCATACAAGATCGGCATCCAAACCCTCTGACGATTCTTCTACCTATTTAAGGGCACTCTTATGAAATTGGTTCACGCTTCCAAACGCAACATCCTGCTGGCCATCGCTGCCACCTGCCTGCTGGGCAGCACCGCTGCACAGGCGCAGACTGCACTGGATGACATCCTGAAGTCCAAGGTGCTCAAGGTCGCCATTCAGACCGACTCCGCACCCTACGGTTTTGTGGGCACCGACCTCAAGCCCATCGGCCTGGACATCGACATGGCCAACTACATCGGCAAGAAGCTGGGTGTGTCCGTCGAATTGGTGACGGTGGTGAGTGCCAGCCGCATTCCGGCACTGCAAACCAAGAAGGCCGAGCTGGTGATTGCCACCTTGGGCAAGAACCCCGAGCGCGAGAAGGTGATCGATTTCACCGCGGCCTATTCGCCGTTTTTCCAGGCCGTGTTCGGTCCCAAGAGCGTGGCAGTAAAGAGCTTTGCTGATCTGGCTGGCAAGACCGTGGGCGCAACCCGTGGTGCCATGGAAGACCAGGAGCTCACCAAGCTCGCACCCTCGGGCACCGACATCAAGCGCTTTGAAGACAACAACGCCACAGTGGCTGCGTTTGCCTCGGGCCAGGTGCAGTTCGTGGCACTGGGTGCGTCGGTTGCGGCCAACATGATGGCCAAGAACCCTCAGTTGGCTGCGGAGTACAAGCTGCTGATCAAGGAAAGCCCCAACTTCATCGGTGTAGCCAAGGGCGAAGACAAGCTCAAGGCCAAGGTCAACGAGATCCTGGCCGAAGCCAAGAAGTCGGGCGAACTGGATGCGCTGTCCAAGAAGTGGCTGGGGCGTCCCGCTGGCGATCTGCCACTCTGATCCCGGTTACGGGACGCGGTGGCGATGAACATACAACTTGACTTCGCGGCAGTGCTCTCGGAGTGGCCGCTGCTGCTGACGGGCGTGGCCTGGACGCTGGCGCTCACCATTGCCTCGGTGGTCGTGGGCACACTGCTGGGCATAGGCTGTGCATGGGTGCGTGCGCGTGGCTTTGGTGCCGCGCTGGCACCGGCCTGGCTCAAGGCGCTGGTGGCAGCCTATGTGGAGCTGATCCGCAACACGCCGTTCATCGTGCAGTTGTTCTTCATCTTCTTCGGTTTGCCCGCAGCAGGCTTCAAGCTATCGGCCGAGACGGCCTCTTTCATTGCCATGGTGGTCAATCTGGGTGCCTATGCCACCGAGATCATCCGTGCCGGGCTGGAGGCCACGCCCAAGGGGCAGATCGAGGCTGCACAAAGCCTGGCTCTGTCCGGCAGGCAGACTTTTGTGTGGGTGGTGTTGCCACCTGCGCTCAAGAAGATCTGGCCCAGCCTGGTGAGCCAGATCATCATCGTGATGCTGGGCTCTTCGGTGTGCGGGCAAATCTCCACACAAGAGCTGAGCTACGCGGCTGACCTGATCCAGAGCCGCAACTTCCGCTCCTTCGAAGCCTTCATCGTGGTGGGTGTCATCTACCTGGTGTTGTCTGTGTTGATGCGCCATGTGCTCAATTGGGCCGGGGCCAAGTTTCTCTTTGGCAGGAGGTAGGCCATGGTTGAGTTTTCACTGTGGGACATCCTGCGCAACCTGCTGCTGGCCGTGCGCTGGACCGTGGGCCTCTCGTTGATTGCCTTCATCGGTGGTGGCTTGGTGGGCATGTTGTTGGTGTTGTTGCGTCAGAGCCGCTGGTCTGTGGTGAACAACCTCGTGGCCACCTATGTGCAGATCTTTCAGGGCGTGCCCCTGCTGGTGCAATTGTTCCTGGCCTATTACGGCCTGGGCCTGTTTGGCATCAACACATCCCCCTGGGTGGCAGCTGGCATGGGGCTCACGCTCTACACCAGTGCCTTTCTGTGCGAGATATGGCGCGGCTGCATCGCCTCCATCCCCAAGGGGCAGTGGGAGGCATCGGCCAGCCTGGCACTGAATTTTTACGAGCAGATGCGCTACATCGTCCAGCCGCAGGCGCTCAAGATTGCCGTGCCGCCCACCGTGGGTTTTCTGGTGCAGGTGATCAAGGGCACGGCCCTGGCCTCTGTCATCGGTTTCATGGAACTGACCAAGGTGGGCAAGACCATTGCCAATGCCACGTTCAGTCCGTTTCTTGTTTTTAGCGGTGTGGCGCTGATGTACTTCGTGCTGTGCTATCCCGTCAGCCTGTACGCCAAGCACCTGGAGAGGAAGATTCATGTCCATCGTTGAAATTGCCAGCCTACGCAAATCCTACGGCGCCAACGAGGTGCTCAAGGGCATAGACCTGCAGGTCACCAAGGGTGAAGTCATTGCCATCATCGGCAAGAGCGGCTCGGGCAAGAGCACGCTGCTGCGCTGTATCAATGGCCTGGAAGATTTCCAGAGTGGCACCCTGAGCGTGGACGGCAAGCCCTTGCTGCACCACAACGCTGCAGCCATGCGCGAGCTGCGCCAGCATGTGGGCATGGTGTTCCAGAGCTTCAACCTGTTCCCGCATCTGACGGTGGGAAAGAACATCATGCTGGCGCCCGGCCTGGTCAAGCACAAGGACGCCGCAGCCAATGAGGCGCAAGCGCGCAAGCTGCTGCAGCGTGTGGGCCTGGCCGAAAAGTTCGACGCCTATGGCGATCAGCTCTCGGGCGGGCAACAGCAGCGTGTGGCCATTGCCCGCGCCCTGGCCATGGAGCCGGCCGTGCTGCTGTGTGACGAAATCACCAGCGCGCTGGACCCAGAACTGGTGGGCGAGGTGCTGCGCGTGGTGGAGAGCCTGGCCGACGAAGGCATGACACTGCTGATGGTGACCCATGAGATGAACTTCGCCCGCAAGGTGGCAGACCGTGTCATCTTCATGCACCAGGGGCTTGTGCATGAAATGGGCAAGCCTGAAGACCTGTTTGCCAACCCCCAGACGCCGGAACTCAAGCAGTTCCTGGGCGCCTTGCACGCCTGAAGGGCGCGGCCCCAGACGATCTACAGGGCCGTGCGCAAGGTCCAGATTTCCGGGAACAGCACCACGTCCAGCATCTTGCGCAGGTAGCTTACGCCACCGGTGCCGCCGGAGCCACGTTTGAAGCCAATGACACGTTCCACCGTGGTCACATGGCGGAAGCGCCAAAGCCGGAATGCGTCTTCCAAGTCGGTGAGTTCCTCGCCCAGCTGGTACAGATCCCAATACTTCTCAGGTTGGCGATAGACCTGCAACCAAGCCAGCTCCACCTCGGAGCTGGCGCTGTAGGGCTGTGTCCAATCGCGTTCCAGGTGGCTCTGCGGCACGGCAATGCCGCGGCGCGCCAGCAGCTTGAGTGCCTCGTCGTACAGCGACGGTGCCTCATAGGCTGCCTGCACCGTGGCCAGCCGTTCCGCGCTGTGTGCATGGGGTTTGAGCATGGCGGCATTCTTGTTGCCCATGGCGAACTCGATGCAGCGGTACTGGTAGCTCTGGAAGCCGCTGCTCTGGCCCAGGTAGGGACGTATGGCGGAGTATTCGGGCGGCGTCATGGTGGCCAGCACATCCCAGGCGTGCACCAGTTGCTCCATGATCTTGGAGACGCGCGCCAGCATCTTGAAGGCGGGCGCCATCTGGTCGTTGGCAATGTTGCGCACGGCGCCGTGCAGCTCGTGCAGCATGAGCTTCATCCACAGCTCGCTGGTCTGGTGCTGCACGATGAAGAGCATTTCGTCATGCGCGGGTGACAGTGGATGCTGGGCACTCAGGATGGTATCAATGTGCAGGTAGTCGCCATAGCTCATGTTGTTGCTGAAGTCGAGCTGGGCCTTTTCTTCGGCAACGATCTGTTCGGTACGATGCGCACCGTCCTGGCCAGACGCACTGTGCATGGGGCAACCGGAAGGTATGTTGGTCATGGTCAGGTCACCGCATGTTTCTGGTTGAACGCAGGCTTTTGCCATTCACCGGTTTCCAGCACCTGGCGCAGGTGTTCGACCGCGTTCCATACATCTTCAAAGCCGATATAGAGCGGGGTGAAGCCAAAGCGCAGGATGTCCTTGTAGGCCGCTCCGTCACCAGCGCGGAAGTCGCCAATCACGCCACGGGCAATCAGGGCCTGCACGATGGCAAAGGCGCCGGAGCCACCCGGTGCGTGCTCACGCGTGAGGCAGACTTGCGAGCCCCGTTGTGCGTGGGCGCGGGGAGTGGCCAACCCCAGGCCGAAGCCTTGGCAGCGCTGCTCCACCAGTTCTATGAAGAGGTCGGTCAGTGCCAGTGATTTGGTGCGCAATGCTGCCATGCCGCCCAATGCTTCGGCCGCCTTGAAACCGTCCAGGCCGCATTCCAGCAGTGAGAGGCTGACCATGGGCTGCGTGCCGCACAGGTAGCGGGTGACGCCGGGTGCGGGCTGGTAGTCTGGCGTGAAGGCAAAGGGTGCCGCGTGGCCCCACCAGCCTGACAGCGGCTGCCAGAAGCGGTTGGCGTGCTTTGGGTTGACCCACAGGAAGGCTGGCGCGCCCGGACCGCCGTTGAGGTACTTGTAGCCGCAACCTACGGCGAAATCGGCGCCCGCGCCCAGCAGATCCACTGGCACCGCGCCCGCGCTGTGGGCCAGATCCCAGATCATGAGTGCGCCCGCAGCATGGGCCGCTGCGGTGACCGCGGCCATGTCGTGCATGGCACCGGTGCGGTAGTTCACATGGGTGAGCATGAGCACGGCCAGGTCGCTGGTGAGCGATGCGGCAATTTCCTCCGGCTCCACCAGCTTGAGGGTAAAGCCCTGGGCCTTGCACAGGCCCTCGGCAATGTAGAGGTCGGTGGGGAAGTTGCTGCGCTCGCTCACGATGACGCGGCGTTGCGGCGCATCCTGTTTGGCGATGGACACTGCGGCGGACAGCACCTTGTAGAGATTGATGGAGGTGGTGTCGGTGGCCACCACCTGGTCCGAGCCGGCACCGATCAGGGTGGCGATCTGGTTGCCCAGGCGCTGGGGCAGGGTGAACCAGCCCGCGGTGTTCCAGGAGCGGATCAGGTCGTGTCCCCATTCCTGGGTCACCACCTGGGCGGCACGTGCCGCGGCGGTTTTGGGCATGGCTCCCAGCGAATTGCCGTCCAGGTAGATCACGCCGGGTGGGATGGAAAACAGGTCGCGCAGGGAGCGCAGTGGGTTCGCAGCATCGCGCTGCTGGCAGTCTTGCAGAGTCATCATGGTGCTTCTCTTCGGGTGGTTGGTTGACGCGCAGCGAAGGTAACACCAGCGAAATTGGTGTGGTGTCGGCAATTTCCAACACCCTGCAAAAATAGTTTAGAACTAAAGTAAATCAGTCAAGGGAGGCAGGCCGCGCATGCGCCGTGCGCGCTGGCAGGCCTCACTGCCTTCCTCGAATTCGCGGCAGGGCGAGGGGCGCCATTCGTAGATGCCGCACAAGGCTTTTTCGCCCACCTTGCCACTGAGTGCGGCGCAGCGCGGGGGAGAATGGTCGGTGCCGCGCATGCGTGCCAAGCTGGCGGTGACCTCCACCGCCAGGCCTTCGGGCACGCTGCCGCCCATGTCCTCACGTTCGTACACGGAAAAATCCACCCGGAAACTGGCGCAGCAGGCTCCGCAGGTGGTGCAGGCGCTCATGCAGGTGAGTGGCAGACGGCTTCGATGTTGTTGCCGTCCGGATCGATGACAAAGGCGCCGTAGTAATTGGGGTGATAGTCCAGCCGCAGTCCCGGTGCACCGTTGTCGCGTCCACCGTGGGCCATGGCAGCTTGGTAGAAGGCGTCGACCGCGGCGCGGTTGGGTGCGGACCAGCAGAGATGGCAGCCGGTGGTGACGGGGTGACCGCCGTAAGGGGAGGGGCCGTCGGCAAACCAGGTATCGACCCGGTGCCCATGCGGTGTGTTGGCGTCGGGCGTGCCATAGCCCAGCATATTGCTGCCGCCGTAGTTGGCTTCCACCACCAGGGCGTAGCCCAGAGTCGCCAATGTTGGCGTGTAAAAGGCCTTGGTCCTGGCGATATCGCTCACGCGGAAGGTCATGTGGTCAATCATCGCCCGTCTCCTAGAGTTTGCCCAGCAGCAGGTATTCCATCAGGGCCTTTTGCACATGCATGCGGTTTTCGGCCTCGTCCCAGACCACGCTTTGCGGGCCATCGATGACTTCGGCCTCCACCTCTTCGCCGCGGTGGGCGGGCAGGCAGTGCATGAAGAGCGCGTCGGGTGCAGCCACCGACATCATCTTGCGATCCACACACCAGGCTGCAAAGGCCTTGCGGCGCACTTCGTTCTCCGCCTCATAGCCCATGCTGGTCCAGACATCGGTGGTGACCAGGTTGGCACCGGCGCAGGCTTCCATCGGGTCGCTGTAGGTCTTGTAGCTGCCCGAGCCCATGGAGGCCGGGGCGGCGGCGGTGATTTCGTTGACCTCGTAGCCGCTGGGCGTGCTTACGCGCAAATGGAAGCCCAGCAGGGCAGCGGCTTGGAGCCAGGTGTTGGCCATGTTGTTGCCGTCGCCCACCCAGGCCACCGTCTTGCCGGCAATCGGGCCACGGTGTTCGATGTAGGTGAAGATGTCCGCCAGGATCTGGCAGGGGTGGAACTCGTTGGTGAGACCGTTGATGACCGGCACGCGCGAGTGCGCTGCAAAGCGTTCGAGCTTGCTTTGTTCAAAGGTGCGGATCATCACGATGTCGGTCATGCGGCTGATGACCTTGGCGCTGTCTTCGATGGGCTCGGAGCGGCCCAGTTGGCTGTCGCCGGTGGTCAGGTGCACCACGCTGCCGCCGAGCTGGTACATGCCCGCCTCGAAGCTCACGCGGGTGCGGGTGGAGGCCTTCTCGAAAATCATGGCCAGGGTGCGGTCCACCAGGGGCTGGTGGCGCTGGAAGGTCTTGAACTTGGCTTTGATGAATGCGGCACGCTCCAGCAGGTACAAGGTTTCTTCGGTCGTGAAGTCGGTGAACTGCAGGTAGTGCCGTACGGGTGGTGCACCTTGCGGCAAGGTGCTGGGTACCACGGGCTTGTGTGTGCTCATGCTTCTTCTTTCAGAAAGGCTGCAATCAGCGGGCAAAGGATGGCGGCAATCTGGTCCGCCTCGGCTGTGCTCAGAATGAGTGAGGGCACCAGACGCACCACGCTGTCAGCCGTGACGCTGATCAGCAGGCCGGCCTCCAGTGCGCGTTGGGTCAGGGCGCCACAGGGCTTGGACAGGTCGACGCCCAGCATCAGGCCCTGGCCGCGCACTTCACGCACGGCACCGCTGGCGAGCTCGGCCGCCAGCCCTTTTTCCAGTGCCGCCTTGAGGTGTGCGCCCACGCGCTCAGCGTTGGCCAGCAGGCCTTCTTCTTCCATGATGCGAATGGTTTCCACCCCGGCGCGCATGGCCAATGGGTTGCCACCAAAAGTGCTGCCGTGGTTGCCTGGCTGGAAGATGGTGGCGGCCCTGGGGCCCACCACCACGGCGCCCACTGGCACGCCCGAACCCAGGCCCTTGGCCAGCGGCATGACGTCGGGCTTGATGCCCGCCCATTGGTGGGCAAACCATTTTCCGGTGCGGCCCATGCCGCACTGCACTTCGTCGATCATCAGCAGCCAGTCTTTTGCGTCGCACAGCGCGCGCACATCGCGCAGGTAGTCCATATGCATGGGATTGACGCCGCCTTCACCCTGGATGGCTTCCATGAACACGGCCACGACGTTGGGGTTGCCGGTGGTCGCAGCCTTGAGTGCTTCGATGCTGTTGACCGGCACGCGGATGAAACCTTCGACCAGCGGCCCAAAGCCCGCCTGCACCTTGGGGTTGCCGGTAGCGCTCAATGTGGCAATGGAGCGGCCATGGAAGGCTTTTTCGTAAACCACGATTTCGGGGCGTTCAATGCCTTTGTCGTGGCCGAACTTGCGCGCCAGCTTGAGCGCGGCTTCATTGGCTTCCAGGCCGGTGGAGCAGAAGAACACATTGGTCATGCCGGAGCGCTCGACCAACAAGCTGGCCAGTTGCTCCTGCAGAGGGATGTGATAGTAGTTGGAGGTGTGAATCAGCTTGGTCACCTGGTCTTGCAGCGCCGCCACCAGCTTGGGGTGGTTGTGGCCCACGGTATTGACGGCAATGCCGCCCAAGCCGTCCAGGTACTCTCGCCCATTGGTGTCCCAGACGCGGCAGCCCTGGCCGTGCGACAAGGCAACAGGCAGGCGGCCATAGGTGTTCATCACGTGGGGTGAACTGGGAACGGACGGGGACTTTTCGCTAGACATGCTTTCACTCCGGACTGGTAGAAAAAACTTCGGCCCAACGCAGGTTGGGCCGTTGAACGCTGATTTTAGGCGCATATGCACGTCACCTTCACGGCAACACAGGGCACCATCACGGTGCCTATTTTTTACCTGGCTGTTGTCAGAGGTGTGACAGATGAAAGGGTAGAATTCTTGTGCGCTGCAACACCTGTGTGCTCACGTACAAGCGCCAGCGCTTCATTACCGATATGGATTCCTCTTCCGCCAAAAAACTCTACATCCTGGGTGTGACCAACCAGGGCAAGACCTTCAGACCCAGCGACTGGGCTGAGCGTCTGGCCGGGGTGATGAGTCAGTTCCGACCCGGTGGAGCGCGGCCCGGTAGCCATATCGCTTATTCCCCCTGGTGCGTCCCCACCTCGATTGGCAACACCAAATGCGTCATCGTGCACAGCGAGCTGCGCGACCACAACGTGATGGCCTGGGACTTTTGCGTGCACTTTGCCCGTGACAATGATCTGCAGGTGAGCGAAACCCGTCCAGAGCCTCCCGAAAGGAAATAGCCCCCACGGTCGCCCACTGCGTGTGGCTTCCTGCCCCCCAAGGGGGCCGCATTTGCCTTGGGGCGGCCCGGCGGCAAATTTCCGGCGTCAACCCCGGTCGCCCACAAAAAAGCCGCTCCGAGGAGCGGCTTTTTGCTTTGTTGACAGCGCACCCGTTACAAACGGCAGACCCCAGAAGGGTCCGTGCGAATGCCTAAGTGATTAGGCGGCGAGTGCCAAGGCTTTCACCTTGGTAGCCAGACGGCTCTTGTCGCGAGCTGCCTTGTTCTTGTGGAAGATGCCCTTGTCGGCCACGGTGTCCACCACGGCTTGCATCTTGGCAAACAGTTCACCGGCCTTGGTCTTGTCACCAGCCAGAACTGCCTTTTCCACATTCTTTACCGCGGTGCGGTATTTGGAACGCAGGGAGGTGTTCGCTGCGTTGATCTTGACGTCCTGACGGACGCGCTTACGGCCCGACGCCAGGCGCGGGTTCTTTTTCTTGGGTTTTCCAGATGCCATATAAGTAATTCCTTGTGTCTGAGGATGTTGTCAGCAAAGCCCGCGATTGTACCACCCGGTTACAACCCAGGCAAACTGGCCTTGGGGGCATGGGCGCTACACTCGGCCCGGTGAGCCTAATCAAATCTGCATCTACTGTATCCCTGCTGACGCTGGCATCCCGCATAACCGGCCTGGTTCGCGAACTGTTGGTGGCATCCACTTTCGGTGCCAGCGCCATGACCGACGCCTTCAACGTGGCGTTCCGCATCCCCAACCTGTTTCGCCGCCTGTTCGCCGAAGGCGCCTTCAGCCAGGCCTTTGTGCCGGTGCTGGCTGCCAGCAAGGCCCAGCACGGGGATGACGCAACAAGGCTGCTGATCAACCATGTGGCGACCTTGCTGGCCTGGACGCTGCTGCTGACTTGTGTGCTGGGCGTTCTGGCGGCTCCGGTGCTGGTGTGGCTGATGGCCAGCGGCTTGCAGCAAAACGCGCATGGATACGACACGGCGGTATTCATGACCCGCTTCATGTTCCCCTACATCGGGTTCATGTCGCTGGTGGCGCTGTCTTCCGGCGTGCTCAATACCTGGAAGCGCTTTGCCGTCTCAGCGGCAACGCCGGTGTTGCTCAATTTCTCCATGATTTCCGCCGCCTGGTGGCTGGCTCCTTGGTTCAAGACCAAGGGAATCGAACCGATTTACGCCATGGGCGTTGGCGTCATGATCGGGGGCGTGCTGCAATTGGCGGTACAGATCCCGGCGCTGCACAGGCTCAACCTGCTGCCGCGCATTGGCTTGACTTGGCAAAGCGTGAAGGTCTCCATAGCCGATCCCGGTACCCGGCGCATTGGCAAACTGATGATGCCTGCCTTGCTGGGCGTCAGCGTGGCGCAGATTTCCCTGCTCATCAACACCCAGATCGCTTCACACTTGCCTACTGGCAGCGTGAGCTGGCTGACCTATGCGGACCGGTTGATGGAGTTCCCCACGGCCATGTTGGGCGTGGCTCTGGGCGTGGTGCTGATGCCTCAATTGGCTGCAGCCAGGGCGTCCGGTGACATGCAGCGCTATTCCGCCTTTCTGGATTGGGGGCTGCGCATCGTGGTGGTGTTGTCGGCTCCCTCGGCCATCGGGTTGCTGATTTTTGCCAAGCCGCTGGTGGCGGTCTTGTACCACTACGGCGCCTTTACCGCGGATGACGTGCAACAGACAACCCTGGCGCTGATGGGTTACGCTGCAGGCCTGCTGGGACTGGTGGCCATCAAGGTGCTGGCGCCAGGCTACTACGCCAGCCAGGACATCAAGACGCCGGTACGTATCGCCGTGGCCATTCTGGTGCTCACCCAGGTCATGAATGTGGTTTTGGTGCCTCTGTACCACGTTGCAGGCTTGTCCCTTTCCATTGGTCTTGCGGCTATGCTCAATGCGGGGCTGCTGTTGACGGGCTTGATCCGCCGCGGTACCTTTAAGCCGGAGCCCGGTTGGGGACGGTTTTTGTTGCAGGTGCTGGCTGGCAGTGCGCTGTTGGTGGTTTACCTGCTGTGGGCAGCCAACAGTGTGGACTGGATCGCGTTGCGAAGTGAAAGTTTCAAACGCATCGTATTGCTGGCAGCGACACTGGTGGGTGCGGTGCTGGTGTACCTGGGTGCGGTGTGGGCTGCAGGCTTGAATCCACGCCAGTTTTTGCGTCGGTAGCCAAGAAGGGGATGCAGAGGCAAACATGGTTATGAACCTTTCATACGATGTGCCATCGCCGTTGGATTACTTTGCCAATCTGGTGCAGAGCGACGCCAACTTTGCCCTTTTTGAGGCAGCTGTCAGTCTGGCGCAGGACGAATACCCGGAGCTGGACGTCCAGACCGTTCTGGGCGAGGTGGATCATCTGCTGGAGCGGCTGCGCAGGCGTTTGCCAGCGGACGCGGGCCAGCTGCACAAGTTGCGCATCCTCAACCATTTCTTCTTCCAGGACTTGCGCTTTGGCGGCAATGTCAACAACTACTACGATCCTGACAACAGCTTTGTCCATACGCTGCTGCGCACGCGCCGTGGCATTCCCATCTCCCTGGGGCTGCTGTGGATGGAGCTGGCGCAAGGGCTGGGCCTGTCCGTGCGGGGCGTGGGCTTTCCCGGCCATTTCATGGTGAAAATCAACCTGCCTTTGGGCCAAGCCGTGATTGACCCCATGACCGGGCAGTCGCTAAGCCGCGAACAGCTGGCTGAGCGGCTGGAACCGTTCCGCCAGCAGGATGAATCACTGGAGGACATGGACGTGCCGCTGGGTCTGTACCTGCAGAGCGCGCCGCCGCGCGACATCATTGCCCGCATGCTGCGTAACCTCAAGGAGATCTACCGCACCCAGGAGGACTGGCCGCGCATGCTGGCCGTGATGGAGCGGCTGATTGTGTTGCTGCCCGAGGCCTGGGCCGAGTACCGTGATCGCGGACTGGCACACGCCGAAATGGGCAATACCGAGCAGGCGCTGGCTGACCTGGAGTGCTATCTGGTCAACACGGACGATCTGGTGGACGTCAACGCCATTGCCGACCGGGTCGACGAGCTACGGCGCGACGAAGGCTAAGCCTGGTGTTGTGAGGGCGTGCCGTGCACGCCAAACTGGCGCCAGGCCCGGCGCAACTGGGTATCCGAGCCAAATCCGGCCATTTCTGCCGCCTGCGTGACATTGCGACCGCTGCGCAACGCACTCTGCGCCACCGCCAGACGTATCTGCCTGAGATAGGCCAGGGGAGCGACCTGCGCATGCTCCACAAACAGGCGGGTCAAATGCCGAGGTGAAGTGTGGGCAATATGGGCCATGGCTTCCAGATTCCAATCGTTGGCCGGCGCACTGCCAATGGCGTCCTGCACCCGGTGCAGCGCGGGGTGCAGGTGGTTGCGATAGGACAGAAACGGCGACAGCTCAGGGTCTTGCGGCCCGCGCCGCATCGCCACCACCATGGTTTGTGCCACCTGCGCGGCAAGCGCCGGCCCGCACAGGGCGCCGATGCGATGCAGCACCAGATCGATCCCGGTGGTGACTCCCGCACTGCTGAAAACCGGTGCGTCCTCCACAAACACCCGGTTGCTCACCACTTGGCATGCGGGGGCAACGGACTGCAGTTCTTCCAGATGCTGGTGGTGTGTGGTGGCACGTCGCCCGTTCAGCAGACCGGCATGCGCCGCCAGCACAGTGCCGGCACAGATGGCGAGAAGCTCCAGTGTGCCGTTTTGCAGCCTCAAGCCACTGAGCCATTCCAGCGCGCTGCGCATGGCTGGGCTTTCCACGTCAATGAAGGGGCCTGGCTGCCCCACCACGACCACCCAGGTCGGCAAGGGCAGGGCGGCAGGCAGTGGTTCCAGTCCGGCAATGGCAACGCCTACCGAGCTCATGGTCTGCGGCAACGGGCTGACATAGCGCAAACGAAATGGCTCCGCCTGACCCTGGGCCAGCAGGATGTCGTTGGCAATGCGAAGCGCTTCTGCCGGACCGGCCCAATCCAGGATCAGGCTCTCGGGCAACAGCAGGAACACTACCTCGCGGGCCTGGGCCATGCTCACCTCGTTGTGCCCGCAAGATGCTCACGCAAGCCGGCCTGGAACACCCGCTGCGTTGACGCCGGGTTGTTGGCCAGTTTTGCCTCTGGTCGGCGTGGCCTTTGCAGCAGTTCGCCGCCGCAGTTGGGGCAGCTGCCATGCAGCAGCGTGTCCGCACATTTGGCGCAGAAGGTGCATTCGAAGGTGCAGATGCGCGCCTGCTCGGAGCCTGGGCCCAGATCAGCGTCGCAGCATTCGCAGTTGGGTCGCAGTTCCAGCATGAGGGTTCCTTGGCTGTACGCAGCGATCAGGCCGAAGCTTCCAGCGCCTGCGCCACCGAGCACACGCGGGCGAAGCGGCCATCCAGAACGGTGGCGGTGCGAGCCTTGATGTCAGCGGCGCTCAGGGGTTGGCCATTGGGTTGGGTCATGTCAAAGGTCAGGGTGGCATCAAGCACGTAGTCGATCTCCCAACCCAGGTCGGAGGCATGGCGCGCCGTGGTTTCGCAGCACTGCTCGGTGCGGATTCCGCTGACGATGATTTTGCGGATATGGTTTTCGGTCAACCACACCTGCAGTCCGGTGCCCACCAGTGCGCTATGGCGACCCTTGGTAAATGTGGCGGCGGCAGAAAAGTCGGCCAGCCCCTGCACAGGACGGACAAAACCCGAGACCAGGGAAAACGGGTTGCCTGCCTCTTCAGGTGGATCGCTGTGGAAGATGCGGATGACGGGAATGCCCTTTGCCACAGCACCGCTGATCAGCGCATTCTGTTCAGCAAGATAGGCGGCCGCCAGGGCTTCATTCCAGGACGGGCGCTGGCGAAAGGACTCTTGCGCATCGATCACTAAGAGACATGTATTCATGGTGTATTCCTTGGGGGTTAAGGTAGATAAGCCCTAATTCTCCTAGGAGACATCAGGTGGCGCCACGCGCAGACCGACACGTATCGTACATTTTCAGACATCCGGTTGGAGAGAGTCCCCGGCGCATACTTCACGCACGCAAGCGCGCAGCCACTGATGCGCGGGGTCGGCGTGCATGCGGGGATGCCAGAGCAGGGACACCGTTATTTCCGGAGTGGAAACCGGCAGCGCGAAACTGTGCATGCCGTCACGCAGATTGCCGGTATGCCGTTCGGGTACGCTGGCAATCAGGTCCGATGCGCGCGCCAGCGCCAGGGCGGTTGCAAAGCCGCCCACCACCGTGACGATATCTCTCTTCACCCCTTGGGCGTTCAAGGCTTCGTCCAGTGCACCCTTGTCCAACCCCAGGCGCGACACCAGTACATGCTTGCCGGATGCATAGCGTTGGGGAGTCATCTCGCCTTCCCCCAAGGGATGACCACTGCGCACCACACCGACGAAGCGGTCGCGAAACAGTGCCTGGGTACGCAGCTCCGGGCTTGCAGCCTGGCCGACCACACCAGTCTCCAGGTCCACGCTGCCATCGCGCAACAAATGGCTTTCCTTGTTGAACTTGGGCAGAAAGTGCAGCCGCACCTGGGGTGCGTCAGCCGCCACGCGCTCGATGAGGGCGGGACCGAAGTTCTCCACAAAGCCTTCGCTGGTTCGGATGGTGAAGGTTCTGGCCAGCTGCCGGAGTTTGGGTTTCTGAGCCGGGCGCAATGCCGCTTGGGCCTGCTGTACCAGGGGACCGATGCTGTCGCGCAGCTCCAATGCCCGGGGTGTGGGTACCAGCCCGCGCCCGGCACGGACCAGTAGGGGGTCGCCGGTGGACTCGCGCAGTCTGGCCAAAGCCCGACTCATGGCGGACGGGCTCAAATGCAGGCGCTTGGCTGCCTGGGCCACATTGCACTCGGACAGCAAGACGTCCAGGGTCAGGAGTTGGTTGAGATCGGGGCGGACCATGGCCAGACCATAGCATGTTTGCGTACGAGGTGGCGTTTGATGCAGGTATACATTGCAAATGCTGCGTCTTCCGCCATGTCACTCAAAAACATAAGCTTCCTTCAACGCCTCTTCCCGGGGCAAACAAAGGAATCCATCATGTTGAAAATCGACCCGTTGAAGCAAGCCACGCCGTTGCGCGAAACGGCTGCGCTACAGACTTCACCTTGGGGCTGGGCAATCGGCAGCCTGTCACTTTCCATCCTGTTGTCGTCCATGGGGACCAGCATTGCCAATGTGGGGCTGCCGGCACTCGCGCAAGCCTTTGGCGCCCCGTTTCAGGCGGTTCAATGGGTGGTGATCGCCTATTTGCTGGCCATCACCACGTTGATTGTCAGTGTGGGCCGTCTGGGGGACCTTGTGGGTCGCAAGCGTCTGCTGCTGGCAGGCATCGCACTGTTCACGCTGGCGTCGGTGGTGTGCGGTATATCTCCCTGGCTCTGGTTGCTGATAGCCGCCAGGGCGGTGCAGGGTCTGGGTGCGGCGGTCATGATGGCGCTGACCATGGCCTTTGTGGGGCAGACGGTGCCCAAGGCCAAGACCGGCAGCGCCATGGGCTTGCTGGCCACCATGTCCGCCATCGGTACGGCGTTGGGTCCGTCGCTGGGTGGCGCATTGGTGTCCGAATTCGGTTGGCCAGCGCTGTTTCTGGTCAATGTTCCAATGGGCATCCTGACCTTTGTATTGGCCTGGCGCCATCTGCCCATGGACCGGCGCGCATTGGCCCATTTGCCACCGGGATTCGACCACCTGGGTGCGTTTCTACTGGCCCTGACCCTGGCCGCCTATGCGCTGGCCATGACGACCGGGCGCAGCCATTGGGAGGCGCTCAACTATGCCCTGCTGGGAGCCGCTACCCTGGGAGTCGGTGCGTTTGTGTGGGTACAGGCGACGGCCGGATCTCCTCTGATCCATTTGGCCTTGTTTCGCAACAGGGCGTTGTGCGCCAGCCTGGCCATGAATGCGCTGGTGTCCACGGTGATGATGGCAACGCTGGTTGTCGGGCCGTTCTATCTGGCGCGCGGTCTGGGTCTGGCCACTTCGATGGTGGGTGCCGTCATGTCGGTGGGACCGCTGATTTCCGTATTTGGTGGAGTCGTGTCCGGGCGCATGGTGGACCGCTGGGGCACTTCGCGCATCACCCTGGCCGGTCTGGTGGCAATGACGCTAGGTGCCTTGGCGCTGTGCAACATCCCGGCCGCTCTGGGCATTGCGGGTTACGTCACGGGTATTGCCATCCTGACGCCCGGTTACCAGCTCTTCCAGTCGGCCAACAATACGGCGGTCATGGTGGATGTGCAGGCGGATCAGCGCGGGCTGATTTCGGGCTTGCTGACCCTGTCACGCAATCTGGGTTTGGTTACCGGCGCATCCGTCATGGGGGCGGTGTTTGCGTTTGCGGCACAGACCGCAGATATCTCCACAGCAGCTCCGCAATCCATTGCGCGCGGCATGCACTTCACGTTTGCCATGGCGGCGGTGTTGACAAGCATGGCCCTTGCACTGGCCATGGCGGCATACCGCACCGCCAGGATTGGCCGCTAACGAATCGGAATGTGCTTCAGGCAACCACGACGGCGGCGGTGTCACCGCGCGCAGCGATGCTTCCAATGGTGTAGACGGTCTCACCTGCGGCACGCAGAGTGGCAGCACAGGCCTCGGCCTGGGCGGCATCGATGACCACCACCATGCCGATACCGTTGTTGAAGGTGCGGTTCATCTCGATGTCGTCGATGCCGGCGGTCTTCTGCAGCCAGGCAAACAGCTCGGTCTGGGGCCAGCTGCCTTTTTTCAGATGGGCAGCGGTTCCTTCTGGCAGCACGCGGGGAATGTTTTCCAGCAGACCACCACCCGTGATATGGGCCAGGGCCTTGATCGGGTGGGCGGCCAACGCCGTGAGCACATTCTTCACATACAGGCGGGTAGGCTCCATCAGCGCTTGCTTGAAGGGTTTTCCATCCAGCGTGGCTGGGGCGTTGCTGCCGGCGCGCTCGATGCACTTGCGCACCAGGCTAAAGCCGTTGGAGTGCACGCCGCTGCTGGCCAGGCCCAACACCACGTCACCCGGCTTGACGTCGGCTCCGGTCAGGATCTTGGACTTTTCGACGGCGCCCACAGCAAAACCGGCCAGATCGTATTCACCGGCGGGGTACATGCCCGGCATTTCGGCCGTTTCACCACCAATCAGCGCGCAACCGGAGAGTTCGCAACCCTTGGCAATGCCGCCGACCACGGCAGCCGCCGTGTCCACGTCCAGCTTGCCGCAGGCAAAGTAATCCAGGAAAAACAGGGGCTCGGCACCTTGCACCAGCACGTCGTTCACGCTCATGGCCACCAGATCGATGCCCACGGTGTCGTGCATATTCCATTCAAACGCCAGCTTGAGCTTGGTGCCCACGCCGTCGGTGCCGCTCACCAGCACGGGTTCCTTGTAGCGCTTGGGCACTTCAAACAGGGCGCCAAAACCTCCAATACCAGCCAGCACGCCCTCGCGCATGGTTTTCTTGGCCAGGGGTTTGATACGCTCAACCAGGGCGTCACCTGCGTCAATGTCGACACCGGCGTCTTTATAGGAGAGGGGAGTGGGGGAGTTGGATTGGGTCATGAAAAGGTACTTGGGGCTTAGGCTTCATCAAGCCCGATAGAATTTGCCTTGATTTTAAGGGTTCCCACCTCCCCCTCCTGTATGCAATTCACCCCCACCCAAAAAAGTATCGCCGCATGGGGCGCAATTGCAGCCGTGTTTGTCCTCGCTTTGTGGCTGCTGGCGCCGGTGCTGGCGCCCTTTGTGGTGGCCGCTGTGCTGGCCTACGCCCTCACGCCTTTGGTGGATGGGTTGGATCGCCTGGGGCGCGGCCGCATTCCGCGTGCGCTGCTGGTCATGCTGGTGGAGTTGCTGTTTGTAGTGGCCTTGACCGCCATCGTCTTACTGATTGTTCCCATCCTGGCCAAGGAATTGCCGCAGATGCGGGACCAATTGCCCTTGCTGCTGCAGAAGGTCAGCGCGCTGCTGCAGCCGCTGCTCACCCAATGGGGCTTTCAGGTCGCCCTGGACATGGAAAGTGTCAAGAGCTTCGTCAAGACCTATCTGGATACCAATTTCCAGGACGCCATGGGCTCGGTGTTGTCTTCGCTGAAGATCGGCGGAAACGTGGCCTTTTCCCTGGTGGGCAACCTGGTGCTGATTCCGGTGGCCTTGTTTTACCTGTTGATGGAGTGGGAGAAGTTGGTCGGTCAGGTGCGCCAGCTCATTCCTCCCAAGTTGCGCCCGCCCACGGATGCATTTGTGCGGGATGCGGATGCGGTACTGGGCCAATACCTGCGTGGGCAGCTGCTGGTCATGCTGCTACTGGCGGTGTACTACAGCCTGGGACTCAAGCTCTTTGGACTGGATCTGGCGTTACCCATCGGCGTGTTTACCGGGCTGGCGGTATTTGTGCCCTATCTTGGGTTTGGCCTGGGCTTGCTGTTGGCCAGCTTTGCCGGGGTGTTGCAGTTTTCTGCGGATGCCGGGTTGTCCCATACCATCATCATGCTGATCACGGTGTTTGGCGCCGGGCAGGTGCTGGAGGGCTTTGTGCTGACCCCCCGGCTGGTGGGCAAACGCATTGGTTTGCACCCCCTGGCGGTGATTTTTTCCTTGTTGGCGTTTGGCCAGTTGTTCGGTTTTTTGGGGGTGCTGGTTGCCTTGCCGGTAAGCGCCGTGCTGCTGGTCGCCATCCGCCGCGTGCAAAGCGGCTATCTGGCCAGCCATTTGTATCGGGGCTAGTGCACAGCGTTCATGAAACAGATTGCTCTCGATATCGGCCTGTCCACCGGCCCCACGGTGGCCAATTTTTTCGCCGGCCCCAATGCCGCCGCGCTGCAGCACTTGACGCTGTGGCTGGGAGATAAGGCAAACGCCGCCACCCGCTCTCCTGTGCCAACCTACTTCTGGGGGCCCAGTGGCAGCGGCAAGAGCCATTTGCTCAAGGCCGCACGCGAAGGCTTGCGTGAGCAGGGCGCACGTGTGGGCTGGCTGGATGCCAGCGTTCACGAAGCGCCGGAATACTCCGAAGGCTGGGCAGCCATCCTGATGGATGATGTGCACCTGTACACCGCTGCACAGCAGCAGATGGCCTTCAACTGGTTTGTGCATGCGCAAACCCTGCAGCGCCCGGTCATGGCTGCCGGCGATACCGTGCCGGCGGAACTCCAATTGCGCGACGATTTGCGGACCCGGCTGGGTTGGGGTCACATATTTGGTCTGCAGCTGCTGACCGAACCGGAGCGCCGTGCCGTGCTGCGTCAGGCAGCGGACGCACGTGGCGTGTTTCTGGGCGACGAGGTGATGGATTTCATGCTCACCCGTTTTTCGCGCGACCTCGGCAGCCTGATGGAGTTGCTGGAGCTGCTGGACGGCTACAGCCTGCAGACCAAGCGTGCCATCACCATCCCCTTGATTAAATCCATGTTGGAGAACCAATGACCTTGAAGAAGCTGGCCCTGTTTGATCTGGACCACACCCTGATTCCCTTTGACTCGGACTACAGCTGGGGCGAATTCACCCTGGGCCTGGGCTGGAACGACGCGCAGGATTTCAAACGCATGAACGACGCCTTCTATGCACAGTACAAGGCGGGCACTTTGGATATCCATGCCTATTGCCGTTTTGCCACGGCCGCGGTGTGCCGCCAGGGGCCGGAAAGGTCCAAGGCAGCCCATGCCCAGTACATGGAGAAAGTGGTGCTGCCCGGCATCCGCCCCTGCGCGCGCGAACTGGTGCGCCAGCATCAGGACGCCGGTGACACGGTGGTCATCATCACGGCCACCAATGAGTTCGTGACCCGCCCCATCGCACAGGCGTTTGGCGTGAAAGACCTGCTGGCCATCGAACTGGAAGTGGACAGCGCCACTGGCTGGTATACCGGAGAAATCCGGGGCGTACCCTCCTTCCGTGAGGGCAAGGTGACCCGCACCGAAGCCTGGTTGAAGGAGCATGGACTGAGCTGGGACACGGTACACGTCACCTTTTACTCCGACTCCATCAACGACGTGCCCCTGCTGGAGAAGGCCAATGTGGCAATTGCCACCAACCCGGACGATCGCCTGCGGGTGCTGGCGGCAGAGCGGCAATGGCGCATACTCGACCTGTTTGCCTGAGAGTCGGCAAACTTTAGTTAGGAATAAACGACTTGATCAAGAAATTCATCGACAAACTGCTGGGAAAGGCTGGCGTCACCTCGCGTGCGACCGCCCCCAAGTTTGGCAAGCGGGTGGAAGTGCCGGCAGCGACCCATGGCATCGATCCCACACTGGTAGACGAACGTGCCATCAATGTGGTGCGTACGCTCAAGGGCGCCGGCTTTGAGGCCTATATTGTGGGCGGGGCCGTGCGCGACCTGCTGCTGGGCCTGCGTCCCAAGGATTTTGACGTGGCCACCAATGCCACGCCCGAACAGGTCAAGGGGCTGTTTCGCCGTGCCTTCATCATCGGGCGGCGCTTTCGCATCGTGCACGTGGTGTACGGTCGTGGCCGCGAGAATGAGGTGATTGAAGTCTCTACCTTCCGTGCCTACCTCGACAACGCCGCTGCCGAGCAGGTGGCAGGCAACGAGAAGACCAGCAAGAGCGAATTGGCCGGCATGAAGCATGCCGTGGACTCCAGCGGCCGGGTGTTGCGCGACAACGTCTGGGGTCCGCAGGAGGAAGACGCGGTGCGCCGTGACTTCACCATCAACGCCATGTACTACGACCCCGAGACGCAAATCGTGGTCGATTACCACCATGGCCTGAAGGACGCCAAGAACCGCACCCTGCGCATGATCGGTGACGCCACGGCCCGCTACCGCGAGGACCCGGTACGTATCATCCGCGCCGTTCGGTTTGCGGCCAAGCTCAATGGCCTGGGCTTCAAGCTGGAGCCCAAGACGGCCGCTCCGCTGATCAAGTCGCAAGCCTTGCTGGCCGACGTGCCGCAGAGCCGTCTGTTTGATGAAATGCTCAAGCTGCTCCAGACCGGCCACGCGCTGGCATCGGTCGAGCAGCTCAAGACACTGGGCATGGCCACGGGCATCTATCCGTTGCTGGACGTGGTGGTCGAGCGCTCGGCTCAACCCTTTGTCAATGCGGCCCTGAAAGATACTGACCGCCGCGTGGGTGAGGGCAAACCGGTGGCACCCAGCTTCTTGCTGGCCTGCGTGCTGTGGGCCGATGTGCGTGACGGCTGGGCCCGTCGTATCGCCGACAAGCAGCACAGCCACCCGGCATTGCAGGATGCCATTGAAGACGTGTTCAATGCCCGTATTGGTGACGTCTCCGGACGCGGCAAGCTGGCAGGTGACATGCGCGAGATCTGGCTGATGCAGCCGCGTTTTGACAAACGCGTGGGCAGTACCCCGTTTGGCATGGTGGAGCAGCCGCGCTTCCGTGCGGCATTTGACTTCATGCGGCTGCGTGCGGATGCGGGCGAGATTGATGAAGTGCTGGCCGACTGGTGGCAGGAGTTCAGCATGGCTGACGACAACCTGCGTCAGGACATGATTGACCAAGTACGGGCCGAGCAACAGCAACGCCCCAAGGCACCCCGTGTGCACCGTGCGCCCGCACAGGCGCGCGATAAGCCCAGGCAAGATGCCACGGGCCCGTCGGATGATCCTTCTGCAGAACATTCTGATGCGCTAGGTGATTCCGCTGAAGGCGGCAGTGCGCCACGCAAACGCCGCCGTCGCCGTCGCCCTGGCGGTGACCGCGGCGCAGGAGGCGCGCCACAGATGGGTGGAGCCGACGCTTGAGCGAGGAAATGGCTGAGCCGGTTGTTGCCTACATCGGATTGGGCGCCAATCTGGGTGACCCGCGCGGTGCCGTGCTGTCGGCCATGCAAGCCATTGCCGATCTGGATGGTCTGGTTGTCACGCGCAAGTCATCCTTGTACGGCAGCGCCCCGGTCGATGCCGGTGGTGGTGACTACGTAAACGCTGTGGTGGAAGTGCAGACCTGGCTTGCCCCCCATGACCTGCTGGCAAGGCTGCACGATATTGAACAGGCGGCCGGGCGCGCCAGGCCCTACCGCAACGCGCCGCGCACGCTGGATCTGGATATCTTGCTCTTTGGTGAACGAACCCTGGACGATGGGCAATTGACCATTCCCCACCCCCGCATGTGGCAACGTGCCTTTGTGTTGCGCCCGCTGGCAGAAATCGCTCCGGCGCTGGTGACCCAGGACCAACTGCAGGCCGTGGCGGATCAGCTGATCTGGGCTCTATGAAGCGTCTGCCACCGCTCAACGCGCTCAAGGCCTTTGCGGTGGCCGCCCGCGAGGGAAGCTTCACCCAGGCGGGCGAAGTGCTGCACGTGACCCAGGGAGCGATTAGCCGACAGGTCAAGCAGCTGGAAACGGCATTGGGTACGCCCTTGTTCGTACGTGTGCATCAGGCCGTGGAACTCACCCCGGCCGGCAAGGAGCTCGCCCATACCCTGCAACGGCTTTTCAGCGAGATGGAAGTGGCTGTGTACAAGGCCTCCGGCAAACACCGGCCACAAATGCTGTCTGTCAACGTGCCCCCCACGTTTGCCACGCGCTGGCTGGCGCCTCGGCTTTCCGATTTCCGGGCGCGTTACCCCCATATTGACCTGTCCATCAAGACCGACCCCATTGCCACGGTGCGTGAGGCACGCTCGCTGGACTGTCTGATCGTCTACGCAGAGCAGCCATGGCCCAGAGTCGTGTGTGAGCCGGTCATGAAAGAGCGGCACATCATGGTCAGCGCACCTTCGCTGTGGAACCAGGGGCGTCCCCCCGCGATTCCTGGCGCCACGATGTTGCATGTGCTCGATGGCGGTAGCCGTCTGCCTGTGTGGGAGCGCTGGATTGCCGAACACGGGCCACGTGCACTGGATGTGCGCCCTGGCCTGACTTTTAGTACCCTGGACCAGGCCATCAACGCCGCCATTGCCGGTGCCGGTGTGGTCATCGTGGACGAGGCCATGGTGGTGCGGGAGTTGCAGTCCGGTGAGCTGGTGCGTCACAACCCGCTGTACGTGGAAGGTCCGTTCGCCTACTGGTTTGTATTGCCGCAAAACCAGGCGCCAACGCCTGCGCGCGTGAGCGACTTCAGGGATTGGCTGATGGGTCGCGTGGCACAGGATTGACGGCGGCAGCTGTGGCACCGCGTCCACTGCTGAGCACGTTGACCAGCACGGCCAGCACGATTACTGCTCCACCGATCAGGCTTTGCTGCGCGACCTTTTCGCCAAAGAGGGCGTAGACCCAGAGCGGTGCCAGCGGGATTTCTATCATGCAGACCAGTGATGCCAACACGGCCTTGGTACGCCGCACACCCAGCAGGTACAGGCCAAAACCCACGCCCACATTCAGTACGCCGTAGAGCCAGAGCCAAGCCAGATCCTGCGTGCTGGTATTGGCAAAGGTGGAGAAGGGCGCCATGGCTAGCGCCGCCAGAAAAGTGCCCATGTAGGTGACCTTGATCATCTGCGCCTGCGGATGGCGCTTGATGCCCACGGTGATCAGCGCAAACAGCAAGGTTGCCAACAAACTCAGTGCCGATCCCAGCAGGCTGTGCATGGAAGACTGGCCCCACACGATCAATCCCATACCAGCCACCACGGTCAACGTGCACAGCAGGTCCACGGTGCGCACCCGGGTGCGCAGAACGAGGGCGGAAAGCAGCAGTGTGATGACGGGAAAAGCGCTGTAGATGAACACCACGTCGGCAACAGGCGCGAAGAAGAACGCAGCGATGAAACACACCATGGCACCTGAACTCAGCAGCGACATCCACAGCTCTGCCCGGGTCAGTCGCCAGAGGGCGGACAGGCCATCCCTTTTGCCCAACAGCATCTGGATGGCCAGCACCGAACTGCCACCGAGCAGGGAGCGCCAGAACAGGGTGGTGAACACGTCCGTGCTGACCATCCGCGGAAACAGCCCGGCGGTGCTCCACGACAGCGCCGCCAGCGCAATCAGTGCAACCCCCGCCCAACGGGTGAGGAATGTCATGGTTTGCGTATGCTGATGCTCCGCTGCTGCGGCGCCTACCGCAGCAGGGTGCGGCGCATATCAGGCTGCAGCCTGAGAGCGGTGGGCCAATACCTCGTCAAGCCAATCGACGCGCATTTCCGGAACGGCGGTGATGAGCTTCTGGGTATAGGGGTGCTCGGGGTTGTCGAAGATCTTGTCGGTGGCATCAAAGGCAACAAACTTGCCTTGCAGCATCACGGCCGTACGGTGGGCGATGCGGTGCACCACGTCCAGATCGTGGGTGATGAGGATGTAGGACAGTCCCAGTTCACGCTGCAGCTTGCGCAGCAAGGTGAGAATTTCTTCCGCCACCAGAGGGTCCAGTGCCGAGGTCGGCTCGTCCAGAATGATCATGTCGGGCCGCGCCGCCAAGGCACGTGCAATGCACACGCGCTGCTTCTGGCCACCGGAAAGCTGCCCCGGCCTGCGTGAGAGAAACTCCACCGGCAGCTCGACCAGGTTGATCAGTTCCTTGGCGCGCTGTTCCACTTCCTTGCGGCCGGAGCCGAAATAGAACTGCACCGGCCGTCCAATGATTTCCATCAGGCTCTGGCGCGGATTGATGGCCACGTCGGGAATCTGATAGACCAGCTGGATGCGTCGCTTGAGCTCCTTGCTGCGCTCTTTCAGGCTGCGGGGCAAAGCTTTGCCCTGGAAAATGATCTCGCCGCTCTTGGGCGGTAGCAGTCCGGTGACAACGCGGGCCAGCGTGGACTTGCCCGAGCCGGATTCGCCAACCACGGCCACCGTTTCACCGCGCTTCACGTCCAGCGTAACGCCTTTGACCACATGGAAGGCACCGTAGTAGGCGTGGCAATCGTTGATGGACAGAACGGTTTCCTCTGCCTTGACCGTGTCCGGGGCAGCGCGTTCGCTGGCCGCGGCACCGCGCACCTTCACCAGGCGTGCCGTGTAGTCCTGCTTGGCATCGTGCAGGATTTGTGCAGTCAGGCCTTCTTCGACTTCCTTGCCATGGCGCAGCACCTTGATGCGGTCCGCCACCTGGGCCACCACGGCCAGATCGTGGGTGATGTAGATCGCTGCCGTCTTGTACTGGTGAATCAGCGACTTGAGCAGAATCAGCACTTCGATCTGGGTGGTTACGTCCAGTGCAGTCGTGGGCTCGTCCAGGATCAGCACGTCGGGTCGGCAGGACATGGCCATTGCCGCCATGGCGCGCTGCAGTTGGCCGCCGGAAGCCTGGTGCGGATAGCGGGCACCGAAATTCTCGGGATCCGGCAGGTCCAGCGCCTTGAAGAGTTGGCGGGCCCAGGCTTCCGCTTCGCTGCGCGACATCAGCTTGTGGATGGTGGGCGCTTCACAGACCTGGTCCATCAGCGTGTGGGCCGGGTTGAAGGCGGCGGTAGCGCTCTGTGCGATGTAGGCAATGCGCTTGCCCCGCACACCACGCCGACCGTCGGCATTGAGCGCGCGGATATTGGTGCCGCCCAGAATGATTTCGCCGCCAGCAATATGCACACCGGCGCGGGCGTAGCACATGCTGGACAGACCAATGGTGGACTTGCCTGCGCCGCTCTCGCCAATCAAGCCCAGCACTTCACCCTTGTTGACCTTGACGTCCACGTTGTCCACGATGACGTTGCCGGCGATGCTTTCCAGTCGCAGGCCCTTGATTTCCAGAATCAGTTGATCGCTCATGTCCAGGTGTTCCTTAGAGTTCGGCTTGCGCGCCGGAGGGGCGTGCATCGATGGACAGCATCCAGTCCACCACCAGGTTCACCGACACGGTGAGCAGGGCAATGGCCGTGGCGGGGTAGATGGGGGCCATCATTCCGAAGTTGATGGCCGCGGCGTTCTCGCGCACCATGCCGCCCAGGTCGGCGTAGGGCGGCTGAATGCCAAGGCCCAGAAAGGACAGGCCGGCAATGAACAGGAAGTTGAAGCAGAAGCGCAGGCCGAATTCGGAGATCAGCGGCGCCCAGGCGTTGGGCAGGATCTCGCGGCGGATGATCCACCACAGGCCTTCACCACGTAGGCGCGCAGCCTCCACGTACTCCATCACGGTCAGGTTCATGCCCAGCGCACGCGCCAGCCGGAACACCCGGGTGGAGTCCAGCACCGCGATGGTCATGATCAGCACCGGGATGCTGGAGCCGAACACGCCCAGAATGATCAGCGCAAAGATCAGGCCGGGAATGGACAACATCACATCGACCAGACGGCTGAAGAAGATGTCGACCCAGCCGCCCATGACGGCGCTGACAAAGCCCAGCACGATGCCGATCAGGAAGGACAGCAAGGTGATGGCCAGCGCCACACCAATGGTCATGCGGGCGCCGTACATGATGCGGGTGAGCATGTCGCGGCCGATCTGGTCTGCACCCAGCAGCATGGCGCGCGAGGGTTCATCCCAGGTACCGCCGACATTGGCGGACTGACCGTAGGGGGCCAGCCAGGGTGTGAAGATGGATACGAAAATGAAGATGGCCACCACGGTCAAGCCGAACCAGGCGGACAGGGTGGGTTTGTGTCCAAAGACTTTCATGTGTCGCTTCCTTGAATTCAGCGCTTGTGGCGCAAGCGGGGGTTGACCAGAATCACCAGAATGTCGGCCAGCGTATTGAGCGTGACGAACACCATGGCAAACACCAGGCCGCAGGCCTGGATCACCGGCACATCGCGCTTGGAAACCGCATCCACCATCAATTGACCCAGACCGGGGTAGACAAATACGGCCTCGATCACCACGACGCCCACCACCAGGTAGGCAAGGTTCAGGGCCACCACGGTGATGATGGGGGCTGCCGCATTGGGAAGCGCATGACGCACGATCACGCGCCCGCGCTTGGCACCCTTGAGAAAGGCCATTTCAATGTAAGGTGTGGACATCACCGACAGCACCGAGCTGCGTGTCATGCGCAACATGTGCGCCGCCACCAGCAATGTCAGGGTGATGGCTGGCAGGGTGGTCTGGTACACCCGCTCGGAGAACGGCATGCCCTTGTAGACGGTGGATAGAGAAGGGAACCAGTCGACATCCACTGCCATAAAGATGATCAGCAGGTAGGCGATGAAGAATTCGGGCAACGAGATAGCCGTCAACGTAACGATGTTGGCCAGCTTGTCGGACAGCTTGCCTTCATTGATGGCGGAGAAGATACCAAGCCCCACGGCCACTGGAATCGCGATCAGCGCGGCATAACCGGCCAGGAACAGGGTATTGCCCAGGCGGGGCAACACTTCATCCACGATTACGCGCTTGTTGGTGAGTGCCACTCCCAGATCGCCGTGCAGGGCGCCGGTGAGCCAATGGATGTAGCGCAGATAGGCTGGCACATCCAGGCCCAGTTCCTTGCGGAAGATCACCAGTGCTTCTGGCGTTGCGCCCTGGCCCAAGACCGCCGAGGCCACGTCACCGGGCAGGATCTGGGTGCACACAAAAATCAGAATGGACACTGCAAACAGCGTCAGAACGCCCAGTAGCAGCCGGTTGAGTATCAGTTTCGCCATGGCATGTTCTTTATTTATTCATATCAAATAAAAATAGCAGGTGGGACTTGTGTCCCGCCCCGCTATTCATGTTTCATATCCGTCGCGATGCACACAACGCAATTTTCGAGCCCGAATGGTGCTCACACCATTCGGTAACCGACATACGTTGTTCTAACTGGGAACCTGATCAGGCAAACCAGCCTTTTTCAGCAATGCGGTCATCAGCCAGATCGTAGCGACCGGAGATGGTCAGACCTTGCAGCTTGGTGGAGCAAGCGTCCAGGTAGTCCTGAACAGCGAAGCACACCATGCCGGAGTTCTGCGCAATCAGCTCTTGGCAGCGCGCATACATGGCGCCACGCTTCTTCTGATCCATTTCAACGCGGGCCGCAACCAGGGTCTTGCTGAACTCTTCGTTCTGGAAGTGGGTGTCGTTCCAGGGATTCTTCAGTCCACCGAAGAAGGTGCTGGTGAGCTGGTTGTCGATGGTGGGACGATTGCCCCAGTACACCGCGCAGAACGGTACCTTGAGCCAGACGTTGTCCCAGTAGCCGTCACCGGAGACGCGCTTAAGGTCGAGGTTGATGCCAGCCTTGGCCAGGGATTCCTGATAGACCTGACCTGCGTCGGTTGCACCGGAGAAGGCGCCTTCGGACACTTGCAGCTCGATGGGAGCCGTCACACCAGACTTCTTGTAATAGAACTTGGCCTTGTCGGGATCGTAGGGAGTCTGCTTCTGCTTGGTGTCGTAGTACTTCATCTTGGTGCCGACGGTGTGGTCGTTACCGATGGAGGCGTAACCGGAGAAGACGTTGTCCACGATCTTCTTGCGATCAATACCGTACTTGAGCGCCATCATCAGGTCCTTGTTGCTGTAAGGATCCTTGTCGGTGTGCGCAACAAACGCAAAGCGGTTGCCCATGCCAGGTGTGCGCGAGATGCGCAGCTTCGGGTTCTTTGCCAGCAGTGCAGCAGTCTTGGGGTCCACGCGGTTGATGACGTCGACCTGACCGGTCATCAGTGCCTGCGAGCGTGCAGCAGCGTCACCGATGTAACGCAGTTCTACGCGGTCAAAGTTGCCGCGGTTGGGCTTCCAGTAGTTACCGGGCTTGCGCTTGGCAACAAAGCGAACACCAGGTTGAAACTCTTCCATGGTGAATGCGCCGGTGCCGTCGGGCTTGCTCCAGTCGGTGAAGCCGTTGGGAACCACGATCAGGTGGTAGTCGCTCAGATTGAACGGCAAGTCCAGATTGCCGTTGCTCATGGTGATCTGAACTTGATTGGCGTTAACTTTCTTGATGTCGGTGATGTCGTTGAGCAGCGCCTTGGCGGGAGACTTGGTTTCGCCGCGGTGCATGTTGAGCGAGTAGATGACGTCATCGGCGTCAAGTGTTTTGCCGGAAGTGAAGGTGACGCCCTTGCGGATGTTGAACAGCCACTCGGTTGCGCCGGGTTTGACTTCCCAGCTTTCAAACAGTTCACCGGTGGCGTCGCCGTTGTCGGCCACTTCCACCAGGCAGTTCCACAGCATCAGGCTGATGTTGATTGGAATGGAGTCAGCGTAGGTGCGGGGGTCCAGGCTGTCAGATGGAGATCCACCTTCCACACCCATGCGCAATACGCCACCTTTCTTGGGTGCGCCTGCAGCCATTGCTGGCATGGAGCTGAAAGCTGCCGATAGTCCAACGGCGGATGCTCCGAGGATGAGCTGACGGCGATCCAGGATAAGTCCAGAGTCCGTTTTATTTTCGATCATTGCCATGTTTGAAGATCTCCAATCAATTCAAGTAAGGGATTTCGGCGCACTCTTTTGGGTGATGAGCTTGCCGAAAATTTACGAGCGCAATTTGCATGCCGCCCCGCATCAATAGTATTGCAATTACCCATGCAATATTCATTCGCGTATTCCCTTAGCGCATTATTTTTAATTGGGAAAGAGCCAGTTTTCTAAATGGATTCACACCCACTCAGTCGCAAAAGAGTTGTCGCAAGTCGCGTGCATATAAGGGTTTTGGGCAGGCTCTGATAAGTCCGAAAAATGTTATCCCATCAACAAAATTCAAAGCAGATTTCGCTTTATTTTTTGATCCCAATTTCGGCTCCAAATCAGGGCGTCATTTTCATAAGCTTCAAGTCTTCCTGCCACATGCCAGTGCGTTTTGCTGGCCGTCAAACTCGAATAGGTTTCTGTACGCACTTTCCAGTCGCCACGGCTGCGCTCCTCCGTCCAGTGGCATTCCTGCCGCGCAGATAGGGGGTCGTTTGGCAATATGCGATAGGTCTCGCGACCGCAGGCCCAAATCTCCAGTCCGTGCTCGGCGATGGTGGTGCGGCCAAAGTCATCCACGATGGCCAAGCGGGTTTCACCTGTTGCTTGATCGCGTGTGAGTTCCCGCAGATTGCTGGGCTTGCTGTGCTCTATGAGTTTGACCGGCGTTGCGGCTTCCGGTGCGGCAAATACCGGTACTTTCTTGCTGCCGCTGCGGGAACGAACAGGCACGTCGATGAAAGTCGCCGCCGTGTGCAACGTCAGGGTGACCGGTTCTGGTGCGGGCCAGATCATGGGCCAGTAGCTGGTCGACACAGACACCCGCAACTTGTGTCCCTTGGGAACGCAAACGGCGACATCGTCGAGGGCGATGCGCACGGTGTAGGTCTTGCCGGGCTCGAGTGCCTGCGGTTTTTCGTGGCCATCGCGGTGGCAAAGATTGAAAACCGCATAAGTCAGGCGCGAAACCGCACCGTCGGGCCAGATGGAGTTGAGTCGCACGGCCACATTGGCAACGGGCTTGTCCACACTGAACTTTAGTGTGAGTGCCGGCGCCCCCACCACATCGAGGTCCTGCTTCAGCGCTTCACTGTCGAAGGTGAGTGAACCCGAGTCGTCATGGCGCTGGTCGCCGGCAAATTCCGGCCCCAGCCAGATGATGCAGTACTCGCCGCCGTCACCACCCACGGATTGCGCCGTACTGTGGTTCTGCTTGGTGGCACGTCCCTTGGTTTGTGACAAGCCATCGCTGTTGAGATGCCAGCGTTGCACTTCGCCCTTGTCGAACGGCCACTGGCTGTCAGTTACCCAACGTCCCGGAATTTGAGACACGGTTCCGCCCGGGCGGCCCAGGTCCATGATGTAAGTGCGAAACGCCGGGTCTTTTTGTACACCGGTGTCGTCTCCCTTGAGCCACTGATCCCACCAGCGCAGTGCTTCCTGCAAAAAGCCGATGCGTGGTTCGGGTACGGCGAAATGCGGGTACTTGTGTGCCCAAGGGCCGATGATGCCCTTCGTTGGAGACGTCAGATTGCTGACTAGACGCGGCACTGCATTGGTATAGGCGTCATTCCATCCACCCACTGCCAGCACGGCAGCCTGAATGGCGCTGTAGTCTTCGTTGACGGAACCATGTTTCCAGTAGGCGTCGCGGTGCGGATGCTGCAGCCAGTCGATGGCCAGCAGCGGTTCGGCCTCCAGCCGTTGCAGCCACATGTCACGCCAGCGTTCGCCCACCAGTGCGGGATCGGGGGAGCGTGAAGAGTACGCAAACATGGTGGCAGACCAGCCCAGGTTTTCGTTGAGCAGACAACCACCTTTGTAGTGGATGTCATCGGTATAGCGGTCATCGGTGGAGCACAAGGTGATGATGGCTTTGAGGCCTTCGGGACGCATGGCTGCAACCTGCAGGCTGTTGAAACCACCCCAGGAAATTCCCATCATGCCCACGTTGCCGCTGCACCAGGGCTGCGCACGCAACCAGGCGATGACTTCGCAGGCATCGTCAAGTTCCAGCTGCGTATATTCGTCGCGCATGACGCCATCGGACTCGCCATTGCCACGCATGTCCACGCGCACGCAAGCGTAGCCGTGTCCTGCGATGTACGGGTGAGTGAGCGCATCGCGCACGTGCGTGCCGTCGCGTTTGCGGTAGGGCAGATATTCCAGAATCGCGGGTACCGGTTTCTTGTCAGCATCGGCTGGCAACCAGATGCGCGCGGCGAGTCGCGTGCCATCGGCCAGCGTGATGAAGGTGTTGGCTATTTCCTTGACTTTGCGGGGGAATGATTTGACGGTTTTCATGGAGTTGAGACAGCGCGTGTGAGTGAGTGACTTGTGCATTCTGCATGGTTTATGCCAGGTGTGCACACTCCATGTATTGGTATCTTTCGCACTGCATATCCTTGTGCAAGAATGGTTCTCTATGACAATCACCAGCCCCCATCCCATGCCGCAGGACCCGGAGGTCCGCGCCTTCATAGAACTCAGCAATTCCTTCTATCCGGCCGACGCTTTTCTGGGGACGGTGGAGCAGTCACGCAACTGGTACAACCGCTACGCCGCCGCCATGGCGCAACCCTTTCCTCCCGAGGTTGTCACTGAAGATTTCACCATCGCGGGACCGCAATCGGGGCAGTCGATTGCCGCGCGCCGCTATCGCAACATCAAAGCGAACGCAGACGTTCCCAACGATGTGACCGTGCTGTACATCCACGGTGGCGGTTTCGTATTGGGTGGGCTCGAAAGCCACGCCGACGTGTGCGCAGGACTGTGCCAACTGAGTGGCCTGGATGTGGTGGCAGCAACCTATCGCCTGGCGCCCGAACACCGGCACCCGGCCCAGCTCGACGACGTGCAGGCTGCGTTTCTGAGTTTGCAAGGCCGGGGTGAAAAAATCATTCTGTGCGGAGATAGCGCGGGTGGCAATCTGGCAGCGGCGCTGTCGATTCGGTTGCAGTCGCAAGGTCGTGCGCATGCCATCGGGCAGGTACTGATCTATCCCGGTTTGGGTGGTGATGTGACGCAGGGCTCCTATCTCAGCAATGCCCATGCACCCATGCTGACGACCGAGGAGTCTGCCTACTATTTCGCGGTGCGCTCTGAAGGTCTGAGTGCAGAACAAAGCAACCAACCGGAACTGCGTCCTTTGCTGGCCGAAGACTTTTCCGCTACACCGCAGACGCTGGTGGTGACGGCCGATATTGATCCGCTACGTGACGACGGCGTGCACTATGTCAATCGTTTGCTTGGCGCAGGTGTCAACGCCCAATACCGCAATGAGCCGGAACTGGTGCATGGCTATCTGCGCGCGCGTCACACATCACAACGGGTAAGAGAAAGTTTTAGTGCCATTGCTGATGCATTGAAAAAAATGGCCAGCGGAACTTTCTGAGTTCGGCTGGCCACACGGTTACACAGGGTTACGAATCAGGCGAACCAACCTTTTTCCGGAATGCGGCAGTCGGCCAGATCGAAGCGGCCGGACAGTGTGAGGCCACGCAATTTGGTGTTGCAGGCGTCCAGATAATCCTGAATTGCGAAGCACACCATGCCGGAGTTCTGGCTGATCAGTTCCTGGCAACGCGCATACATCGCCGCTCGCTTTTTCTCGTCCAGTTCCACGCGCGCGCTGACCATCAGTTTCTCGAATTCGGCGTTGTTGAAGTGGGTGTCATTCCAGCTGGAGCCCGCCTTGAAGGTGGTGGTCAACTGGTTGTCCACGGTGGGGCGGTTGGCCCAGTACACCGCACAGAACGGTTGCTTGAGCCAGACGTTATCCCAATAGCCGTCACCGGAAACCCGCTTGAGGTCCAACGTGATGCCGGCCTTGGCCAGTGACTCTTGATACACCTGACCGGAGTCGGTTGCGCCCGAGAAGGCACCTTCGGAAACCTGCAGCTCGATAGGGCTGGTGACGCCGGATTTCTTGTAGTGGAACTTGGCCTTGTCGGGGTCATACGACATCAGCTTTTGCTTGCTGTCGTAGAACTTCATCTTGCCGCCCACGGTGTGGTCATTGCCCGGAGTGGCGTAGCCAGCAAATACGTTGTCGACGATCTTCTTGCGGTCGATGCCGTACTTCAGCGCCAGCATCAGGTCCTTGTTGGAGAACGGGCTCTTGTCGGTTTGTGCCACAAACGCATATCGGTTACCCATGCCCGGTGTGCGAGAAATACGCACCGCCTTGTTTTTGGCCAGCAGAGCGGCGGTCTTGGGATCGACACGGTTGATCACGTCCACCTGGCCCGTCACCAGCGCTTGGGTACGCGCTGCAGCGTCACCGATGTAGCGGATTTCCACGCGGTCAAAATTGCCGCGGCCCGCTTTCCAATACGTGCCGGGTTTGCGCACAAAGGTTGCACGCACACCAGGCTGAAATTCCTCCAGCGCGAAGGCGCCGGTGCCATCAGGTTTGCTGAAGTCGGTGGTGCCGTTGGGCACCACCATGATGTGGAAGTCGCTCAGTGTGAACGGCAGATCCACGTTGCCACTACCCAGCGTGATCTGGATCTGGTTGGCGCTGAGCTTCTTGATCTCGGTGATGTCCGCCAGTACCGACTTGGCGGGCGACTTGGTTTCGCCGCGGTGCAGGTTGAGCGAGTAGATGACGTCGTCGGCATCGACCGTCTTGCCAGAGGTGAAAGTCAGCCCCTTGCGCACGGTAAACACCCACTCGGTGGCACCGGGCTTGACCTCCCACTTTTCCAGTACTTCGCCGACCACGTCACCGTTGTCGGCGATCTCGACCAGACCATTCCACAGCATCATGCCCATCACCAGCGGGACCGAGTCGGCAATGAGGCGCGGATCCAGGCTGTCGGACGGAGAACCACCCTCCATGCCGATGCGCAGCGTGCCACCCTTCTTGGGGGTCTCGGCCGCCGCTGCGCCCAGGGGCAGCAGCGCAGCACCCAGACCTAGCGCCGCAGCGCCCGCAACCAGTTGTCGGCGCGCCAACAAGATACCGGAGGACTCGTCTTTTTCAATGTGCAGCATTTCTATCCTTGGTTTGGTTGAAACGGGCATGGCAGGTGCATGCAGCTGGCGCATCGTAGGGGCTACGCAATCGCACGTCTCGTGCGCTTACGACCCTTTGTTGACCTTATGCGCCATTGCACGGACTTCTTCAGACTTTCGGTGTGTCGTGCGTCATGTCCAGATGCAGGGCGTTACCCACATACGGATGGGCCAGCGCGACTTCCTCATTCAGTTCAATGCCCAGGCCCGGCTCGGTTGGTGGAATGATGTAGCCGTCCTGCCATTGCATGGGCTTCTTGAGGATGTCGGAGTGGAAACCCTTCCAATCCAGAATGCTTTCCTGGATCAGGAAGTTGGGGCTGCAGGTAGCCAGTTGCACATTGGCAGCTCCCACCACCGGACCGCAGTACAGATGCGGCGCAATTTGTACATGGTAGGCCTCGGACATGGAGGCAATCTTCTTGCCTTCCAGAATGCCGCCCACGCGCCCCAGGTTCATTTGCAGGATGGCGGCTGCGCCTTCTTCCATCACGCGCAGGAATTCCCACTTGGTGGTCAGGCGTTCGCCCGCTGCGACCGGGATGGAGGTGCCGTGTGCCACCTTGGCCATTTCCTTCTGGTTGTCCGGTGGAATGGGTTCTTCAAACCACAGCGGGTCATAGGGTTCCAGACGCTTGGCCAGGCGGATGGCGCCTGCTGCCGTCATCTGTCCGTGCGTGCCGAACAGCAGGTCAGCCTTGCTGCCCACCGCTTCGCGCAGCAGCTTGCAGAACCGCTCGCTGCGGTCCAGCTCGGTCAGCGACAGCTGGTGACCGTCGTACACGGTGTAAGGGCCGGCCGGATCGAACTTGACCGCGGTGAAGCCCATCTTGACGTATTCCTGCGCGCGCTCGGCCGCCAGCACCGGGTCGGCATACACGTCGGTCTTGTCGCCCGGCTTGGGGTAGATGTAGGTGTAGCTGCGCAGCTTCTCGTGCACCTGTCCGCCCAGCAGCTTGTAGATGGGCTTGTTGACGTCCTTGCCGACGATGTCCCAGCAGGCCATTTCGATGGCACTCAGAATACCCATCATGCTCACGTCGGGCCGGTGGATGAAGCCACCGCCATACACGCTGCGCCAGATCTTCTCGATGTCGAACGGCTCCTTGCCGACCACATAGCGTTCCACCACATCCTTGGCCATCTGCGCCACGATGTCGGGGTGGTAGGGCAGGTTGTAGATCTCGCCCAGGCCTTCGATGCCGTTGTCGGTGATGAGCTTGATGAAGACGAAGTAGCGGCCGCCAAAACCGGGCGGTGGGTTACCTACGACAAATGTTTTGATGTCCTTGATTTTCATGGAGAGCTCCTAAGTTGTTGGGTTGTTTTTCCGCCGGGCCGCCCCAAGGAAAAACGCGCCCCCTTTTGGGGGCAGCGCAGTACACGCAGTGACAAGCGTGGGGGCACTATTCAGAGCCCGTTGACGATCTTGTATTCCATGAACTCGTGCAGTCCGAAGCGGCCCCACTCGCGGCCATTGCCGGACTGCTTGTAGCCACCGAAGGGGTTGCAGTATTCGTTGCCGGATGCGTTGACCGACACATTGCCCGCGCGCAGGCGCTTGGCCACGCGGCGCGCGCGCGCCTTGTCGTTGGTGGACAGGTAGGCGGCCAGACCATAGGGCGTGTCGTTGGCGATGCGGATGGCGTCTTCCTCGTCTTCAAACGGGATCAGGCACAGCACCGGTCCGAAGATTTCCTGGCGCGCAATCGGCATGTCGTTGGTCACGTCGGCAAAGATGGTGGGCTTGACGAAGTAGCCCTTGTCGAACCCCTCAGGCCGTCCTGGCCCGCCCAGTACCAGGCGAGCGCCGCAATGCATGCCGATGTCGATGAAACGGTTCACCGTCTCGAACTGGCGTTTCATGGCCAAGGGGCCCACGCCGCTGCCTTTTTCTGTGGGCTGTATGACTTGCACTTGCGCACCGGCCTTCACGGCGGCGGCCACGGCTTGCTGGTACACCGACTTTTCCACCAACATGCGTGTGGGCGCATTGCAGCTCTGGCCGGTGTTGTTGAAGCAGCGCTTCACACCCCGGGCGACCGAAGCATCCACATCGCTGTCGGCAAAGATGATGTTGGGCGACTTGCCGCCCAGCTCCTGCACCACGCGCTTGACGGTGTCCGCAGCGGCCTTGGCCACCGCCACGCCGGCGCCGGTGGAGCCGGTAAAGCTCACCATGTCCACTTCCGGGTGGGCACTGAGCGCAGCACCTACCACCGGGCCGTCGCCGTAGACCATGTTGAACACACCTGCGGGGTAGCCCACCTCGTGCACATACTCGGCCACCAGCTTGGCTGAGAGCGGCGCAAATTCGCTGGGCTTGAGCACCACGGTGCAGCCCGCCAGCAGGGCGGGCGCTAGCTTGGCCACCACCTGGTTCATGGGCCAGTTCCAGGGCGTGATGAGCACGCACACGCCAATGGGCTCCAGGCTCAAATCGCCCTGGCCGCTCTTCACTTCAAAGGGGAAGTCCTTGGCCGCCTCCAGCGTGGCCTTGATGTGGCCGGGGCCGCATTCGGCCTGCGAGTCATAGGCCAGGCTCCAGGGCGCGCCCATCTCGGTGCTAATGGCCTGTGCCATCTCGGTGTAGCGGCGTTCGAACACGGCTTGCAGCTTTTGCAGCATCTCGGTGCGGTACTGCAGCGTGGTCTGGCTGTAGGCGTCAAAGGCGCGGCGCGCAGCCATGACGGCACGGTCTGCATCGGCCTTGCCGCCCATGCTGACAGTGCCTACCGATTCCTCGGTGGCCGGGTTGATGATGGGGTGGGGCGTGCCGGGCTCTTGGGGCTCTACCCATTGGCCGTCGATGTAGAAGTTGCAGTGTGTCAAGGAAGTCTCCGTCAATAGTTGGGGCCGCGTTGCCAGTCGTTGGTGTGCGGCGTAATGCGGTTTACTCGGCCACCAGTTCGGTGGGGTAGCCTGGCGCACGCAGCTCCAGGTCGCAGGCTTTCTCGATCATGCGCACCACCTCGGGCGACTGGGCGTTGCCGCCCATCAGGCCGCGGGCGCGGCGGAAGATCTGCTGGGCCATGCTGCCCAGTTCCAGCGGCACGCCCAGCTTTTCGGCAATGCCGTTGACCAGGCCCAGGTCCTTGCAGGCCAGGTCCATGGTGAACTTCACGTTGTAGCTGCCCGAGAGCACCAGCTTGGATTCGGTCTCGTGCACGAAGCTGTTGCCCGAGCTGGCGCGGATGGCGCGGTAGGTCGCATCCGGGTCCACGCCGTACTTGGCCGGCAGCATCATGGCTTCACCGGCCGCAATCAGGTGGATGAAGGCCAGCATGTTGGTCACCACCTTCACCACCGAGGCGTTGCCCATCTTGCCCATGTAGATGATCTCACCGCCCATGGTGCCCAGAATGTCCTCCACGCGTTTGAAGGTGGCTTCTTCGCCGCCCACCAGCACCGTGATTTCACCCGAGTTAGCCAAGTGCACGCCGCCGGTGACGGGGCACTCCAGCACGTTGATGCCTTTGCTCTTGCCCACCTCTGCCAGGCGCAGCAGGTCTTCCATGTCGGTGGTGCTCATCTCGATCCACACGCCGCCGGGTTGGAGGTTCTCGAACACGCCGCCCGGGCCTTCGACGACCTTGCGTGAGACGGCAGGTGAGGGCAGTACGGTGATGACTACGTCGGCGTCTTTGCATGCCTCTGCTGTGGTGCTTGCCCACTGTGCGCCGCCATCGAGTAGGCGCTTGGCCAGGTCCTTGTTGAGGTCATTGACTTTGACGGGGTAGCCTGCTTTGACCAGGCTGTTGCACAGGCCTTCGCCCAGGCTGCCTAGGCCGATGAATCCGATTTTTAGTTTGCTCATTTGTTGGTCCTGCTTTTGGGGGATTAGTGGGGTTTGTGGTTTGCGGGGCAGGCCGGGTTTCGGCCCGGCGGCCGACTCACTTTTCTTTGCTTCGCCAAAGAAAAGTAAGCAAAAGAAAGGCGAGCCGTGTAACGTGCCCCTGCGGGGTACCTTGCGCTGCTCGCGCTGGGCGGGGTCGGTCGCAAACTCGCTACGCTCAAACATGCGTCCGCCCTGATTCGCCCACCGCTGCGCTGCTCAGCACGTTCCAATGGCGCGGGGCGCAGAACATCTGCGTGCTCGTTCGCTGCGCTCACCTTGCACGCGTGTTGGGTGGTGTCGCGCGTCGCTGCGCTTGCGCTTGGGGCAAGGGGGGAAAGCATTAAGCCCAGTCCTGCAACACCATATCCGCCCCTTTTTCCGCCACCATGATCACCGGCGCATTCGTATTGCCCGAGGTGACGGAAGGAAACACGGAAGCATCAATCACCCGCAAACCGGTCATGCCATGCACGCGCAGCCGCGCGTCCACCACCGAGGTGGCCGGGTCCACGCCCATCGCGCAGGTGCACGATGCGTGGTAGACCGAGCCGCCCCGCGTGCGGAAGTCCTTGAGGATGTCTTCGTCGCTTTGCACTGCAATACCGGGCAGGTGTTCGTTTTGCATCACGTCGACCAGGGGCCGGCTGTTGGCAATGGCGCGCACCATGCGCGATCCTTCCACGATGTCGCGCAGGTCGTGCTCGGTGCGGAGGAAGTTGGTTTCGATCTTCGGTTTGTCCAGCGGGTTGGCGCTCTGGATGGCGACGCTGCCGCGGCTGGTGGGCACGCAGGTGTTGAAGGAAATCAGAAAGGCCGGGAAGGGGTCGGGGTTGGTGATCTTGAAGCGGCCAGGAACGATGGTGGCTGCGCTGTAGCTGATGGGGTTGAAGTACAGGTGCAGGTTGGGCCGTTCCAGCCCGGGGCGGCTGCGCACGAAGGCGCCGGCCTGGTTCACGCTCATGCCCAGGGGACCCTTGCGGGTGAACAGGTAGCGCACACCGGCCCACAGCTTGCCGTACCACGGGCCCAACGTGTTGTTGAGCGTGGGCACCTTGGACTTGAAGAAGTAGGACACGCACAGGTGGTCCTGCAGGCCTTGGCCCACGCGTGGCAGGTGGTGCACCAGAGGCACGCCAACGCGTTGCAAATGGGCGCTGTCGCCGATGCCCGAGAGTTGCAGCAGTTGCGGCGAGTTGATGGCGCCGCCCGAGAGGATGACTTCCTTGCGGACGGTGAAGGTGTGCGTTACGCCATCGATCAGGCACTCCACACCCACGGCCTTCTTGCCTTCGGTCAGCACCCGCGTGACGTGGGCATGGGTCTGCAGTATGAGATTGCTGCGCTTGAGCGCCGGGCGCAGGAAGGCGTTGGAGGTGGACTCGCGTACGCCGTTGCGTATCGTCATCTGCCACAGGCCGAAGCCTTCCTTCAGGCGGCCGTTGAAGTCGTCGGTGCGCTCAAAACCGAGCGCCTGGCCAGCCTGCAGAAAACGTTCGCACAGCGGGTGCACCTGGTCGGCAAAGTCGCTGACCCGCATTTCACCGGTTGCGCCGTGGTGTTCGGACGCGCCCCACACATGGTCTTCGGATTTCTTGAAGTAGGGCAGCACGTCCTTCCAGCTCCAGCCGGTATTGCCCGCAGCGGCCCAGTCGTCATAGTCGCCTTGCTGGCCACGGATATAGACCATGGCATTGAGCGAACTGCTGCCGCCCAGTACCTTGCCACGCGGCCAATAGGAGGCACGTCCGTTGAGCGCCGGATCGGGTTCGGTGGTGTAGCCCCAGTTGTATTTGGGATCGGCAAAGGTCAGGCCGTAACCCAGGGGCACCTGGATCAGCGGGCTGCGGTCGGAGCCACCGGCCTCCAGCAACAGGACCTGGTCTTTGCCGCTGGCTGTCAGGCGGTTGGCCAGTACGCAGCCAGCCGAGCCCGCACCCACGACGATGTAGTCGAATTGGTTCATTGCCGCATACTATGCGCTGGATTGCATGCTATCAATGCAGCCATCTTGAGTAATTGCACATTCCCGGAAAGAGCCACCGTTGTCCATCGAGAACCTGATTTCCAAGGCCTGCCTGCAAGACACCGGCAAGCCGCGCTACCTAGCCCTGGCCGACGAGTTGGCCCAATTCATACAGAACGGCCAATTGCCTACCGGTGAGCGCCTGCCGCCCCAGCGTCGGCTGGCGCAGCGCCTGGGCGTGACGGCGGGCACGGTCAGTCACGCCTATGAAATCCTGGAGCAGCGTGGCATGGCCACTGCCCGGGTGGGCGACGGAACCTATGTGCGCTCCCCGGAGCAGGCCGGTACGCTGCAGAACGCTGCCAATCGCGCCCCCGTGGATCTGGCCCACAACGTGGCCATTCCCACCGATGACGGGCGCGCGCTGGCAGCAACCCTGCAACGCGTTGCCGCCGATCCGCAGGTCCTGCGCCAGGTGCTGAGCTACCAGCCCGAAGCCGGCCATGCGCGCCACCGCCAGTCGGGTGCTGATTGGTTGCGGCGCTTCGGCCTGGGCGGTGATGCCAGCCGGGTCATGGTTACGCACGGCGCGCAGCACGGGCTGTCCTGCGTGCTGCGTGCGCTGGCCCATCCAGGGGATGTTGTCTTTACCGAGACGCTGAGTTATCCCGGGCTGCAGGCACTGGCGCGGCTAATGCGCCTGCAGCTGGTGGGCGTGGAAATGGACGAGGAGGGCATGCTGCCGCAGGCGCTGGAGCACGCGGCGCGCAACATCACCGGCAAGCTGGTGTATTGCTCACCCAGCCTGCACAACCCTACCAACAGCACCATGCCCCTGCAGCGCCGCCAGGCGATTGCCAAGGTGATGCAGAAGCACAACCTGTTGCTGATCGAAGACTGTGTGCACGCCGCTTCCCAGGCCGCGCCGCTGCCAGCGGTATCCACGCTGTTGCCGGACCAGTCCTTTGTGCTGAGCAGCTTCTCCAAAGTGGCGGGGCCGGGGTTGCGTGTGGGTTACATCGAGGCCGCTCCCCAGTGGCTGAGCAAGCTGGCCGCCGCCATGCGCGCGGATTGCTGGATGACGGCGCCGCTACTGCCGGAGATCGCGTCGCAATGGATAGACAGTGGTGTGATGGAGCAGCTCATCGTTGCGCAGCGCACCAGCATGACCGAGCGCCGGGACGTGGCGACGGCTCTGCTCCAGGGCATGGACTGCCGTGCCGATGCCGAGTCACCCCTGATCTGGATGCCCTTGCCCGAGCCGTGGCGTGTGGGCCAGTTTGCTGCCGCGCTACGCCAGGCTGGGGTGCTGATACGCACAGCAGATCATTTCGCGGTGGGCAGGGCGGTGACCCCCCATGCCGTGCGCATCAGCCTGAATGCGGCTCGCTCGACTGCGGAAATCGAGGCGGGCATGCGCAGGATTTTGTCTATATTGCATAGCACGCCCACTACACAAATGGAGCCCTAGTCGCTGCCGGTGTTGTGTCTCCCGTGAGCTAGTTGCCCACGCGTTCGAGGAGCTCAAGCAATGTGGATCGCTCCTCAGGGCTCAAGCGACCGAATATCTTGTCTTGAACTTCTGCCATCACCGGGGCGAGTCGATTGGCGGTCCTACGCCCAGCCGCTGTCAATGAGACGAGGACTTTTCGGCCGTGGTTGGGATCCTTTTCCCGCGTCACCAGTCCCCGAGCTTCCAGTGCCCGCACGGTATGGGTAACGTCACGGGGATCCAGCACGGCTGCGTTTCCTAGCTCGGCTTGACTCAATTGCGCCGCGGTTGCCAGTGCCGATATGCAGCGATATTCGTAGCCATCGACTCCAGACACCGAGAGTTGCTTGTGCAGGATTTGATGCGATCGCATCGCGGCGGAACTCAGAATCCAGGTTGGGAGCGTAGAGAGATGTAGCGACATTGTTGTTGACCAATCTTGGTAATACCAATAATATATCTTGGTTGCACCAAGATCATAGGAGAAAACGATGCCAGTCTCACGCCCCTTGCCCTCCGTAATCGGTCCAGCAGAGAACGCCTTGCGCGCGCTGCTTACCAAAACTCTGTCGACGACCGCGATCAAGACCTATCCGGAGTGGGTCTGCCTAAACGCCTTAAGCAAAGCGAGTGTCACGCCGTCGAACGGAAACTGGCGGCTTGCAGTCGCTGACGCTCTCAAGGTTGAATTGGGCGAAGTTGAGGGGGTACTTGATCAACTTCGCGCTACGGGTTTGGTCGGCAACGACGACATGCCGACGGCTCTTGGCGAAACCGAGCTGGCGAAGGGGCGATCCACTGTGTCGAGAGCAACATCTTGCCTGGTTGAGGGGATCGGTGAGGAAGAGCAGGAGACTGTTCGCCAGGTGCTCGACCAGATTCGTCGCAAGGCAGAAGAGTTGTTGCGCACGTGAGTCTTACGCGCGGATCGGTGATGTCTGTCGCCATTGCTCTCGGCTGCTGGTGCGCCCACGGGCGTGGCAAATCACAAGCTGGAACTTAGCCATTTGGAAACAGGGCACACACTTATTTGCAGCCCATTTTTTCAACAGAAACCGTGCACGGGATGTAGCGCTCAACGGTACTCTTGTAGCTGCCATCCTTGAGCATGGTTCCAAAGGCCTGATCGAAGCGCGCGACAAAGTCGGCATTGGTGGACTGCTTGCTGAAGGCGATATAAGAGGGCTTGTCGGATACGACAACCGCCGACTTGACGATGCGATTTTCCAGTCCTTGGCTGGCGATTTCGATCAGTGCCGTGGACTCATCAGCGATCATGCCGTCTATGCGGTTGCTGTCTATCATTTGCCAGCCCAGAGAGCGTTGGCCCAGTTCAGTGCGCTTGGGAAAGCGCGGATCGGCAATCAGCCGGTCATATTCCTCGCCATAGGACACCTTGATCTGGACGCCGAGCCGGAAATCCGTACCAAGGATGTCCGCCAGCTGTTTCAGACGGAAGGAGCGCGCCGCCGCCACGCCAACGAACAGTACGTTGGGTGATCGGTTCACCGGCCGGGAAAACAAGGCGAAGCGTTCGCGCTCTTCGGTCTTGAAGGCGCCGGGCAGAACGTCCAGCTTGCCGCCCTCCAGTTCAAAAAGCGCTCTGGCCCAGGGCATTTCCACAAAGACGGCCTTGCAGTTCATTCGGCGCAAGGTCTCGCGCATCAGATCCGCATAAATGCCCTGAACTTCGCCGTCCTTGCCCAGGTAGGAATAGGGGCTGTCGGCATTCCAGCGCACGGTTTTCGTGCACGTCAAGGACTCGGAAGCGCTTGCGGGCAGACAGCAAACAACGTGCAACAACAGCCCGCAGACCCAACTGCAGAAGTTCCAACGGACCATGTTCCAGCAATTCCCCTTTTATGAGAACTGCAAGGCTACTCCATATTCCAAGGCAGCGTCCAAAACCGTACCCAACTGGTCGTAGGCATAGGTGCTGAACACATAGATGTCGAAAACGTCAGAGGTCACTCGATGCAAGGTGCAGGGCACGTGGTGGGTGCCAGTCATTGCCACGTCGCCGACCGGGAACGCGGTCTCGCGCAGGTCCAGCGCAAAGAGTTTGTTCAAGGTGGTGCGGCACTGGGCACCTTCGATGCGGATGCGGCAGCGCGCCTGGCTCAGGTCGGTGACCGAGCCCACATCCGCCGCAATGGACGTGCGCAGCAGGGCGGTTCGGTCGGTGTAATCGTCACCGATGAGCAGGAATTCTTCCGGCCCGGTGCGCAGCAACAGGCCCAGTTCGGTCTGTGCGGTCTTGCCGGTCTGCCCGGGGATGTGGTTGCCGAAGACTTGCGTCAATGCCTGCTGCAGGGCATCCACACCAGTGATCCAGGTGCTGATCAGGGTCACGCTGGGCAACGTGCTGGCGGTCAGCTGCACACCGGTCTGGCCTGCGGTATTGGGCCGCTTGCCAGCGGCATGGCCGGTAAACGGGCTGCGCAGGGATGCTGGATGGGGGGGGGGTGACTCAACCACGGTAACGGTTCCCTTCGGGGTCAAGGAAGCAGGGTTCCACCACCTTGAGCTTGTATTGTCTGCCATGTACGGGCGATGCCGCCACCACGATCTGTCCGACGTGGCTGGTGCCACCTTGCAGCAGGCCCAGCGCAATGGGCTTGCCCACGTGCTTGCTGTAGGTGGTGCTGGTGATGTGGCCGCGTCCATGGCCCTTGATTTCGTCGTCGGCAAAGAAGAGGATGGCGCCGTTGTTGGGCGGCTCATTGGCGTCCAGGGCCTCCAAGCCGACCAGTGCCGCGCGGTCCTTGCGCGTCAGGTTCTCGCTGCGGCGCAGTGCATCGCCCCAGAAGGGTTTGAGCTGGCTGGCCATCTTGCCAGCGCCCATGTCGTCCAGGGTGGTGCGGCCATCCATCTCGGAGCCGACCACATGGCCTTTCTCGATGCGCAGGGAGCCCAGTGCTTCCAGGCCGTAGCTGCCCAGGTTCCAGGGTTTGCCGGCCTGCATCAGATGGTCCCAGATGGCGCGGCCATGGTGTGTGGGGGTGTAGACCTCGTAGGCCATTTCGCCCGAGAAGGTCAGGCGGATGATGCGCACCTTCACACCTGCCAGGGCGCCTTCGAGCGTGGCGTCCAGCACGCCCATGAAGGGGAATGCTTCGTTGCTGAAGTCCAGGCCGGGGAAAGCCGCGCGCATCACGTCACGCACCTGGGGACCGGCCACACTCATGGCGGCCCATTGGTCGGACACCGAAGCCACGGTGACCCGCAGATCCGGCCACACCACCTGCAGCAGGAATTCCAGATGGCTCATCACCCGAGCGGCCTGGGCGGTGGTGGTGGTCATGAAGAATTCGGTCTCGCTGATGCGGCTGGTGGTGCCGTCATCCATCACGATGCCATCCTCGCGTAGCATGAAGCCGTAGCGCGCCTTGCCCACACCCAGCTTGGCAAAGCCGTTGACGTAGACGCGGTTGAGGAATTCGGCCGCGTCAGGGCCCTGCACATCAATCTTGCCCAGGGTGGACACATCGGCCATGCCGACCTGCTCGCGCACGAGGTCCATCTCGGCCTTGTAGGCGGTCGAGAGGTTGGCGCCGTGGGTGTTGTACCAGAGTGGGCGCATCCAGTAACCGGCCTCCATCATCTGACCGCCGTTTTCCAGATGCCAGTCGTGCATGGCCGTGCGGCGCACCGGCGCCAGGTGCGAGCGCACGCCGCGCCCAGCCAGCGCACCGATGGTGGCGGGTGTGTAGGGTGGCCGGAAGGTGGTGGTGCCGACCTGTGCCACTTCCATGCCACGCTTGCCGGCCATGATGGACAGTGCATTGAGGTTGGAGGTCTTGCCTTGGTCGGTGCCCATGCCTTGCGTGGTGTAGCGCTTGAGATGTTCTACCGACTGGTAGCCTTCCTGGTGCGCCAGATCCACGTCACTGGTGGCCACGTCGTTCTGGAAGTCGACAAAGGTCTTGTCCACCGGCTTGGCCACCACGATGGGGCCTATGCCGGTAAAGGCCATGTAGGCGTCACGCGAATCGGGGGCTTGCGGCGCATCACCCAGGATGCTGGTGCCGCACACCTGCACCGCCTCTTTTGCGGCTTCCCAGCCGCTCTGGATGGCGGCAGTCAGGGTCTGGGTTCCCACCATGCTGCCCGCGCCAAACTGGGCACGCTCGAAGCCTCCGGGCACAAACATGCTGAGCTCGGGCCTGTACACGGGCTTTACACCGCGATGCGAACTGAGGTGCACGCTGGGTGTCCAGCCTCCGGACATGGCCAGAAGGTCCACGCTGCGTTGTCCCTGGTGTCCGCCTACGGTGCCGGTAGCAATGTCATATGAGGCCAGCTCGCACTGGTTCACGCGGGCTGCACCCCGTGCGCCTACCACGGCAGTGCCCAGCAGCACTTCCACGCCGGCTGCTTCGGCGGTCTTGAACAGGGCCTGGTTGGCCTGCTTGCGCAGATCGGCCAGGCAGACCTTGGCACCCGCCTTGGCCAGGGCAATGGCATCGGCATAGGCCGCGTCGTTGTTGGTGCTGAAAAGCGCCTGCTTGCCAGCCAGCACGCCGTAGCGGTTGACGTAGGTACCGACGGCGCTGCTGAGCATCACGCCGGGACGGTCATTGCCCGCAAACAGCAGGGGACGCTCCAGCGCGCCGCAGGCCATGATCACGCTCTTGCTGCGCAGAATGTGCAGCCGTTGGCGTGGCACACCATGGGCCGCATCGGCAACGCCCGGTGCGCTGCGCTCCAGCACGCCTACCGTGTTGCCGTCAAAAACGCCAAAGGCGCTGGCGCGGTTGAGCAGTGTCACACGGCCCGAGGATTGCAGCTCGGCCAGAGTCTTTTTCAGCCACTGGGCATCTGCGCTGTCCACGGCGTTGTTGAGCAGGGAGCCGCCAAAGGCAAAGTCCTGCTCCACCAGGGTGACGTCCAGACCTGCACGGGCTGCACCCAATGCAGCAGACAAGCCCGCCGGGCCGGAACCGATCACCAGCACATCGGGGAATCCGTGGTGCCAGTCGTAGCGGTCCGGGTCCGGCAACTCCGTGGCCTTGCCCAGACCAGCGGCCTTGCGGATGAAGTGTTCAAAGAACATCCAGCCCTTGAGCGAGGGCATGAAGGTCTTGTAATAGAAGCCCGCCACAAAGATGCTGGAGAGCGTGTTGTTGATGGCCATCAGGTCGAAGTCGACCGAGGGCCAGGCGTTTTGCGTGCGGGTCACCAGGCCATCGTGCGACTCGATCACGGTGGCAGCGATGTTGGGCTCGGTCGTAGCACCGCTGCCCACGGTCAGCAGGGCATTGGGCTCTTCCACGCCTGCGGCCAGGATGCCGCGCGGGCGGTGGTACTTGAAGCTGCGCGCCACCAGGTGCTTGCCATGGGCCAGCAGCGTGGCCGCCACGGTGTCGCCGGCCAGGCCGGTGAAGGTCTGGCCGTCCAGGCTGAATTGCACCGGCTTGTTGCGGTCCACGCGCCCGCCCTGGGCGGTGCGGAAGGCGCCAGCGGATGTTGCCGGGTTGCTCATGCCTTGGCTCCTTGGTTGGCTGCCGGGCTGCTGCAGGCCGCGGGTTTTGTGGCGCCCAAAGGGCGTTCGCGTGCGGGCATCACGGCCAGGATGTCGTGTGTGATGGTGTTGCGCTTGACTACCAGCCAGCGGCGGCAGGCCAGGGTGTGTTGCCAGAATTCAAAGTGTTCGCCTTTGGGGTTGTTACGGGTGTAGACCGCGTCGACCCAGGCGTCGTGGTTTTCGGCTCCCAGGCCGGGGTAGGTCTTGGTGGCATCGCCGAAATAGCTGAACTCTTCGTGGTCGCGTACGCCGCAGTAGGGGCAGTGGATTCTTAGCATGGGCTCAAGGATGTGGAGATCTGCATTTACTGGAGGTGGTTGTACGGCCCATATCCGGCCTCGTCGATGTAGCGGCCTTTGGCAAACCGATCCATCGTGAACCCCGCGTTGTACTCATGCGGCGAGTCATTGGCAATCGTGTGCGCAAAGCACCACCCGGACGCAGGTGTAGCCTTGAACCCGCCATAGCACCAGCCACCATTGAGGTACAGCCCTGGCACCGGCGTAGTCGTGATGATGGGGCTGCCGTCGGGCGTCATGTCCATGATGCCGCCCCAGCTACGCAGCAGCCGCAGGCGCGCTGCAAACGGCACCAGACTGGCCAGGCCCTGCATGGTTTCGCCCCAATTGGCGAGGTTGCCGCGCTGGGCATAGGAGTTGTAGCGGTCGATGTGGCCGCCAAACACCAGGCCGCCCTTATCCGACTGCGAGACGTAGAAGTAGGTGGCACTCCACACCACCACGTGGTTGACCACGGGTTTGATGGATTCGCTCACAAAGGCTTGCAGCACATGGCTCTCAATAGGCAGTTGCAGTCCGGCCTTTTGCGCCAGTACCGAGGTGTGGCCCGCCACCGCAATGCCGACCTTGCCGGCGTTGATGTCGCCGCGGTTGGTCTTGACGCCTACGATGCGCTCTTTGTCCCAGATGTAGTCCTGCACTTCGCAGTTCTGGATGATGTCCACGCCCAGCTGGTCGGCGGCGCGGGCATAGCCCCATACGACGGCGTCGTGGCGGGCGGTGCCCGCATCGGGCTGCAGCATGCCACCGTAGATGGGAAAGCGGGCCTTGTCGGAATAGTCCAGGTAGCCGGCTTCCTTGATCATCTCTTCACGGGTGAGGATTTCGGCGCGGATGCCATTCAGGCGCATGGTGTTGGCGCGGCGCACCAAGCTGTCCAGGGACGCCTGGGAGCAGGCGGCAAACAGGTAGCCGCGCGGCGAGAACATCACGTTGTAGTTGAGGTCCTCGGACATGCCGCGCCACAGGCTCATGCTGTGCTCGTAGAACGGCGTGTTCTCCTGCATCATGTAGTTGGAGCGCACGATGGTTGTGTTGCGCCCCGCATTGCCGCTGCCGATGTAGCCCTTTTCCAGCACCGCAATGTTGCGGATACCGTGGTTCTTGGCCAAATAGTAGGCGGTGGCCAGGCCGTGGCCGCCGCCGCCCACGATGATGACGTCGTAGCTCTTCTTGGGCTCGGGATCGCGCCAGGCGCGCTCCCAGCTCTTGTGCCCACCCATCGCATGCTTGAGCAGCGACCAGATGGAATACCGTTCGCCGGCGCGCTCTGTCACTGCCATGGCTTACATCCTCATGCGCTTGGCTTCAGGGTCAAAGGGCGGGTCCATTTGCAGGCGGGCCTTGCGGCGCTCGCCCAGGATTTCAATTTCCAGTTGCATGTCGGGTTTGACCAGTTCGGTAGGAATGTAGCCTTGGGCCAGCGACTGATCGACGTAATGTCCATAGCCGCCGGAGGTCACCCAGCCTACCACCTTGCCGTCCACCCAGATGGGTTCGTCGCCCATCACGTCGCAATCGTCGGCATCCACCACCATGAAGATGCGGGTGCGCTTGGGGCCTTCTTCCTTCTCCTTGATAGCGGCTGCTTTGCCGATGAAGTCGGGCTTGTCGAGCTTGACGAAGCGCTCCAGACCAGCTTCAAACGGTCCGTAGATGGGGCGGAACTCGCGGAACCAGGTGCCGAAGTTCTTCTCCAGGCGCAGGCAGAGCAGGGCGCGCATGCCGAAATTGCGGATGCCCAGGTCCTTGCCGGCTTCCATGATGCTTTCGTACAGGCGGCGCTGGTACTCGGGCGCGACCCAGATTTCGTAACCCAGGTCGCCGGTGTAGGTCACGCGGTTGACCTTGGCCTGCACGGTAGCCACTTCCATCTCGCGGTAGTCCATGAACTTGAAGGCTTCGTTGGACATGTCGTCGTCGGTGAGGCGCTGCAGCAGTTCGCGCGATTTGGGGCCCGCGATGGACAGGCCAATCAGCTTCATGCCGAAGGGTTCGATCTTCACCGAGCCATCCTTGGGCAGGTGCTGCTCGAACCAGCGCATGTGGTAGACCTGTGCCTGGCTGGAGCCCCACATCATGTAGCGGTTGTCCGCTGCCTTGGCGATGGTGAAGTCGCCAATGATCTTGCCGTTCTCGTTGAGCATGGGCGTGAGCATCAGGCGGCCGGTCTTGGGCATGGTGTTGGTCATGACCCTGAGCAACCAGGCCTCTGCGCCAGGGCCGGTGATCTGGTACTTGGCGAAGTTAGCGATCTCGGTCACGCCCACGGCCTCGCGCACGGCCTTGCATTCGGCCTTGATGTGCGGGAAGTCATTGGAGCGGTGGAAGCTCACCACGTCATGGGCTTCAGCCTTGCTGGGTGCAAACCACAGCGGGGTTTCCATGCCCCAGGAGTCGCCCATCACCGCGCCTTGCTCGATGAATTTGTCATACAGCGGCGTGGTTTGCAGCGGACGTGCTGCGGGCAGTTCCTCGTTGGGGAAGCGGATGCGGAAGCGCCGGGAGTAGTTCTCGCGCACCTTGGCGTTGGTGTAGGTGCGGGTGGCCCAGTCGCCGTAGCGCGCCACGTCCATGCCCCAGATATCGAAACCGGGGTCGCCGTCCACCATCCAGTTGGACAGCGCCAGACCCACGCCGCCGCCCTGGCTGAAGCCGGCCATCACGCCGCAGGCGCTCCAGAAGTTGGTGCGGCCTTGCACCGGACCCACCAGCGGGTTGCCGTCCGGCGCGAAGGTGAAGGGGCCGTTGATGACGCGCTTGATGCCGGCGTTCTCCAGTGTGGGGAAATGCTTGAAGGCAATTTCCAGCGAAGGCGCAATGCGGTCCAGATCGGGCTGCAGCAATTCCTGGCCAAAGCTCCAGGGTGTGTTCTTCGGGCTCCAAGGCACACCGGCCTGCTCGTACACGCCCAGCACCATGCCCTTGCCTTCCTGGCGCAAATAGCTCTCGGCGCCGAAGTCGATGACGTGGCCGATTTCCTTGCCGGCGCTCTTGTTGAAGGCTTCCACTTCGGGGATGTCGTCGGTGACCAAATACATGTGCTCCATGGCCAGCACGGGCAGCTCGATGCCCACCATGCGGCCCACTTCACGGGCCCACAGGCCGCCGCAGTTCACCACGTGTTCGCACTCCACCACACCCTTGTTGGTGATGACGCGCCAGGTACCGTCGGGCTTTTGTTCCAGGCTTTCGACCTTGGTCTGCACTTCGATGGTGGCGCCACCTAGACGGGCCGCCTTGGCGTAGGCATAGGTGGTACCGCTGGGGTCCAGATGGCCTTCGTTGGGATCGAGCAGGGCGCCCAGGAAGTATTTTTCTTCGATGAAAGGGAAGTACTCCTTGGCTTCCTTGACCGAGATGATTTCGGTTGCCATGCCCAGGTAGCGGCCACGGGCCACCGTCATCTTCAGGAACTCCATGCGCTCGGGCGTGTCGGCCAGCATGATGCCGGGCGACTTGTGCATGCCACAGGACTGGCCGGAGATGCGCTCGAGCTCTTCGTACAGGCTCACGGTGTAGCTCTGCAGCATGGCCACGTTGGGGTCGCCGTTGAGGGTGTGGAAGCCGCCGGCTGCGTGCCAGGTGGAGCCGCTGGTGAGCTGGTCACGCTCGATCAGCATCACGTCGCTCCAGCCCTTCTTGGTCAGGTGGTACAGAACCGAGCAGCCCACTACGCCGCCGCCAATGATGACTACCCTTGCTGTTGTCTTCACATCAAATCCTTGTTCAACTCAAAAATTAAAAATCGGTGGGGGCGCCGCCTTCGGCCTTGCGCCTGGACACAAAGGCGTCCAGTTCTTCTTCGATGGCCGGGTCCATGGCCGGGCGCTCGTATTCGGCCAGTTCCTTTTGCCAGATGGCATTGGCCTTTTGGTAGGCGGTGGGGCTGCCGCCCTCTTGCCAGGTCTCGAAATTGCGCCAGTCGGAAATCAGGGGCGAATAGAAGGCGTTCTCGAAGCGTTCCAGCGTGTGTGCGGTGCCGAAGTAGTGGCCACCGGGCTCCACGTCGCGGATGGCGTCCAATGCCAGCGCCGGTTCGCTCACATCCAGCGGGGTGAGGAATTCGGCCACCATCTGCAGCAGGTCGCAGTCGAGGATGAACTTCTCGAACGATGCGGTCAGGCCGCCCTCGAGCCAGCCGGCCGAGTGCATGATGAAGTTGCCGCCGCCCTGCGTCAGCGCCCACAGCGAGAACACCGACTCGTACGCAGCCTGTGCGTCCACCGTGTTGGCGGCATTCACGTTGGAAGTGCGATAGGGCACGCCGTACTTGCGGCAGAGCTGACCGCCAGCCAGCACCGCCTTCATGTACTCGGGCGTGCCGAATGCGGGAGCGCCGGTCTTCATATCCACATTGCTGGTAAAGCCGCCGTATACCACGGGCGCGCCGGGGCGCACCATCTGGGTAAAGGCGATGCCGGCCAGGGCTTCGGCGTTCTGTTGCACCAGGGCTCCGGCGATGGTCACCGGTGCCATGGCGCCCGCCAGCGTGAAGGGCGTGAGCATCACGATCTGGTTGCGCGAGGACATTTCCATGATGCCTTGCAGCATGGGTGTGTCGAGCTTGCGCGGCGAGTTGCTGTTGATGATGGTGAACAGCGAAGGCTCGGCCTCGAATTGCTCGTGGCTGATGCCGCGTGCAATGCGGGCGATCTCCATGCCGTCCTGGTTGCGCTCCTTGCCCAGCGAATACACATGGAAGGCCTTGTCGGTCAGCTTGGCAATGTCGGACAGGCAGTCCAGATGGCGTACCGAAGCGTGGATGTCGGTGGGCTCCACCGGGTAGCCGCCGGTGCAGTGGATGATGTCGTGGCACTGGGCCAGCTTGACCAGGTCGCGAAAGTCCTTCTGGTTGCCGGCGCGGCGGCCGCCTTGCATGTCGGAGCAGTTGGGCGGGCTGGCCACCTGGGCAAAGGCCAGGTTCTTGCCGCCAATGCGGATGTTGCGTTCTGGGTTGCGCGCATGCAGCGTGAATTCGCTGGGGCAGGTCTTGATGGTTTCCAGGATCAGGTTGCGATCGAAGCGCACCCGTTCCGAACCTTCCTTGACGTCGGCACCGGCCTTCTTGAGGATGGCGCGGGCGTCGGGGTGCATGAAGTCGATGCCCAGTTCCTCCAGCACGGTGAGGGAGGCATTGTGGATGGATTCCAACTCGTCTTCGGAGACCACCGGCGTAGGCGGCAAACGGTTTTTGAGGGAGCGGTATTTGACGGTGGAAGTGGCCGCACGGACGGTGCCGCTACCACGCCCGGCACGCCGCCTGGGGGACGCGGTGCGAGCTGTTACTTCATCTGACATGACTTGAATCTCCAGTGACGTGCAAAACGGCAAAAAAGATTATCAAGTCAAAAAAACGGAGCATTTACATGATGTTTTTGCAGCGAGCGAATGAGTTTTTGTAATGTGTCATGCGCACCGGTTTGCGTGCTATCGTGAAGCTCCATGATGGAGATACAGCGATGATTCTGCGCAGGCTGATTCGCGCCACCGTGATCGTGCTGGCGCTGGCGGCACTGTCCTTGCACGCCCAGGAGGAAGACTACGCATCGTCCTTCAAGGTGGTGAACGCCCAGGAGCGGGAAGTCCTGCGTGGCGTTCTGGCCGAGCCGGTGCCCGTCGGTGCGCCCGATGAGGTGTTGGCTGAACATTTTCAGAAGAAGCGCAATGCGGCTGACCGCTTGGGCGAATTCGAGGCGCGGGAAAAGGTCTACCAGCAGTGGGCCAAGGCCCTGCAGGACAGTTTTCTGCCCAAGCATCTGTTGGCGGGACTGCTGGAGGCGCGCGGGGACTTCGGTGCAGCGTTGCCCTTGCGGCACGAGGTGCTGAAGCTGACCAAAACGGAGCAGGACAAGGCCTATTACCGGCAGGTGCTGGCAAGCACGCTGTTTGCCGCTTCGCGATTTGACGAGGCGCGCCAGGTCAACGAGCAGGTGCGCGCCAGTCTGCCCGCGCTCAAGGTCAAGTACACCAAGCCACTGTCGCTGCAATACCTGCTGCGCACGGAGAGTGCGGTGCTGGAGCTGGATGCCCAGTTGCAGCGCAAGTACGGTCACTGGCCGGAGGCCGTCGCCAGCGCTACCGAGGCGGTGGATGTTGCGCGTGAGGCGTTGCGCACCTTGCGCTCCGTACCCAGCAGCGGCGATGGCGCCGCGCTGAATCGTGCCCGTATCGTTGTGGCGTCCCTTGGTACCCGCATGGGCACACGCACAGCTACCCTGCTGGAGGCTCGGCGCTTTGGCGAGGCGGAAAATTCCCTGCGTGAATTTGCCCGGCTGTCCCGTGAGGAAGAGCTTCCGCCGATCTACCTGAGCAGCATCAACAGGTTTGCGGGCAGCCTGAGCTTGAACCAGCGGCAGTTCATACGCAGCGAAGAATTCTTCCGCAAGGCCGACAAGGTATTTGAAGACCTGGGCTATCCGCAGCTGCATCGCAACCGCATGTGGGTTGCGCAGTTCGATCTGGCGGCACTGATTGGGCAGCGCCGCTGGGACGCCGCACTCAAGGAGCTGGATCGTCTTGATGCTGCGGCAGGCAATGATCCGGTACAGCAAAGAAGGGTGCGCCTCCAGTTCGAGCGGGGCCTGGTGTACCTGGGTGCGGGCGTGCGTACGGAAGAGGCCGCCACCTTGTTCGCGGAGCTGCTGGGCTCGGTGGGCAGGCGGTTCCCGGAACACCACTTCTACATTGCCCAGGCCCAGGGGTTGCGCGGCGTGGCGCTCTGGCGCACGGGCACTGCGCAGAACAAGACCCAGGCCACGGCCTTGTTGCAGGGCGCGGTACGCGACTACATGCTGCCGGACAACCTGGAATACGAGAGCCTGGGTGTGCGCAAGGACGTGCGCGACCTGGTTTTTTCCACCTACCTGGATGCCATGTTTCAAGGCCCGTCCGCGGGCGCGATGGACGCGATGACCCCGGCGGACTGGGTGCGCGGCGGGCTGGTCCAGGAAGCCATCTCGGACGCCGCCGTGCGCTCGGCGGCCGTGGACCCCAATCTCAATGACCTGGTGCGCCAGGATCAGAACGCCAAGAACGAAATGGAGGCACTGCGCAACTACCTGGCCGGTGAAGACGAAAACAGCAGCTCCGCCTTGCCGGAGACGGCGGCCAGGATGCGCGAACGCATCACGGCACTGGAGTCCGTCAGGCTGGGCCTGCAGAAGGAAATCCGGCGTCGCTTCCCTGATTACGACCGGCTGGTGCACCCCAATCCTGCCACCACCGACGACATCACCAAGGCGCTGGCGCCCGATGAAGCATTGATCATGTTGCAGCCCACGGCTGCCGCAGTTTATGCCTGGGCCGTGGCGGCCGATGGCAGCCATACGGCGGTGCGGGTTCCGTGGGAGGGCGCTGCGCTGGCCGCCAAGGTCAGGTCCCTGCGCAAGACGCTGGATTTTTCCGAGATGGGCAGCCGCATGACGCCCTTTGACGCGAAGTCATCCGCCGAGATCTACCAGCAATTGCTCAAGCCACTGGAGCCCACGTTTGCCGGCAAGAAGCATCTGGTCATTGCGGCCGGCGGCGCCCTGGGGCAAATTCCGTTTGGTCTGTTGCTGACCCAGCCCACGGCTTCAGCCGGAGCTGATGCGCCCTGGCTGATACGGCGCTATGCGGTGACCCATGTGCCCAGCCTTGGCTCTTGGCTGTCGATCCAGAAACTGGCCCGCTCCAAGCCGGCGGCAGAGGCACTAATCGCCTGGGGCGACCCCCAGTTTTCCACCGCCAAAGGCCCAGCCGCCAAGCCCGCCACGACCCGCCATGTGACCTTGACCCGTGCGGCGGTCGCGTCGGATCTGGAACAGGCGCCCGCCGGTGCCCTGCGCTATGGCGACATACCCGAGCTGCCGGAAACCCGCGACGAACTGCTGTCGATTGCGCGCGCCCTGCGGGCGGATTCGCTTTCCGACTTGCACCTGGGCGCGCAGGCAACCAAGACCAGCGTATTGCAGAGCAATGCGTCCGGTGAATTGGTGCGCAAGCGTGTGGTGGCATTTGCCACGCATGGCTTGATGGCCGGAGACTTGCCTCACCTCACCCAACCTGCACTGGCCCTGGCTGCGGCAGGAGCCAGTGACGGCAATCCTTTGTCGGCGCTCCTGGGCCTGGATGAGGTTCTGAACCTCAAGCTCAATGCGGACTGGGTGGTGCTGTCGGCGTGCAACACGGCTGCGGCGGACGGCAAGGGTGATGAGGCGCTCAGTGGGCTTGCGCGCGGATTCTTCTATGCCGGCAGCCGCAGCCTGCTCGTCACGCACTGGGCGGTGGAAAGTGAAAGCGCCAAGGAACTGACCAGCAGGACCATGCAGCATTACGCAGCCAGTGCGCAGGAGCGCAAGGCCGAGAGCCTGCGCCAGGCGATGATCGAGGTCATGGCCATGCCCCAGTTCCAGCATCCGGCCTTCTGGGCACCTTACGCCCTGGTGGGTGACGGTGGACGCTGAGCGACTCAGGCGTAGGGCGTGCCGTCCTTGTGCAGAAACTTCCAGCTGCCGTTTTGCATCACGGCCTGCAGATCGTCGTCTGGATAAAAGCCCTGGTCCCCGGGCGTGCGGTCGCCAACCTCCAGGTACACCACGGGCTCGGACGTCTCGTTGACCAGCTGGTGCCCGTTGCCGGTTCCCGCCTTGAAGCCGGCGCACATGCCCGGCGCCAGCAGTGTGGCGCCCTCATCGGTCAGCAAGGTGGGGTGGCCCTGCAGGATGTAGATGAATTCATCCTGCTTGCTGTGCGCATGGCGCAGGGCCGAGATGGCATTGGGCGCCAAGCGCGTGAGGTTCACACCGAAGTTGGACAGGCCGAACAGGTCGCCCAGCGCGCGCTTTTCGCGACCTGTCATGCGCGATGCAAACGGTTCGGGGTAGTTGCTGGGTTTGCTCCGCGCGGGTGCATCGGTCGCGCGGATGGCAGTGGGGGCGTTCACGGTGTCGGACATGGCAGTTGGGAAGTCAAGTGCGGCTTTGCAGCCAGCTCAGCAGGTCGGCTACAGCCAGGGGGCGGGAAAAAAGATAGCCCTGCGCTTCCGCACATCCCATGGACAGCAATTCGTTTGCCTGCTGCTGTGTCTCCACGCCTTCGGCGATCAGTTCGAGCTTCAGGGAGCGGGCGATGTCGATGATGGACTTGGCGACCCCGGCCGATTCGCACAGGTCGTCGACGAACGATTTGTCGATCTTCAGGCGATCGAGCTGCAACTGTCCCAGAATGCTGAGCGACGAGTAGCCCGTGCCGAAGTCATCAATGGCAATGGTCACACCCAGCTGCTTGAGCTCGCTCAATACGTTGAGCACAAAGTCCAGCTCTTCCGCCGCCATGGATTCCGTGATTTCCAGCTCCAGGTTGCGCGGCGAGATGCCCGCATCGGCCAGTGCACGGGTGACAGTGGCAACAAAGGCCGGGTCGCGGAACTGGACCTGCGACACGTTGACTGACATGCGGAAGTCGGGGTAGCCCAGGTCGTTGAGCGAACGCAGTTGGTGGCAGGCCGAGCGCAGAACAAATTCGCCAATGGAAATCATCAGCCCGGACTGCTCGGCCACCGGTATGAATTGGTCCGGCGGCACATACTTGCCGTCCTCGGTACGCCAGCGCAGCAGGGCCTCCGCGCCAATGGTGGAGCCATCCCGGAGCAGAACCTGGGGCTGGTACACCACGAAGAGGCGGTCCGACTCGAATGCTTCACGCAGGCGCCGTAGCAGGGTGCTGCGCTCGGTGGCGTCGGTCCCCATGGCTTCGCTGTAGTACATGCTGTCGCCGCGGTGTTGGGTCTTCGCCAGCTTGAGTGCGACATAGGCCTGCTTGAGCAGTTCGGCACCGCTCTTGCTGCCATTTTGGATGCGCACCAGTCCGCAGGTGGCGGAGACAGTCACGGTCTGGTTCAGCACCTGCAGCACAGCGCTGGAGCACAGCGCCAGCACTTCGGGCGTGATCTGCTGTTCGCTTCCGACCAGCGCAAAAGTGTCGGACGACAGGCGCGCCAGACCCACTTGGGGGCCGAAGGTGTCTGCCAGACGTTGGGCAAAGGTCTTGAGCAGTGCATCGCCGAATTCGTGTCCGAACATGGCGTTGTCGCCAGCAAAGTCATCCAGATCAATGACTGCCACGGTTCCGTTGCCCACCTGGTCTATTTGGTCCTGCAGCAGCTCCAGAAAACGGTTGCGGTTGGCCACGCCCAGCAGTTGGTCTTGGTAGGCCAGGCTGTACATGCGTTCGTGCAACAGCACGTTTTCCAAGCCCACGGTCATGCTGGAGCAAAAGGCCTGTATCAGTTGTTGGTCGATGGCACCAGCCGGGCAGGCATCCACATGGACCACCACCGTCTGGTCGCCCGGCGCCGGCAGATACAGGGTGGTCGTGGCGCCAACCAGATTGGCCTCCAATTCCAGGCTTTTCTGGATGACCTTGCGCGGCTCGCCCGGGGGCAACTGGCCGAGCGGAGTGTCCAGCAGTGTTGCGTAGACGCCGGTAGCCGCCACAACGCGGGTTTGTGTGTTTGCCGCATGGCTGAGCCTGGCACAGACCAGTCCATCCGCACGCGTGTTCATCAGGGCACAGAGCTGGGACAACAGACCCTGCGCAAAGCTCCGCAGGTTGCGCGACTTGCTGAGTTCCGCGCTGGAATGGACCACCACTTCCAGTCCGCGGCGCGTCTCTTCCATGGCCCTGAGGTGCTGGTAGGTTCGTATGGCTCCAGTCAGACTGGTGTAGAGGCGTACCAGCGACAGCTCGGTTTTGTTCTGGTAGTCATTGATCTCGTATTTCTGGATCGTCTCGATCTCGGGGGCGAAGCCGGGCTGGCCGGTGCGCAGAATGATCTGCACCGACTCCAGCGCGAATTCGTTGCGTATGGCCTTGACCAGACGCAAGCCTGCGTCCTCCGACTCCATCACCACGTCGAGCAGGACGGCGGCAATGTTCGCGTTGTTGGCCAGGTATTCGCGTGCCTGTGCGGACGAAAACGCCTGCAGAAATTGCAGTGACCGCCCCTCGATCTCCATGCCTCGCATGCTCATCAAGGTGGTGTCGTGCACGTCCTGATCGTCGTCCACCATCAGGACCAGCCAGGGGGGGAGCGCGGAAGAGTCGTCGGTATCGGGTGATTCGGCCGCGAATTCGAGCAGGTCGTCGTCGGCGACCTGGGAATCGGAGAGGGGCATCGGGCTGTTCATCGCAACATGGATTTCAGGTTGACTCAAAGGATGTCCAAATTTTTGCGAAACATTGATTGAACCTCCAGCTCATGTCGCCTGCCCTTGCATTTTTGCCCGTGTTGCGCATTGAGGCGCAACAGGGCTCACTCCACTGTAATGCAGAAAGGGGAATCCGTTTGGGATTCCCCTGCCGCTCTGCAACAAATCAGTTGGAGACGTCGACTTCGACGATGAGTTCGATTTCCACACAGCAGCCCATGGGAATCTGGGCCACGCCAAAGGCGCTGCGTGCGTGCGCGCCCTTGTCGCCAAAGACCTGACCGAACAGTTCGCTGGCACCATTGGTGACCAGGTGCTGCTCGGTGAAATCACTGGTGGAGTTGACCAGTGACATCAGCTTGACGATGCGTTTGACGCGGTTGAGATCACCCACTGCCGCGTGCAGGGTGCCCATCAGGTCGATGGCGATGGCGCGTGCTGCAGCCTTGCCTTCCTCGGTGCTGGTGTTCTTGCCGAGTTGGCCCACCCACGGTTTGCCGTCCTTCTTGGCCACATGGCCGCTCAGGAAGACCAGGTTGCCGGTCTGTACGAAGGGCACGTAGGCTGCAGCGGGAATCGCCACCGGGGGCAGGGTGATCTGCAGTTCGGCCAGTTTGTCGTAAATGCTCATGGTTTTGCCTTAGTTTTGGGACTGAGATTGGGTATATCCACCCGGCAGCGATTGGCTCTGAGACTGCGAAGTACCTCGTTCGAGGGTTTGCGTCTGCGCCTGCATCGCCGGCAGGTCGGGAGTTGCATTTTCACCTACCGGAGCCACCGTCACACCGACGGTGAGCACATGGCGCGCGCCGCCGTGGATGACGCCGCGCAAGGGCGATACGTCGCCAAAGTCGCGGCCGGTGGCAACGGTCACGTAATCCTCACCCGGCGCGTGCCAGGCCCAGCGGTTGTTGGTCGGGTCGAAGTTGCACCAGCGCTCTCCCTCTGGCAGGTCTGGCAGGTAGACGCTAACCCAGGCATGGGATGCATCGCTGCCAATGAGGCGGGGCTGGCCTTCGGGAGGGTTGGTGAGCATGTAGCCGCTGACATAGCGCGCTGGCAGCCCCAGGGTGCGCAGGCAGGCAATCATGATGTGCGAAAAATCCTGGCACACGCCCTTGCGCTGCGCCAGCGCCTGACGGGCTGGGGTGTTGATTTGCGTGCTCTGGCTCTCGTAGGTGAAGTCCTCGTGGATGCGCTGCATGAGTTCCATGCAGGCCGCCAGCAGGGGCGCGCCCGGCGTGAAGCTGGTCCTGGCATAGGCGGCGAACTCCATGTGCCGCGGAACAAAGGGTGAGGGGTAGACAAACTCGGAGGCCGCATCAAAGCGGTTGCCCGCCTGGTAGCGAAACATCTCCCTGACCTTCTCCCACGCCACAGCACTTTGGACCTCGTCGCTGGGGCGCGTGGCAATCAGGCTGTGGGCCACCACGTTGAGTACTTCATGCGGTGTCTGCAGCGAGAAGAAGCAGCGGGAGTTGCCGTAGACGTCATCTGAAAACCGCATTTGCGCGGGCGCCGGATTGACGTGAAGCGCGAAGTCCAGCACTGTTTGCGTGGCATGGGAGCGCGGCTCCATGTAGGCCATGTGCTGGGCCGTCTCCACCGCAGGCTGGTAGCGGTAGCTGGTGTCATGCGTGACTTGCAGCAGCATCAGGTGGCCACGCTCTGGTTAGATTCCGCGGCGTGGGTGAAGTAGGTGGCGCTGATTTCGTCGGAGACGTTGAACGCACTGGCGCGCAGCGTGTTCAGCAGATCCAGCAACGACACCGGCTCCAGCAGTTCGCTGGCGTGGTCGTGGTCGCTGGAAAAGTCCCAGTCCTGCGGTGCGGGCACCTTGAGCGACAGCGGGCTGAGCACCCCGGCCGGGCTACCGGCCAGTTTGGCCAGGCGTCCGCGCAGCGTGTGCGCCACCCAGGCCAGGGAGCGCGGATTGTCCAGGTCCAGAACCACCAGGTCGGTCAAGGCGGCAATGTCGCGGCTCTGCTGGTACTGGGCGCGGAAGGTGATGGTGCTGTCAAACAGATCCAGCATGGCCTCGAAGCCGCCGTCGCCTTCCAGCGTGCCCAGCTCCAGCCCGCTCTCCAGCGCGCCCGACAGGAAGGCCAGGCGCTCCACATGGCGCCCGATGCTCAGCAGGCGCCAACCGTCGTCACGCGTCATGCGGTCGGTTTGCGCACCGGTGATGGCCGCCAGATAGTCGCTGCTGGACTTGAGTACGCGCAGGGCTGCTGCGGCTGAGAAGTCGCCCTTGGCCGCATGGGCGGCGCAGCGGGCGAACAGCTCCTCTTCGCAGCGCACGATCATGCTCCAGTGTTCCTGCGAAAGGCGTTCGCGCACACAGGAGGCAGCCATCTTGAGCGCACGCAGGTTGTAGCCCACGCTGGTGGCACCATCGGTGGAGCCCAGGCTGGATATCAGCGAGCGCTCGAACACGCGCCGCGCCTGCACCGCAGAAGGCACGCGGGGCAACACCAGGGTGTTGCTCACGGCCATCTGCGACAGCCACTGCTGCAGCGGTACCGAAGTCTGGTATTCGCCACCCAGACACTCCAACGTAAGTCGCGCCAGGCGGACCGAGTTCTCGGCACGTTCGGTGTAGCGGCCCAGCCAGTACAGGTTCTCCGCGGCGCGACTGGTCACCAGGCGCTTGCGGCGCATGGGCAGGCTGGCCTGGCTACCGGTGGGCAGCAGGGTGCTGGTGTCCACCTCACCCTGGGTCAGTGCCCAGACATCGGCGCTGCTGCCGCCGCGCTGCATGGACGCGATGTCCATGCTGCTGCCAGCCACACGGGCCATGCCGCCGGGCAATACGCGCCAGCGCGGTGTACCGTCTTCGGCCAGACCGTTCGAGACTGCAAATACACGCAGCAAGACCGAGCGGGGGGCCACGCGGCCATTCTTCCCGGCGCCGTTGACCTGCCAGGTGGGCATTTGCGAAAACGGCAGGTAGGCCTGCACGGTATGTTCTTCGCCCTGGCGCAGGATGCGACCGGCAAGCGCATCCAGTTCCATGCGGCTGAGGTGCCGGGCAATGACCGGATTGAATGACTCGTGGATGTCGGAGCCGGGGTAGGTGGGCTTGATGGTGTGCTCCGCCAGGTAGGGCAGGACTTCTTCCATGGCGCTGTGCTCGCCGCACCACCAGGTGGCCAGGGCCGGAAGGCTCAGCTCCTCGCCCAGCACGTGTTGGGCCAATGCCGGCAGGAAACCCAACAGCGCTGGTGACTCCACAAAGGCCGAACCCGGCGCATTGGCCACCAGCACATTGCCAGCGCGTATGGCCTGCAGCAGTCCCGGCACACCCAGCGTGGAGTCGGCGCGCAGTTCCAGCGGGTCCATGTATTGGTCGTCTACCCGCTTGAGCAGGCCGTGAATCGGGACCAGTCCTTGCAGCGTCTTGAGGAACAGGCGCTCATCACGCACGATCAGGTCACTTCCTTCCACCAGCGTGATGCCCAGGTAGCGTGCCAGATAGGCATGCTCGAAATAGGTTTCGTTGTAAGGGCCAGGGGTCATCAGCGCAATGTGCGAGTCGGCACCGGCCGGGCTGAGTGCCTTGAGGCTCTCCATCAGCGCGCGGTAGGTGGCGGCCAGGCGCTGCACCCGCATGCTCTGGAACGCCTGGGGGAACTGGCGCGATACCGCCAGGCGGTTCTCCAGCAGATAGCCCAGCCCGGAAGGGGCCTGGGTGCGCTGGCCGACCAGCCACCACATGCCGTCCGGCCCGCGTGCAATGTCAAAGGCGGCCACATGCAGATGCACCCCGCCGGCCGGAACCACGCCGTGCATATTGCGCAGGTAGCCGGGGTGGCCATGCACCAGTGCACCGGGCAACAGGCCCTGCTTGAGAAAGTCCTGGGGGCCATACACATCGCGCAGCACGGCCTCGAGCAGGCGCACGCGCTGCAGCACGCCGCGCTCGATGTGGGCCCAGCTCTGAGGGGCCACGATGAGGGGGAACAGATCCAGTGACCAGGGGCGCTGTGGCCCCTCCTGATCGGCATAGACGTTGTAGGTGACACCGTTGTCACGAATCTGCCGCTGCAGGCTGGTGTAGCGCTGGTCCATTTCGGCAGCCGTGGGCGTATCGGCCTGGGCAAAGAACTCCTGCCAGTTGGCATTCAGCCCCGGGTCGGCGACTGAGCCTTTGTCCGTAGGTGCCACCCGGCCGCGCAGTTCGTCAAAGTGCCCGGCTTCCGGCGTGCAGCCCAGCGCCAGGGCCGGCATGTCGGGGCCCGCCTGGTTTGGGTCAGCGGAAGAGGGGTCAGTGGTGGCGCTCAAGTGTCACAGTATGCCAGTGGCCGTTGCATGGTTGCTTATTGCAAAGGCAGGGTGTCGAATGCGGCGTACACGCCTTTTTGCCAGTTCTTGACGCGCTGGCGCTCCAGCAGACCCAGGGCATCGTCACCCGTTTTTGTGTTGATGGCGGCCCAGAAGCTGGCGTTCTGGCGGTCGATCTTGCGCATGCTGGCTTCGTGCAATTGGCCCAGCGTGATGACCTTGGCACCCAAATCCAGCGCCTTTTGCATGGCAGAGGATGTGTCAAGCTGGGAGAAGTCGGTACCGCGTCCCTGGTTCTTCACCACGATGTAGTTGGGGCCTTCGCCGTAGGTGCTGAGCAGTCGCCCCAACAGGTCTACCGTGTCCTTGCCTGCGTCGGCCAGATGCCAGAAGTTGACCGTGATGCCCATCTCGGCCATAAGTGAGATCAGGTCGGAGTCGCGAATCCAGCGCGACAGCGGCGCTGCAGTCTGGGCGGCCAAGTCGACGATGACGCTTTTGGTCTGGCCGTCTGCAGTGGGGTTCTCGAATTCGCTGGCAATCTGGTCCAGACCTTCAAAGCTGTCCACCACCACGGGAGAGGCATAGTCCGCATAGAAGCGGGTGAACGAGGTGTGAGAACGGTCGGTGTCGAAGCCGGTGAATGGCAAGCCCTTGTCAATGTAATACTGGGCCAGCAGACGCGCTGCGACGGATTTGCCGACGCCGCCTTTTTCGCCGCCTATGAAATTGAGTGAGGGCATGTAATGTTCCGTATGTTGTGGTTGGATGGGTGCTCCATGCAATTACCGTGCAAGGTCACACGCCTCGGGAGCTGTATTTCATACAGGACAGGCAGGCTATTGTGCACAATCCGTAGCGGCGGCCGTTGACCCAGGATTTCACTTACCCACTGCGAACGATCTGAACATGACGCAAATCGACTACACCACCCGGACTGAATTGGGCGGCACATTGCCCCAGGGCAAAGGCCAGCATCTGCTGAGCCTGTTGCACATGAGCGATGTGCATGTAATGGACACCGTATCCCCGGCGCGCTGCGAGTGGATCGAACTGCTGGCCGAAGATCCCTACTGGAAGCCGCTGCTGCACATGCATCGGCCCTATGAGGCGCTGACCCACTGGGCGTTGGCCGCACACGTGGACAGCGTGCATCGCAACCCGGTGGCGCCCTGGAGTCAGACTCCGTACAACCTGGCGCTGAGCACCGGCGACAACATCGACAACGCCCAGGCCAACGAGCTGCAGACCTTTCTCAAGATCATGGCAGGTGGCCAGACCTCCCTGTCTGCCTACGGCGGCGTGCACGAAGCGGGCAAGGAGCTGGGCGACAAGGCTTGGCCCTTCTGGTGTCCGGACGCGGATCGGCCCGACACTTGGAAGGCGCAGGGCTATCCGGTGGTGCCGGGCTTCGTGGCACGGGCCAGCGCGCAATTGCAGTCGCCCGGCCTGGGCTTTGCCTGGACCAGCGTACCCGGCAACCATGACGTGATGCGCCAGGGCACCGCCTTGCCAAATCCGGCGATCGAGGCCATTGCCCGGGGCAGTGTCAAAGCATTGGCCGCCACGCCGGGTTTTAGGCCCGAGGACCCGCTGAATCTGTTCGTGGACCAGCCCGAGCTGTTCTCCACCGGGGGCGTGAACCGCCAGATTTCTGCCTCGACCCAGCGGCGCGCCGTGGATTTGCGTGAGTGGATGGCTGCCCATATGCAGCACGGCGCACTGGGCTACGACCCGTCGCACCTGCGTGACGGCCGGGCCGACACCTGTATCGATACCGAGCATGTGCGCATCATCCTGCTGGACACCAACCACCCGGGCGGTGACTACCAGGGCAGCATTGGCGCTGCGCAAGTGGCGTGGCTGGAGGCCCGTCTGGCCGAGGTGGAGCGTCAGCCCGGGCGGATTGCGGTGCTGGCCAGCCACCATGGATCGGTTTCGCTCATCAACACCCGAGGCGACGATCCGGAGCGACTGCTGGCCCAGGCTTTGACGGACGTGGTACATCGCCATCCCTGCGCGGTGGCCTGGCTGGTGGGGCACAGGCACTTGCATCGTGTCATGCCGCATCCCAGCCCGACTGGCAATGGTGCGGGTTTTTGGGAAATCACCACCGCCTCGCTGATCGACTGGCCATCGCAGACCCGGGCTGTGGAGTTCATCCGCCACGGCGACGGCACGCTTGAGATTGTCTGTACCTTGCAGGACCACCACGCGCCAGCAGGTAGTCTGGCTGCCTTGCACAGGGACCTGGCCAGGCTTTTCGCCGGTGATTCTGCGGGGCATATGCAAGGCACTGCGGGTGACGGAAACGTGCGCCTGTTTCTGAAGCGCTGATCAACCTGAAACCTGCACACTTCTTCATGCAATTCCATCTCAAACGATCCAGCAGACGATTCTTGGCCATTCTGGTGGTGCTTCCCATCACCGTGGTGTTCCTGGCACTCATCTATATGGTCGGCATGGAGCACCTGGAGGGGCGCACGCGGACCTTTTTGCAAAGCCTGCAGTGGGCTACCGAGACCATCACCACCACCGGCTATGGTGCCGACAGTGCCTGGAGCCATCCGGCCATGGCGCTGTATGTGGTGCTGGTGCAGTTTGCCGGGCAGTTCCTGATCTTCCTGGTGTTTCCGATGGTCATCCTGCCGTACTTCGAGGAGCAGTTCGAGGTGCGGCTGCAGCACCGCCTGCCCGCCATGGACGGCAAGGTGCTGTTCTACCGGTTCGGCCCCACCATCGAAGCGCTGCTGGATGAGTTCAAGAACAAGGGAACGCCCTTCGTCATCCTGGAAGAGGACATGGAGGTTGCGCGCAACCTGCGTGATCGTGGCTATGAAGTGGTGTTTGGCAAGCTGGCCGATGACCCGGCGGTTCTGACCAATGTGGCGCAGGCCAAGGCTGTTGTGGCCAACGACAATGACCACGCCAATGCCACGTTCACCATGGTGGTCCGCGAGCAGGGTTTCACGGGGCCCTTGTACGCACTGGCCGACGATCCGGTCTACCGCTACCCCATGATCCGCATAGGTGCATCCGAGGTGTTCACTCCGGCGCACGTGCTGGGTGCGGCCCTGGCGTCGCAGGCCAGTACGCGCATCAGTCCTCCGGCCGAAGGCATGCACCTGTTGGGAACCAAGATCGGCATGGCGGAATTTCGTGTGCGCGCCGAAAGCCCGTTGGCTGGCAAGAAGCTGGGCGAGCTGAGGCTGCGGGAGCGCCACGGCGTCACCTTGATCGGCCAATGGATGGGCGGCGTTTTCACCACCACCAAAGGGCCCCAGACCCAGGTGGAGGCGGGCGCCATTCTGGTGGCCGTGGGCACGCACGCCAATCTGGAAGCCGTTGAGCGCATGGCCATGCCGATTCGCCGCGCCGGCCCCATCGTGCTGGCCGGGTTGGGTGCAGTCGGGCAGAAGGTCGTGGAGATGCTCAAGGACGCAGGCGAAACCTGCGTGGTGATTGACCGCCAACCCGGTCCGGGCGTGGATCTGGTGGGCAGCGTGCTGGAGCGTGCCACTTTGAGCCGTGCCAACTTGCGCGATGCCAGCGCCGTGGTGCTGGCACTGAGTGATGACAGTGAATCGGTCTTTGCCAGTGCCGTGGTGCGCGATTACGCACCCCAGGTGCCGCTGATCGTGCGGGTGCAGCGCACGCGCAATACCGCGCGCATGTACCGCTCGGGTGCCGACTTCGCCATTTCGGTTGGCCAGGTGGCCGGGCAGATCCTGGCCTTTCAGCTGCTGGGCGAGCAGGCCTTGCAGGTCGAAAACCGTATCAAGTTTGCCCGTCTGCATCCTGGCGCCCTGAGTGGGCGCCATCCCTGGCGCAACGAGGAACTGGACAGCACGGGTGCCAAGGTGATTGCGGTGGAGCGTGCGGGTGAAATCATCGTGGAATTTGCCGATGACTTCGTCGTGCAGGATGACGACGCACTGTTCGTTTGCGGCTCACTCAACAGCCTGGAGCGCTACCAGCGCGCCTTCAAGACGACCAGCACGGTCTAGGGTCAGCCCTCCAGCCGGGGCAGGTGCAAGTTGTTTTGTGCGCCCAGGTTGAAGACGGCCACGGCCCGTACCAGCTCCTGAGCCTGGTTTTTCAGGCTGGCTGCGGCGGCAGCCATTTCTTCCACCAGGGCGGCATTTTGCTGGGTGGTCTGGTCCATCTGCCCCAGGGCGGAACCTACCTGTACCATCTCGTGTGCCTGATGGTCTGTTGCCGAGCTGATGCCTCCCATGAGATCGGTGACGCGGCGAATGCTCTGCACCACCTCGGTCATGGTTTCACCCGCCTGATCCACCAACGTGGTGCCTTGCGCAACGCGGTCCACACTGGCTGATATCAGCAACTTGATTTCCTTGGCTGCGTCAGCGGAACGGCCCGCCAGCGCACGTACTTCGCTGGCCACCACGGCAAAGCCTCGACCCTGCTCACCGGCGCGCGCAGCTTCGACGGCGGCATTGAGCGCCAGGATGTTGGTCTGGAAGGCGATGCCGTCGATGACGCCAATGATGTCGTTGATCTTGCGCGACGACTCGTTGATGCCCTTCATGGTTTCCACCACCTGAGCTACTACCTCGCCACCCTTGGCGGCAACCTGGGATGCGTTCAAGGCCAATTGGTCGGCCTGGCGCGCGGCTTCTGCGTTCTGGTTGACGGACTGATTGACCGTGTCCATGGATGCGGTGGTGGTCTGCAGCGCATTGGCCTGGTTCTCGGTCCGCACCGACAGGTCGTGGTTGCCATTGGCAATCTCTGAGCTGGCAATGGCCACACCTTCCGAGCCGGAGCGCACACCTGCCACTACCTTGCGCAAGGACTCCTGCATTTGCGAAAGTGCCGCCATGATGCTGCCGGGTGCCGTCGTGCCAGCCTGAGAGGTCTGGCTCAGGTCGCCGCCTTCGATCTGGTTGGCGTATGCCACCACATCACTGGGGTCTGCGCCAATCTGGCGCAGCACGGTGCGCCCGGTCAGGGCCAGGAAGGCACCCACCACGCCCAGGACCAGTGCGCTGATGCCCAGCATTCCCAGCAATGCTGCACGGGTCAGCGTGGTGGCAGATTCGCGTTGCTCGTCCGCCGTCTTGTTGGCCTGATCCACGATCTTGGCGATCGCACTGCGATGGCCCGCATATTCGACCTGCATGGCGCGAATGGTGGAATTGATGGTGTCAATGTCGCTGGCGGCCATTGCCGGGATCAGCTCCTTATTGATCAGTTTGAAGATGGCTTGTGCATGCTTGTCCGACTCGACCAGGCCTGCGTGCAGTTCATCGCCAATGTCCTGCTGTTTCCAGTATTCACTGCGGGTTTCGTAGGCCTTCTGCAACACGGGCAGTTGCTTGATCAACGCCTCCTGCTCGGAGGAGGGGGAGTTGATGGCCTGTACCGACACAAGATAGCTTTCCATCACGAACAGAGGCGGCGGAAGCACGTCGGCTACAAGGTCCTTGGTCTGGATGATGCGTTCATAGACCGGGCCGTTGACCTTGATGCGACCAAGGACCACATAAGATACCAGGCTGACAGCCAGCAGGCCAATACCGAACACAGCGGCCAGTAGCCAAAAACGTTTCACAAGTCTCATAAATCCAACCTCTTTGTCTATTGTCGTTACGCGAAATAATGCTTCCAACCGGTTTGCCAACCCATCCGATAAGGCCACAATGTAACTGCACTTATGGTTGCCAGAAATTTCCGGCTTGGCAACCGGATAAACACCTGCAAGCCCTGTGCAAAGATGGGTACGGTGAAGGCAATGCATCAAGTATCGTGCCAGGCGGGAAGGCGGATTGGCAATCACAGGAGAGGTAAGTACATGGCCTATGAAACACTGACGATTGATCTTCAGGATCACATTGCGACCGTCACTTTGAACCGGCCCGAAAAAGGCAACGCATTGAATGCGGGTATGTGGAGTGAAATCCGGCAGGCATTTGAATGGGTCGATCACACCGCCCAGGCACGTGTTGCCATTTTGCGGGGCGAGGGGCGACATTTCTGCACCGGCATCGATCTGCACATGATGATGAACGTGGTGCGGCAAATCCAGACCGATTGTGACGGGCGTACCCGCGAAGAGCTGCGCAACATCATCATTGACATGCAGGGCACTTTGACCAGCCTGGAGCGCTGCCGCAAGCCAGTGCTGGCAGCTGTCCATGGCGCCTGTATTGGCGGTGGCATAGACCTGATCTGCTGTGCCGACATGCGCTATGCCACGGACGATGCCCAGTTCAGCATCCGCGAAATCGACATTGGCATGACCGCTGACGTAGGCACCTTGCAGCGCATGCCCAAGCTCGTAGGCGAAGGCATGGTGCGCGAGCTGGCCTACACCGGAAGGGTATTCAGCGGGACCGAGGCGGCAGCCATGCGCCTGGTCAACCGCACGTTTGAGTCGAAGGAGGCCTTGTACCAAGGGGTGCAGGAAATCGCCGCGACCATCGCGCTCAAGGGCCCCCTGGCCATACGCGGCACCAAGGAGATGATCACCTACGCCCGCGACCACAGCGTGGCCGACGGACTGAACTATGTCGCAACCTGGAACGCCGCCATGCTCATGAGTGCGGACCTGGCCGAGGCCATGCAGGCCTCCCTGCAAAAGCGCAAGCCTGTATTCAAGGACTGAGCGTCAGCCCCTGCGCAAATCCTTGGTGAACGGAAACTCCTTGCTGGCCGCCACATTGATGGTGGCCGGTGGAATGACCAGGGTGCCGGGCGTATGGCCCATGGCGGCAAAGCGCGACAGGCGGCGGCTCTCGGCCTCAAATGCATTGACCGGGAAGTTCTCGTAGGCCAGGCCACCCGGGTGGGTGACGAAGTACTGGCAACCGCCCACCGAGCGCTTCATCCAGGTGTCCACGATGTCAAAGGTCAGCGGAGCATGCAGGCCGATGCTGGGGTGCAGGCTGCTGGGCGGGTTCCAGGCCTTGTAGCGCACACCGGCAACAAATTCGCCCACCGTACCCGTGCTCTGCATGGGCAAGGCCTTGCCGTTGCAGGTGATGACGTAGCGGCTCTCGTTGAGGCCGCTCACGCGCACCTCCATGCGCTCCAGGCTGGAGTCCACATAGCGCGCGGTACCACCGGCACTGCTTTCCTCGCCCATCACATGCCAGGGTTCCAGCGCGTTGCGCAACGTGAGCTCGATCCCCATGCTCTGCACACCGCCCACCAGCGGGAAGCGGAACTCGAAGTGCGGTGCAAACCAGCTCTCATCGAATGCATAGCCGGCCTGCTTCATCTCACCGATGACGTCGTGGAAGTCCATCTGGATGAAGGTGGGCAACATGAAGCGGTCATGCAGCTCGGTGCCCCAACGGGTGACCGGGGCCTTGTAAGGCGTCTTCCAGAACCGCGCCACCAGGGCACGCAACAGCAACTGCTGCACGCTGCTCATGTGCGGATGCGGCGGCATCTCGAAGGCACGCAGTTCCAGCAGGCCCAAGCGGCCCGTGCTGGAGTCGGGCGAGTACATCTTGTCGATGGAGAACTCGCTGCGGTGGGTATTGCCGGTGACGTCGATCAGGATGTTGCGCAAGGTGCGGTCTACCAGCCAGGGCGGCATGCTCTGGCCATAGGTGTCGCGGTTCTTGTAGATCTGCTCGATCGCGATTTCCAGCTCGTACAGCTGGTCGTTGCGTGCCTCGTCCACACGCGGCGCCTGGCTGGTCGGGCCGACAAACATGCCGCTGAACAGGTAGCTCAGGCTTGGGTGGTTGTGCCAATACAGCAGCAGGCTGGCCAGCAGTTCGGGCTTGCGCAAGAAGGGGCTGTCTGCCGGCGTGGCGCCACCCATCACAAAGTGGTTGCCGCCACCGGTGCCGGTGTGGCGACCATCGGTCATGAACTTCTCGGCCGACAGGCGCGACTCAAAGGCGGCGTTGTACAGGAACTCGGTGTTGTAGACCAGCTCCTTCCAATGGGTGACAGGATGGATGTTGACCTCGATCACGCCGGGGTCGGGAGTCACCGAGAGTTGTTTCAGCCGCGGGTCGCGCGGAGGCGGGTAGCCTTCCAGCACGATCTTGACCTTCAGCTCGGTGGCCGTGGCTTCAATCGCTGCCAGCAGGTCCAGATAGTCTTCCAGCAGTTCCAGCGGCGGCATGAACACGTACATCACGCCGGACTTTTCGCCTACGGCCTCGGCCTTGGGGCCGTTGGCGCGGCGCGGGTCACGCACTTCCACGCACAGCGCGGTGCGGGTGATCCAGTGGGCAGACTCCTGCCGGTTGGGCATGCGGGCAAAGTCGGCCGGTTCTGCCTGGGTGCTGCTTTGGGCGTTGGCCGCGACTGCGCTGCTTGCCGCACTGGCGCGGCTCTGTATCTTGCGCGCGGCTTCACTTTGCGCGCCGGTGCCTGCCAGGTATGGCGTGGCTCCGCCCGCCACGCCATTGCTGCCCAGGGCACCGGCCTTGTCGGCTCCTGTTGCCGCCGTTGAGCCAGCAACCGAGCTGCCCGGCGCATAGCGCTGTGCAAATGCAGCATAGGGGGGCAACTCGCCGCGTGGCGCGGTCGGGTCCAGTTCCACCAGATAGGGATAGTCGCCTTCGCTGACCCAGGGCAGGGAGTCCAAGGGCAGGCGCAGGCCCATGGGCGAGTCGCCGGGCATCAGGTACATGCGCTCGTCCCGGAAGAACCACGGGCCGGTTTTCCACTCAGGGCCGGTCAGGCGCGGGCCGTCGCTGGACTTGAGTGGCAGCACAAAGCCCACCACCGAGTCGAGCTTTTGCTCGAACACGCGGCGCAGGCGCGAGCGTTCCATCTCGTCGTCCAGGCGCGACTTGAAGGGGTCCACATTCACCGGCAGGCGGCGTTCGCGCCACAGGTAGTACCAGGTGTCCTCGTAGGCGGGCTGCACGTATTTGTCGGTCAGGCCGAGCCGAGCAGCCAGGGTGCGGATGAAGCGTCCTGCTTCCTCGCTGCTGTAGTGCGTGGGGTTGCGCTCGTCCACGAACAGCGCGGGATTTTTCCAGACCGGCTGCTTGTCGGCGCGCCAGTAGATGTTCAGGGCCCAGCGCGGCAATTGCTCACCCGGGTACCACTTGCCCTGGCCGAAGTGCAGAAAACCGCCCTGGCCATATTCGTCACGCAGCTTGTGCACCAGTGCGGTGGCAAAGCCGCGCTTGGTCGGGCCCAGGGCGTCGGTATTCCATTCGGCCGCGTCGCGGTCATCCACGGCGACAAAGGTGGGCTCGCCGCCCATAGTCAGGCGTACGTCGCCGGCAACCAGTTCGCCATCGACCTGCTCGCCCAGTTCCATCACCGCGTCCCATTGTTCCGGGGTGTAGGGTTTGGTGACGCGCGGCGACTCGTACAGGCGGGTGACCTGCATGTGGTGGCTGAACTCGACTTCGCTCTTGTCCACGCCACCTTCAATGGGAGCCGCGCCCGAGGGCTGTGGCGTGCAGGCCAGGGGGATGTGGCCTTCGCCGGCCAGCAGACCGGAGGTGGCGTCCAGGCCAATCCAGCCAGCACCGGGCAGGTACACCTCGCACCAGGCGTGCAGGTCGGTGAAGTCCACTTCGGTGCCGCTGGGGCCGTCCAGCGCCTTCACATCGGGCTTGAGCTGGATCAGGTAGCCTGAAACAAAGCGCGCGGCCAAGCCGCAGTGGCGCAGCAGTTGCACCATCAGCCAGGCCGAGTCACGGCAGGAGCCGGAGGCCTTGGTCAGGGTTTCGTCCGGCGTCTGCACGCCGGGCTCCATGCGGATGGTGTAATTCACATCCTTGTGCACCAGTTGGTTCAGGTCCACCAGGAACATGACGCTACGGCGCTTGGTGTAGTCCACCTTCTTCAAATACGCCTCCACCAGCGGCGTCATCTTGTCTGCAATGAGGTAGGGTGCGAGCTCCTGCTTGAGGTTGGCTTCGTAGGTGAAGGGGAACTCTTCGGCTTCGGGTTCCAGGAAGAAGTCGAACGGGTTGTACACCGCCATTTCGACTACCAGATCCACCGTGACCTTGAACTCGCGGGTCTTTTCCGGAAACACCAGGCGCGCCTGGTAGTTGGAAAACGGGTCCTGCTGCCAGTTCAGGAAATGGGTTGCAGGCTCGACCTTGAGCGAATACGAGATGACCTTGCTGCGGCAATGGGGCGCCGGGCGCAGGCGGATGACCTGCGGGCCCAGGGCCACCAGCCGGTCGTAACTGTAGTGGGTAACGTGGTTGAGCGCTGCGTGAATGGACATAGGTGGTGTATCTCGGTAGATAGGTGCTTGGGCCTCGTCTGGCGTGTGCAGGTCGCTTCGATAGTAGCAAGAGTTCATTGTCCGGCTTTGACAGCCGTCACCTTGGTAAAAGCAAGAGACGGGCCATCCCGCTTGGCGCCTGCCCGAACCGCTAGCATGCAGGGCATGGCCGAAGTGCATCTTTTCAGCTCAGACCCACCGCACCAGCGCGTCGGCCCCTTTGCCGCATTGCTGGGCTGGGTGCTGGGGGCGGCCCTGCAACTGCAGCAGGCTAACCTGTGGCCGCTCCAGGCCTACCTGCTCCTGGCGCTGGCGGGTCTGGCGTGGTGCGTGTGGCAACGCCGCCGGCCGGCCTGGGCACGGAAGCACCGACAGTTGGGCTGGTTGCTGGCGATGGCACTGCTCGGGTTTGCCAGCACCGGTTTGCGTTGCCTGGCATACGAGACGCGAGCCCTGCTGCCGGCGCTGGAAGGGCGGGACGTGCAGGGCACGGGCGTGGTCGTCGACATGCCGCAGCGCGGTGAGGCCGGCTTGCGCTTTACCTTGGCCATCGAGGCGGCCGTGTTGGAGGGGCAACCAGTGGACATGCCACCCCGGGTTGATGTGGGCTGGTACACCACCGGTGTATCTGCAACAGGTGATACGGTGGCCTTGCAGCGCCAGCCCGAGGACGTGCATGCCGGAGAGCGTTGGCGCATGACCTTGCGGCTCAAGGCGCCACACGGCAGCCGCAACCCCTTTGGCTTTGACTACGAACTGTGGTTGTGGGAGCGCGGGGTCCAGGCAACGGCCTATGTGAGGGCCAGTGCAGCGGACCCGGTACCGCAGCTGCTGGGGCAGACCTGGACGCACCCGGTGGCGCTGCTGCGTCAGACGGTACGTGAGCGCATTGCGACCCATGTGGAGCAGCGTCAATATGCAGGGCTGATTGCCGCATTGGTGGTGGGCGACCAGAACGCCATAGACCGGGTGGACTGGGACGTGTTTCGTGCTGCGGGCGTGGCGCATCTGGTCAGCATCTCCGGCTTGCACATCACGATGTTCGCCTGGGCTGCTGCCTGGCTGGTCGGCTGGCTCTGGCGCCGATCCGGGCCCTTGTGCCTGTGGTTGCCCGCACCCACCGCCGCCTGGGTCGGCGGCCTGGCACTGGCCTTGGCGTACGCCGTGTTTTCGGGTTGGGGGATTCCGGCGCAGCGCACCTGCCTGATGCTGGGTATCGTGACCGCGCTCAGGCTGTCCGGGGCTCGCTGGCCCTGGCCGCAGACCTGGATGCTGGCGTGTGCGGCGGTGGTGGCCATGGACCCCTGGGCACTATTGCAGGCTGGCTTCTGGCTCAGTTTTGTGGCGGTGGGCGTTCTGTTTGCCACAGATGACGGCGCCTTGCGCGAGCCGGTTGCGGACGGCCGACTGCAGGATGCCGCGGCGCGCCTGCGCGCCATGCTGCGCGAGCAATGGGTGGTCACGGTGGCACTGGCGCCGCTCACGCTGTTCCTGTTTGGGCAGTTGTCCATCGTCGGGCTGGTGGCCAATGCCTTTGCCATTCCCTGGGTCACGCTGGTGCTCACACCGCTGGCGATGGCTGGCGTTGCCTGGCCCTGGTTGTGGAACCTGGCCGGCAGCGCCATTGCGCTGCTGCTGTCTGTGCTGCAGGTGTTGGTGGCCTGGCCCTGGGCCACACTGGCATTGCCTGCGGCGCCCTGGTGGCTGGCGGCGGCCGGTGTTGTGGGCGGGATTCTGCTGCTGGCGCGTCTGCCCTGGCATGTACGCGGTCTGGGGTTGCCGCTCCTGTTGCCGGTGCTGCTGTGGCAGGCGGCGGTTCCGGGCCACGGTGCGTTCGAGTTGTTGGCCGCTGACGTGGGGCAAGGCAATGCCGTGCTGGTGCGCACAGCCAGTCACGCGCTGCTGTACGACGCCGGGCCGCGCTACAGCCTGGAGAGTGATGCCGGACACCGCGTGCTGTTGCCCCTGCTGCAGGCCCTCAACACGCGTCTGGATACGGTGGTGATCAGCCACCGCGATACCGACCATATCGGCGGCGCTGCGGCGGTTCTGACCATGCAACCCCAGTCCACCCTGCTGAGCTCCATTGCGGCGGACGACAGGTTGCAAGCTGTGCATCCGGCGCAGCGCTGTGTGGCGGGCCAGCATTGGGAGTGGGACGGCGTGCAGTTCGACATGCTGCATCCGCAGGCTGGGGATTACGAATCACCGCGCAAGCCCAATGCGTTGTCCTGCGTGCTGCGCATCCAGAGTGCCGCCATGCCCGTGCCCGTGGTGGCATTGTTGGTCGGCGATATTGAAAAGCCCCAGGAGGATGCGCTGGTTGCGGCCCAAGCTGCCATCAAGGCAGATTTGCTGCTGGTCCCTCACCACGGCAGCAAGACCTCCAGCAGCGATGCGTTTCTGGACGCCGTGCAGCCGCATGAAGCATGGGTTCAATCGGGGTATCGCAACCGCTACGGACATCCGGCTGCCACGGTCTTGCAGCGCTACCAGGTGCGCGGCATTGTGGTGCGTGACTCGCCTCATTGTGGTGCTATGCAATGGCTCTCGACAGAGCCTGCGCAGGTGCACTGCACGCGTACCGAAAGCGTGCATTACTGGAGTCACCGTGTTCCATAGGAGTGCATGAGTCGAGCGATGAATCAGGGTTAGTATGTTGGTGCGAAGCTTGCTTAGAAGATCAACAGAGATTGAGTTCAAGAGGATTTATGCAGAAATTTGACGAGATGTACACCAAGCTGCCCTACGAGTTCTTCTCCAAAGGTGAGCAAATCCGCGATCACTACAAGATCTACGATGAGTGGCTGGCCCGCCAACCTGGCGACATGATGGCCAAGCGGCGCGAGGAGGCGGAAATGATCTTCCGCCGCGTCGGCATCACGTTCGCGGTGTACGGTGAGAAGGACGAGAGCGGAGCCGGTACCGAACGTCTGATTCCCTTTGACCTCATCCCCCGCATCATTCCGGCCCACGAGTGGGCCAGCATGGAAAAAGGCCTGGTGCAACGCGTCAATGCGCTCAACCGCTTCATCCACGACATCTACCACGAGCAGGAAATCCTCAAGGCCGGCGTCGTGCCGCGCGACCAGATCGAGGGCAATGCCCAGTTCCGGCCCGAGATGGTGGGCGTGGACGTGCCACACCAGATCTATTCCCACATCTCCGGCATCGACATCGTGCGTGCGCCCGACGCCAAGGGCAACGGCGAATACTACGTGCTGGAAGACAACCTGCGCGTGCCCAGTGGGGTGAGCTACATGCTGGAAGACCGCAAGATGATGATGCGGCTGTTCCCCGACTTGTTCAGTGCACACCGCGTTGCACCGATCGCGCACTATCCCGACCTGTTGCTGGAAACGCTGCGCGCCAGCAGCCCCGAGACCAGCGCCGACCCTACGGTGGTGGTGTTGACTCCCGGCATGTACAACAGCGCCTACTTCGAGCATGCCTTCCTGGCCCAGCAGATGGGCGTGGAACTGGTCGAAGGCCAGGACCTGTTTGTGAAAGACAAGTTCGTCTACATGCGCACCACGCGCGGACCGCGTCGCGTGGACGTGATCTACCGCCGAGTGGATGACGACTTCCTGGACCCCACCGTGTTCCGCCCGACCTCCACCCTGGGTTGTGCCGGGCTGGTGGATGCCTACCGCTCGGGCCATGTGACCATCTGCAACGCAGTGGGCACGGGCATCGCGGACGACAAGTCCATCTACCCGTATGTGCCCAAGATGATCGAGTTCTACCTGGGTGAAAAGCCCATCCTGAACAACGTCCCCACCTACATGTGCCGCAACAAGGACGATCTGGCCTACACCCTGGCCAACCTGAAGGATCTGGTGGTCAAGGAAGTGCACGGCGCCGGTGGCTACGGCATGCTGGTGGGACCGGCGGCAACGGCAGCGGAAATCGAGGACTTCCGCAAGGCGGTGCTGGCCAACCCCAGCGGCTACATCGCCCAGCCCACGCTCAGCCTCTCGAGCTGTCCCACTTTTGTGGAAAGCGGCATCGCACCGCGCCACATTGATTTGCGCCCCTATGTGCTCTCCGGCAAGACGGTGCAGATGGTGCCCGGCGGCCTGACACGGGTGGCCCTGAAGGAGGGCTCGCTGGTGGTGAACAGCAGCCAGGGCGGCGGCACCAAAGATACCTGGATTTTGGAGAACTAGAACATGCTGTCACGTACCGCCGATCACCTCTTCTGGATGTCCCGCTATACCGAGCGGGCCGAGAACACCGCGCGCATGCTGGATGTGAATTACCAGACCTCTCTGCTGCCCCAATCCGAAGCCGTGGCCCTCATGGGATGGCAGGGTCTGCTGAGCATCAGCGAACTCACCGGTGCCTACAACAAGCGCTTTGAAACGGTCACAGCGCAGAACGTGATGAGCTTCATGGTCAAGGACGAGAGCAACCCGTCCTCCATCGTCTCCTGCCTGGGCGCTGCCCGGGAAAATGCGCGTGCCGTGCGTGGCACCCTGACCACCGAAGTCTGGGAGACGCTCAACCAGACCTGGCTGGAAGTCAAACGCATGATCAAGAGCGGCGAGTTCGAGGCCGACCCCGCGCAGTTCTTTGAATGGGTGAAGTTCCGCTCGCACCTCTCACGCGGTGTCACCGTGGGCACCATGCTGATGGACGAGGCCCTGTACTTCATGCGCATGGGCACGTTCCTGGAGCGCGCCGACAACACCGCGCGTCTGGTGGATGTGAAGTTCCATGCGGTGCAGAGCGACTTCTACGGCGTGGCCAATGAGCGCGACCAGGAATACGACTTCTACCACTGGAGCGCCATCCTGCGCAGCGTCTCGGCCTTCGAGGTCTACCGCAAGGTCTACCGCGATGTGATCCAGCCTGAGCGCGTGGCCGAGCTGCTCATCCTCAAGCCTGACATGCCGCGCTCATTGCACGCCAGCCTCAATGAGGTGGTGAACAACCTGGCCCTGGTCTCCAGCAATCCTGGCAGCGAAACTCTGCGTCGCGCGGGCAAGCTGCGCGCTGAACTCAAGTACGGCCGCATCGACGAGATTCTCGCCACGGGCCTGCACGCCTATCTCACACAGTTCCTGGACCGTGTGAACGATCTGGGCGCGCACATCAGCCGCGAGTTCCTGGTCGCGGGAGCCTGACGGCGCAGGGCGGTTACGACGTTTCCAGCTTGAATACGGAAACGTTGTGCACCAGGTCATCGGCCAGTGATTTCAGTCGCGCAGCGGCGTCGGCCATCTCGTGCACCAGGGCGGCATTCTGTTGGGTTGCATGGTCCAGTGAGCCAACAGCTTCACCAATCTGAGCCACTCCCAGTGCCTGCTCTTCGCTGGCACTGGTGATTTCGGTCATGATGTCGGTGACCCGCCGTATGGAGTCCACCACTTCCTGCATGGTGGCACCCGCCTGATCGACTTGCAGTGTGCCTTGCTCCACGCGTTCCACACTGGTACTGATCAGGGTCTTGATTTCACGCGCGGCCTCGGCACTGCGACCAGCCAGCAGGCGTACTTCACTGGCAACCACGGCAAAGCCGCGTCCCTGTTCGCCCGCCCGTGCTGCTTCAACGGCTGCATTGAGCGCCAGGATGTTGGTCTGGAAGGCAATGCCGTCGATCACGCTGATGATGGCGGAGATGCGTGTGGAGGCTTCATTGATGCCCTTCATGGTGTCTACCACCTGGCTGACCACGGCTCCACCCTTGGTCGCAACCGCCGAAGCACTCACTGCCAGCTGATTGGCCTGCCGGGCCGAGTCGGCATTGCGTTGCACTGTGGCATTGAGCTCCTGCATATTGGCAGCGGTTTCTTCCAGTGCGCTGGCCTGGTGTTCGGTGCGGGCCGACAGATTGGCATCGCTTTGGGCGATATCTGTACTGGCGGCGGCAACACCTAGCGCGCCGCGGCGAACCTCACTCACGATGGAGGCAAAGCTGCGCTGCATACCCTGTATGGCATGCAACAGACTGGTCTGGTCACCCGCACGCAGTTCAATGGGCGTGGCCAGATCACCACCGGCCATGCGCTGCGTAATTGCCACGGCCTTCACCGGTTCTGCACCCAGCAGCGAGATGACCCCGCGCGAGATCAGCATGCTCACCGCAATCAGCACAGCAGCGAACACCACGGTGGCCAACGTGGCGTGGAAGATCCGTTGGGAGATGTATTTGTCCACCATGTCCACATACACCCCCGAACCCAGCACCCAACCCCAGGGCGCAAAGCCCTTGACAAAAGACACCTTCTGCACCGGCGTGTCGCTGCCGGGTTTGGGCCAGAGGTACCAGACAAAGCCACTGCCGTTGGTCTTGACCGTCTGAGCGAATTCCACGAACAGGTGCTTGCCGGTGGGGTCTTTGGTGTCGCTGACATCCTTGCCGTCCATTTCCGGCTTGATCGGATGCATCACCATGTGCGCATCCATGTCGTTGATCCAGAAGTACTCGTTGCCGCTGTAGCGCATCACCTTCAGGGCGTTCATGGCGCTCTTGCGGGCCTCTTCATCCGAGAGCTTTCCGGCGGCCACCTGAGCATGAAAGTGACTCACCACACCATGCGCCGTTTCCACCGCCTGCTGCACACCCAGTTGCCGCTCTTCCATGATGAGTGTGCGTTCAGTCGCCAGCAGAAAGGCCACCAATGCACTGATGCCCAGCAGGCAGATGGCTGTCAGAAGTGCCAGTCGACGGGAAATCGTGAGGGAATCAAAATGAAACATGATCGTCTCCTCTTTACATGCGTGACACAAACATGTCACTTTTGCCGACTGTGGCACCTTCATCACCCCAAAGTCTTTGACTGAAGTCAACCGCGGACGCGAAACATCCCACCGATAATCTTTGTCAAAAGGGGCCTGTATGGACGTAGCTGAGATTGACCGGGAACTGGATCACGCGCGGGACAAGGGCCCTGTGAAGGACATCGTCATACCGCCTTGCCCGGACCTTTTGATGGAGTTGCGCAAGGAAGTAGGCAAGGGCGATCCGGACCCCGGAGAAATTGCGCGTATTGCCGCCAGCGACGTGGCCATGGCCGCATCCCTGCTGCGCATTGCCAACAGTCCTTTGTACGCACGCTCGCGGTCTGCTTCCACCGTGGCGCAGGCCGTGGCCATGCTGGGTGTGGGGCAGACCATTGACATCCTGACGTGCTTTCTCACGCGCAACGCGATTCGGGTCAACTCACCGCTCATCGAGCATTTCTGGGAGACGTCCACCCGGCGCGCCATTGCCATGGGCTTCATTGCCAGGCAGCTGTATGGCGTGGACCCGGACATCGCCCATACCTGCGGACTGTTTTGCCACGTTGGCATACCCATCCTGTTGATGGGTGTCAAAGGCTATGCCGGAACGCTGGCCGAGGCTCTGGCGCGTCAGGATCGCAGCTTCACCCAGACCGAGAATGCCGCCCACAAGACCGACCACGCGGTGGTGGGCGCCATAGTTGCCAAGACCTGGCGGCTACCCCCGGTGGTGGCGCTGGCCGTACGCCTGCACCATGACTTCACCATATTGCAGGACAAGGGCTTTTCGGAAGAAGTGCGTACGCTGGTTGCCATGGCACTGGTGGCCGAGACGCTGGTGGCGCGGCATGAGGGCGTTACAGTGCACCGCGAATGGGACCGGTTTGGAGCGGCCTGCCTGACCCATTTGAATGTGGCCGAAGCAGAGATGGACGCCTGGCTGGATACGCTGTACCCGCTGTTTGAAAGCGCTGCCGTGCTGTAAACGCCGCGCGTCGGCACAGGTCTTTCAGGGCTTGAAGACCTGGGCCTCCAGATGCAGGCCGCGTATGGTGTCCGCCGCGTGGTCGGCCTCGGCCTGGGTCTCGAATGGACCGACCCGCACCCGGGTGCGCGGGCCCTTGGACGACTTGACCTCCTGCGATTGCGCGGGCAAACCGGCATCCTTGAGCTTGGTGTAGGCATTGCGGGCGTTGTTCTCGTCGGCAAACAGTCCCACGTTGACCACATAGCTGTCTGCAGTCTGCGCCGCAGCCGCCGGGCTGGATGCCGCCGGTTTGGGTTTGGCTGTGCGCGCATTCCTGGCGGCCTCTGCATGGGCTCGGGCTTCTGCCTTTGCCGCCTTCTTGCCTTTTGCGACCTTGGCCGGTTTTTCTGCTTTGGTCGGAGCTTGCGCCGTCGGCGTTGCAGCAGATGCGGCAACAGGGGTTGAAGCTGCCGGCGCAGGCGTTGGCGCGGGAACGGGCGTTGGGGTTGGCATGGGAGCGGAAGTCGCGCTCTGTGGTTCGGGTACTGCGGCCGAGTTGGCCACCTGCACCATACCCTGGCTCATGCGCGAAACGGTGTTGGATGCCTGCGTGGCTGGGGCCGAGGCAGCTTCTTGCGGCGCAGATACCGTTGCTACTGCCTGCTTGCCCTGTGCGGCTTGCCACTCGTCCACGGTCGCGGTGCGCGCCTGGCCCATCTTGCTACTGTTCAGGGGCAAGCTACCGGTGTCAGGCAGGGACTGCACGATGACGGCCACCAGGGCGCACAGCACCACATTCAAGCCCGCGAGGAGCCCCAAGCGCCGCCGTCCGGCCAACTGCTGTTGCAGCAGGGTCTGCGCTTCTTCCAGCGTGGCGCTGTCGGCCAGCGCACGCTCGATGCGTTTGTTGGTTGCCGCATACAGCCAGGCATTGCCCAGCGCACCGGGCACCGCAATGGCTGCCAATACCAGCAGCGCCAACAACCCCCACAGGCCGCTGGAAGGGAGTTGGAATACCAGGCGACCAATGCCGAACAGCAGCAGGGCCGCAAACACCACCGCACCGCCGTAGGCCAGGGCTGCACCCCAGAGGCGCCGAAATGCCAGCCAGTTGAGCGTGAGCAGCGCCGCTTCCCAATTCCAGCTCAGGCTGCTGCGGCCGGCCGCATCGAAGCGGGTGAAGGCCTTGAGGTAGTAGTCCGTACGGATGGGGCCGAGTGCGGCGCGATACAGATCGATGGTGGCGCTGGCATCGGAGCGATCCAGCAGCATTTTTTCGGAGGCGGCGTTGGGTGGGGCCATGCCTTATTTTGTCACGCCACTTTCGCGCGTTGTGGCCATTTGGGTCTGCGAACCCATGGCATCGGCCACGGCCCGGCCCAGCTCAATGACGGCCATGGCGTAGTAGCTGCTCCAGTTGTAACGGGTGATGGCGTAGAAGTTTTCGGTGCCAGCCAGGTACAGCGGCTCGGCGTCCCCGTTTTGCAGTTCAATCAAGGCCAATGGGCCGCTGTAGGTTCTTGCCGCTTCGTCCACTTGCACGCCCTTGGCAGCCAGCTGTTCTACGCTGAAGGTTGGCACGATGTCCGGTGCCAGCAGAGCCTGCTTGTCAAACAGGGCCGGGTCCACGCTGACGCCAAAGTGGGTAGGCATGCCGCGTTGCCAGTTGAAGGCCTTGAAGTAGTTGGCGACCGACCCGATCACGTCGGCCTGGCTGTTGAACAGATCCACGCGCCCGTCACCATCGAAGTCAATGGCGTACTTGACCCAGCTCGACGGCATGAACTGTGGCCAGCCCATGGCGCCGGCATAACTGCCGCGCAGCGCCAGCGGGTCGGTGTGGGTGCGGGCGGTCAGAGCCAGATATTCTTCCAGCTCCGACAGAAAAAAGGCTGTGCGGGCCTCGGCCTTGGGGTGGGCCGCGGGAAAGTCGAACGCCAGCGTGCACAGCGCATCGATCACGCGGAAGTTGCCGGTGTGCTGTCCATAGATGGTTTCCACACCAAGAATGCCCACGATGATGCTGGCGGGCACGCCGGTCTGTTCTTCGGCACGCTGCAATGTCTCGATGTTGGCCAGCCAGAATTGGGTTCCGGCCTTGATGCGCACGGGCTCCACGAAGCGGCTGCGGTAGGCCTGCCAGTTCTTGGGCACGCCTGCGGGCGGCGGGAGAATGGCCTTGGTGATGGCCGGTACAAGGCGTGCCTCACCGATCGCATGGCGCACCCAGTTCACATCCAGCCCACGGCGTGCGGCAATGGCATCGGCCTGTTGCATCACCTCCGGTCGGCTGGCATAGGGAGTGCCGGTTGCCTTGCTGTTGGTCGAAGCGGTTTTGGCCTTCACCTTGAGCTTGGTCTTGGCTTTGGAGGGCGCGGCGTGCCCTGCGTGATTTCTTTGGTAAGGAAGGGACTGGATGGCCGTAGCCGCATGGGCTGCGGTAGCGGCGCACAGCACGGCGGCAATCAGGAGGGCAAAGGGTTTCACGGTGTCTTGGGAGCTCGTTGAGGCCAGTGCAACTGGCGGTATTGCCGCTGCAGTGTACCTAGCGCGATACGCGTGGCATGTGCGTCCTGCGATGCAGGCGCATAGCGCCATGCCTCCAGACGCAATAGCCAATCGTGCAATTGCCGGATATCCGCGCTGGCCTGCCTGGAAGCTCCGCTCGGGTCGAAACCCCATTGCTTCTGCAAAGCCAAGGCCAATTGCCTGGGGGCGGCATTGGCGTCCACGACCAGCCCAGCCTGTTCCAGGCGGTGCGCCGCGCCGTGCAGCAGACGCAGCCAGGGGTCCTGGCGCATGCGCTCCCACTGTGTCCAAGCCGCGCCTGCCAAGCTGACCAGAACGATCAGACCAATGAGCAGATAGCTCAGGTCTTCCCAACCCGGTGATTCAAATCCGATGTTGCGCAACAGGTCCAGTTGGCGCGCCTGCGAATAGTTGAGCACCCACTGGTTCCAGCGGTTGTTGGTGGCTTCCCATAGCGCACGCAGATTGACTTCGAAGCCCGGGCTTAGCGTATTGAGCGCCTGGGCCACCAGTCCCGGTACCGGCACCAGACGCTGCAGCGAACCGGTGCGCCCCGGTGCCACGGCAGATGTGGGGTCCACGCGGACCCAGCCGCGGCCTGCCATCCAGACCTCTGCCCAAGCGTGGGCATCACTCTGACGCACTGTCCAGAATCCGTCGACCGCGTTGGGCTCGCCGCCCTGGTAGCCCGTTACCACGCGCGCCGGGATGTCCAGTGCACGCATCAGCAGCACAAAGCTCGATGCGATGTGCTCGCAAAAGCCCTGCTTGCGGTCAAACCAAAATTCGTCGGCCGTGTGGGTGCCGAACACACCCGGGTCTAATGTGTAGGTGTAGCCACCGGTGCGCAGCTTGTCCATTACCACCTCCACCAGCGCCGGCGCATTGGCACGGGCATAGCGCGGGTCGCGCCGTATGTCTTGTGCCAGTTGCAAGGTGCGCGGGTTGAAGCCTGGAGGCAGCTCGACCAGATCCTGCAAGCCCAGTTCCTCCTTCATAGGGCCGTGCCGGAAGGTGGTGTAGCTCTCTGCCTTGAAGCGCACCAGGTCCACCAGCGGCCGGTCCGCCGTCCATTGCAGGTCCGCCTGCATGTGCGCGCCGTAGCCCGGCAGTGCGGGCGCTTTCGGCGCGGCATCGAGCAAGGGCAACCAGGCCTGGTTGCTGCCTTCCAGCGTGACTTCGTAACGCACTGGGTCGCCACGCACCTCGAGCCGGTCTGCCAGTTGCATGTGTGCGGGAAAGCCGCTGCGCAGCGGCTTCCAGTCCCGTCCATCAAAGGTGGACAGCACCGGTCCGCGGAAGTACAGGTCGCGCTGGGCCGGCGGCTTGCCCTCGAAGCGGATGCGCATGGCAATGCTGTCGTCTAGCGCCAGATTGGCAATGCTGCCCACCCGCATGCTGTTGGACAGCCCGGTATGCCCGGCCCCGCCATCACCCGGCATGCCCCACAGCGGCGCGATGCGAGGGAACAGCACAAACAGCACGACCATGATGGGTGCACCTAGCAGCGCCATGCCCGCCGCCGTGCGTGCCGCCAGTGCCAGAGGCGGGCGACCCACCGGCATGTGGTGGTTGACCAGGGCCGTCAGCAGCCCCAGCAAACCGATCACCATGGCGAACGCCGTCAACAGGCTTTGTGAGAAAAAGAAGTTGGACAGCAGCGTGAAGAAGCCCAGGAAGAACACCACAAAGGCGTCGCGCCGGGCATGCATCTCCAGTGTCTTGAGCGCCAGCAACACCACAATGAAGGTCACGCCGGCGTCGCGGCCCATCAGAGTGCGGTGGCTGTAGAACGTGGCGCCGCTGGCGGCCAACAGCATCAGCAGCAACAGCCAGCGCGAAGGCAAGGTGCCACCGCGAACCGCAATCCAGCCACGCCAGACCAGCACCAGCGCCGTCATCACGCTGCACCACAGGGGCAGGTGGTTGACCTGGGGCAGTGTGATCCAGGCAATCACACACAGCAGGAACAGCGTGTCGCGCGTGTCGCGGGGCAGATGCTGCAGACGGTCGAGGACATTCATCGCGGTGCAGCTCCATACAGAGCCAGGGCCGCCAGACAACTGCGCTTGTGCGCTTCGCCGCTATCCGGCGCGACTTCCACGCCCGGCAGTCGCAGTCCATAACGGAAGTCCTGCTGGTTGGCCAGCAGCACCCAGGCGCACAGGCGCGAGAGTCTGGCCTCCAGTGGCATGGAGACGCCGGTGTGCTGCAGGTCCAGCCAGAGCTCAAAGTGCTGGGCTTGCTGGGTGTCGCGGCTGACCAACTGGTCGGCCTTGGCCATTTTTTTCCACACCACCATCTTCAGCGGGTCGCCGCGCCGGTAGGCCCGCACCCCATCGAACTCGCCGCTGTTGTGCCGCTGTACCGTGTGGGCGCCAGCGGCGCTGGGCTCACCCGGCGGAAGCGGTGGCGGATGGATTTCTGGCGTCGGGTACACCAGTACCTGTGCGGCGGGACGCCAGACCGTCCATACCCGGAACGTGCCCATGGGAAAGTGGGTTTCCGCCGTGAGGGTGGGCAGTGCCTGCAGGCCCCGTTGCCGGGGGTGAAACGCCAGTGTGACCTTGGCACTTCCCTCTGGCGGCACATCGGTCCAGGTCCAGTGCTGCGTGCCCAGCACGGCCAGTCCAATGCCATAACGCGTGCGTTTGCGCTGGCTGTGCAGATAGATGGGAATGCTGGCCACACCGCCGGCAAAGCAGGGTTCGGGCGCCGTCAGGTGCAGGGTCAGGCCGCGCAGGGTGCCGTGACATACATGCATGCCCACCACGGCGCAACCCGCCAGCAAAAAGGTGAGAACGTAGCCAAGATTCAGTTGGTAGTTGATGCTGGCAATCAGCAACACCAGCAGGGTGACAGCCAACATCCAGCCCGGGCGTGTGGGCAGGATGTAGACCGTGCGCTGGGTCAGCGTGATGCTGTCGCTGGGTCTGAGGCGGCTGACCCAGAAGTGCTGTACCCGGGCACGCGCATGCTGCACCGGGTGCCATAGGGGGTGGGGGAGCGCAGCCTGCACGTCTCTTATGGCAGCGGTACCGCCGCCAGCATGGCCAGCACCTGCTCCCGTGGTCCGCGTGCTGCGCTGTCCACGGGAACCAGGCGGTGGGCAATGGTTTGTGGCAGGATGGCTTGCACGTCATCGGGTGCCACATAGTTGCGCCCGCTCAGCAGGGCCTGTGCCTGCGCTGCCCGCAGGACCGCAATCCCGGCGCGCGGGCTCAGTCCTTGTACAAACCACTGGCCGCTGCGGCTGGCGGCAATCAGGTCCTGTACATAGTCCAGCAGTGGGCCAGCCGTATGTACTGCGCGCACCGCGGCCTGCAACTGCTGCAGCTCACCGGAGCGCAAAACCGGTTGCAGTGCATCGGCCATGCCGCGCCGGTCGGTGCCACTGAGCAGTTCGCGTTCGGCAGTGCGGTCCGGGTAGCCCAGCGAGATGCACATCAGAAAGCGGTCCAGTTGCGACTCGGGCAGGGGATACGTCCCCACCTGCTCCAGCGGGTTCTGGGTGGCGATGACAAAGAAGGGTTCGGGCAGGGGACGGGTCTGGCCTTCCACCGAAACTTGCTTTTCCTCCATGGCCTCCAGCAGCGCACTTTGCGTCTTGGGGCTGGCGCGGTTGATCTCGTCGGCCAGCAGCACTTGCGCAAAGATGGGGCCGGGGTGGAATACAAAGGCCTCCTTGCCACGTTCGTACACCGAAACGCCGGAGAGGTCGCTGGGCATCAGATCGGAGGTGAACTGCACCCGAGAAAACTGCAGACCGAAGCTGCGCGCCAGCGCGTGGGCCAGAGTGGTCTTGCCGACTCCCGGCACATCATCGATCAGCAGGTGTCCACCGGCCAGCAGACAAGCGACACAGTCCTGGATCTGGGCCGACTTGCCCACAATCACCGTGTTAAGCTGATCCATCAAAGTATTGAGCGTATGTTGGGCGTCCATGGTTGGACGTTACCCGAATTTTCTGAAAAGCGAGTTTTCAGGTGAACAAGACAGGTTTCTTTTTTCACGGCGATTGCAGCCAGCATGAAATGGGGGCAGGGCACCCGGAATGCCCGCAGCGTCTTGCGGCCATCGAGAAGCGGCTGCAGACGCAGGGCGTGGCCGAACAGCTGCTGCGCCGGGAGGCACCTCTGGCCTCCATTGCCGATCTGGAGCTAGCCCATGACCGCATGTATGTGGCGTCGCTACGCGGTCTGACCGATGGCCTGCGCGATGAAGTGCTGGCAGGTGGCCCGGAGCATGCGCAGATCGATCCAGACACCAGCATCAATATCCACACCTACGATGCTGCGTTGCGTGCCGCCGGTGCCGCCGTTGCAGCAGTGGATGCGGTGATGGATGGTGAGATGGACAACGCGTTCTGCAATGTGCGCCCGCCCGGTCACCATGCCTGCCACGCCAAGGCCATGGGGTTCTGCTTTTTCAACAACGTGGCGGTGGCGGCACGTTACGCACTGGAGCGTCGTGGCCTGCAGCGGGTGGCCATCGTGGATTTTGATGTGCACCATGGCAATGGCACCGAGGACATCGTCGCCGGCGACGAGCGCATCCTGATGGTGAGCTTTTTCCAGCATCCGTTCTATCCATATGGCGGCACAGCGTCCACGGCCAGCAATCTGGTGAATACGCCAGTGCCTGCCTATACCAAGGGTGAAGCCATCCGTGAATTGGTGGCATCCAGCTGGATTCCCCGACTGGATGCATTCCGACCCGAGCTGCTACTGATCAGTGCCGGTTTTGATGCGCACCGTGAGGACGACCTAGGTCAGATGGGGCTGGTGGAGAGTGATTACGAGTGGATCAGCCTGCAGCTGATGCAGGTAGCCCAACGCCATGCCAAGGGACGCATCGTCTCCTGTCTGGAAGGCGGCTACAACCTGGACGCACTGGCCCGCAGTGTGGAAGCACACGTGCGCGTCCTGGCGGGACTTTGAATAGATTGGAGTTGAGGAACCCATGGCAATCGTGCAAATCATCCCTGCACCCGAACCCATAGACGATTTTGAAGGCTGGCTGAATGCCTTTGCCCAGACCACGGTACTGATAGAGCTGGCGGCCTTGCTGGTCTGCGTGTTGCTGGCCTGGGCATTGGTGCGCGGGCTGCGGCGCGGTCTGGGTCTGCAGGAGGAGCGCTCCATCTGGTTTGGGCGGCGCAACATCGATGGCGTGCTGTTCCCGCTGGCGTTGCTGTGCCTGGCATTTGTTGCGCGCGAGATCCTGGCCAAACATGTGTCGGTGGCTCTCTTCAAAGTGGCCATCCCGGTGCTGGTGTCCCTGCTGGTGATTCGCGTGGGCGTCAAGGTGCTTCAAGTGGCATTCAGCGAGTCCAAGTGGGTACGTCCGCTGGAGCAAACCATATCCTGGGTAGCCTGGTTGATCATGGTGCTGTGGGTCAGCGGACTGCTTCCGGTGGTACTCAATGAGCTGGACATGATCACCTGGAAAGTGGGCTCTACTACGCTGTCGGTGCGCAATGTGCTGGAGGGCGCACTCACCGGCGGGGCTGTACTGATATTCACGCTCTGGATTTCTGCCGGGATCGAATCCCGGGTGCTGCGCAACGCCACCGGCGGCGAGTTGTCCCTGCGCAAGGCCATCAGCAATGCCACGCGTGCCTTGCTGATGTTCGTGGGTCTGATGCTGGCGCTCTCCGCAGTGGGGATTGACCTGACGGCGCTGTCGGTGCTGGGTGGTGCGGTCGGCGTCGGTATCGGACTGGGCTTGCAGAAGCTCGCCGCCAACTATGTCAGCGGCTTTGTCATCCTGGCCGAGCGCAGCATGCGCATTGGGGACAACGTGCGCGTAGACAGCTTCGAGGGTTTGATAACCCAGATCAATGCCCGCTACACCGTGATCCGGTCGCTCACCGGGCGGGAGTCCATTGTTCCCAACGAACTGATGATCACCAGCCGGGTCGAAAACCTGTCCCTGGCCGATCCGCGTATCTACCAGTCCACGGTGGTTACGGTGGGGTACGACAGTGATGTGGATTTGGTCCGGTCGCTCTTGCTCAAGGCGGGACAAAGTCAGCCTCGGGTGCTCTCGGATCCTCCTTGCACGGCGACGTTGTCCAACTTTGGAGCCGATGGCCTGGAGTTCACCCTGGGGTACTGGATAGAAGACCCGCAGAACGGGCAAGGCAACCTCAAGTCCGACATCAATCTGGCCATTTTGGCGGCGTTGCGTGCCAACCAGATCGATATTCCGTACCCGCAGCGCGTAATACACCAGCGCTGACGAAAGGTGAAACAAAAAAATAGTACGACCGTGCTATTTTTTGGATAATTAGCCGCATACAATCAAAAGAGTTGACGTGCACGTCAATTCCGAACACCCCATTACAAACTCTGGAGCAGCAAGCATGAAAGCAATGGTCGCGGTCAAACGCGTGGTGGACTACAACGTCAAAGTCCGGGTCAAGTCCGACGGCACGGGCGTGGATATTGCCAACGTCAAGATGAGCATGAACCCCTTTGACGAGATCGCTGTGGAAGAGGCGGTGCGCCTGAAGGAAAAGGGCGTGGTCACCGAGATCATCGCCGTCTCCTGCGGTGTAGCCCAGTGCCAGGAAACCCTGCGCACGGCCATGGCCATTGGTGCAGACCGCGCCATCCTGGTGGAAACCGCCGCCGACCTGCAGCCCCTGGCGGTTGCCAAGCTCCTGAAGGCTTTGGTGGACAAGGAACAACCCGGCCTGGTGATCGTGGGCAAGCAAGCCATCGATGACGACTGCAACCAGACCGGCCAGATGCTGGCTGCCCTGGGCGACTGGCCCCAGGCCACCTTTGCAAGCAAGGTCGAAGTGGTGGATGGCAAATTGAAGGCCACGCGCGAAGTGGACGGCGGCTCCGAGTCCCTGTCGCTGACCCTGCCCGCCATCATCACCACCGATCTGCGCCTGAACGAGCCGCGCTATGTGACGCTACCCAACATCATGAAGGCCAAGAAGAAGCCGCTGGAGACGCTCAAGCCTGAAGATTTGGGTGTGGACGTGAACCCGCGCATCAAGACCTTGAAGGTCAGCGAGCCCCCAGCCCGCAGCGCCGGTATCAAGGTGCCCGATGTGGCAACCCTCGTCGACAAATTGAAAAATGAAGCCAAGGTGATCTGAACATGACATCCCTCGTTATTGCCGAACACGACAACGCATCCATCAAGCCCGCCACCCTCAACACCATCACCGCAGCCACTCAGCTCGGTGGTGATGTGCACGTGCTGGTAGCAGGCCACAATGCCGCAGCTGCTGCCGCCCAAGCCGCCCAGATCAGCGGTGTAGCCAAGGTCATCCATGCCGATGAGGCCGGTCTGGCCCATGGCTTGGCAGAAAACGTCACCGCCCAGGTGCTGGCCATTGCAGCCAACTACAGCCACATCGTGCTGGCTGCCACGCCCTCGGGCAAGAACATTGCACCGCGCATTGCCGCCAAGCTGGATGTGGGTCAAGTGAGCGACATCACCAAGGTGGTGAGCCCCGATACCTTTGAGCGCCCCATCTATGCGGGCAACGCCATTGCCACGGTGCAAGCCACGGACGCGACCAAGGTACTGACGGTGCGCACCACGGGCTTTGACCCGGCAGCCGCCACCGGTGGCAGTGCTGCAGTAGAAACCGCAAGTGCAGTCGCCGCAGCAACCAGCGTCACCTTCCTGGGCTCGGAGATTGCCAAGAACGATCGCCCGGAGCTCACCAGCGCCAAGATCATCGTCAGCGGTGGCCGTGCCCTGGGTTCATCCGAGAAGTTCACCGAAGTCATCACCCCGCTGGCCGACAAGCTCAATGCAGCGATGGGTGCATCCCGTGCGGCCGTAGATGCGGGCTACGCGCCCAATGACTGGCAAGTGGGTCAGACCGGCAAGATCGTGGCGCCCCAGCTCTACATTGCCGTGGGCATCTCGGGCGCCATCCAACACCTGGCCGGCATGAAGGACTCCAAGGTGATCGTGGCCATCAACAAGGATGGCGAGGCTCCGATCTTCTCGGTAGCCGACTATGGCCTGGAGGCGGACCTCTTCACCGCGGTGCCGGAGCTGGTCAAGGCGCTGTAATTTGCGCAGGTTAGAAGGGCATCCAGAGTGGTGCCCTTTTTTTGTATCTTTTTGGAGTTTGTCATGAGTTTTGTTGCCCCCGTCAAGGACATGCTGTTCAACATCGAGCACCTTGCCAACATCGAACAGATCGCCCAAATCCCGGCCTTTGCCGATGCAGGGCTGGACACGGCACAGGCTGTGCTGGAGGAAGCCGCCAAGTTCACCGAAGGCGTGCTCGCTCCCCTGAACTGGGAAGGCGACAAGAACCCTACCAGCTGGAAGGACGGTGTGGTCACCGCAACTCCTGGCTTCAAGGAGGCGTTCAAGCAATTCGCAGAAGGCGGCTGGCAAGGTCTGCAGCACCCGGCTGACTTCGGTGGCCAGGGCCTGCCCAAGACCATTGGCGCGGCCTGCATCGAAATGACCAACAGCGCCAACCTGAGCTTTGCGCTGTGTCCGCTGCTGAGCGACGGCGCCATTGAAGCCTTGTTGACTGCAGGATCTGACGAACTCAATGCGGTCTATCTGGAAAAACTCGTCAGCGGCGCCTGGACCGGCACCATGAACCTGACGGAGCCGCAAGCGGGCTCCGATCTGGCCGCAGTGCGCACCCGTGCGGAGCCGCTGCCGGATGGAACCTACAAGATTTTCGGTACCAAGATCTTCATCACCTGGGGTGAGCACGACATGGCCGAGAACATCGTGCACCTGGTGCTGGCCCGCGTGCAGGGCGCGCCCGAAGGCGTGAAGGGAATCTCCCTCTTTGTGGTACCCAAATTCCTGGTCAACGCGGATGGCTCCCTGGGCGCGCGCAACGATGTGCACTGCGTGAGCATCGAACACAAGATGGGCATCAAGGCCAGCCCGACGGCCGTGCTGCAGTATGGCGATCACGGCGGTGCCATCGGTTATCTGGTAGGCCAGGAGAACCGCGGCCTGGAGTACATGTTCATCATGATGAATGCGGCCCGCTATGCGGTGGGTGTGCAGGGCATCGCGGTGGCCGAACGCGCGTACCAGAAGGCCGTGACCTTTGCCCGCGAACGCGTGCAGAGCCGCCCGGTGGATGGTTCCATGCCCAGCGCAGCACCCATCATCCACCACCCCGATGTGCGCCGCATGCTCATGACCATGCGCGCCTACACCGAGGGGTGCCGCGCGATGGCTTCGGTTGCTGCCAGTGCCTACGACGCGGCTCACCACCACCCGGATGCCGATACGCGCAAGGCCAACCAGGCCTTCTATGAATTCATGGTGCCCCTGGTCAAGGGGTACAGCACCGAGATGAGCCTGACCGTGACTTCACTGGCGGTGCAGGTGCATGGCGGCATGGGTTTCATCGAAGAGACTGGTGTGGCCCAGTACTACCGGGATGCCAAGATCCTCACCATCTACGAAGGCACCACCGCCATCCAATCCAACGACCTGGTGGGCCGCAAGACGGCACGCGACGGTGGCCAGACAGCCAAAGGCATTGCCAGCCAGATCGCAGCGACCGAAGCCGAGCTGGTGCAAAGCGGTTCGGCAAACGCAGCGGCCGTAGCCAAGCGCTTGAAGGCTGCGCGCGAGGCGTTCCTGCAGGTGGTGGACTTTGTGGCTGGCAATACCAAGGCCAGCCCGAATGCGGTGTTTGCAGGCAGCGTGCCTTATCTGATGCTGGCCGGCAATGTCATGGCCGGCTGGCAGCTCGCACGCGCATTGCTGGTGGCAGAGAAGGCCGTGGCTGCAGGCACCGACGTGCCGTTCATGCAGGCCAAGATCACCACCGCGCGCTTTTACGCCGACCACATCCTGAGCCAGGTACCCGGTGTGCGCGATGCCATTGTTGAAGGCGCTGACAGCGTGACCAGCATGGCGCTGGATGCGTTCTGAAGACAAGACAAAGCCCAGACAACGATAAACACAAAGAGAGAGACTCGCCCCATGTCCAAACTGCCTCCTCCGCTGGACCGCCTGCCGTTTCCGGTCATTGGTTCACCGCTCTTCATCATCAGCAATCCCAAGTTGGTGATTGCCCAATGCATCGCCGGCGTGGTGGGCTCCATGCCCGCACTCAACGCCCGGCCTGCTGAGCAATTGGAAGAGTGGCTGATCGAAATCACCGAGGCACTGGCGGCCCACAACGCGGCGCATCCGGACCGTCCCGCAGCACCGTTCGCCATCAACCAGATCGTGCACAAGAGCAATGAACGGCTGGAGCATGACATGGCCCTGTGCGTCAAGTACAAGGTGCCCATCATCATCACGTCGCTGGGTGCACGCGAAGACGTGAACGCAGCGGCGCATTCTTATGGCGGTGTGGTGCTGCATGACATCATCAACAACAAGCATGCGCACAAGGCCATCGAGAAAGGTGCGGACGGTTTGATCGCCGTGGCAGCAGGTGCCGGCGGGCATGCGGGCGTGAAGAGCCCGTTTGCCCTGGTGCAGGAAATCCGCCAGTGGTTCGACGGCCCGTTGGTGCTCAGCGGTTCCATCGCCACCGGCGGCGCCGTGCTGGCAGCACAGGCTATGGGCGCGGACTTTGCCTACATTGGTTCGGCCTTCATTGCCACAGCGGAAGCGCGTGCGCCTGAGGCCTACAAGCAATGCGTCGTCGACAGCAACTCGGACGATATCGTCTACAGCAACCTGTTTACCGGCGTGCACGGCAACTACTTGGCACCCAGCATCCGTGCCGCTGGCATGGACCCCGACAACCTGCCGGTCAGCGACCCGAGTGCCATGAACTTTGGTGGAGAAAAAGCCAAAGCCTGGAAGGAAATCTGGGGTTGCGGCCAGGGCATTGGTGCCGTGACCAAGGTGCAGACTGCGGGTGAGTACATCGCCCAGCTCAAGCGCGAATATGCGGAAGCCCGGGCGCGTCTGCTCGCACTTTGAGCGCATGATCCGCCTTGCGCGCTGGTTGCGTTTTCAACAAGGAATAAGACATGGTTTGGATTGACCTGGTGGCCGTGCTGGCTTTGCTGCAGATGATCTTCTTTGCGGTGCTGGTCGCGCTGGCGCGTACCCGCTATCAGGTGCATGCACCCGCCACCACGGGACATCCCCAGTTTGAACGCCTCTACCGGGTGCAGATGAATACGCTGGAATTGATCGTGGTCCTGTTGCCGGGGCTGTATCTTGCTTCGCATTACTGGTCACCCCAGCCCGTGGCGTGGGGCGGCGCCATCTATCTTGTGGGCCGCATGGTGTACTGGAAGTCGTATGCCAAGGACCCCGCCAGCCGCAGCCTGGGTTATGGGCTCAGCGTTTTCCCGGTGCTGGCCATGCTGGGAGCCGCCCTGCTGGGCATTGTCCTCAAGGTCGTGGTCTGACTACTGCAGATTGGGCCGATCTGAACCGGGCAACGCAAAGCGGGTGATACGGGGCGCGTCGCCCGCCTGCCATGGTGGTACTTTTTCCATGATGGCCTGAAAGGCCGCAGAATCCTCGAAGCGTTGCAACCACTGGCCCAATTGCGGCCAATCCTGCGCGGCAAACCATTGCGGATCGGTGTGGGCAAACTGCCGTACAAAGGGTGCAATTGCAGCATCCAGAAATCCCCATCGCACACCATGCAAGCACGGGTTTGCTGACAGGCGCTCGGCCAATGGGCGCAAGAATTCGCTACCGGCCTCCCTGTGGGCCAAGCCATCAGCCAACGCAAAGCGGGCGGGGTACTTGTAGCGATCCAGGGCTTGCTTGAAAGGGCCGTCATTCAATGCAATGCAGTTCAGCGCGTCTTGCATGGCCGTCTCATCGGCGGGCAACCAATGGTGTTCATCGCCTTGCTGCAGGGCCCAGAGCATGATGTCCAGACTCTGCTCAATCACTTGGCCGTCAGGGAGCAGCAGCACCGGCACAGTTCCCATGGTGGATGCCATAAGCATCTGCCGCGGCTTGTCCCTGAGCAGAATTTCGCGCAGCTCAACTTCCACGCCACTGGCCTGCAATGCCAGCCGCGCACGCATGGCGTACGGGCAGCGGCGAAAGGAATAGAGAACCGGCAGGGCCATGTGAACAGGCCCTAGGCGGCGTCACCAATATGTGTGCGTTGCCGTGCCTTGGCCAGCTCCCATTGGCGTTGGCGTTCCCGGGCGCCGTTCTTCTGCGCCTCACTGGTGTGGGCATGGCAACGCGGGCAGCTGACGCCAGCCTCATACAGCGGCGACTCCATGGCGCCGTCCTCCAGCGGTTGGCGGCAAGCACGGCACAGCGCGTGCGAGCCGGGCACCAGGCCGTGGCCTACCGATACCCGCTCATCAAACACAAAACATTCGCCTTGCCACAGACTCTGTTCCAGTGGCACGGTCTCCAGGTACTTGAGAATGCCGCCCTCCAGGTGATAGACCTCGTCATAGCCCTGGGCACGCATGTAGGCGGTCGACTTTTCACATCGGATGCCGCCGGTGCAGAACATGGCGACCTTGGGCTTCTTCCCTTGTGCGGTGGTATGTGCCAGTGGCTCGGACTGCTGGACCCAGGCGGGCAGTTCGGCAAAGGTACGGATGTGCGGATTGATGGCATGGGCAAACGTGCCAATCTCCACCTCATAGTCGTTGCGCGTATCCACCACCACCACGTCCGGGTCGCTGATGAGTGCATTCCAGTCCTGCGGCTTGACGTAGGTACCGGCCATGTGGGTGGGGCTGATGCCCGGTACGTTGAGGGTGACGATCTCTTTCTTCAGCCGCACCTTCATGCGGTGAAAGGGGGCTTTGTGTGACCAGGATTCCTTGTGCTGCAGGTCGGCCAGCAGCGGATCGGAGCGCAGATACGCCAAGACGGCCTGCACGTCCTCTGCAGCCCCGGCAATGGTGCTGTTGATGCCTTCACGCGCCAGCAGGATCAGGCCCTTGACGTTGTGCTGCTGGCATAGCGCCAGCAGCGGCGCCTTGCGGCTCTCGAAGTCGGGGAGGTCGACGAACTTGTAAAAAGCCGCAGTCAGAAAGGGGGCAGACATGCCCGTATTTTGCAACGCTTCAATCAAACGCCCAGGCACCCAGGCAACTTGGCCCCACGGCACCGCGCCAGAGTCGGCGTGCCGGCTGGTCCGAGCCGGCGCCGCTGGCCACCATCAGCGGCAGCAGATGCTCTTCGCGCGGATGGGACGCACGGCCGCCGGGTGCGCTGCTCCACTGCGCCAAATGCCGCGTGCGCCCGCTGCGGTCAGTGCTTAGTGCTGCGTCCAGCCAGTCGTGAAAGGCAAAGGACGCGGGTGCCGCCGCCTGGAAGTCGCGCAGGTTGTGATAGCTCATTCCCGAACCCACGATCAGCACGCCCTCGTCGCGCAGAGGTGCCAGGGCTGCGCCCAGCGCGCAATGCAGGGCAGGGTCCAGACTGGCTTGCAACGACATGGCCACGACCGGAATCTGCGCTTCGGGATAGATAACTTTGAGCGGTATGAAGACACCGTGGTCCCAGCCGTATTGCGGATCAACCCGGGATGCATGTCCCGCAGAGCGCAGCAAACCGGCAGCCCGTTCCGCCAACTCCGAATTCCCCGGAGCCGGGTACTGCAGCGCATAGGTTTCTGGCGGGAAGCCGTAGTAGTCGTATATCAGTTCGGGGTGCAGGCCGCCGGTAAAACTGGGCACGGACTCTTCCCAATGGGCAGTCACAATCAGTATGGCTGCGGGCTGGGCGGGCAACAGCGAGGGGATGCTGCGCAGGAAATCTTCGGTGGCCTGGTAGCGCTGTTTGCGCTCACCGGTCATGAAAAATGAGGGGCCACCCCCGTGGGGCAGGTACACGGCGGGCATGCGCACAGTGGTCATGGGTGTTCCAATGGGTTGAGCCGCCATTTTGCGGCAGGTAAAGAGCGCGTATCGCCATAGCTGCTATGTGCCATTGGCATGACTTGGCGCACACGTTTCATGCAAGCACTCTCACTGCGTGCGCGCCAGTTACAAGGTCTCGTGAAAGTCGGCAGCGCCGGCTTTCCAGTACGCAGAAATGCGTGAAGCCTCGCGCGGCAATTGGCGCCCATTGATGAGTACCTCGCGCGCCTGGACCATGACGGATGCTTCACCGGCGCACCACACAAAACCTTCGCCCGCAGGCAACGGCGTATTGCGCAAGGCGTCCACCCACGCACGCGCATCAGTCAACCAGTGAACCTGCGCTGCACTGCGGGAAGTCGGCAACTGGCGGTCCAGCGGGTCGGCGATCTGTGCAAACACCAGGGCCGTGCTGCCTGTGGGAAGCTCCAGCAGCCTGCGACGTATGGCGGGCAGGGCAGAGGCGTCGCCCGCCAGCAGATGCCAGTCGTAATCGGTGGGCACGATCATGGAACCCTTGGGGCCGCCAATGACGGCTGCATCGCCAACACGGGCCTGCCGCGCCCATTCGCAGGCCGCGCCATGGGCATGCAGTGCGAATTCCAGCGTCAGTTCGCCGCGAGCCGTATTGATGTGCGTGGGCGTGAAGTCGCGCATGGCGGTTGCGCCGTTGCGGTCCGGGATGATGAGTTTGACATGGTCGTCAAACGACAGCGATACAAAGCTGTGGAGTGATTCACCTGCAAAGGTGAGGGACAGAAAGCCAGGGCTTGGTGCTTCGATACGGCTGATGTGCACGTCGCGCCGGAGCAATTCGTGCCGCACACGCTGAATGCGGCGCAAGGGGGATGCAATGGTCATGTGTTTGCAATCTAGTTGATAATGTCATCTATTATGAAAAAAGAAGTTGATATTGTCAACCAATTGCCTTTTGCGTCCGAGGACGATGTGCTGGAGCTCATCCACGCCGTGATGCATCAGGTACGCGCGCGCCACGGGCGAGCCGCTCCCGATGGGGGCCAATCCATCGCGCACATGGAGGGCAAGGTGATGAATTTCTTTGCCCGGCACCCGGGGGCCACGCAGAGCGACCTGGTTGTGCACTCAGGCCGTGACAAGGGGCAAATCGCGCGCCTGCTGGCGGGCATGAAAGACAAAGGCCTGCTGGAGTCCGTCACTGATGAAAAGGACCGCAGGGTGGTGCGCCACTTCCTGACCGAAAAGGCCAAAGACCTGCATGCCGACGTCAAACGCCAGCGTCAGCAGCTTTCCCGGTTGGCGGTGGCAGGGTTCAGTGCGCAGCAGAAGCAGCAACTGCTGGAGTTGCTGCGCCAGGTGCAGAACAACCTGCGTGAATAGACCCTAGGTCGGCCAGGTGGAGCCGTGCTCCGGCACCATGGCGCGCCAGCCGAGTTCCCGCGAGATGCGGGCGCGCAACGCGTCCGAAGCCTGCAGCTCGCCGTGCACCACATACACCTGTGACGGGGCAGAGGGCATGGTCTTGAGCCAGTTCAAAAGCTGGCCGGCATCCGCATGGGCCGAGGCCGATTGCAGTGACACGATTTCAGCCTGGACTTCCACATCGCGGCCATGGATGCGCACCGAACGCGCGCCGCTGGCCAGGGTGGCACCGCGTGTACCGGGCGCCTGGTATCCGGTCAGGATGATCATGTTGCGGTGGTTGCCGGCATGCTGCGCCAGATGGTGCAATACGCGCCCGCCAGTGGCCATGCCGCTGGCCGAGAGAATCACCATGGGGCCATGGCGTGTGGCCAGGGCCTTGGACTCGTCGGTGCTGCTGACCATGGTGGCACTGTGGGTGAGGGCACGTACCTCCGCTCCGGTAAGCCGGTGTTCGCCGGGATGCGATTCAAACAAATGCGTGGTGTGGACCGCCATGGGGCTGTCCAGAAACACCGGCAGACCCTTGGGCACTTCACCGCGCGCCTTGAGCTGGTTGATGGCGTGCAGGATGGCCTGTGCCCGGCCCACCGCAAAAACGGGAACCACGGCCACACCACCGCGTGCAGCCAACCGGTGCAGTGCGGGGCCGAGTTCAGCCAGCACATCATCCAGTGGATGGGTACGGTCGCCGTAGGTGGATTCGATCAACACCGTATCCGCAGCAGGCGCCCTGTCGGGTGGATTCATCAGCGAATCGTCGGGTCGGCCCAGGTCACCTGAGAACAGAATGCGGCGCCCGGCCAACTCCAGCAGGATGCTGGAGGCGCCCAGGATGTGGCCCGCAGATTGAAAGGTGGCTTGCCAGCCGGGGATGGGCTGGAACGTAACGCCCATGTTGACTGACTTGATCAGGGGCAGACAGTCCAGCGCGTCCTGGCGCGTGTACAAGGGCAAGGCTGGTGCATGTTTGGAAAAGCCATGGCGGTTGGCAAACAGGGCGTCCTCTTCCTGGATATGGCCGCTGTCGGGCAACAGGATCTTGCACAGGTCGCGCGTGCCGGTGGATGCGTACACATGGCCTGCAAAACCTTCCTTGGCCAGCAGGGGCAAGTAGCCGCTGTGGTCGAGGTGGGCGTGGGTCAGCAAAACGGCGTCGATGGTGTCAGGCACTACGGGCAAAGGGCTCCAGTTGCGCAGACGCAGTTGCTTGTAGCCCTGGAACAATCCGCAGTCCACCAGCAGGCTTTTGCCTTCGTGGCGGACCAGGTACTTGGAGCCGGTGACCGTGTTGGCCCCGCCCAGAAAGGTGATGCTTACGCCCATGATTGCCTCTTACAAAAAAGAAATGCCGTCTGATCCTTTATAGACCGGACGGCATGGTTTGCCCAGCGACTGGGTCAGCTTAGCTGAAGAAACTCTTCAGGCGATCGGCCCAGGTGTCGCCCGAAGGAGAGTGCTTGCTGCCCCCCTTCTTGAACGACTCATCAAGCTCGCGCAACAGCTTGCGCTGGTGCTCGCTGAGCTTGACCGGCGTTTCCACCACGATGTGGCAGTAGAGGTCGCCGGGGTAGCTGGAGCGCACACCCTTGATGCCCTTGCCGCGCAGACGGAACTGCTTGCCGGTCTGGGTGCCTTCGGGAATGTCGATGGCAGCCTTGCCCGCCAGCGTGGGTACATCGATCTCGCCACCCAGGGCGGCAGTGATCATGCTGATGGGCACGGAGCAATGGATGTCGTCTCCATCACGCTCAAAGATGTCGTGCTTCTTGAGCCGGATCTCGATGTACAGATCGCCTGCGGGGCCGCCATTGGTGCCGGGTTCGCCATTGCCTGCGCTGCGGATGCGCATGCCTGCATCGATACCAGCGGGGATTTTGACTTCCAGCGTCTTCTGGCGCTTGATCTTGCCCTGGCCATGGCAGGCGGTGCAAGGTTCAGGAATGACCTTGCCATTGCCGCGGCAGGTAGGGCAGGTCTGTTGCACGCTGAAAAAACCCTGGCGCATCTGCACATTGCCGCTGCCGCCGCAGGTGCTGCAGGTCTTGACCTGGGTGCCGGGCTTGGCGCCGCTGCCCTTGCAGGTGTCGCAGTTGTCCCAACTGGGGATGCGGATCTGGGCGTCCTTGCCCTTGGCCGCTTCTTCCAGCGTGATTTCCATGGCGTAGCTCAGGTCGCTGCCACGGTAGACCTGACGGCCACCGCCGGCGCGACCGCGCTGCTGGCCGAACATGTCGCCAAAGATGTCGCCGAAGGCTTCGGCAAATCCGCCAAAGCCTTCCGCACCAGGACCGCCCGCACCGCGGTTGGGGTCCACACCGGCATGGCCATACTGGTCGTAGGCGGCGCGCTTCTGCGCGTCCGACAGCATTTCGTAGGCCTCTTTGGCCTCCTTGAATTTCTCTTCTGCGACTTTGGAGCTGTCACCCTGGTTGCGGTCCGGGTGGTACTTCATTGCCAGTTTGCGATAGGCCTTCTTGATGTCCTCTTCGCTGGCGTTCTTGGGTACGCCCAGAATTTCGTAAAAGTCTCGTTTGGCCATGTTCAGTTTGGGTCTGTTTACAACGAAGAAGCCGCGTTGAGCCACCCAAGGTGTTCAACGCGGCGCAGGGGGCGAAAAACGCCCGGGTGATTAGCCCTTCTTGACTTCCTTGACTTCGGCGTCCACCACATTGTCGTCCGCGGGCTTGGCGGAGGCTTGCGCGCTTTCGTGCGCAGCACCTTCCGTGCCACCGGCTTCGGCAGCCTGCTTGGCCTGCATGTCGGCGTACATCTTCTCGCCCAGCTTCTGGCTGGCAGCCATCAGCGCTTCACTCTTGGCCTTGATCGCGTCCTTGTCGTCGGACTTGAGCACGTCTTCCACTTCCTTGAGGGCGGCCTCGATCTTTTCCTTCTCACCGGCTTCGAGCTTGTCGCCGTACTCGCCCAGGCTCTTCTTGACGCTGTGGGCATTGGCTTCGGCTTCATTGCGGGCCTGCACCAGTTCCAGCTTCTTCTTATCGTCGGCAGCGTTCAGCTCGGCGTCTTTCACCATTTGTTGGATCTCAGCTTCGGTCAGACCGGAGTTGGCCTTGATGGTGATCTTGTTTTCCTTGCCGGTGCCCTTGTCCTTGGCGCCCACGTGCAGGATGCCGTTGGCGTCGATGTCGAACGACACTTCAATCTGCGGCACGCCACGGGCTGCTGGCGGAATGCCTTCCAGGTTGAACTCACCCAGCAGCTTGTTGGCAGAGGCGATCTCGCGCTCACCCTGGAACACCTTGATGGTCACGGCAGGCTGGTTGTCGTCCGCGGTGGAGAAGGTCTGTGCAAACTTGGTCGGGATGGTCGTGTTCTTGGTGATCATCTTGGTCATCACGCCGCCCAGGGTTTCGATACCCAGGGACAAAGGTGTCACGTCCAACAGCAGCACGTCCTTGCGGTCACCGGACAGCACCTGGCCTTGAATGGCAGCACCCACGGCGACGGCTTCATCGGGGTTCACGTCCTTGCGCGGCTCCTTGCCGAACAGTTCCTTGACCTTTTCCTGCACCTTGGGCATGCGGGTCATACCACCCACCAGAATCACGTCATGGATGTCGGCAGCGGACACGCCAGCGTCCTTCATGGCAGTGCGGCAGGGAGCGATGGTGCGCTCGATCAGTTCCTCGACCAGGCTTTCCAGCTTGGCGCGGGTGAGCTTGATGTTCAGGTGCTTAGGGCCGGAGGCATCGGCAGTCACATAGGGCAGGTTGATGTCGGTCTGTGCGCTGCTGGAGAGCTCGATCTTCGCCTTTTCGGCGGCTTCCTTCAGGCGTTGCAGGGCCAGCACGTCCTTGCTCAGGTCCACGCCTTGTTCTTTCTTGAACTCGCTGATGATGAAGTCGATGACGCGCTGGTCAAAGTCTTCGCCACCCAGGAATGTGTCGCCGTTGGTGGACAGCACTTCGAATTGCTTTTCTCCATCGACATCGGCGATTTCAATGATGGACACGTCAAAGGTACCGCCGCCCAGGTCATACACAGCGATCTTGCGGTCGCCCTTTTCATTTTTGTCCAGACCGAAGGCCAGTGCGGCTGCAGTCGGTTCATTGATGATGCGCTTGACATCCAGACCGGCGATGCGGCCAGCGTCTTTGGTGGCTTGGCGCTGGGCGTCGTTGAAGTAGGCCGGCACGGTGATCACGGCCTCGGTCACGGCTTCACCCAGGTAGTCTTCGGCAGTCTTCTTCATCTTGCGCAGAACGTCGGCGCTGACCTGCTGGGGCGCAAGACGGTTGCCGCGCACTTCCACCCAGGCGTCACCGTTGTCGGCAGCAGCAATCTTGTAGGGCATCAGGTCGATGTCCTTTTGCACTTCCTTTTCGGTGAACTTGCGGCCGATCAGGCGCTTGACTGCGTACAGCGTGTTCTTAGGGTTGGTCACGGCCTGGCGCTTGGCGGATGCACCGACCAGCACTTCGCCGTCTTCCTGGTAAGCAATGATGGAGGGCGTGGTACGCGCGCCTTCTGCGTTCTCGATCACTTTGGCCGTATTGCCTTCCATGATGGCAACGCAGCTGTTGGTGGTACCGAGGTCAATGCCGATGATTCTTCCCATGATTTACTCCTGATAATTCAAAAAATTCAGATGTGGATAACTTGTGGGCTACTTGTGTGCTTTCAAGCCCATTTGGTGGATTACTTGTGATTACTTGGGAGCTGCCACAGTGACCAGGGCAGGGCGCAGCACGCGGTCTGCGATGGAGTAGCCCTTTTGCAGCACGGTGACGACTGTGTTGGCTTCCTGCTCGGCAGGCACCATGCTGATGGCCTGGTGCTGATGCGGGTCAAATCGTGTGCCCGCGGCGGGGTTGATGGCCACCACCTTGTTGCGTTCCAGCGCGGCAACCAGCTGGCGCAAGGTGGCTTGGGCACCTTCGCGGATCTGTTCAACCGTTGCGTCCTTGATGATCAGACCGGCTTCCAGGCTGTCGGCAACCGGCAGCAGGCTTTCGGCAAAGCTTTCCACCGCGAACTTGCGCGCCTTGGAGATTTCGTCTTCAGCACGGCGGCGGGCGTTTTCTGCTTCTGCCTTGGCGCGCAGGAACTGGTCGGCCAGATCCGCACTTTTGGCCTGCAAGGTGGCCAGTTCGGCTTGCAGCTTGGGCAGGGCATCCGCTTCATGCGCATTCAGGGTGGCGATGAGCTCCTCGGCACTTTGCTGGTTTTGCGTGGATTCAGTGGGAGTGGGATTGGAAGTAGGTTCAGTCATGCTGGATGGGGTGCCGCAGTGGCTGCTAATAAAACGTTGCCCCGCACATGGGGGCAATCGGGAAGGTTTCAAGTACCCGCTAACACAAATTGCGTAGGCGGGAACGGGCCAGGGGAATCAGCCGATGACGTCCAGCAGTTCGACATCGAACTTGAGTGTGGCGTTGGGAGGAATCACGCCGCCCGCACCGCGTGCGCCATAGCCCAGGGCCGCCGGGATGATCAGGGTACGGGCGCCGCCCACCTTCATGCCAGCCACGCCTTCGTCCCAGCCACGGATGACCATGCCAGCACCCAGACCAAAGACAAAGGGGTCATTGCGGTCCTTGCTGGAGTCAAACTTGGCGCCTTGCACGCCGTCGTTGTAGAGCCAGCCGGTGTAGTGCACCTTGACGCGCTTGCCAGCGACCGCTTGCGTGCCGCTGCCCTCGACCGTGTCCAGATACTGAAGTCCGCTTGTAGTGGTTTGCATGAAGTTTCCTTGGGTTATGCGTGATGGCGCAGGGCACCAATCCTGCGCTCCTGATTCCGCAGCGCGGGCAAACCCGCAATTATGCCGCAAGGCCTCTGAGCCGGGCCCATGGGAATTACTTCACTTTCTTGGTCAGCCCGGCTGCCCAACGGGTGGCGAATGCAGGCAACTCAGCCAGTCTTTTGGCCAGATCGGAACCGGCCGGGGTCAGGCAGTAGCCTTCGCTGACATGGGTGACGAACCCCGCTTCGCGCAGTTCCTTGATACGGGTGTTCAGTGTGTTGGGGGTGATTCCGCCCACGCTGTCCTGCAGAAGCCGGAAGGTCTGTGCGTGCCCATCCCTCAGAGCCCAGATCACTCGCATGGCATAGCGGGATTCCAGCAAACCCAGCAACTGTCCCAGGGCCTGCGATTCTTTTGCACTCATGCACTCAACCTTCTTTTAGCAACGCGTTTTCTTGCCAGCTTATCGCAATTCAGGCCTTGCTACAAGATTCATAGCTAAGAGTCGGCCAAATGGTTGTCTTGCACTTGTCAGTGCCCTGGCGTGGTGCTAAGGTGTCCGGCAGTCAAAAGGCACATGGCCCGCAATGGAGAAAATAAATGGAATACAACTTTGATCAGGTCCACAACTATTACGAACGCCTGGTATTCGAGGAAGTCGCTGTTCGCGCGCAAAGCGAGGCATATAGCCACTTCACCCCTGACATGCTGGCCGATGTGGCATGCCTCTCTCTGAACCGGCTACCCGCCCGCTATGTGCGCCACGATGTGGACATGATGTTCTACCTCACCGAGCAGGAGCGCCATGCGATCGAGCAGTCGCTTGATGAGGTGCTGAAGTTCTCTTTCGGCTTTGTGCAGGAGCGCCTGGCCCGCTCGGCGCGCTGATCCGGCACTACTTACTCAAACCCGCTGCACATCTCCTGTTGCATCGCGCACCCACTGCGCGCGCTGCAGGCCGCGTAGCGCGCTGCAGACCATCAGGGCTTGCGCTGACAGTGCGTCCTGCAGGTGCAGCACTTTCTCGGTGATGTGGGGGCAGCGCTCCAGCATGCGTGTACGCATCACGCCTCTCAATACGCCGCTGGCCAGCGGCGGTGTGTACCACCGACCGTTGGATTGGATCAGCAGGTTGCTGCGTGCGCCTTCGCTCAACTCTCCCCGGGCATTGACAAAGATGGCGTCAAACGCGTCCAGCGCCACGGCCTTGCGGATGGCATCGTCATAGCCACTGCGCAAGGATGTCTTGTACATCAACAGGGCAGTCTCATGCGGTGGCAGCAGGGTGTCCGACAAGACCAGACGCGCCGGACCGAGGGCCAATGGCGGCAGCGCTGCATGTTGCACGGTCATGCTGCCATCGTGATACAGGTCAAGACGCATCCGGTATTGCTGCGTTGGATCCAGCGTGGCCAGCTTCTGCTGCAACACGGCGTCCATATCCCGCTCGTCGATGCGAAAGCCCAACGCCTGCGCGCTGCCCCGCAAACGGCGGCGATGGTGCTTGAGGTGGTGGATGCGGCCGTGGCTCACGCGCATGGTTTCAAACAAGGTGAAGCCCGGGTCCATGGCAGTGAGGAAGCGGGCCTTGGCCTGGGTTTCGGCAAATTCCGTGTGTGCGTCGGAGTCCAGCACCACACCACTTCCCACGCCTAGGGTGACAGGCCTGCGTCCGGCCTGTGCAGCGCCCAGCGCCAAGGTACGGATGGCAACCGACAGGCAGAAATCTCCCACTGCTGCACGCGTCTTGGGCGCATCTATCCAGCCGATGGCACCACAGTACAGACCGCGCGGCGAAGACTCCAGATCGGCAATCAGGTCCATGGTGTGCAGCTTGGGCGCCCCGGTGATGGAGCCGCAGGGAAACAGCGCGCGCAGCACCTCGGCAAACCCCACGCCATCACGCAAGGTGGAGGTCACCGTGGACGTCATCTGGTGCACGGTGGTGTAGGTTTCAATCGAAAAGAGATGTGGGACCCGGACCGAGCCTATCGATGAAATGCGCCCCAGGTCATTGCGCAGCAAGTCCACGATCATCACGTTCTCGGCGCGGTTCTTGGTGTCGTGCTGCAACCAACGGACCTGTTGCTGGTCGGCTTCGGCATCCTGCAGGCGCGCAGCGGTCCCCTTCATGGGGCGGGCGGTCAGTTGCCCGGCGTGGTGATGCAGAAACAGTTCCGGAGACGCGGAGATAACCCATTGGGCATCCTGATCAGTTCCACCATCCTTTGGCCCGGGCAGGCATGCCAGCGCGCCAAAGGCCACGGGTTGCATGGTGCGCAGGCGCCGGTACAGCGCCACAGGAGAACCATATTGCGACCCCCGCATGCGCAGGGTGTAGTTCACCTGGTAGGTCTCGCCACGGCTGATCAGGTCGCGAATGCGCGCGATGTCGTTCGCGAATTGCTCGGGCGTTACGCTGCTCTGCAGATCGCATACGCCTGCGGCGCCGGGCGCATTGCTGCCTTCGCGCTGCGCCAGCCACTGCGATACCGCATCCGCGCTGAGGTGCTGCAGAGAACGGAAAAGGAATACGCGCAACGCGCTGGTGTCATCCTGCGCGAGGGCAGCCAGTCCTGCTTGCTGGAGCTTGCTGCCCCATTCGTAGTCGATGAAGAGCGCCGCATGCAGGCCCGCTTGCTGGTCGGTCTGCACCAACTGCCAGAAGGCGTCCAGCGACTGCGCATCGGTGCAGCGGCGCTCGTGCACAAAGCCGCTGTACAGCCTGCTGGTGGGACTCTGCGCCGTGGCATCACAGTCGTCCAGCAGGACAAATACGTCATCCAAAGCAACTCCTCATCAGGGGAAAAGCCTCTGCGCCAGCGCAGAGGCGTCCCGGCGCAACACCGGGAACCGTAGCCCTGATTACAGCGTGTCGGTGAAGCTGCGCAGTTTGTCGGAGCGACTTGGGTGTTTCAATTTGCGCAACGCCTTGGCTTCGATCTGGCGAATGCGTTCGCGCGTCACGTCAAATTGCTTGCCCACTTCTTCCAGCGTGTGGTCGGATGTCATTTCGATGCCGAAGCGCATGCGCAGCACCTTCGCTTCGCGCGGCGTCAGGCTGTCCAGGATGTCCTTGACCACGTCGCGCAGACCGGCCTGCATGGCGGCTTCCATAGGCGCCGTGTTGGCGCTGTCTTCAATGAAGTCGCCCAGGTGGCTGTCGTCGTCGTCGCCGATCGGCGTTTCCATGGAGATCGGCTCCTTGGCGATCTTCATGATCTTGCGGATCTTGTCTTCCGGAATCTCCATCTTCTCGGCCAGCACGGAGGCATCGGGCTCAAAGCCGAATTCCTGCAGGTGCTGACGGCTGATGCGGTTCATCTTGTTGATGGTCTCGATCATGTGCACCGGAATACGGATGGTGCGTGCCTGGTCGGCAATGGAGCGGGTGATGGCCTGACGGATCCACCAGGTGGCGTAGGTCGAGAACTTATAGCCGCGGCGGTATTCGAACTTGTCCACCGCCTTCATTAGACCGATGTTGCCTTCCTGGATCAGGTCCAGGAACTGCAGGCCGCGGTTGGTGTATTTCTTGGCAATGGAAATCACGAGGCGCAGGTTGGCCTCGATCATTTCCTTCTTGGCCGCGCGCGAAGAGGCCTCGCCTTCGTTCATGCGCTTGTTGATGCCCTTGAGCTGGTCCAGCGGCACCACCACACGGGCCTGGATGTCGGCCAGCTTTTGCTGCAGATCCTGCACCGGCGGAATGTTGCGGCCCATGATGGAGCTCCAGGGCTTGCCGGCAGCGGCCTGTTTTTCGATCCACTTGAGGTTCAGCAGATTGGAAGGTGCCGGGTTGCCGTTCTTGTCGCGGCCACTGAACTCGGCAATGAAGTTTTCCTGCGGGTAGCCGCACTTGTCCACGATGATGCGGCGCAGTTCACGCTCTTTCTTGCGCACATCGTCCACCTGCCCACGCACCATGTCGCACAGCTTCTCGATGGCCTTGGCGGTGAAGCGGATGGTCATCAGCTCTTCGCTCAGCAGCTTCTGGGTCTTGACGTAGTTAGGCGTGCCGTAGCCTTCCTTGTCGTAGACCTTGTGTACTTTTTCGAACAGCTCGCGCAGGCGGTCAAAGCGTTCCAGCGCCTGCTTCTTGAGCTCTTCGAGCTTCTTGGTCAGCGCCTTGGAGCCGCCCTTGCCGTCGTCGTCGTCGGCTTCATCGAATTCGTCGAAGTCTTCTTCGGCCACATAGTCGTCGGCTTCGTTGGGGTTGGAGAAGCCGTCCACGATGGTGGTGATGACGACCTTGCCTTCACGGATTTCTTCGCCCAGGCGCAGAATCTCGGCGATGGTGGCGGGCGACGCACTGATCGCTTCCATCATGGCCATCAGGCCGCCTTCGATGCGCTTGGCGATTTCAATTTCGCCTTCGCGGGTCAGCAGCTCCACCGTGCCCATTTCGCGCATGTACATGCGCACCGGGTCGGTGGTGCGACCGAACTCGCTGTCCACGGTGGACAGGGCGGCTTCGGCCTCTTCTTCAGCTTCTTCCACCGTGGCGGCGGTGGACACATTGTTGTTGAGCAGCAGGGTTTCCGCGTCCGGCGTCTGTTCATACACTGCCACGCCCATGTCGTTCAACATGGAGATCACGACTTCCAGCGTTTCAGCGTCGATCAGCTTGTCGGGCAAGTGGTCGGAGATTTCGCCGTGGGTCAGGTAGCCGCGGGTTTTGCCCAGGGTAATCAGGGCCTTCAGGCGCGAGCGGCGCTTGGCCATGTCCTCTTCGGACAGCACGGTCTCGTCCAGACCGAATTCCTTCATCAAGGCGCGTTCCTTCGCCTTGCTGATCTTCATGCGCAGCGGCTTGACCTTTTCGCCGCTGGCAGCAGCAGCTTCCGGCTCACCGACCAGGTCCGCTTCAATGTCGGACATGTCCAGATCGTCGGCGTCACCACCCGACGCAGCGGCCGCCTTGGGCTTGCGTCCGCGCTTGGCTCCGGTTTTGGCAGGTGCGCTGGATTCCGCAGCCGCAGCCTTGGGAGGGCGACCCGGCTTCTTCTTGGTCAGTGTGTCTTCGGGTTCTGCGGCTTTGGAGGAGGCTTTGGATGCGGGCACGGAGCTGGCTTTCTTGTCGGTCTTGGCGGCTGACTTTGCGGCTGGTTTGGCAGTGGACTGAGCGGGCTTGGCTGATTTTTGAGCGGGCATGCGAAAACCTCAGGACAACAAAAACAATTTGGGCGAACAGAACAAACTTCAACCAGAAGCGCAAATGGGCCTCAGGTGGCAGGGATGGGAAGGAGATTCCCTTGGCAAGATGTGGGGGCGATCATTTGGGATGCAATCCTTGCGGAGAGGTGGCCTGTGTGAACGTGGTCTACTTTGGCCGGGCCCGGAGGTGTTGCTGTCGCTCTTGCCGAATCAACCGAGGATTATACCGTCGTTTTGGATTTTCTCGATAGCGGCAATGAGTTGTTTCTTGCGTGCATTGAGGACTTTGTAGCGCTCCAGGGCCTGCGGATCGGCCTTGGAGGCGGCAATGGCCTCCTGCTCCAGCAGGTTGAGGCGGTCTATCAGCATGCGGTTGAGCAGATCGCGCAACTCCGTACCGGATTCGCTGACCGGCTGCACCGGAATGGCCAGCTCGCCCATCAGCCGCAGAGCCAGGGGCTCGCAAGCGTGTCCGGCCAGACTCTCGCGCAGGGCTTCCCAGGGCAGGGCACCATGGTCATGCAACTGCGCTTCCAGCCAGGCCATCAGGGGGCCATGGGGTTCGGGCAATTCGCATAAAAGCCCGTGGTCCTCATTGCTGAGTACAGACCACAGTTCGGAGTGCCCCAAAAGAATGCGCGTTGCGTGGTCGGCCCGGCTGGTTGGAGCGGTGCGGGAGCCCGTTCGTCCGCCCGAGTAGCCGTAGTTGCCCCCGGAGCCGCCCTTGTTGTAGGGGCGCTTACCGGAGTTGCCAAAGCCCTGGCCCGGAGCAAAGCCGCTCTCTGTCTTGCGCCAGGTGTTGTTGCGCTGTTGCTGGGCTGGAGCTGCGGTGGGGTTCCACAACTCGGCCAGCTCTCGACCGGTGAGCTGCACCAAATCGGCGATCTCGCCCAGCAGCTGCATCTTGAGGGCGCCCTCGGGCATCAGGTTCCACAGCGGTTTGGCATTGCTGGACAGGTGTGCCCGGCCTTCCGCGCTGTTGAGGTCCAGGCCTTCGCGCGCCGATTCAATCAGGAAGCGGCTCAGGGGTGTGGCCTCCGACACATAGCGCGCAAAGGCCTCTTTGCCATGGGCGCGGATGAAGCTGTCCGGATCGTGCTCGGGCGGCAAAAACAGGAACTTGATGCTGCGCACGTCGGTGGCATAGGGCAGGGCGCCGTCCAGCGCCTTGCGCGCAGCCCGGCGGCCGGCGGCGTCGCCGTCAAAGCTGAACACCACAGCGTCAGTGAAACGGAACAGCTTTTGCACATGGTCGGTAGTGCAGGCCGTGCCCAGCGTGGCTACCGCATTGGGAAAGCCCAGTTGTGCCAGGGCCACCACGTCCATATAGCCTTCGGTCACCAGCACGTAGCCCTGGTCACGCAGGGCCGAACGGGCTTCGAACAGGCCATAGAGCTCGCGGCCCTTGCTGAACACAGGCGTTTCGGGTGAGTTCAGGTATTTGGGCTTTTCGTCACCCAGCACGCGCCCGCCAAAGCCTATGCACTCGCCCTTGATATTGCGGATGGGGAACATGACCCGGTCTCGGAAGCGGTCATAGCGCTTGTCTTCACCGCCGTCTTCCTCCACGTTGTGGATGACCAGTCCGCTTTCCACCAGCAGTGGATCGTCATAGTGCGGGAACACGCTGGCCAGGCTGCGCCAGCCCTCGGGCGCATAGCCCAGGCCGAACTGCTTGGCCACTTCGCCGGAGAGGCCGCGTCCCTTCAGGTAGGCAATGGCGCGGGGCGAATCCTTGAGGTGCTTGCGATAGGACTCCCCGGCCTTTTCCAGCACCGAGGTCAGCGTGTGCTGCTTTTCGCGCTGCTCCTGCGCGCGGGCACGGTCCTGGGGCGAGGCGTCATCTTCCGGGACCACCAAACCGTATTGCTGGGCCAGGTCGTGTACCGCTTCGATGAAGGTCATGCCGGCATGGTCCATCAGAAAGCTGATGGCGTTGCCATTCTTGCCGCAACCGAAGCAGTGGTAGAACTGCTTGGTGGGGCTGACCGAGAACGAGGGCGACTTCTCGCCGTGAAAGGGGCATAGCCCCATGAAGTTGGCGCCACCCTTCTTGAGTGGCACATAGCGGCCCACGATCTCCACGACGTCGGCGCGGGCAAGCAGTTCCTGGATAAAGGTTTGCGGGATGGCCATGGCTGTACTGTAGTGGCTAGTCGCCCAGGACTACGCCTTCGCGGCGGGGGTCGGCGCCGCCGAAGAAGCCGGTGGCCGTGCGGGTGATGGCCTGCAGGCCACTGGGCAGTGCGGTGGGCGTGACTACGTGTCCGCGTGCACGCAGGGCTTCCAGGGTGGTGGTGGGCATGCGCCCTTCTTCGACGTACAAGGGCCCGCCCAGGCTGCCGAAATTGGGCAGGTCAATGGCCTGCTGGGCGTTCAGGCCCCAATTCAGCGTGCCGATCAGCGTCTTGGCAGTGAAGTGGATGATCATCGCCCCGCCGGGGCTGCCTGCACTCATCACCACCTGACCGGTGTCCTTGTCAAAGACTAGCAGAGGCGACATCGACGAGCGTGGACGTTTGCCGGGCTCCACGCGGTTGGCAATGGGTTTGCCGTCGCTGCCTGCCGGTTCAAAACTGAAGTCGGTCAGCTGGTTGTTGAGCAGAAAGCCCCCAGCCAGCCCTTTGCCCCGGTTGACCAGCAGGCGCGCACCCCAGTTGCTCTCGATGGTGGTCGTCATGGCCAGCGCATTGCCGTAGCGGTCGAAGATGGAAATGTGCGAGGTGCCGTACTCCGGCTGATCCGGCATGGGCGCGTATGCCATGCGGATAGCCCCTTGCGCACCTTGAGCTTGCGGGGACAAGGCGGGCACGCCTGGCGATACGCTGGGCATGCGCATGCTGCCGGGCTGCAGGTTGATGGCCTTGGCGCGCGCAGCCAGGTAGTCGGGTGCCAGCAGACCACTCCACAGGGCGTCGGGCACCTTCACGAAAGCCGGGTCCCCTACGTACTGGGCGCGGTCGGCAAAAGCAAGTCGGGATGCCTCGGTGTACCGGTGCAGCCACTCGGGGCCGGGCAGGCCGTTTTCCAGCGGCAGTGCGTCCGCACCACTGGCCTGGAGCATGCCCAGGATCTGGCCTATGGCCAGCGTGCCGGAACTGGGCGCTGGCATGCCGCACACGGTGTACGTCTTTGAGGCCACGGCATGGTCAAAGCACAGCGGCGTGCGCACCTGGGCCTTGTAGCCGGCCATGTCCTGCAGGGTCAGTCCACCGGCATTGGCGTGCTGCTGCACTTTGTGCACGATGGCTTGGGCAATTTCGCCCGTCATCAAGGCGTCTGGCCCCTGCTCGGCGATGGCCTGCAAAATGGCGGCCAGCTCGGGATTGCGCAGTACATGGCCCACGGCGAGCGGCTTGCCCTCTGCATCGAAGTAGAAGTGGCGCGCGTCCGGATCCAGCTGCAAAGAGGTGTCGCCGGAAAGCAGCGTGGCCATGCGTGGACTGATGGCAAAGCCCTCAGTGGCTAGACGTATGGCTGGCGCAAACAAATCTTTCCAAGGCAGCCTGCCATGGTCCTTGTGCGCCAGCTGCAGCATGCGCAATACGCCTGGCACACCGACCGAGCGCCCGCCCACGATGGCATCCTTGAATTCCATGGGCTTGCCCTGTGCATCCAGAAAGAGCTCCGGCGTGGCAGCGGCTGGCGCTGTTTCACGTCCGTCGTAGGCCTGGATGCCGTCGCGGTTGGCATGCATCAAAAAGGCGCCACCGCCTATGCCACTGGACTGCGGCTCCACCAAGTTCAGGACCATCTGGATGGCGATGGCCGCATCCACAGCCGTGCCGCCCACTTGCAGGATGTGTTGCCCGGCCTGGGTTGCCAAGGGATTGGCTGCTGCTATTGCGTAGGTCCGGGTGGCACGGCCCTCCTTGGGCGTAAAGCCACTGGCGCCTTCTGGCTGCACCAGCGGCTGCGCCAGCGCGGCAACGCCAAGCCCCAGCAGCGCGCACCAGCCGAGGGCGGTGCACACACGGTGCTTCATGTTTTGGCCCTGGGCACGCGACCCAACAGGTAGAACTCCGGATTGGGCATCATGCCGGTGACACTGGCCACGCGATTGGACAGACCAAAGAAAGCGGTGATGCCGGTGATGTCCCAGATGTCTTCATCATTGAAACCATGGGCCTGTAGCGCTTCAAAGTCGGCTTCGTCCACGGCATGGCTTTGGTTGCAGACCTTCATGGCAAAGTCCAGCATGGCACGCTGGCGCGGGGTGATGTCGGCCTTGCGGTAGTTCACCGCGACCTGGTCGGCAACCAGGGGCTTTTTCTCGTAAATGCGCAGCAGGGCACCGTGGGCCACCACGCAATACAGGCACTGGTTGGCCGCACTGGTGGCGGTGACGATCATTTCGCGGTCGCCCTTGGTGAGGCCGGAGTCTTCGCGCAGCATCAGCGCATCATGGTAGGCAAAGAAGGCACGCCACTCGGCAGGGCGGCGCGCCAGCGCGAGGAACACATTGGGGACAAAGCCGGATTTTTCCTGCACCTCCAGAATTTTGGTCTGGATGTCCTGGGGCAGGGTATTGAGGTCTGGCAGTGGAAAGCGCATGGCAAGACTCCTTGGGGGGTGGCTTGGGTAGGTGGGGAGCAGGGCAGTCAACGTGCCCAGCTACCGGACCATGGATCAGTAGTGGGGTGGCAGCTCGTCGCGCAATGTGCGCGCCTGGCCGCCTTCGGCGGTACTGGCCGAGAGTTCGCGCAGATCACGCACCTGTGCAACCAGGGCGTCGATGGTCTGTTGCTGGCGGATGATGATCTGGTCGAGCTTGTCAATCACATCCTCGGCAAAGCTGGCCTTGATTTCCAGCGCTTCCAGGCGGCGTTCGATGTCATTGGTGTGGGTCATGGCATGGATTGGAACAGAAGACCGGGTGCGTGCACCCGGGTCACATGATCTTGACCAGCGTCTCCAGCTCATCTGGACTGACCGGTCGGGCAAACAGATAGCCCTGGCCGTAGTCGCAACCCGCTTCCAGCAGCAATTGGCGCTGCTGTTCGGTTTCCACGCCTTCGGCAATCACCTTCATGCCCAGCGCATGGGCCATCACGATGATGGCCTTGCACAGGGCCAGATCGGTGGAATCCGGAATCAGGTGGCGCACGAAAGACTGGTCGATCTTGATGTAGTCGATGTCAAATTTCTGCAGGTACGCCAGGGACGAATAGCCCGTGCCAAAGTCGTCCAGCGATACCTTGATGCCGGCATCGCCAAAGGCCAGCAACTGCTCGCCCACGACCTCGCTGGTGTCGAGCAACAGACCTTCGGTGATTTCCACCACCAGGGCTTCGCCCGGCAAACCCATGGCCTGCATCTGCATGCCCCAGGGCGCCTGTCCGGTGTCAACATGGCGGAACTGCACCGGTGAGCGGTTGACGCTGATCTGGAAGTCGGGATGCAGGGTCTTGCGCCATTTCTGCACCTGGGCTGCGGCCTGCTGGAACACCCAGTCACCGATGTCCACGATGAGCCCGCTGGATTCGGCGATCGGAATGAATGCCGCCGGGCTCACCATGCCGCGCTTGGGGTGCTGCCAGCGGATCAGGGCTTCGGCCTTGCGGATGACACCGGTGCCCAGCTCAATGATGGGCTGGTACAGCACGCGGAACTGGCCGTCGTTGAGCGCGGTGCGCAAATCGCTGGCCAGCCGTACCCGGGTCTGTGCGGCTTCCTGCAGGGCCGGCGTGAAGAAGCTGAAACGGTTGCGCCCCTCGCCCTTGGCCACGTAGAGCGCCTGGTCGGCATTTTTGAGCAGATCCTCGATTTCGGTGGCGTCCAGCGGATACATCGTGATGCCGATGCTGGCGGATACAAAGACCTGCTCATCACCAATCTGGAACAGGGCGTCCATGGAGCGCAGGATCTTCTGCAGCAGCGGCTCCAGATGGTTGGTGTTGGAGATGTCGGTCAGGATGATGGTGAACTCGTCACCGCCCATGCGGGCTACGGTGTCGGAGTCGCGTACACAATGCTTGAGTCGCGTGGCTGCCTCCACCAGCAACTGGTCGCCGCTGTCATGGCCCAGGGTGTCATTGACTTCCTTGAAATGGTCCAGATCGATGAACAGGATGGCCAGCTGCAGACCGTCGCGGCGGCAGCGCTTGATTTCCTGTTCCAGACGGTAGCGCAGCATGCGCCGGTTGGGCAGACCGGTGAGGGTGTCAAAAAAGGCCTGCTGGCGGATCAGCGCCTCTGCGTTCTTGCGCTCGGTAATGTCGGTGTGGGTGCCAATCATGCGCAGTGGGCGTCCGTCAGCGTCACGGCTGATCACCATGCCGCGGCTCAATACCCACTTCCAGGTGCCGTCCTTGCAGAGCACCCGGTGCTCATTGTGGTAGGTCGGGGCTTGTCCGCTGAAATGGGCTTCCCGGTCCAGCTCCATCTGTTCCAGGTCGTCCGGATGGGTGCGTCGGTCCAGTTCCTCGGCGGTATTGCCCAGCTCGCCTTCGACAAAACCGTACATCTCGATCAGTCGCTTGGAGAAGTATTCGATTCCGGTGGAGATGTGCCAGTCCCAGACGCCGTCGCCCGTGCTCTCCAGTGCCAGTTTCCAGCGGTTTTCCGTGTCCAGCAAGGCAGCCTGGGCGACCTTGGCTTCGGTGATGTTCTGTATCACCGAGGTGCGCAGCACCAACTTTCCCTCAACCTTTTTCGAGGTGCCCACAGAATGGAGCCAGATGCGTCGACCCTTGGTCGTAATGGCCTGCAACTCCAGGTCATGGGACTGCTTGTCGCCGTAATAAGACTCGCGTAGCAAGGCGACTGACTCCGGCAGGAAGAAACGCTCCACCGTCCCCATGGCCGTAGTGGGCGTGTATTCCTGGGCCGAGGTTTCGAATATGCGATAGACGCCCTCGGTCCAGTACACGTGATCGGCCACCAGATCCACTTCCCAGCCACCCACCTGGGCCAGCGACTGCATGGAAGCCAGCAGCTTGTCCAGCCGCAGGCGGTCACTTTTTGCCTGCACGTAGTCGGAAACGTCTGTAAAAGTTCGCACCATGCCGCCGTCGGGCAATAGTTGCGACTTGACTTCCAGGGTGCGACCCTGGGTTGTCACGCGCAGATATTGCGAGGGCAGGGCTGCTTCTCCACCACTGGCAACATAGCTGCGGGCGTGGTCATCCACCAACTCCAGCCTGGGGCCGAAATCGCCGCGGTCCATCTGCCTTTGGTTCATCTCCTTGAGCGTGGGCTGCGTGCTAAGGAATTCCGCGTCCAGGTTCAGGAGCTCGCACGCCCGCGCGTTGAAGGAACTCAGCTGCATCTGTCCATTGAAGACAAAAATGCCCTGGCTGATGCTTGAGAGCGTGTCGCGCAGGAGGTTGGACCGCTTCAGCAGCTCGGCTTCCACCGCCTTGCGGTCGGTGATGTCGGTATGGGTGCCGATGATTCGCAACGGTTGACCCTCCGGATCACGCTGCACCACCATCCCGCGCGTCACGATCCAGCGCCAGCTTCCGTCCTTGTGGCGCATGCGCATGTCCAAGGTGTAGACAGGCGTCTTGCCATCCAGATAATTCCGGAAGGTCTGTTGCATCAGCGCTACATCGTCGGGATGCACCAACCTCACAAAGGCTTCGAAGTTGGGCTTTACTTCCCCAACTTCATAACCCAGAATTTCTTGCCACCGGGCCGAGAAGGACTGCTCGCCGGTTGCCATGTTGTAGTCCCATACACCCAGGCCCGAACCTTCCAGTGCCAGCTTCCAGGGGTTGTCCTCCTCGGAAAAAGGCTTGGAATTGCTCCAGTGTTCGGTGGCTGAATGGTCGCTTGGCATCTCGGATTCGTATCGGCACGCAGGTTGGGCACACCTGCTTCCCCACTCGCCTGTTGGCGCTCAGATGCAAGCTCCGTCCCCCGCTTTAACTCTCAACCGCATATTACTTGCTTGGCCGTGCAAATTTGCGCGTCGTCCATTGCCCAAGGTCATCCACGTAGGTAAATACCGCAGGGATCACCAGAAGGCTCAGGAAGGTGGAAGTGATTAGGCCGCCGATCACCGCAATGGCCATGGGCGCCCGGAAGCTGGTATCGGCTGCACCCAGCCCGATGGCAATGGGCATCATGCCCGCACCCATGGCCAGCGTGGTCATGATGATGGGGCGGGCCCGCTTGCGGCAGGCGTCCAGCAGCGCATCCCAACGGCTCATGCCGTGCTCGCGGCGCGCCAGGATGGCGTACTCCACCAGCAGGATGGAGTTCTTGGTAGCCACGCCCATGAGCATGATCAGCCCGATGAGGGACGGCATGGAGAAGCTCTTGTCCGCCAGCAGCAGCCCCACGAAGGCGCCGCCCAGCGACAGGGGCAGGGCAAACAGGATGGTCACCGGGTGCAGCAGGCTCTTGAACAGCAGCACCAGCACGATGTAGATGCACAGCACGCCGGTGAGCATGGCCAAGCCGAAGCTGGCAAACAGCTCGCCCATGACCTCGGCATCACCCACCTCGCGCACCGCCACGCCAGGCGGCAGGTTGCGGATGGAGGGCAGGTTCTGCACGGCAGCCGCCACCTCGCCCAGGGGCAGGCCGGAGAGTTCCACGTCGAAGTTGATGTTGCGCGAGCGGTCATAGCGGTCAATCACAGCCGGGCCACCGGCCACCTCCAGCGTGGCCACTTGGCTGAGCATCACCGGACCGCGTACACCCGGCACGCTCAGGCGACCCAGCAAATCCAGGTCGCTGCGCGCCGCACTGTCGAGCTTGACCACGATGGGAATCTGCCGCTGGCTCAGATTGAGTTTGGGCAGGGCCGCGTCATAGTCGCCCAGCGTGGCGATGCGCAGGGTCTCGCCAATGGCGGAGCTGGTCACACCCAGGTCGGCGGCACGGGCAAAGTCGGGCCGTACCGCAATTTCGGGCCGGACCAGGCTGGCGCTGGAGGCAATGTTGCCCAGGCCCTGGATGGTGCGCAAATCCTTCTCCACCGCCAGTGCGGCCGAGGTGAGGGTGGCTGGGTCTTCACCACTGAGTACCAGCACATATTTCTCACCCGAGCCACCCAGCCCCACCTTGCTGCGGATGCCCGGTATGGGCTCCAGCGCATTGCGGATTTCCTGCTCTATGCCTTGTTTGCGGGGCCGCTCATGGCGCGGATCGAGCTGGATGGTGAGCGTGGCCTTGCGCACCTCGGCTGCACCATCCGACGCAAAGGGGTCCGTGCCGGCGGTACCGCCGCCAATGGTGGTGTACACGCTCTTGACGTGGTGGATCTTCATCAGCCGCAACCGCGCATCTTCTGCCACGGCCTTGGTCTCGGCGAGGGTGGAGCCCGGTGGGAGTTCCAGAAAGGCCTGGGTTTGCGAGTTGTCATCCGGCGGGATGAAGCCCTTGGGCAACAGCGGAATCAGCATCAGCGACCCCACGAAGAAGGCCAGGGCTGCCAGCGCCGTGGTGAAGCGGTGCTTCACGCACCAGGCGGCCCAGCGCATGTAGACGCGCATCCAGCGGGGTTCCGCATGCTCGGTGACGATGGGCTTGAGGATGTAGGCGGCCATCATGGGGGTGAGCACCCGGGCCACCAGCAAGGACGCTGCGACCGCCAGCGAAGCCGTCCAGCCGAACTGCTTGAAGAACTTGCCGGGAATGCCCGCCATGAAGGCTGTAGGCAGAAACACGGCGATCAAGGTGAAGGTGGTGGCAATCACCGCCAGCCCGATTTCATCTGCGGCTTCCATGGCCGCCTGGTAGGGTGTCTTGCCCATGCGCAGATGGCGCACGATGTTCTCCACTTCCACGATGGCGTCGTCCACCAGAATCCCGATCACCAGCGACAGGGCCAGCAGCGTCACCACATTGATGGTGAAGCCCAGATAGTGCATGCCGATGAAGGCCGGGATGGCTGACAGTGGCAAGGCCACGGCCGACACAAAGGTGGCGCGCCAGTCGCGCAGGAATAGCCAGACCACCAGCACCGCCAGCACCGCGCCTTCGTACAGCAGGTGCATGGAGCCGTCGTATTCCTCCTGCACCGGGGTCACGAAGTCGAACGCCTCGGTGATCTGGATGTCGGGGTGCTGTTTGCGCAGCTCGTCCAGGGCGCTGCGCACGGCGGCTCCCACTTCCACTTCACTGGCGCCTTTGCTGCGTGCCACCTCGAACCCCACCACCGGCTTGCCATCCAGCAGCGCGGCAGCGCGCGGCTCGGCAACCGTGTCACGGATGGTGGCGACCTGGTCCAGGCGGATGCGGCGGCCATCGCTGAGCGCAAACTCCATGGCGTTGAGTTCCTGCGCCGAGGCCACGGTGGCCAGTGTGCGCATGGGCTGCTCCGCGCCGCCCAGATCGGCACGGCCACCGGCCGATTCCTGCTGCATCTGCTTGAGCTGGCGCGAGATGTCTGCCGCCGTTGCACCCAGTGCCTGCAGCTTGGCAGGGTCCAGTGCCACCTCCACCTGGCGATTCACGCCGCCGACACGGTTGATGGCGCCCACACCGCGCACCGACAGCAGTTTGCGGGTGATGGCGTTGTCCACAAACCAGCTCAGCGCCTCATCATCCATCTGGGTGGAGCCAATGGTGTATGCCAGCACCGGCGAGCCTGCCAGATTGATCTTGCTGATGGCCGGGTCCCGCAGGTCGGCCGGCAGGTCGGCGCGCACCTGCGCCACGGCAGAGCGCACATCGTCCACCGCTTCCTGGCCCGGCTTTTCCAGGCGGAATTCGGCGGTGACGGTGACGCCACCATCCTGCACCTTGGTGTAGATATGTTTGAGCCCCTGCAGGCTGGCGATGGAATTCTCTATCTTGCGCGCCACCTCGGTTTCCAGCTGCGCCGGTGCGGCACCGGGCAGGGATGCGCTCACCACCACGGTGGGCAGATCCAGGTCCGGAAAGTTCTGCACCTTCATGGCGTTGAAGGACAGCAGACCGGCAAAGGTGAGCATGACAAACAGCATCACGCCCGCTACCGGGTTCTTGATCGACCAGGCCGATACATTCATGGCGTGGTCCTCTTACTTGCCGGCAGCCGCAGCTGCCTTGCCATCGGCCACCGTGCCAATGCGCACGGTATCGCCATCGTTCAGGAATCCGGCACCGGCCACGGCGATGGTGGCATCGGCCTGCAGGCCCTTGAGCACCTCCACCTGGTCACCCAGGCGGCGTCCGATCTCCACTTTCTGCTGTGCCACCTTGTTGTTGGCACCCAGGGTGAACACATAGTTGAAGCCGTCGCGCACGACCACCGACTGCTGGGGAATCGTCAGCCCGGTCGAGTTGCCCAGAGCAAACTCGCCCTTGGCAAACATGCCGGCCTTGACGCCGGCTTGGGTAGGGCTGGCGGCCAGATCCACGTAGACCAGAGCGGCGCGGGTCTGTGTGTCCACGGTGGGCGCCACCATGCGCACCTTGCCTTTGACCTGCGTGCCGCTGGCCGTGGTGACCTGCACGGCGCTGCCAACCTGGACGCGGCCCAGTTCGGCAGCGGTTACTTCGGCGCGCCACTCCAGGCGTCCCTGGCGTATCAGGCGGAACATCTCCGTGCCGGTACCCAGCACCGCACCGACCGTGGCGCTGCGCGCCGAAATCACGCCGCTGTCCGGTGCCAATACCTGTGCGTGCTGCAGGCGCAGCAGTTGCGAGTCCAATTGCGCCTTGGCAGAGTCCACACGGGCCTTGGCCGATAGCTCAGCAGTGAGGTATTGGTTGACCTGCTGATCGCTCAGTGCGCCGCTGCCTTTTACGGCGCGGGCACGCTCGGCGTTGGCTGCCGCTTCGGCGGCGTTGGCGCTGGCTTCGGCCAACGCGGCGCGCGCCAGGGCCACATCGGCCTGCACGCTCTCGGCGGCAAAGGTGGCCAGCACCTGGCCGCGGCGCACGCTGTCGCCAATGTTGGCGTGCAGCTCCTGCACCCGCAATCCGCCGGTCTCGGCGCCAATGCTGGCCTCCTGCCAGGCGGCAATGTTGCCGTTGGCGCTCAGCTTGATGGGCAGGTTGGCGGATGCGGCCTTGGTCACACTCACGGTCAATGCGGCCTTGGCCGGTGCCGCAGCGGCGGGTGCATCCACCGCGTGGGCGTGGGTTGTGGCCAGCAACAGTGCGGACAGGCCCAGCATGCTGGTGACAGACAGGAGCAGGCCGAGGGAAACAGGGCGCAGGGTGAAGCGTTTCATGGTGTTGTAGGTTTCAGGCTATTGGGGTTGTTATGGCGTTGAAAGGTGTGATTGGCTCAAGGTGTGTTGGCGTCCCAGCCGCCGCCCAAAGCGCGGTACAGGGCGACCCAGGCGCGGTTGCGTTCCAGCAGCAGATTGAGCTGGGTGGACTTGGCCGCCAGCGCTGTGCGGCGCGCGTCCTCCAGCTCCACCAGGCTGGCAAAGCCCTGCCGGTAGCGCTGCTCGGTGGCTTGGAGCGATTCGCCATACCCTTGCGCAGACACCTCGGTGTCGGCGCTGCGGGCATCGGTGCTCTGCAGGTTGACCAGGGCCTCTTCCACTTCGCGCACGGCCTGGCGCACCTTGCCCTGGTAGGTCACCACCGAGGTGGCATAGGCGGCTTCGGCGGACTGCACGGCGGCGGCGCGTTTGCCGTTGTCAAACAATGGCAGGTTCAGTGCCAGGGGGCCGAAAGACCAGGTATTGAGATCCTGGTCCGCGTCATTGGCACTGAAGCGCAGCGCCCCGATGGAGCCGTTCAATGTCAGGCGCGGCAGGCGCTGGGCCTTGGCGCTGCCCACCTGGGCAGCGGCCACGGCCACATCGCGCTCGGCACTGAACACGTCCGGCCGTTGTGCGATGGTCTGTGCGGGAACATGCGTCACCGCCAGTGGTTTGGCGTGCAGCGGCTGCGCCAGCGCCGCTTGCAGCCGGGGCTGCAAATCGGCCTCGGCCAGACCGGTGAGCGCCACCATCGCCTTGGTATTCAGCGCACACTGGGTGGACTGCTGCACCACGCGGTTGTTGGCTTCCGCAGCGCTTGCGCGTGCCAGTGCGGCCTGGGCCGGCGCAGTGAATCCGGCCTTGGCATTGATATCTGCCAGCCGCGCGGTCTGGGCACGCGAGGCCGCATCCGCGCGGGTCACCTCCAGCAACTGCATGCAGGTGGAAAGGTCGTAATACAGATTGGCCACATCGGCGGCAACCGACACGCGGGCGTCGTGCCACTGGGCCTTGCTGCCATCCACCTGGGCCTGTGCCGCGTTGTTCACGGCCTTGTTGGCCCCGACCAGATCGACCTCCCAGGCTGCTTGCAGACCCAGCGTCTGGGTCGTTCCCATGGGAACGCCGATTTGGGTGACGCCTCGGCTGGCGCTGTACTGTGCGCTGACCTCGGGCACCAGTGCGGAAGCTGCCGCAGCCTGGTTGGCGCGGGCGGCCTCCATGCGTGCCAGGGCTTGCGAGACCGACGGGCTCACGCCTTGTGCCGCGTTGATCAGCTCCACCAGCAGCGGGTCTCCCTGCTGTTGCCACCACTGGGCCAATGCCACCACGTTGCCCTCATGCGGCAAGGGAGCCTGCCACTGATCGGCCACGGTGGCGGGTACCTGCGAGGGGGGGATCAGGCTGGAACATGCAGCCAATGTGAGCGTAGCTGCCAGGATGGTTAGGCGAAGAATGGGCGGATTCATGGTGGCGATTTTGCAGTGGTTTGCAATTTGGCATATCAGGTATGCAGGCAGCGAAGGATAGCGGCACGTACACTGCCCCCCAATTTCCTCGCAAACGCCCGGCCCATGCTCGATATCCTGTCCATCACCAGTCCGATCTACTTCATCATCGGCTTGGGATTTGGCCTAACAAAAGTGGGGTTGTTTTCCAAGCTGGACATGCGGGTGTTTGGCAAGTTTGTGCTCAATCTGGCCCTGCCTGCGCTGGTGTTCAAGGCGCTGTCGCAGCGGCAGTTTTCCGAAGTGTTCAACAGCAGCTATCTGCTGGCCTACATGGTGGGCACCTTGCTGGTGCTGGGCGTTGGCTATTCCTGGACGCGGTATGCGACGCGCCAATCGCCGCTGACCAGCACCTTCTACGCCATGGGCATGGGGTGCTCCAACAGCGGCTTCGTGGGCTACCCCATCCTGCTGCTGACGCTGGCACCGGTGGCCGGCGTGGTGCTGGCACTCAACATGCTGGTGGAGAACCTAGTCATCCTGCCGCTGCTGCTGGTATTGGCCGAACGCGGCAAGGGCAGTGGCCACGCGGGCAAGGCGTTGGCCCAGTCGCTGGTCAAGGTCGCCAAGACGCCCTTGATCGTGGGATTGCTGGCCGGGCTGGCCATCTCTATCTCGGGCTGGAAATTGCCAGCACCGGTGACACAGACCGTGACGCTGTTTTCCAATGCCAGCGGTGCCCTGTCGCTGTTCGTGATTGGTGGTGCGCTGGTGGGCTTGCCACTGGCCGGCATGGGGCAACGGGTATGGCCCATCGTGCTGGGCAAGCTGGTGCTGCATCCGCTGATGGTCTTGCTGTGCATTCTGGCCTTGCCGTATCTGGGGCTGGCAGCGTTGGACCCGTCACTCAGGACCGGTGCGCTGCTGCTGGCCGCCATGCCGATGATGGGCATCTACCCCACACTGGCACAGGCCTACGGGCAGGAAGACTTTGCCGCAGCGGCCACATTGGCTGCCACCGTGCTCTCGTTTTTCTCCATCAGCGCCTTGCTGTGGGTGCTGCAACACTGACTGTGATGGGAGCGGTCGCCGCTCAGGCGGCCAAGCGGTGGTTTGCGGCGGGTAGCTCGGCGCGCAGGGCGTTCAGGTAGTTGCGTGCCATCTGGCCGGCGCCCACGGCCAGGGCGGGGTCGAACCAGGTCTTGGCACTGTCCTTGTCCACCGAACTACCGGCGGCCTGCACATGGCCTTGCATGCGTTCGGTATCCACCACCAGATAGGGCAGGGCGGATGCCATGGCCTTGGAGGCGGCGTGGGCAGACATGAGGAGCTGCGCCCATTCGGCCAACTCGGCCTGCCAGCCACCCAGGGCGCGCTCATGCTCCTGCGGCATGCTGGCCAGAATGGCCGCCACGCGCTGGGGTACGCGTTGTGCAGCGGCAAGTACTGCCATGCTGGCCACCGGGTTGTTCTTGTGCGGCATGTCGCTGGATGCGCCGCGGCCGGGCTCGTGGCGCTCCCACACTTCACCCACCTCGAACTGGCCGAGCAGGGAGATGTCCTTGGCAATCTTGCCCAGGCTGCCGGTCATCAGCCCGAGTTCGCAGCCCAGGGCAATCCATTCGTCACGCTGGGTATGCCAGGGCGCGCAAGGCACGCCCAGTCCCAGCGCCTGCGCCATGTGCGCGGCGATCTGCGGGCCCTTGTCACCCATGCGGGCCAGAGTGCCAATGCCGCCGCCCAACTGCACCTTGAGTGCACCGGTCTTGACGGTCTGCAAGCGCTTGAGGCTGCGCACCAGCGGGCCGGCCCAGTTCACGCATTTGAGGCCGAAGCTGGTCACCGAGGCCGGCTGCATCAGGGTGCGCGCCAGCATGGGAGTGTCCATGTGCTTCTGCGCCAGGTAGAAGATGGCGTCTATGCACTGGCGCAGATCGGCTTCCACCATTTCCAGCACGTCGCGGGTAATGAGCGCCATGCCGGTGTCGATCACATCCTGGCTGACACTGCCAAAGTGCACAAAGGGCACGGCATCGCGATTGAAGAGGCCCACGGTCTCCTTCAGCGTCTTCACCAGCGGAATGGCCAGACTGCCGGAGCGCGCACTTTCGCGCACGATCTTGGAGGCGTCGAACAGATCGACCTTGCAGGTTCCCACGATGGACTGCGCAGCCGACTCCGGGATTAGGCCGGCAGCTGCCTGGGCCTGGGCCAATGCCGCTTCAAAGCGCAACATGGCGGCCACGAAATTGCGGTCGCCAAAGGCACCCATCACTTCTGGGGTCGACAGAAAGCCTTCAAAGACGTTGCTCATGGCCAGGTACTCGCAGCAGGCGCTCAGCCGGTGCGCTTGAGGCGCAAGGCGTTGGGCAGGGGCACCGAGCGGCGCAGCACGTCCTCACCCAGCCAGAGCGCGGCCTTTTGCGCGCGCCGCGCCACAACGTCCAGCGGCATCTGCTGGTAGTCATCGTTGAAGACTTCAAAGCTGTAGTCGCCGCGATAGCCCAGCTGGTGCAGCTTGAGCACCAGGGCGGCCAGGGCGTCACTGTGCACGCCCTCACCGGGGAAGACGCGGAAGGTGCGCGCCGTGCTGATGCGCTCTTCCACCGTCTTGATTTCGTTCCACATGAAGTCGGCCAGCTGCACCAGGAAGATCTTGTCCGGGTCCAGCAGCTCCAGATCTTCCATGGGCGTCTTGGTGGCGAACATGTGGAAGGAGTCAAAGCCCAACCCGAGGTTGGGCATGTCGGCCTCGGCGATGATGTCCCAGGCTTGCGGAAACTCGTTGATGTTGCGCCCCCAGGACAATGCCTCGAAGGCAATTCTGATATTCATGGGGATGGCCAGCATGGCCAGCTTGCGCAGGTCCTGCACCAGCTTGTCTTTGTCGCCGGTGGCGTGCGTGGACGTGGAGGAGCAGGCCAGCATCACGTGGCAGTCCAGCGCGTGGCACATCTCCATCATGGACTTGGCAATGTCGACCTTGTAGTCGTGCAGGTGGCCCGACAGGCCTTCGAAGTCGCGCAACACCTGAAAGCCAGTGACGCGCAGGCCGCTGTCCTTGACTTCCTGCACGGCAGCGCGCCAGCCGTCCGGGTGCCCTACCAAGTCACGTGCCAGCAGCATCACCTGGGTGAAGCCGGCGTTCTTGATGGCCTGTAGCTTGGCCTTGAGCGGGCCGGCCAGCGAGATGGTGTCCATCCCGAAGTTGTCGAAATTGCCCTGGAATTGCGTCATGGCGGATCAGCTTCTGACTTGGTGTACGAGTTCGAACATGGCACCGCTGACCGGCGTGCGGGTCAGGGCACCGCGCTCGGCCTGCTGTGCATCCTTGGGCGGAACGAAGTCCATGCCCAGCTTGCGCAGTGCCGCCACGGTGGCGGGCACATCGGGCGTACCCAGACCAATGCGCTGCAGGCACTCGTCGTCTTCCACATCGAGGATGCCGGGCTCGGGCTCGATGAGCTGCAGGTAGAAGGTCTTGCACGGGCTTTGCAGGATGCGGCCCTTGGGCAGGATGCCAAAGCGTTGCGTGTCTTCCAGCGCGGTGAATCCGAACAGCGAGCCATAGAACTCGGTCCAGTCTGCCGTGCGCTCGTTGCCGATGTACTGCACCACGCCAAACAGGTGCAGGCCGGTGACGGCGGGCGGATGCTGGTCCACCGAAGGAATTGGGATGAAGTCCACGTCGTAGATGGAAAAATCGCCGCAGCGGTCCACGAAATAGATGCGGCTGGTGCCCACGCCATGGATGGCCGGGATGTTGAGCTCCATCACCTCCACATGCACAGGTACGGCCCAGGCGCCGCGGTCTAGCGCGCGCTTGTAGGCGGCGGCCGCATCCTGCACGCGCAGGGCAATGGCTGCAATTTGCGGGCGTTCGGTCACCACCGCGCCATCGCCATGGGCGTTGACGATGATGTTCAGATCGCCTTGACGGTACAGCAGCACTTCACGCGAGCGGTGGCGGGCTATGGGCCGAAAGCCCATGGTCTCCAGCACATTGCCCAGGGACTGCGGTTTGGAAGTGGTGTACTCAATGAATTCCACCCCCATCAGGCCCAGCGGGTTGGGGCCTTCGAAAATGTCTTCGCGTTCGATACCGCCTTGGCGTGGGTTTTGACTCTGTGGCATGGTGGGTACTCCCGGAAGATGGGTTAGACGACGGCGCTCAGACCGGAGGCAGGCGCCGCAGCGGCGCCGTGTGCTCCGCCCAGGAACAGGCGTTCGATGTTCGGATCTTCCAGCAGGTCGGAGGCGGGCTTCTGCAGAACCAGACGGCCGGATTCCAGCGCAATCGCTTCGTCCGAAATCTTCAGGGCGCTCTTGACGTTCTGCTCCACCATGAGCACGGTGGTGCCCTGGTTGGCCAGACGGCGCAGCAGCTTGAACACATCCTGTACCACCATGGGCGAGAGGCCGATGGAAGGCTCATCGATCAGTATCACCTTGGGGCGCAGCAGCAGGGCGCGGCCAATCTCCAGTTGCTTCTGCTCGCCGCCGGACAGGGCCGATGCGGCCGAGTTCATGCGCTCTTTCACGCGGGGGAAGAACTCCAGCACTTCGGGAATGCGCTCGTGCGTGGTCTTCATGCCCAGCGTGATGCCGCCCAGTTCCAGGTTCTCGAACACGGTGAGCTGGCCAAACAGGTTGCGTCCCTGCGGTACGAAGGCAATGCCGTGTGCCAGCAACTGCTTTTGCGTCGCGCCGGCGATTTCCACGCCGTCGAGCTTGATGCTGCCTTGGCGTGGTTTGAGCAGGCCGAACAGCGTCTTGAGCACGGTGGACTTGCCCGCGCCATTGGGGCCGAGCAGCAGGGTGATGGTGCCCTTCTTGGCCTTGAACGACAGGTTGTTGAGGATCATGAAATCCTTGTAACCGGCCACTACGTCGTTGAATTCAATGCAGGTTTCAGACATGTTTTGTTCCAGGTGTTGTTTCTGCTTGCGTTTGGTACGAGGCATTGCGCGCGTTGCGGGTGGGCATGCTGCTGCCACCGAGGTGGATGGTTCCGCGAATGTCCTCCGCCCTGCGGGCTCCCCCTTTATTTCGCTGCATCACCCACCCCGATGTCAGCGGCAAACCGCAGTGTTGGCGTGCAATGACTGAAAGCCCTTGGCGTGCCAACAATGCCTCTTGACTCGGGATGGCGTGGTGCTCAGCGCGGTGAGGTAAAGGAGGAGGCCGAAGGCCGGGGGACACGAACGGCGCTGAGTGCCACGTCAGCCCGAGTCCCGCATGGCCACGCCCAGAAGAGCAAGCGACACGACGAGAACAGACGGCGGTGGTACGTGCGGAATGCGGCATGGCGTTAGCTGCCCAAATAGGCGTCCAGCACCTCTTTGTTGGCGCGGATTTCCGCCGGAGTGCCGATGGCCATGACCTTGCCTTCCACCATCACCATGATGCGGTGGCACAGGTCCATCACAAAGTCCATGTTGTGTTCAATCACCACAAAAGAACTGTGTTTGCCAATCTGCGGGTTCTGGTTGAGCTGCTTGAGCAGGGTGGAGATGCCGCCCACCAGACTCGGGTTCACACCCGCGCAGGGTTCGTCCAGCAGCACCAGATCGGGCTGGCTCATGAAGGCCATGGCAATGTCCACCAGCTTTTGCTGGCCGTACGACAGCTCGCCCGCTTTCTTGTGGGCCACGTGGCGGATGCGGAACTGGTCGATCAGTGCGTCGGCCTTGTCACCCAGACCGGAGTCGCCGGGGGCGAACATGCGGCTGAACATGGAGCCCTTGTGCTCCTGCGCGGCCACGATCAGGTTGTCGCGCACGCTCATCTTGCCGAATACCTGCAGCGTCTGGAAGGTACGGCCCACGCCGCGGCGGTTGAGTTCCAGCGGACCGAGCTGCGTCACGTCTTCGCCGTTGAGCTCGATCTTGCCGGCGTCGGGTGTGATCTGGCCCAGCATGCTGTTGAACAGCGTGGTCTTGCCCGATCCGTTGGGGCCGATCACGCCGAAGATTTCTCCGGGTTGCACCTGGAAGCTCACGCCGCCTACGGCCTGGATCGCGCCGTAGGATTTCTTGAGGCCAGTAACCTTGAGGACCGGTGCATTGGCTGCGCGGTCATGGTGATGAGGATGTGTCATGCCTGGGCTCCCATGCTCTTGGCAGAAAGTGCGCGTGCTGCAGACGCTTCCTTGGCTTGTTTCTTGGCGCGGATGCGGTCGGGAATGCTCAGCAGACCGTCGGGCAACCAGATCATCAGCAGTACCACGGCGCTACCGAACACGAACAGATACCAGGCTTGGGCAAAGCGCAGCCACTCGGGCAGCACCACACCCACGGCAGCACCTAGCACCGGGCCCAGGAAGTAACCGGGGCCGCCCACCACCACCATCAGATACATCATGATGGAGGAGCCCACGGCGAAGGGGGCTGGCTCAATGAACTGCACCAGCGAAGCCAGCAGGCCGCCGGCAATACCGGCATAGGCGGCACCGATGGCAAAGCTCAGCAAGGTGTAGGCGCGGGTGTTGATCCCCAGGCTCTCGGCGCGGATGGGGTTGTCACGCAGGGCGGTGAATGCCTTACCCCAGGGGCTGCGCAGCAGGCCCATCAGCAGCAGGCCCATAAGCACGGTGGCACCCAGCACGAGGTAGTAGTAAGCCAGGTTGCTTTCCAGCGAATAGCCAAACAGAGAAGGGCGGGCAATGTTGTTGATGCCGAAGGTGCCGCCGGTCAGCCACTCTTCGTTGCGCATGACCAGCCAGACGGCCGTGTTGAAGCCCAGGGTGGCGAAGGCCAGGTAAATGGTTTGCACGCGCAGGGCCGGAAAGCCCAGGACGATGCCCACCACAAAGCAGATCGCTGCGGCAACGGGCAGGCCCAGCCAGAAGCTCAGGCCGGCCTTCATCATCAAGGCGACCACGTAGGCGCCGATGCCGAAGAAGGCGGCATGTCCCAGGGACTTTTGACCGGCATAGCCGACGGTGAGGTTCAGGCCCATGGTGGCGATGACGAACACCATCCAGTAGCTCAGCAGGTAGATGCCGTAGTTCTTGAGAAAGGGCGGGGCGATCAGCAGAATCGCGCCAGCCACCAGCCAGGCAATGAGAGAGAATTTTTTCATGATGCGTGTCTCTTGCGGGTTCAAACCTTGCGCTCTTCCTTCTTGCCCAGGAGTCCCTGCGGCTTGAAGAGGATCACAACCATGAAGATCACCAGTGCGACGGCGTCCTTGTAGGCTGGCGAGATGTAAGCCGCAGCCAGGTTCTCGCAGATGCCCACAATCAGCCCGCCCAGCAGGGCGCCGCGGGAGTTGTTGAAGCCACCGATGATGGCGGCAAAGAAGGCCTTGTTGCCCAGGCTCTCACCCATGTCGAACTTGGCCAGATAGGTGGGCGTGACCAGCAGCGCGGCAGCCACGGCCAGCACGGCGTTGATGGCAAATGCGTAAAAGATCATGCGGGGCACGTTGATGCCCAGCACCGAAGCACTTTCGGTGTTTTGCGCAACTGCCTGCATGGCGCGACCGGTCACCGTCTTGGTCATGAAGGCCTGGGTTGCAAACACCAGCGCGATGGCCAAAACAAAGGTGCCCACATCCGCCAGCGTGATGGTCACGCCGGCGATGTTGTACAGCTTGTCGGCAAACAGACTGGGAAAGGGGGAGGCTTCTGCGCTGTAACCAGCACGGATGACGCTGCGCATGGAAATGGACAGGCCGATGGTGGCCACCACGATGGGCATCATGCCGTACTTGAACAGCGGATCCACGATGCCGCGCTTGAAGACCCAACCCAGGACCACTACAGCTACCAGGGCCGACAGCCCGAAGCTCACCAGCAAAGGTGCGCCCATGGACATGAAGGCCAGCATCATGAAGGCCGGTAGCATCACAAACTCGCCTTGGGCGAAGTTGATGGTGCCGCTGGCCTGCCACAGCAAGGTAAAGCCCAGCGCAGCCAGGCCGTAAATTGCGCCCGTGGCCATGCCACTGAACAGCAGTTGGAGGAAGTCGGTCATGGGAAGGTCCGCAGTACGTTCAGAAAAGGCTTACTTCTTGGCGGCAGGCTTGGCGGCGCCAGCAGATGCAGCAGAGGCAAACAAGGACGGGTTGACAGGCGGCAGCACGGTGGTGACTTCCTGTTTGCCGTTCTTCACTTCCACCAGATAGCTTTCGCGATCCAGATCCCCGTTCTGGTCAATGGCCACATCCATCAGCACGCCAGGGTACTTCTTGGCGCTGATGACCAGGCCATGCAGGGCTTGTGCGACGGCCTTGCGGTCCAGTTTGCCGACCTTTTCAATGGCGGCCTTGAGCATGTACACGCCGGTGTAGCCCTTGATGCCGTTGTGGTCAGAGATGTACTTGTATTCCTGATAGAACTTGGCCTTGAACTTCAGCACCTCGGGATTGGGTGCATCAACGGTCAGACCGACGTGGCCCACGGCACCGTTGGCGGCGTCGCCAGCGAGTTCAATCACCTTCTGGCCGGTCAGCGTGGTCTCGCCGATGACAGGCTTGTTCCAGCCTTGCTTGCGCAGCTCGCGCAGGATGCGGGCGGACTCTTCTTCGTTGGAGTAGCTGAACAGGGCGTCAGCGCCGCTTTGCTTGGCTTTGAGCACCGCAGCGGAGAAGTCGACCTGACCGGAGTCGGTGGAGATTTCTGCTACGACCTTGGTGGCGGTGTTGGCCAGGTTCTTCTTGATGTTGTCCAGACCGCCCTTGCCGAAGTCGTTGTTCACGTAGAGGACAGCCAGTGTCTTGACCTTGGCCACGTCACTGATGTAGCGCGCAATCTTGGGAAAGCTTTGGGCTTGGCCAAAGGCGGTGCGGAAGACGTAGGGGTTGCCTTGCTGGGTGATGGCAGCGGCTTCACCACCGGTGAAGTTGGGGATCTCGGCGCGGCGGCTCTCGGCCATGGACACCATGATGGAGCCGGAGAACACCGGGCCGTAGATGGCAAACACGTCTTCGTCAACCGCTTTTTGTGTCAGGCCCTTGGCCACGCCGGGGTTGCTCTGGGTATCCGCCGTGGTGGTTTCGATCTTCTTGCCCAGAATGCCGCCAGCGGCATTGATTTCCTTGACGGCCATTTCAACGCCGTTCTTGAAGTTGGTGCCGGAAGTTGCGCCCGCACCGGAGAGTTCCACGATGTTGGCGATCTTGATGGTTTGCTGTGCGAAGGCGGTGCCAGCACAGACCAGCGCCGCGCAGGCTGCGATCAGTTTGAGGGTGGTGCGTTTTTGCATGAAGGTGTCTCCTCTAGGGAAGTAGTTACTCATTTGGGCCAACTGAGCCAGTGCAAGGAGAGCGGCAGTCGCGGAGCGGTTGGTGTTCCGTTCTGTGCGTTGATCGCTCAATTTGGCTGATTCGGAGCGAACTTTAGCGGTGACATCTCAAAACAAAAAGCTTAATTTCCTATTTGTGACCGATTATCGAACATAAATGTTCGATAATCGATCGTTTCGAGGGTTAGCACTTAGGCCGGGCGGCGCTCCTTGAAATCAAAATTGCTGCCATGGCATTCCAGACACCACAAGACCCAAGCACCCAGAGCGCGCTGGCTCAGGGGCTGGACAAGCGCGACTGGATTGCCGGCCTGGAAAAAGGGCTGTCCATCATCGAGGCCTTTGACGACGCACATTCCCGCATGACGGCCAGCCAGACCGGTGAGCGCTGCGGCATGACCCGCACCGCCGCGCGCCGCTATCTGTTGACCTTGCAGCATTTGGGCTATGTGGCCACCGATGGCAAGCTGTTCTGGCTGACGCCGCGCGTCTTGCGGCTGGGTCAGTCCTATCTGGAGTCGGCGCGCCTGCCTCGCGTGGTGCAGCCTTTCCTGCAGCGGGTCACCGCCGGCACCAACGAAATTGCGTATGTGAGCGTGATGGACGGGGACGACATCGTCTACGTGGCACGCAACGGCAGCAACCGCAGCATGAATACCGGCTTTGTCCTGGGTTCGCGGGTGCAGGCGCGCGTCACTGCGGCAGGCATGCTGATGATGGCCTTGCGCGGCCCGGAGTGGGTGGACCGCTGGCTGGCAGACCACGAACTCAAGGCCTACACCTCGCACACCATAGACAACAAGGACCGTTTGCGCCTGGAGCTGGCCCGCGTGCGCCAGCAGGGCTGGGCGGTTTCCGAGCAGCAGCTGGAGCTGAATTACCGGGGCATCGCCGTGCCGCTGATAGACCACCATGGGGATCTGGTGGGCGCGGTCAGCGTCTCCATGCCCATGGGCCATGAATCGACTGAGGACGCGCTGCGGCGTGTCCTGGGGGTGCTGCAGGAAACTGCACGCGCCATGCGCAACCTACTTTGACACCACACCATGATCAACGGAAACACAGAAATCATTGCCCACATCGGCTACCCCACCCACACCTTCAAGTCGCCGATGATTTACAACCCCTACTTCGAGCAGGCGGGAATCAATGCGGTGGTGGTGCCCATGGGGTGCCAGGTGCCGGACTACCCCGCGTTTCTCAAGGCCGTGTTCAGCCTGACCAATATCCGAGGCGCCCTGATCACCATGCCGCACAAGGTCACCACCGTAGGGCTGCTGGACGAAGTCACGCCCACGGTCAAGGTGGCCGGTGCCTGCAATGCAGTGAAGCGCCGCGCCGACGGCAAGCTGGTGGGTGACATGTTTGATGGCGAGGGCTTTGTGCGGGGCGTGCAGCGCAAGGGCTTAAGCCTGAAGGGCAAGCGCGTGCTGGTGGTGGGTTCTGGCGGTGTGGGCAGTGCCATCGCGGCATCCCTTGCCGCAGCTGGCATTGCAGCGATTGTCCTGTATGACGTCAACACTGCCAGCGCGACCGCGCTGGGCCAACGCTTGCAGCAGAACTACCCCTCTATCAACGTGACCACCGGTTCCAACGATCCGCACGGCTTTGATTTGGTGGTGAACGCCACACCCATGGGCATGAACGAGGGCGACCCGCTACCGCTGGACGTCTCTCGCTTGTCGGCCAACACCTTTGTGGGCGAAGTGGTGATGCGCACCGAGATGACCGCCTTCCTGCAGGCGGCCAAGGCCCAGGGATGCGCGGTGCAGGTGGGCTCGGACATGCTGTTTGAGCAGATTCCGGCTTATCTGGAGTACTTTGATTTGCCGACCACGACGGCGGAGGTGTTGCGGTCGGTGGCGCGGTTGAGTTACTGAGTTTCTTGTTGGGAGAGGGGGCCAAACACCTCAAGCAATAACCGCCTTTGCAACCTCATCCACCTGCCCCCGCAACCAGGCATGCGCGTGGTTGTGCTGGTGCCGCATGTGCCAGACCATGAACATCGGCATGCGTGGGCAGGCCAGGGGAACCTTGGTGCTCGCGAGGCCGCGCAGCATGTGCCGACCCAGCAGGCCTGGCCCGGTTGCCAGCAGATCCGTTCCCTGGACGAAGGGGGCAATGCCCGCAAAGCCGGGCACCGTGACGGCGAATTGCCGGTGCACCCCTTTGTCGGCCAGCCACTGGTCCAGGTCCAGTGATCGGCGTGGCTCGTACACCACCGTCACGTGGCGGGCCGAAAGGTACTGCGAACGCGTGAGCGGCGGCTGACGTACCTGCGGGTCATAGAACACCTGGTACTGGTCTTCGAACAGGCGTTTTTGCACCACGTCTGTCCCGTCGGGCGGTCGGGGACTGATGACCAGTTGGCAGCGCTCGTTGCGCAGCATCTCCAGGCTGGGTACGTCGGACGGAATGACCCGCAGCGCCAATCCAGGCGCCCTGGTGCGCAGGCGCGTCATAAGTGCTGGCAGCAGCAGATCGCGCTGGAAATCGTTGGCGGCAATGGTGATGGTGGTGTTCCAAAGGGCCGGATCAAACTGGTCGGACTGGGCAAAGCCCTGCAGCGTGGACAGCAGCTCGCGCGCTTGCGCGGCCAGTTTTTCGGCACGTTCCGTGGCCACGATGCCCCGGCCGGATTTCACAAACAGCGGGTCGTTGGTGATGGCGCGCAGCTTGTCCAGCAGGTGGCTGACGGCGGATTGGGTGACGCCCAGGCGCTCAGCCGCGCGGGTGACGGAGCCGGTTTCCACTACCGCCACAAGCAATTGCAGCAGACGCCCGTCCAGGTCCAAATGATCGAATTTACTCATATATTCAATCATGATTGATCTGTTTATCTTTGGCAATGGATGGCTGACACTGCAACCACTTTCAACCCCATGCAGGAGACAGACTGTGGCTTCCAAACCGGCATTGCCCCCCATTCCGGGCACCAATCCTTTTGATGGCGAGTACGCCAAGCGTGGTTACGCACTCAACAAGATGTGCTTTTCGTTCAACTCCGCCGAAAACCGCGCCGAGTTCCTGAAGGACGAAGAGGCCTACATGACCAAATACCAGCTCACCGATTCGCAAAAGGCGGCCATCCGCTCCAAGCAGGTGCTGCAGCTGCTGGAAGAGGGCGGCAATGCCTATTACCTGGCCAAGTTCGCCGGCATCTTCAAGCTCGACATGCAGGACATTGGCGCGCAACAGCGCGGCATGACCAAGGACGAATTCAAGGCCATGCTGGTGGCCGCCGGCAAATAAAACACCCTACGTAGGAGCACACACAACATGGCAAAAATCATTGGCGGTCTGGGCACTTCCCACATTCCCGCAATCGGCGGCGCAATCCATAAGGGCTTGCAGCAGGAGCCCTACTGGAAACCCTTTTTTGATGGCTTTCCACCCGTGCAGCAGTGGCTGGGCAAGGTCAAGCCCGACGTGGTGGTGATGTTCTACAACGACCACGGCCTGAACTTCTTCCTCGACAAGATGCCTACCTTCGCCGTGGGCGCCGCAGCCCTGTACAACAACGCCGACGAAGGCTGGGGCATTCCCACGCTGCCACCGTTCAAGGGCGAGGTGGATCTGTCCTGGGAAATCATCAACCATCTGGTCGACCAGGAGTTTGACGTCACCACCTGCCAGGAAATGCTGGTGGACCATGCCTGTACCCTGCCGCTCAAATTGTTCTGGCCCGAGGGTGATTGCCCGGTGACGGTGGTGCCGGTGTGCATCAACACTGTGCAGTTCCCGCTGCCCCATGCCCGCCGCGTGTTCGCATTGGGTCGTGCCGTTGGCGAAGCGGTGGCTGCATGGGACAGTGACAAGAAGGTGGCCTTTGTGGCATCCGGGGGCCTGAGCCATCAGCTTGAAGGCGAGCGCGCCGGCTTCATCAACAAGGAGTTTGACCTGCAATTCCTGCAAAGCCTGGAGACCAACCCCGCGTGGGCCACCCAGTTCAGCATCCATGAGCTGGTGGAAAAGACCGGCACCCAGGGTATCGAGCTGCTGGCCTGGTTGGCCATGCGCTCGGCCTTGTCGGCTGGCGCCAACAGCGGCGTGCGCAAGGTACACAGCAACTACCACATCCCGATTTCCAACACCGCCACCGGGTTGCTGGCACTGGAAACTTTCTGACCAGAGCGTGGCTCCAGGAAGCAAAGGGCAGGCGAGAAGTCGCTTGCCCTTTTTCATTCAGCCGGCGGTGAGCTTGTGCACCAGATCGGCGGTGGTGGACGCCTTGTACTTGCGCATCAAGCGGGCCCGGTAGATTTCCACGGTGCGGTGGCTGATGGCCAGGGTCTTGCCTATGAGTTTGCTGGTGAGACCTTGCATCAGGTAGGCTGCCACTTCGCGCTCTCGCGCCGTCAGCTCGGCTTTGACCGGGCGGCTGGCGCTCAAGTCCTCAAAGCACCAGATGCCGGCCTCGTGAGGCGCGTTGCGGTTCAACGCCCGTCCGGTGACATGGCACCAGAACGGCTCGCCTGCGTGGCTGCCACCCACACGTTTCATGATGCGGTCGTCTGAATAGGTACCGTTGCGGTTCAGGATGGGTGCTATGCGCGCGCCGGTTCGCTCATATTCGTCGGCGCTGGGGTAGAGCACCAGGAATGACTGGCCCACAAGTTGCGTGCGCTCGGCACCGAACATGTCACACAGATGCTGATTGCAATCCATGATGGTGCGGTTGCGCGACAGGGCCAGGCCGACCGGGGCCATCTCGAACGCGAGGCGGTAATCAATATCCATGGCGTGTTCAGCGGTGAACGGATTACAAGGGTTGGACTCTACGAAAAACTACGTATCTCATTACGTAGTATCGTATGACCATCTGTTTTTGAGGAGAACCAGGCAGTGAACAAGATATATCCCAGCGCCGATGAAGCGCTCAAAGGTCTCGTCCGAGACGGCCAACTGATGGCTGTGGGCGGTTTCGGTCTGTGCGGAATCCCGGAGGCGCTGATCGAAGCGCTCAAGGACAGCGGCGTCAAAGACCTGACTGTCATTTCCAACAACGCCGGCGTGGACGGCTTCGGTCTCGGCAAGTTGCTGGAAACGCGCCAGATCAAGAAGATGATTTCCTCCTATGTGGGCGAGAACAAGGAGTTCGAGCGCCAATATCTGGCGGGCGAACTGCAACTGGAGTTCACGCCGCAGGGCACACTGGCAGAGAAGCTGCGTGCTGGCGGCGCGGGCATACCTGCCTTCTTCACCAAGACTGGTGTGGGCACCATCGTGGCCGACGGCAAGGAACTGCGCGAGTTTGATGGTGAAACCTATGTGATGGAGCGCTCCCTGGTACCTGACGTCTCTCTCGTCAAGGCGCACCGCGCCGACAAGTCGGGCAATTTGCAGTTCCGCTTTACCGCGCGCAACTTCAACCCGGCCGTGGCTATGGCCGGCAAGATCACCGTGGTGGAAGTCGAAGAGATTGTGGAAACCGGAACCTTCGAGCCCGATCAGGTGCATCTGCCGGGCATCTATGTGCACCGCATCGTGCTCAATGCCACGCCCGAAAAGCGCATCGAGAAACGCACCATCACCGAGAAAGCAGGAGTTTGACCATGGCCTGGACGCAAGACCAAATGGCAGCACGCGCTGCGCGGGAACTGGAAGACGGTTTCTATGTGAACCTGGGGATTGGTATCCCCACCCTGGTGGCCAACCACGTGCCCGCCGACAAGGAAGTCTGGCTGCAATCCGAGAACGGCATGCTGGGCATTGGCCCGTTCCCCACGGCAGACGCGGTGGACGCAGACCTGATCAACGCTGGTAAGCAGACGGTGACCACCATCAAGGGCTCCAGCATCTTCGGCTCGGACCAGAGCTTTGCCATGATCCGTGGCGGCAAGATCAACCTGAGCATTCTGGGCGCCATGCAGGTGAGCTCCAAGGGTGATCTGGCCAACTGGATGATTCCCGGCAAGATGGTCAAGGGCATGGGCGGCGCCATGGACCTGGTGGCCGGTGTGAAGCGCGTGATCGTGCTGATGGAGCATGTGGCCAAGAAGAAGGACGGTACCGAAGACTTCAAGATCATCCCCAGCTGCACACTGCCGCTCACCGGCGTGGGTGTGGTAGACCGCATCATCACGGACTTGGGCGTCTTCGACGTAACGCCACACGGCATCAGCGTCGTCGAACTGGCAGAGGGCGTGACGCGCGAGTTTGCGCAGAGCAAGACAGGTGTGCCGCTGATCTGATAACTACGTTTGCAACGCACATGCAAAAGCCCCGGGCTCCTAGCGTTCGGGGCTTTTTGTTTTCTTGAATGGTGCTTAGAAATGCGAAATAGTATCCTGCGGACGGTGTCGGAATGCTTATACCTACATGGGATGTAGGCAATTTCCTGGAGGAGCGAATTCCAAGTTTCTAGAGCAAAATTCAGGTTGTTGAGCAAGGATTTATCTATACATTGCATTTGAAGATATGAACACCTTCATTGATACAAGTCCCAGGCAGACGTTCCGGCCAAGTTAGTCGGTTGCATCGCAGGAGTATTTCCGCATCCTGTTAGATGTGATCTGTTTTTTTTTGCGACTTCGTTTGGTACCTGAAACAAATGTCCTTCATTTCCGACTATCAACGCGAGGCAAAACGCAATGGCGAGCGTGGACGCTGCCTGCACTTCGCTGATGGAAATCGGTGCAATGAAATAATTTCGGCTCATTCCATTCAGAAGCGCGGTCAACTCAGCCTGATAGCAGAGGATGGGCATGTTTACGTGTTTAGCTCGGATTTATCTGTTCTTAAGAGGACTGGGGGTGTGCCACATCCGAAGAAAACGGGTTTGCAGCGTGCGTCAACGTTTGCGGGCTTCTGCAAGCACCACGATAACGCGCTTTTCGAGCCAATTGACAATGAACTGCTTGAACCAAATTATTTGCAAGTTGCACTCTATGCCTATCGAAGCATATGTCATGAACTTTTTATCAAGGAAAATGCAGTCCGACTGTTGGATGCTATGAAGAGCCATCCTGAACTTGATGATGTCAAGAAGTTCTTTCTAAAGTCCTCACACGTAGGGCACTCACTTGGTTTAGCCGGGATCGCGCATCACAAGAAGTATTACGATGAAGCGCTTCTGCGCAGAAGATACGAAGAGTTTGAATACACCTGCTTCACCACACAGTCGGCATGTCCGTTGCAGTTATCTGGGAACATATATCCAGACTATGACTTTCAAGGTGGGAAGCTGCAGGACTTAGGAAATTGGTCATCACCGCTTGCATTAATAAGTTTCTTTACTGCCCCAATATTGGGTGGCTGGGCATTTTGCTTTGCTTGGCATGTATCAAGCAGTTATGTATGCATCCCTTTTATGCAGTCGCTCGCGGCCATCATTTCCGAAGGGCAGAAAATTGAAGATGCTCTATTGCGCTTCTCATTTGCATGTTGTGAGAATCACGCCTTCCGCATATCGTGGTGGGACGGCTTATCAGCGTCGGCAAAGCGACATATTGTTGAAAAGATGGTTCTTTTGCTCGATCCAAATACAGCGATTCCTTCTAACTATCTTGCAGCCGGTTGCGAAGGATTTGCGGAATGGAGTTTTGAGCATGTTTACACTACGCTCACTACAAACGATTGACCTCTTATATACAGATATATTTCATCAGTCAAAGGACCGAAAGTGTATTCGTCACCGAGTCTGCAATCGTAGTAAACGACTGGCGAGAGTCCAAAAGGATCGTTGCTGATTGGGATGCACGTTATGCTTCGTACCATCCACCCGTAACCATGGCGCGGCCTTCACATGCATGTTCATCGAATCAATTTCACTGGAGCAATTCTAGAGCGTGGTTTCTGGCTGTATGCATGGAGAATCACAAGTGGCTCCGAAGAGGTGTACTACGTTGGACGCACGGGGGATAGTTCATCCAAATTCGCAGCATCTCCGTTCGCTCGCCTTGGACAGCACCTTGACGTACGACCCTCAGCGTCAGCGAACATGCTCCTGAGGCATGTGCGTAAACTCCAGCTGGACCCGCTGCTCTGCAACTATGAGTTGGTTGCATTTGGACCACTATTTCCGGAGCAATCATCACTCGAGTGGCATAGGACGTATCGCGATCGAATCGCTCCATTGGAATCTGCGCTGGCGTCGCTCTTGCGATCACGTGGATTCAATGTGGTTGGCAAGCATGGCACCAAGGGAGTCGCAGAGCCTGAACTGCTTGCTGCTCTTGAGCTAGCCTTTAGTTCTGAATTTGTTGGGCGCGCTGCTGGCTCTTCGTTGACCACTTAGCTTGAGCGTAATTTCATGCACTTATGCATCCCTCGTGCGTTTGACTAAGTACGATATTGAGAGCGATTGAGTTGGCCTTTAGGAAATCCCCAGATGCTCACATTAACCGCTAGCGAAGCCCGTGCAAATCTATACCACATCGTTGATGAAGTGGCAGAGTCTCATCAGCCAATCATGATTTTGGGCAAACGCAACAACGCTGTTTTGCTGTCGGCAGAAGCTTGGAGTGGTATTCAAGAAACCTTGTGCCTACTTGCTGTGCCGGGCATGCGCGAATCCGTCAAGGCTGGTATGGCCGAACCTCTGACGAACTGCCCGAAGGCACTGAAGTGGTAAATTGAATGGCATTTTTTCCCAAAAGTAGGCCAATGGCGCGCGCCATAGCGGGCATCAGCGCATAGACCAATTTCGTGTTGGCGTGATGCTCAAGTCGATGGCTTAGGTATTACGTTGCCGCAACGCAGACCGAGTTGTTGACCCTGCCGTTGCGCCGCTCCAGCAGTACGGAAGCCGCAAATACAAACAATCCAAAGAACGACAGCACGGCGCCAACATAGCCGGTTGCCGCATAGCCATATCCGTAGGCGATCACCAGGCCGCCTAGCCATGCGCCCAATGCGTTGGCGATGTTGAAGGCGGAATGCATCGACGCAGCAGCCAAAGTCTGGCCGTCTGCGGCCACGTCCATCAGCCGGGTTTGTATGGCCGGGCCAGCGGCAAAGGTGCAGCCAATCAGGAACGTCGAGGTGTACAGCATGACGGGATAGGCTGCCGTGAGGCTGAACAGAGTCATCACCACGATGTTGAATACCAGCATGCCGCCTATGGTTCCCATCAGGGACTTGTCGGCCAATTTGGAGCCCACCACATTGCCCACATTCATACCGATGCCAAACAGCACCATGATCACCGGGATCATGGCGGCAGGCAGGTGAGTAACCATGGTGGTCGTACTGGCAATGTAGGAGAAGATGGAAAACATTCCACCAAAGCCGGTGGCAGCCAACGTGAGTGTCAGCAGCACCTGCGGATGCGTGAACGCTACCAGCTCCCGCATCACGCTGGCACCCGCAGCCGGCTTGTCGCGCGGCAGGTAGATCCAGATCAGCGTCACCGTCAGCGCGCCAATTATCCCAACGGCCAGGAACATCATGCGCCAGCTGAGGAATTGCCCGAACAGCGCCATGACCGGTGTGCCAGCCAAGGTGGCAACCGTAAGCCCCAACATCACATAGCCTACGGCCCGTGTGCGCATGTGAATCGGCGCGAGTGAGGCCGCCACCAGCGCGGATACGCCGAAGTAAGCGCCGTGCGGCAACCCCGAGAGAAAGCGCAGGACGATGAAACTCAGGAAGTCGGGAGCTAGTGCACTGGCCAGATTGCCGATAGCGAAGACTGTCATCAGGATGAGAAGCAATGTGCGGCGCGAAGACTTCGCACCTGCAATGGCAATCAGCGGTGCGCCGACCACCACACCCAACGCATAGGCGCTGATCACATATCCTGCCTGCGGGATCGTCACGGCAAATGTGCTGGCGACGCCCGGCAGCAGACCCATGATGGCGAACTCCCCCGTTCCTATGCCAAAACCGCCGCAGGCCAGAGCGACGATGACCAAGCCTATTTGCAGAGGTGTCAATGGGGAAGAGTCTTTTTTCGCAGTCATGGTTTCCTTGGAATGAGGTCACCGAGTCTATGCAAAACACGATGCCCTCATGCCGGGCTGCGGCAATGGATGGCGCGCTAGCGCCCGTACCGCGCCGTGATGGAAGCAGTAGCCAGCTTGTTGGCGTTCAGCATGAAGCCAATCAGCGCTGCGGAGGCATCGGCGGGCACATCGAGCTTGTCTACCTTCAGCGCAAAGACGGTGAAGACGTAGCGGTGCGGTGCGTCGCCGGGAGGCGGGCAGGCACCGCCGAAGTCATTGCCGCCAAAGTCGTTGCGACCTTGTTTGGCGCCTGCCGGCATGGCGCCAGCTTTGCCCGCGCCCGCTGGCAGGCTGCTCACCGAGGTTGGTAGATCGTAGCTGACCCAATGCCACCAGCCGCTGCCGGTGGGGGCGTCCGGGTCATAGGCGGTGATGGCAAAGCTCTTGGTGCCAGCAGGCACATCGCTCCAGTGCAGGGCAGGGGAGATGTTGCCGCCCGAGCATCCGAATCCCTGGAATACCTGGGCGCTGCCCAGCGTCTTGCCATTGCCGATGTCGGTGCTGCTCAGCTCCAGCGCGCTTGCTTGCAAAGAGACACCTGTGGCCAAGGCGAGTGCGCACACCATGGGGAAAAAAGACTTGTTCATGTACAACTCCTGATAACAACCGAGATCTGAACCGCCGATCTCCAAAGGCCGGCACGGACAGCAACGTAGTGCTGCGTGCTGGGTCCCATGTTCCAGGAAAGTGCCTGCGCCGTGCGCTCAAAGCACTGCGCGAAACGCTCAGGTATTGGCGACCGCAGTGGGGGCAACGCCAAACTGGGCTGTAAAGCCGCGACTGAAGCTGGACAGCGACTGGTAACCGCAAGCCAGCGCAATGGACTTGAGCGGGCGACGGCTCGATTGCAGCAGACCTAAAGCGTGGTGCAGCCGAGTTTCCTTGAGTATGGTCCGCAACGAGGTCTCTTCTTGCGCCAATCGCCTGCGCAAAGTGGCGCCACTCACGTGCAAGGCCGCTTCGAAGTCGCTGGAAGACCAATTGCGCGCCGGCGCTTGGGCCACCAGCAGCCGGATGCGCGCGGCCATGGAAGGGTCCTGCGCATGCAGGAACTGGTCATGCCCGGCGCGCGCCAGTGCCAGCAGCAATCCGATCAACGCATGGTCGCGCTGTGCGGCGTTTGGCGCCTGGCTGGTGGGGGCCATGGCAGCCAGGTAGTTCTGCACGCCGCTCAGCAAGGGTGTCAGCTCGCCACAGGTGAATGGTCTGGCGATAGCGGTGGCCCGGGAGGTGCGGTCGCCATGCTCGCCCAACAGGGTGCGCGTCATGGAAATGACGTGCCAGGAAAAAGGCTGCACCCAGGCGCGATAGCCTGCATTGCCCCCCGGAGGTGGCAGATTCTCCACTCCCATGCGGCAGGCATGGTGCACCATCAGAAATTCGCCACAGGCAATATCCGCTTGCTTGCCCTCCACATCCACGCGTTTCACCCCGGCCAGGGGAACCACCAGCAGAGGTGCGTCCACTTGTACCGCGCGCAGGCGGTAGGCGCGTTGCGCCAATACGGTGATGTGCTCCGCGCCCGACTGCAGGCCTGCCTCCAGCCACCCGGGCAGACTGGGTGCTGATGGTGCAAATCCTGGAATCAGGTTGGGTATTGCCGAAGAAGAATTTTCGCGGTGTGGTTCGTTCATATTGCTCATCCTTTTGGTGGATCAAATGTGGCGAATCTGGTCACTTTCTGTAACACCCGGTGTCTAGTATCGGCCTTTTAGAAATTCAGGGTCATCCGATCCTTGGCTCACTTCTTAGGGACCTCACACATGTTTTCACTGAAGAAATCGCTTCTCGGTTGGGCTGCCACGGGCCTGGTTTTCTGCGCCATGTCGGCACAGGCGCAAGTTCGCATTACCGAAGTCGCGCCCTGGAGCAGCAGCAATTCCACGGTCGCCGCCGACTGGTTTGAGATGACCAACTTTGGAAGTACCGCGGTGAGCATTGCGGGTTGGAAAATGGACGACGACAGCGCCAGTTTCAGCTCGGCGGTCGCGCTAAACGGTGTGACCACCATCAACGCCGGCCAGTCAGTGATCTTTGTGGAAGGAAGTGCTACGCAAGTCACCGCCTTGAAGAACGACTGGCTCACAGGCAGCACCCCTATTGGTTACTACAGCGGCAGTGGAGTCGGCTTGAGTACCACCAGCGACCAGGTGAACATTTTCGATAACACAGGTACCCTGCAGGCCAAGGTGATCTTCGGTGCATCGGACGCCACCTCTCCCTACCAGACGTTTGACAATGCCGCTGGCCTCAATGGTGTGACCATTTCGCAGCTTAGCCAAGTGGGTATCAACGGTGCACACACCGCAGTCTCGGGCACCGAGATCGGATCTCCTGGCAGCATTGCCGCTGTGCCAGAAAACGAGACCTTTGCCATGCTGCTCGCTGGCCTGGGCATCGTTGGCGCTATCGCGCGTCGCCGCCGGTCCTGATTCTTTTTATCCCGGATTCCATCACGCATGAAACTCAAACACATTTTCCTGGCTGCGTTGGCAGCCACCAGCTTGTGCGCTAACGCGGCAAGCTCCATTCAACTGGGCAACTACTCCGTCAGCGGCATCTATTCGCTGGATATTCTTGCCGGAACCACGGGTACGGGGGTGTCCGGCCTGGAAGCTTCTGCAGTGGCGTATGCCCGTGACCGCGGCACCCTGTTCTTTGTCGGCGATGAAGGCACCGGCGTGGTCGAGATTTCCAAGACCGGCCAGACCCTTGGCACCATGTCCTTTGACTGGACCGGTACCGGAAGCACCAAGCACGATACGGAAGGCCTGACCTACTTGGGCAATGGAACGCTGGTTGTGGGCGAAGAGCGCCTCTATGACGCCTACAAGTTCAACTACAGCCAGGGCGGCACCGCCAGCCTGACCAACAGCTCTGTGCACGTTGTCACGGGTTACCCCAACAACAACAGCGGCATGGAAGGTATCAGCTACGACCCGCGCAACGGCAGCTTTGTTGCCGTCAAGCAGGAAAGCCCCGAGAACATCTTTGCCGGCACACTGAGCTTCGCCGCGGGACAGACTGGCACATCGACTGTGACCCAGCTGTTTAATCCTGCGCTGATGGGTTTGAGCACACTGTCCGATGTGCAGACGCTCTCTCCGGTGGATTCCTTTGCGGGAACGCCAGTCGCCGACAACCTGCTGGTGCTCAGCTTGGGCTCCAAGATGCTGATCGAGGTCAACCGTCAGGGGCAGGTGCTGAGTTCGTTTGATCTCTCGACTGTTGTGCCGAACAACGCCATTGAAGGCGTTACGGTGGATGAAAAGGGCGTCATCTATCTGGTTGCGGAGCAGGACCAGACCGCTGGCGCTCCGGCGGGAGCGAAGTCGCAACTGATCGTGTTGACGGCTGCGGTGCCAGAGCCTGAAACCTATGCACTGTTGCTGGCTGGCCTGGGCCTGATCGGTGCTGCCGTCAAACGTCGCAAGCGCCAGCAGGCTTAAGCGCGCGGGAAGCATTTGGCGACGGGGGCTTGGTCCCTGTTCTTGTTTCCGTATTGGCTGACCTAAAGCAAATCCGCAGGCAATCGGCTTCTGCTATGTTCGGTCCCTATGCAAATACATTCATGCAGGGTGCTGTGCGCGGTGGGCCTGAGCTGCGCGCTGGCTTTGGGCGGGCCCGTCCTGGCCAAGACCGCCGATGAGGTGGTGGTCGGCGCGAGCTTGCGCGAGGCTACCCTGCGTGGACTCAACGGACCGGACCGGGCGCTGTCCCAATACCGGGGCAAGCCGCTGCTGATCAATGTGTGGGCGAGCTGGTGCGGCCCGTGTCGCATGGAGATGGGCTCGTTGGAGCGGCTGGCTTGGCAGACCCAATCCAGGCAGTTTACCGTCATAGGCATCTCCACCGATGACAGCGAGGCCGCCGCGAAGGCGTATTTGCGCAGTGCCAACGCCACACTCAACCACTACATTGACCGGGCGCTGGAAATGGAGAACATGCTGGGTGCCAATCGCCTGCCGCTTACCGTGCTGGTGGATGCCAAAGGGCGCGTGTTGGGCAAGTACTACGGTGCCCGGGAGTGGGACAGCCCGCAGGCGCAAAAGTGGATTGCCGGCCTGATCCGTTCGGCGCAACCTTGAGGGCTCGCAGAACCATGGTGCAAGGGTCTGGTCGCTACGTGAAGCTGTTGGCTACGCTGACCATCTCGGCCATTCTGTTATCGGTGGGTTTTCTGCTCTGGGGTTTGCGTGACCGGGAGATGAACCATGCCCGCATGGAGACGGCCAATCTGACCCAGATGGTGGTGCAACAGACGGAGCGGCAGTTTGAGACCATGGATCTGGTTCTGAAAGGCGTGCAGGAGCGCCTGCAAACCCCCTTTGGTACGCAGCAGGATTTATCAGGCCAGACGGTGCGGCTTTTGCTCAATTCCAGAGTGGCGGGGATGCGCCAGGTCCGCTCCCTGTTTCTGCTGGATGCCCAGGGTCGGCTCATCAATGCCTCCGGTACCAACGCGCCGGCGTCGACCAACCTGGCAGAAACCGACTATTTCCGGCGCCTGGTGCAGCGCGGGGCAGATGGCCTGGTGATAGGGCGGCCACTGCGCAACAGTGACGACACCGGCTGGACGCTCAACCTGGCACGTCCGCTGCTTGCGGAGAACGGGCGTTTTCGTGGGGTAGTGGTAGTGGCCGTGGACCTGACAACCTTCGAGAAGATGTACAGCGTGGTGCAACTCGACTACGTGCGGCCCATTGCCTTCTACCTGTCTGACGGAACCTTGTTTGCGAGTTGGCCCCATCGTGAAAGCGCCTTGGGGCAGTTCGCTCCCGAGTGGGGCAAGTTGCTGGAAACAGACCCGACCAGCGCCGTGCAGGCGGTGGACCATGTGGCCGAGGACGGCACGCCACTGACCTATGCCATGGGCCATCTGGCCGGATTTCCCATACGGGTCAGCGTGGCGGATGACGCGTCCCAACGGCTGGTAGCTTGGCGCGAGACGGCATGGCCGATCGGCATTGGTGCCTTGCTGGTGAGCGTCTTTACGGCCTTGGTGGCCACTTATCTGGTGGGAAAGCTGCGCCTCAAGCACCAGCTCACCATGGCTTTGAATGCGGCCGATGAGCGCTACCAGCATACGGTGAATTCGGTCATGGATGCCATCGTGGCAGTGGACGAAGCGATGCGCATCGTGCTGTTCAATCCGTCTGCGGAAAAAATGTTTGGCCGCAAAGCAGTGGCAGTCACAGGCCAGCCCTTGGACCTGCTGATCCCGTCGGGTTTGCGCGGTATGGAGTCGCCACGGGCCGCAGCGGGAAACGCAGAGATCATGGGCCTGCGATCCGACGGCACGGAATTCCCTCTCGAAGCTACGCTTTCACGCTCCGTCATCGGCGGAAAGATGCAGATGACGGCCGTCTTGCGCGACGTTTCCGAACATCGCGCTGCCGAGGCAGAGTTGCGGCTGGTCAACACGCAGTTGCGCGAGCTTTCGGCGTCCTTGCAGAGCGTGCGGGAAGAGGAGCGCAAGCGCATTTCGCGCGAGTTGCATGATGACCTGGGCCAGCAGCTCACCGGGCTCAAGCTCAGCCTGTCCTGGCTGGGCAGCCGGCTCAAGGATGGCAAGCCGACGACGGTGAAGGATGTGGATGAAATGCGTCACCAGATGGATGCCGCCATCGGTTCGGTCAGGCGCATCGCCACGGAATTGCGGCCCCGGGTTTTGGACGATCTGGACTTTCGTGAGGCCTTGAGCTGGCAGGCACAGGACATGTTCAAGCACAGCGGAATCCAGGTCGACCTCCATTTGCAGGATGCGGACCGGGTCCAGGACGACATCCTGGCCACGGCACTGTTCCGTATCGTGCAGGAGGCTTTGACCAACGTGGCGCGGCATGCGCAGGCCAGCAAGGTAGAAGTTTCCCTGGGGTTCCGCGACAACGCCTTGCTCCTGTCCATTCAGGACAACGGCTGCGGCTTTGATTCCGGCAGGGCCAGCCGGGGCATCGGGCTGGTCAGCATGCGGGAGCGATGTGCTGCCATCGGCGCAGGTTTTGTGGTCCGCAGTTACGCGGGTGAGGGAACGCGGCTGGAAGTCAGAGTGCCGGCTGAAGAGGCTGAGTCGCCCCAAAGAAACGCATGAAAGCAGTTATATGAAGCACGATGTATTGATCGCCGACGACCACGCCATCATTCGCGACGGTCTGAGAAAGATCCTGGCTGACACCGATGACTTGGTGGTGCAGGGCGAGGCGGCCAATGGCAACGCTTTGCTGGAGCAAGTGCGGGCCAGGGACTGGAGTCTGCTGGTGCTGGACATTTCCATGCCGGGGCGCAATGGTCTGGAACTGGTCAAGATGGTCAAAAACCTGCGCCCCAAATTGCCCATATTGATCTTCAGCATGCATCCTGAGGAGCAGTACGCGGTGCGCGCCATTCGTGCCGGTGCATCCGGGTACCTGTCAAAGGAAGGTGATTCGGAGCTGCTGTTGCCCGCTATGCGCCGGGTGGTCGCGGGCGGCATGTTCATCAGCCCGAACGTGGCAGAGTTGCTGGCCAGCGATATGGCTCCCCAGAGCCAGAGTCTGCCGCACACCTTGCTGACGGACCGGGAGTTCGACGTGTTCAGCCGCATCGTGCGCGGCATGGGGCTGACCGCTATCGCTGCGGAGCTTTCACTCAGTGTCAAAACCGTCAGCACGCACAAGACCCATATCCTGGCAAAGATGAACTTGAGCACCCAGATTGACCTGGTCCGCTACGCAATTGACCACCATTTGGTTGACTAAGCTCAAATAAAGCTTCGTATAGGAATATTCCTATGCAAAATCTACTGTGCTTCCTATATCGGTAGACAAGGTACGCGCGCAAAATTGTTTGCAAGGTAAACCGCGAGTAAACCTTTGTTAATCAATCTGCATTGTTAGGGGCTAAGTCGTATGAAATCCGCAACCTTTACTTCTTTTCGTGCTGTGACGTGTGTCACTTCGTTTGCACTGGCTGCTTTCCTGGGCCTGGGCGGAAGTGCATTTGCTGCCGATGTGGACGCCGATGCTGCCCAGTCGCTGGCCAAGAAGAACGACTGCTTCAAGTGCCACGCCATTGACAAGACCAAGAAGGGCCCCTCGTACAAGAAGATTGCCGCCAAGTACGCCGGCAAGGCTGATGGTGAAGACAAGATCATCAAGAACATCACCACGGGTCCCAAGATCAAGCTGGAAGATGGCACCGAAGACGAACACAAGATCATCGATACCAAAGACGCCAAGGCACTGAAGAACCTGGCGCAGTGGATCCTGGCGCAATAGGCCCTTGACGCCCGGGGCGCAAGCGCCGGGCTTGAGCGGCTAGGACTGTCGGATGGGCCCGGAAACACGGGCACACATTAGGGAAACGGAAATGAAGCTCATGAGACGGTTGATGACGTGGTGTGTGGCCGCGGGGGCGGTGCTGTGCGTATCGTCTGCACTGGCCGCCGACGAGCCACAAGACCTGGTGCTACGGGGAGATGCGGCCTGCACGGCCTGCCATGACGAATCCGACGCGCCCGAGCTTCTGGCCATTGGCAAAACACCGCATGGCACCTTGGCAGATACCCGGCCGCCAAACCCCATTGGCAAGACCCGCCACGGCACGCAAGCCGACGCCCGCACGCCAACCTGTACCAGCTGCCATGGCATGAGCCAGGCCCACCTAGACTACAAAGGATCGGGCAAGCGGCCCCATCCGGACGTCGTTTACGGGGGCAAAACGCCTTCGAGTGCAGAGGTCCGCAACGAAACCTGCCAGGATTGCCACTCCAATGACACCAAGCGTGACCATTGGGAAGGCAGCATCCATCAGGCTCGCGGAGTAACCTGTGTGGCTTGCCACAAGTCACACGTTGGCAGGGATCCCGTGCGCGACAAGCGTAGCCAGGGTGAGTCCTGCTTTGCCTGCCATAAAGAGCAGCGCACGCAAATCAACAAGCCTTCCCATCACCCGCTGGTCGAAGGCAAGATGTCCTGTTCTGATTGCCACAATCCACACGGTTCCACGGGTCCGAGCCTGATGAAGCGCAACACGGTGGTGGAGACTTGCTACACCTGCCACATGGAAAAACGAGGCCCGGTGGTGCATAGCCACCAGCCGGTAACTGAAGACTGCTCGATCTGCCACAACCCGCATGGCACTACGGCAGAAAGCATGCTGAAGTCGCGTCCTCCGTTCCTGTGCAACAGCTGCCACACACCGCACGGCCCGATACAGCCCGCGCTGGCTAATGGCACAACGACCGGTTTGACGGCGCCGGGCTGGTGGAATGCATCGGTTATCACTCAGGGCAAGTCCTGCGTGAGTTGCCACTCGCAAATTCACGGAAGCAACAACCCGACACCCGCCGGGCAGCGCTTCTTCCGTTGAGATGGTGTAACGATCATGAACACACGCGCACAACATTTCAGCTTCCCACAAAAGATTCTGGTGCTGGCTTTGCTGGCGGCATTTGGCTCCGCACACGCGGATGATGATGAGATTGCCAAGCTGACCAAGCCAGACAGCATCACACTCTCGGCAGGGGCTGCGACCACCGTAGGGTCACGCAAGGACCGCAGTCTTTTTGGCCAGTACAACGGCTGGAGTGACACCGAGTCAGCAGCCTTGCTGGACTTTGTCTATGTCCTGCGCGAGGAGGAAACAGGTACCTGGACGCGGGCCGAAGGGCGCAACCTGGGGCTGGATACGCGTGAGTTGAGCTTCTCCAAGGAACGGCAAGGCCAATGGAAGTTCCTGGCGGAATACAACGAGCAGGTTCGCCACGATCCGCGCACCCTCAATACGGGCATGCAAGGCGTTGGGGGCACAACGCCGTCTGTAAATACGTTGGCTGTAGTAGGCAGCGGTGCCAACCAGAATCTGGACATCAAGCGTCGCAGTATCAGTCTGGACGCTGAAACCTGGGTCAATGCAGGTCTGTTGCTTTCTGCCAGTGTCAAGAGCGAACGCAAGGAGGGTTCCATACTTTCCGGAATTGGCAATTACTGCTCTCCCGTCATAGCCGGAGCAAGATGCGGCGCAACCAGCGGTGCGCTGCTGGCGCTTGCGCAGCCCGTCAATGCCACCACTACGCAGATGGAGGGCAAGATCCACGTCGTTGGCAGTGAATACGGGTTGACGTTGGGCTACTACGGCTCTGCCTTCAGAAACGACAACGGTTCCATGCGGCTGGGCGCTATCAATGGTGGTCTGGTGGATCTGGCAGGCAATGCAGTCAATCCCGGATCGGGCACCAATACGCTGGGCGATTTGCTGATGCAGCCGATTGCGCTCAACCCGGACAACGATGCGTACCAACTGTACGTGACCGGCAACTACGCGCTGGCTCCCACGATCCACACCACGTTCAACTACTCGTATACGCATGCCACCCAGAATGAGAGCTTCGCGGGCATGGGCCTGAGCACGGCTGCAGGACTGCCAACCAGTTTGAACGGTGTCATGGACACCACGGTGGCGCAGGCGGGGATCAGTGCGCGGCCCTGGACCAAGCTCAGCATGCTGGCCAATGTGCGGTTTGAAGACAACAATGACGGCACGCCCAAGGCTTTGTATGGCGGTACCTACATCAATCCGAACAACTCTTCGCAGAAGGTCAGCAGCAAGGCCGAGGCTAGCTACCAGTTCCCGGAGGGGGCGCGTGGTACCTTGGGTGTGGACTACAACTGGGTCAAACGCAATGTGCCCAGTGTAGGCAGTGCAGATCTGATTATTGACCCGGCGTCACTCACCTCGATTCGCGAACAGACCAACGAGTTGAGCTACCGCGCCGAGTTGCGCAAACCGTTGACAGACAACCTCAACGCTTCTGTCGCCTTCGTCCAGAGCTTTCGCAACGGCACGCACTGGATCAATCTGGGTTCTACCAGTGCCCAGTATCCGAATACCTATCAGACCATGCGCTACGCCGACGTGTATGCCGTGACCGGCATATTTCCCAGCACCATGATGGATCGCAAGCGGGAGAAGGTTCGCGGCACCATCGACTGGAATGCCAGTGAAAAGCTGTCTATGCAATTCTCTCTCGAGAATGGGCAGGATACTTTCAGCGCCCCTACTACGACCGGGTTGCACTCCAGCGGCATGACTTCTGCCACGGTGGACGCAAGCTATGCGGTAAATGACAACTGGAAGACCACTGGCTACCTGTCCTACGGTGAGCAGACACTCAATGAGTCACACAGCGCTGGCTATATCGCCCGCATTGTGAATACCACCAGCAGTGCTGGTGTGGGTGTCGTGGGCAAGGTCAACGCCAAGCTGGAAGTCGGTGCGGACCTGAGTTACCTCAGCGATCTCAACGGCTACGGTTTTGAATCAGGCACCAGTGCGGCACCGGGTTCTTTGCCCGATGTGTCCTACCGCATGCTGGCACTCAAGCTGTATGGCAAATACGTGCTCAGCGCTCGCTCCGAGGTCCGCGTGGACCTAGTGCAGCAGAACATCAATTTCGACGACTGGGCCTGGACTGGCTCTGGTGTGCCGTACACCTTCTCAGACAACAGTACGGTTGCCATGCAAGCCAGTCAGAGCGTCACGTATGTGGGGGTGAAGTATGTGTACCGACTCAAGTAATTCCCCCAAGACCGCTGAACTATTTTTTAACGAGGTAAGAAAATGAAACGTACGCTTATTCGGCTGGGCCTGTCGGCGCTGGTCTCGGCCGCGTTATTCGGCTGCGGAGGGGGGGGCGACGGAGTCAGCACCTCTTCCACTGTAACGGTGCCTGTGGGGCCGGCAACTTCCGGATCCACCATCGCATCGAATGCGTCCACGCCTTCTTCTGCTTCAGTGCAGGCTTGGCGTGCGCTGCAGCCAACCATCACGGTGACTGGTGTATCGATCCATAGCCCACCGGTTGTCAGCTTTGCGGTGACCGATGCGTCGGGTGCGGCAGTCGTGGGGCTGGGTAACCGTTCATTGGGTACCACCAGCACGTCCACGAGCGTGTCCGGACTGACCAATTTGAGTTTCACCTTGGCCAAGCTGGTTCCTGCGACGGCCACCGCGCCCAGCAAATGGGTGAGTTACCTCGTGGTCAAGCCTTTGACGGTCGGCCAGGCCGCAGGCACCTTTGCGGCCACCGACTCCTGCACAGCGGACAAGAAATGGTGCGGCACCTATCCGACCACCGACAAGGAAGGCACGCTGGTTGACAACGGTGACGGTACTTACAAGTACACGTTCTACCGTGACATAACCCAGGCCGCCAGCATCGTTTCCAGCCTGGCGGATTCGGCTGACGGCCTCAAGCTCAAAGCGGACTTGGGTGACGTCAGTTACGACCCCACTGCAACGCACCGCCTGGGCATCATCATCAGCGGTGCGGCGCCTGGAACGGGCAGCAACACGCCCAATGCCACAACCATTCTTCCTGCGGTCAATATTGCTATTGCAGGCAACCAAGTTTATGACTTCCGCCCCGATGGCGGCGTAGTCACTTCAACACGAAGCGTGGTGGACATTGCTTCCTGCTCTTCCTGCCACAATGGCAAGGGACTGGCTCACGGAGGCTCACGCAAAGACCCCAATCTGTGCGTGACTTGCCACACGGATCAGGTCAAGTACGGCATGAGTGGCGAAGCCACGCGCGCCAGTACGCTGGTGCTCAATGGCTCCACGACGAACACCACCGCGGTATTGGATGGTCGCGCGATTGGCAACTTCCCCAATATCGCCCACAAGATCCACATGGGTGCAGATCTATCTCTGTCGGGTTACAACTACATGCCAGCCAGTACGGGCATAGGCCACCAATTCGAAAAGAACGAATGGATTCAGGATCCGCGCGATTGCACCAAGTGCCACAACGGTTCCTACGATCCAACGGTTGGTGCCTCCGCTGCCAATGCTGCCGCTGCAGCAGCGGACAAGCTGAACATTGCACCCATCACCAAGGATGGTGACAATTGGAAGACTAAGCCCAGCCGCTTGGCCTGCGGTGCCTGCCATGACAACGTGAACTTTGCCACAGGCGTCATCACTGAAACCACGGGTACCAGCAACCATGCTGCCGGCCCTGCTGTGGATGACAGCTCGTGCAGTTCCTGCCATACATCGGCAGGTATCGCCGAGTCACACCGTGCAGAGGCACCCACTGCCAACAACCCTGTACAGATTGACGGAATATCATCCATTACGTACGAGATCAGTGCAGTGGCACTGAACGCCAGCAAGCAGCCGGTAATCACCTTCCGCATCATTAAGGATGGATCGCCGGTGACTTCATTCAACAATCCAACGTCGCTCTTAACCTTGTCTTCGTCTGGCTATAGCGTGCCCTCCACATTTGAACCTATCACCGGTTTCCGTGGTGGTCCGACCTTCTATGTTGCCTACGCTGTGCCGCAAGACGGTATCGCGGCTCCGGCCGACTTCAACACTTACCAGAGCGTGAGTCTGACCAATCTGCTGATCACCAGCGGCTCACCTAAAGGAGGAACGTTGACTGGTCCGGATGCCAGCGGTTACTGGACAGCCACGTTAACGGGCGATACCACTGGCCTTGCGCCGACCGGTGCTTGCGTCAATGACGCCACCAAGCATATTGCAGGCAAGTGCGTAAATCCTTCTCCGATCAAGATACCGACCACCGCCAAAATGGTGACCGGAGCCATGATCGGTAACTTTACGCAAAATGCTTTCTCTGGGGCAAATGCAGCTACGTTGGCAGCAAAGTGGAACACCATAGTTTCAGGCTCAAACTACCTCAACGGTACCAGCACACCTGGCGTCATTCTCAAGACACCGCTGCAAAAGTTGGTAGCCACTGGGTACACCGCACGGCGTGTGGTGGTGGACACTGCCAAGTGTGAGGCTTGCCATGAGCAGTTGGGTACCGCCGTGGAATTCCACAGTGGCGCGCGCAATGACGGTACCGCCTGTGCCATCTGCCATAACACCAGCAGGAGCAGCAGTGGCTGGTCTGCAAACGCCAGCACGTTTATCCATGGTATTCATGCGGGCACGGATCCTACTGTCGCCGCGGCCGTTACCTCAACAAGTACGCCAAATATTGCTGCGGTTGGCTTTTCCGGTACAGGCGCGGGGGGAGCAGGTACGGGCTATTCATCGGGCAAGCGCACGATTCCATTTAGCTGGCATCGGGCCAACGCTCCTACTGCTACCGGACAGACAGGTTTCAATGCCGCTGCTAACGTGTACCCAGGTATCCTGAAGAACTGTGGTGATTGCCACGTTCCCAATGCGGTGAACTTTGGTATCAATGGCAGCAGCTTGTTCCCGAACTTGCTATGGACAACCTCTACAGCCGGAAAGTTCAATACCGCAACAGATACGGCAAAGGCTTATCCCTATGATCCTTTGGGTGGTTCATCGTCGAATGCGTATCTGGCGTTCCCAGAGGCAGTCACCATCTTCTCTGGTGGTCTCCTGAAGAGCACTACTCTGAATTACGGAAACGTCTTTAGCTTCATTCCTGAAGGGTCAGTAGTTCCCACATACAGCGCATACAGCACCAGCAATGCGAATGGTGTGACAACAGGAACCGTACACACGGCTGCGGCAGGTGGTGAATCCATAGCAGCTGACCTGCATACTCTTGTGGAATCACCGATTACGGCGGCGTGCTTTGCCTGTCATGACACGACTACGGCAAGAGCACATTTCAGGCAGTATGGTGGTGTGTACTACAGCCCGCGTAGTGCGGCAACGCTAGTAAATAACGAAACCTGTCTGATCTGCCACGGCTATGGCCGCGATCAGGATGCAGCGGTGGTCCACGCCAAGTAGGCGCACCGACTAAATCACCGCTGCGTTGCACGCCTGCTGGCGTGTCACCCAGCGGCTTTTAATTGCCAACCCGAATCCGTCCAGCGTGTTCGGGTTGCTTTTTTCGAGAGTTTGTATGAATCGAGTGCAAATCAGTTTCCTGCTTGCAGGCTTTTCGATGTGTCTGGCTGCTTCAGCTGCCACAACCATTGAGCATCCGGCAGTCGCTGCGGCGGCTCCTGCTAGTGGCGCAGGCAAGGCAGTGTTGAAGCCTCCGGCCAAGCCTGCGAAAACCAAAGCTGGTCCCAAGGTCAAACCAGTGGATATCAATGGAGCCAGCAAGGCGGCGCTGAAGAAGTTGCCGGGCATCACCGATGTGGAAGCCGACAAAATCATTGCCGGCCGCCCCTACGGCAGCAAGACCTGGTTGATGACCAATCAGGTACTGGACCGCAAGACCTATGAAGGCATCAAAGGGATGGTGGAAGCCAAACAGCCATTCAAGACCGCAGAACAGAACGCAGCGATGTACAACGACTTGAAAAAGCAAAAGGCCGGCAAGCCCTGAATGAAAAACCGCTGCCTTTGAGGCAGCGGTCGGAGAGTTTCCAAGTTCAAGCCGGTTCAGCGCATCAGTGCGCCCCGGCAGCAGCCTCAGCCGAAGCCGCTGCACCAGCCCCTTTCTTCGGCGGACGTGACAGCCACACCATGGGGATGAGCAGGATGAAGATGATGGCTGAGCCGTGGAACACGTCATTGGCCGCCAGCATGAAGGCCTGTTGATCAATCAGGCGATTGATTTGCGACAGCGCCTGCTCGGTGTCCATCCCTGCAGCTGAAAAGTTCGCCAACGTGGAGTTGGTGGCCATGCTGCCGCGGTTGATCAGTTCCGCGAGTTGGGCATGGTGCATGGCGGCCCGGTCCTGCCAGACCGATACGGCGATGGATGTGCCGAACGAACCGCCCACAATCCGCGCAAAACTCGACAGACCGGAAGCGCCTGCGATCTTGTCAGGTGTCATGCCGCTGAGCGTGATGGTGGTCAGCGGGATAAAGAAGAATGCCAACGCAATGCCCTGGATGATGGTGGGAATCATGATGGTTCCAAAATCCGCCTGGGTGTTGAATTGCGAGCGCATCCACAGCACCAGCGCGAAGACCACAAAGGCAAAGCTGGTGAGCGCACGCGGGTCGTATTTCTGGACGTTCTTGCCCACCAAAGGTGAGAGCAGAATCGCAAACAACCCCACCGGCGCCATCAACTCACCGGCCTGGGTAGAGGTGTAGCCCATGAACTGCTGCAGCCACAGGGGCAGCAACACCAGGTTGCCCATGAACAGGCTGTAGGCTACCGTCATGCACAGCGTGCCCGTCCAGAAGTTGCGGATCTTGAGCATGCGCAAGTCCACCACCGGGTGCTCGTCGGTCAGTTCCCAGGCGATCAGGAACGCGAATCCGATGGCGGATGCAACCGTCAGCGCGATGACTTCTGGCGACTGGAACCAGTCCAGCTCCTTGCCCTTGTCCAGCATGATCTGCAGGCAGCTCACCGACACCACCAGCAGTGCCAAGCCGGTGCTGTCGATCGGCAACTTGCGGATCTGCGTCTCCCGCTTGTGAAAGATGGTCCAGGTCATAGAGGCCGCAGCGATGCCAACCGGGATGTTGATGAAGAAGATCCAGCCCCAATGGGTGTGATCCGTGATCCAGCCACCCAGCAAGGGCCCCATCACCGGGGCCACCAGGGTGGTCATGGCCCACATGGCCATGGCTGTTCCCGCCAGTGCGGGCGGGTAGCTGCTGAGCAGCAGCGTTTGCGCCAGCGGCATCATGGGACCGGCCACAAAACCTTGCAGCGCCCGCATGGCAATGAGCGTGCTCATGTTGGGAGCCAGGCCGCACAGCCAGGATGAAATCACAAACAGCAACACGCTGGTGACGAACAGGCGCACCTGTCCGAAACGTTGCGACAGCCAGCCCGTAAGGGGAAGGGCAATCGCATTGGCCACGCCAAAGCTGGTGATCACCCAGGTGCCCTGGTTGGGGCTGACGCCCAGGTCACCCGCAATCGCGGGCAACGACACGTTGGCGATGGAAGAGTCCAGCACGTTCATGAACGTGGCAGCGGACAGCGCAATCGTTCCCCACAGGCGGGCGGAGCCCTGCAGGGGAGGATGCGCAATATGAGCAGGTGCGGACATGTGGGGTCGCAGTGTCAGTGTGTGGTGCCGTGAGGCGGGCCTTAGTGGCTACCCTTGCCCGCATTGGCGGCAATGATCTTGTGGACTTCGTCGTCCGCGCCCTTGTCCATCAGTGCATAGACCTCGGTCTGCACAGCAGAGGACGGATGGGCCGCATCGGCCAGCGACTTGCCGCTCTGGTCCGTGATGTCCACCGTGGCTTCCATCGACAGGCCCACGCGCAGAGGGCTTTGTGCAACTTGCTTGGGGTCCAGCGCGATGCGCACCGGCACACGCTGCACCACCTTGATCCAGTTGCCGGTGGCATTCTGCGCGGGCAGCAAGGCAAAGGCGGCACCAGTGCCGGCACCCAGACCTGCCACCGTACCCTTGTATTCCATTTTCTTTCCGTACACGTCGGCAGTCAGCGTCACGGGTTGGCCAATGCGGATGTTGCGCAGCTGCACTTCCTTGAAGTTGGCATCTACCCACAGTTGGTTGAGCGGGATGATGGACATCAGGGGCGAACCGGCAGCCACACGCTGACCCAGTTGCACGCTACGCTTGGCCACATAGCCATCGACAGGAGCGGGCAGGGCAGCACGGTGCAGCGCCAGATAGGCCTCGCGTACCTTAGCGGCGGCAGCCATCACGCTGGGATGCGAGTCAACGCGTGTGCCTTCGGTCAGCGTCTGGTTGCTGTTGAGCTGTTCACGTGCGGCCGTGACACCGGCCTGCGCTGCAGACAGGGCATTTTGGGCGGCAGCCACTTGCGACAGCGTGTGGTTGAGCTCCTCCTTGGAAACCGCGCCATTGCCCACCAGCGACTGGCGGCGGTTCAGGTCATCGGTAGCGCGTGCCAGATCGGTCTTTGCGCGTGCCACGTCGGACTCATGGATGGCGATCTGTGCCGAGAGGGTGGTGTTGTTGGCATACAGGGTGCGCACTTGGCGTACGGCCTGGGCCAGGTTGGCCTCAGCCTGGTCAAGTGCGACCTTGGCATCGGCCGGGTCCAGTTGCACCAGCGCCTGACCGGCCTTCACGAAGTCGGTGTCATCGGCAAAGATGGATGTGACGGTTCCGCCTACTTGGGGCGTGATCTGCACCACATTGCCTTGCACATAGGCGTTGTCGGTGGACTCTTCATGGCGTTGCAGGTACCAGTCGTAGGCGCCGTAGGCCAGGCCGATGAGAACCACGATGCTGACAAATTTGAGTGCTTTGGCGCGCTTGGACGTGGGAGCTACGGCAGGAGTGGCAGCGGGTGTTACAGGTGCGTTCATGGTGCGTACTTTTTCTGTTTGGGGTGGGGCGATGTGGCTTATTGGGCGGTGGCGGGCTTCAGGTCTCCGCCTATGGCATTCAGGATTTGCACTTGGGTGTCCAGTGCGCGTGCTGCCAGGTCTACTCCCTGGCGACGTTGCTGCAGCACAGGTGCTTCGGCGCTCAATACATTGAGGTAGTTGCCCAAGCCCGCCTGGTAGCGCTGCAAGGCAATGGAGTAAGCGGTTTCGGCAGAGGCCAGTGCAGCGCTTTGTTCGGTCTGCTGGCGGCGTATGGCCTGTGCGGATGAGAGGCGGTCGGCCACTTCATGCACGGCTTCGAGGACCTGCCCGTTGTAGCTCTCGATGGCGGCGTCCAGATCGGCAGTCTTGCCGCGCAGGTTGGCGCGTAGGCGGCCGCCTTCAAACAGTGGCAGGCGTATGGCTGGGCCCACGCCCCATTCGGAGCTCTTGCTCTCCAGCAGCTTTTCAAAGCCAAAGCTGGAGAATCCTGTGAAGGCCACCAGATTGACGTTCGGGTAGAACTGGGCTTTGGCGGCATCCACGTCGTTCAGCGCAGCCTCCACGCGCCAGCGCGCCGCAGCAATGTCGGAGCGGCGACCCAGCAGATCCAGCGGCATGCTCTGTGCCACGGCCACACCCTGAATCTTCTCCAGTGCCGGTAAGGTCATGTTCAGCGCAGATGCCGGCTGGGCGGTGAGCGCAGCCAGAGCATTCACTGTCAACGCTTTCTGTTCCTTGAGCACTTCGATCTGGAACCGCGCGTCGGGTAGTCCGCCAGCTGCCTGTTGCAGTTCGAGTTGGGTGTCCAGTCCGGCATTCAGTCGGTCATGCACCAATCCCTGGATCTGGATACGTTGGTCCAAAGTACGCTGAGCCACGTCCAGCTGGGCCTGGATGCGCACCAACTGAAAGTAGTTGCGGGCGACGTTGGTGGCCAGCAAGCCCCTGGCGGCACGGACATCGGCTTCGGCAGCCTTGATCTGACCGATGGTGGCGTCCAGCGTTGCACGGTTCTTGCCGAAGAAGTCCAGCTCCCAGCTTGCGGATGCCTGCAGGTTGCCGCTGTCCCACTCTGATCCCCCAATCGGAGGCGGGTAGATGGAGTTGGCCGAGTAGAGCTGGTGCTGCAGGTCCAAGGCGGCGGTCACTTGAGGGTAGTCCGCAGACTTGGCCGTGGCACTTGCGGCCTGTGCCCGTGCCAGACGCGCTTGCGCCGTTTTCAAGGTCGGGCTGTCCTGCAATGCCTTTTCCACCAGACCATTGAGCTGGCTATCGCCAAATGCCTGCCACCAGTCGTTGTCGGTTGCCACGCGGTCAGCATCCTTGCTGGCGTCCAGATTCTTCAGGCCCAGTGTGTCTGCCTTGATCGGCTGCGCAACAGGCTCGATGCCTGAAAAATTGGCACATGCAGCCAGCGTGGCAATCGCGATGCTGCTGAGGGTCAGGAGCGCAAGCTGCGCTATGCCGCGGGAGTAATCAGTGCGCTGCATCGGTATCGGTTCCGTGGGTAGGGTTGTCATTTGCAAGGTTGGAAATGGATTTGGCGTTGTTCAGGATGCGACGCAGGTACTCGCGCAGGTTGTGGAAATCGTCATCCGTGAAGCCTGTGAGATGGGCGTTCTGCACGCCACACAATATGCCGGGTATCTGCTCTGCAGCCTGCTTGCCGGCAGGGGTGAGTTCGATATTCACCACGCGACGGTCGCTCTCGGAGCGCACGCGTCTGCACAGGCCCTTGGCTTCCAGACGGTCCAGCATGCGGGTCATGGCGCCGGCATCCAGATTGCATTGGCGGGCCAGTTCGGCAACAGTGCTTGTCTCACCCCGATAAAGCTTGTAGAGGGGAACCCACTGCGCATTGGTCAGATCGGTGTGGGCGAGCTGTCGCTCCACTTCCTGCCCGACCATATTGATGATCTGGCGCATCAGATAGCCCACGCTGTCTTCGGGTCGGTAATTCTCCGACCGGTAAAAAGAGCGGGGAGGCAAAGATTTCTTCATGGCTGGCAATTGTTATTGCCTAGGCAATTAATGTCAAGGCTGTTAATGCCATGACATATATTGAAGCAGGGTTATTCAGAAAGCACAAAGCCCCTTGCGGGGCTTTGTGCTTGGATGGGTGTAAACGGTTACATGCTTACTTCAGGATGTCGCCCACGCAGAGGTACTTGATCTCCACGTAGTCGTCCATACCGAAGTGCGAGCCTTCGCGGCCCAGGCCGGATTGCTTGACGCCGCCAAAAGGCACGTGTTCGGTGGCCAGAATGCCCACGTTGACGCCGACCATGCCGTATTCGAGCGCTTCACCCACGCGGTGGATGCGGCCGATGTCGCGGCTGTAGAAGTAGCTGGCCAGGCCGAACTCGGTGTTGTTGGCCGCATCGATGGCTTCTTGCTCGGTCTTGAACTTGAACACCGGGGCGAAGGGCCCGAAGGTTTCTTCCTTGGCGCACAGCATGTCTGCAGTGGCGCCGGATACCACGGTGGGTTCAAAGAACTGGCCTTGCAGGGCGTTGCCACCGGTTTCCACCTTGCCGCCCTTGGCAATGGCATCGGCCACATGGCGCTTGACCTTGACGATGGCGGCGTCCTCGATCAGCGGGCCCTGGGCTACGCCGTCCTCAAAGCCGTTGCCGACCTTCATGGCCTTGACCTTGGCGCTGAATTGGGTCACGAATTGGTCGTATACGCCCTCTTGCACATAGAAGCGGTTGGCGCAGACGCAGGTCTGGCCAGCGTTGCGGTATTTGCTGGCCAGTGCACCTTCCACAGCGGAGTCGATGTCGGCGTCGTCAAACACGATGAAGGGTGCATTGCCGCCCAGCTCCAGCGAAAGCTTCTTGATGGTGGGAGCGCATTGCTTCATCAGGATGCGGCCGACTTCGGTGGAACCGGTAAAGCTCAGATGGCGAACCACGTCGCTTTCGCAAATGGCCTTACCTACGGCGATGGACTGATCCGCGTCGGCGGTGATCATGTTGAGTACACCGGCGGGGATACCGGCGCGCAGGGCAAGCTCGGCGGCGGCCAGAGCGGTCAGCGGCGTCAGCTCGGCCGGCTTGATGATGACGGTGCAGCCGGCAGCCAGGGCGGGCGCCACCTTGCGCGTGATCATGGCCAGTGGGAAGTTCCAGGGGGTAATCGCTGCGCAAACGCCGATGGGCTGCTTGATCACCATCAGGCGGCGGTTGTTGTCGAACTGGGGCAGGGTCTCACCGTTGACGCGCTTGGCTTCTTCAGCAAACCACTCCACAAAGCTGGCGCCGTAAGCCACTTCGCCCTTGGCTTCGCCAAAAGGCTTGCCCTGCTCAGCGGTCATGATGCGCCCCAGGTCTTCTTGGTTGGCCATGAGCAGGTCGAACCACTTGCGCAGGATGATGCTGCGTTCCTTGGCGGTCTTGGTTTTCCAGGGGCCCCAAGCGGCGTTGGCTGCGGCAATGGCTTTTTCGGCATCGGCCGCGCCCAGGTTGGCCACGTCGGCCAGCTTGCGGCCGTTGGACGGGTCCAGCACGTCAAAGCGGGAAGTCCCGGCGATCCATTGCCCGTTGATCAGTGCGTCCGTCTTGAGCAGGCTGGGGTCTTTGAGCAAGGCGAGAGGGGAGGTTTTCATGTCCATGGTTCTATTCCTGTAAGGCAAATGTCTGGGGCTGTCGGGGCAGGGCGAAAGCGCTAAGCGTAGCGGCTTTTTGATTTCCGCACTGTGCCAGATGACACGGGGTTGTTGGTTCCATTTGGCATCACTTCCTTCTTCCCCTGAGCCATTCCAATACCATCATCAGCGAAGCAGTGAACAGTATCAGCAACGTGGCAACGGCGGCAATGGTAGGCGAGATGTTTTCGCGAATGCCGGTGAACATCTGGCGCGGCAGTGTGGTCTGCGCTGGTCCGGCAAGAAACAGCGTCACCACGACTTCGTCAAACGAGGTGGCAAAGGCAAAGAGCGCACCCGAGATCACGCCGGGCGCAATCACCGGCAAAGTGATGCGAAAGAAGGTGGTGACCGGGTTGGCGCCCAGGCTCAGGCTGGCCTTGACCAGGTTCTGGTTGAAGCTCTGCAGCGTGGCCAGCACGGTGGTCACCACAAAAGGGGCGCCTAGCGCAGCATGGACCAGTACCAGCCCGGTGTAGGAGTCTGACAGACCGATCTTGGCAAAGAACAGGTAGGTGCTCACGCCCACCACCACGATGGGCACCACCATGGGAGCAATGAGCAGGCTGGTGACCAATCCCTTGCCGAAAAAGCGCACCCGCGCCAGGCCCACAGCGGCCAGGGTGCCCAGTGAAGTGGCAATCAATGTGGCCAGCGGGGCGACGATGAAGCTGTTGCGGGTGGCGCGCGCCCAGTCGTCGGACGCAAACAGCTCCTGATACCAGCGCAGGGACCAGCCCGGGATCGGGTACGACAGGAATGAGGAATTGCTGAACGACAGCGGAATGATCACCACGATAGGCAGCAGCAGGAAGCCCAGGACGGCGGCACAGACCAGTCGCAGGCCGTACCAGCCAGCCTTGTCGGCCAGGGTGTAGTACGCGGGAAATTGAGAAGGGCGCATAGTTTGGATTTATCCCAGGCTGAGTTCGGCCTTGCCAAAGCGGCGGTACACCGCGTATAGGGCCAGCGTGGTGATCAGCAGCACCGAACCCAGTGCGCAGGCCATACCCCAGTTGACTTCTACATTGGTGTACTGGGCCACGTAGTAGCTCAGCATCTGGTCGCCGGCACCACCGAGCAAGGCAGGGGTGACGTAGTAGCCAATGGCCGTGATGAACACCAGCAGGCCGCCCGCGGCCACGCCAGGGTAGGTCTGCGGCACGTAGATGCGGAAGAACGCGGCCAGCGGCGCACTGCCCAGGGATACGGCGGCGCGCACGTAATTGGCGGGCACCGACTTCATCACGCTGTACAGCGGCAGGATCATGAAGGGCAGCAGGATGTGCACCATGGCGATCACCACGCCCAGGCGGTTGAACAGCAAAGGCACAGGGCCGTCGGTCAGGCCTGAGAACATCAGGAAACGGTTCACCAGTCCGTTGCTTTGCAGCAGCACGATCCAGGCAGCAATACGCACCAGCACCGAAGTCCAGAAGGGCAGCAGCACCAAAATCATCATCAGGTTGGCACGGCGCTCGCTCAATGTGGAGAGCCAATAGGCCAGTGGATATCCAATGAGTATGCAGATCAGTGTGACGACGGCGCTGATGGAGAAGGTGCGCAGCAGGATGTCGCTGAAGGCCGCTTCTTCGGCACCCACCCGCACGATGGAGCCTTGCGCATCGCGCTTGAGGTCCAGCGAGGTCAGCAGATAGTCGGGCGTCCAGCGTGAACTGTTCTTGGCAATGGCCCACCAGTAGGGCAGTTCGCTCCAGCGGGCGTCCTGCGCAATCAATTTGTCTTTCACCTGCGCTGCGCTCAGGCCTTCCACGTCCAGCTTGGCACGGTAGGTGCTCATGATGAGCGAGCGTGCACCGCTCACTTCCGAATTGAGTCTGCGCGCCAACACACCGGCCTGTGCGGTTTCGGGGATGGCGGCGAGGTCGCTGACAAGCGCTTGGTAGGCCTCGTCCGGTGGAGCGGCCTTGCGGTCCCAGCCCGACAGGGCCTTGCCGGTTCGCACCAGGCTGTCTGCGACCTCCGGGTTCTCCACTGCGCGGATCAGCAGTGCTCCCAGCGGCACCAGAAAGGTGAGCGCCAGGAACACCAGCAAGGGCAGGGTCAGGGCCATGGAACGCAAGCGCTTGCGTCGTTCAACCCGGGCCAGTTTGGTGGCCAGGGACACCGGTGAAAGCGCTGCTGCGGTCATGGTCTGTCTTACCCCTTGTTCAACTTATTGCGCTGCCCAGGCGGCAAAGCGCTTTTCCAGAGCTTCGCCCTGGTCGGCCCAGAAGGTGATGTTGAATTGCAATGCGTCCTTGCTGTTGGCAGGGGAAGTGGGCAACAGGGCCAGCACCTTGGCATCGATCTTGGGCAGGGCCTTGTTGTTGGTCGGGCCGTAGGAGATGTACTTGGCGTACTCGGACTGCTCGTTGGCGCTGGAAGCCATGGCGATGAACTTGGTGGCCAGGTCCTTGTTGGGCGTGCCCTTGGGCATGACCCAGTAGTCCAGGTCATAGATGCCGCCGGTCCAGGTGATGGCCAGGTTCTTGCCTTCACGTTGTGCGGCGTCGATGCGGCCGTTGTAGGCGGTCGTCATGGTCACGTCGCCGGCCACCAGGAACTGGGGCGGCTGTGCACCGGCTTCCCAGAACTGGATGTTGGACTTGAGTTCGCTCATCTTCTTGAAGGCGCGGTCAGCTCCTTCCTTGGTGGCCAGCACCTTGTAGACGTCGGCGGTCTTGACGCCGTCCGCCATCAGCGCAAATTCCAGGTTGTAGCGCGCACCCTTGCGCATGCCGCGCTTGCCTGGGAACTTCTTGGTGTCCCAAAAATCGGCCCAGGTAGTGGGCGGTGTCTTGAGCTTGTCGGCGTTGTAGGCCATGACCGTAGACCAGATGAAAGTGCCTACGCCGCACTCGTGCACGGCTGCCGGCTGGAAGTCAGCCTTGGGAGCCAGCTTGGACCAATCCAGCTTTTCAAACAAACCTTCGTCGCAGCCGCGGTTGATGTCGGGGCTTTCCACTTCAACTACGTCCCAGGTGACCTTCTTGGCTTCAACCATGGCCTTGATCTTGGCTTGCTCGCCGTTGTATTCCACCGGCACGATTTTGGCGGCTCCGCTCTTCTCGAAGGGCTCAAAGTAGGCCTTCTTCTGCGCGGCGCCGTTGGCACCGCCAAAGTTCACCACGGTCAGTTGGCTTTGCGCCAGCACCGGCAGGGCCAGAACACCAGCAATAGCAATCATCAGGGGCTTCATATTCATCGACGTTTCCTTCTAGAGAGGTAGGTTGAAATGCTGAGATTCAGCGGTACACACGCAGGTGTTCTGGGGGGGCATAGACATGAATCGTCTGGCCGGGGTGGGGCAGGGCGGCGTGTTCCAGCGGCATCTTGATCGTGGCGGCTTCCTGGCCGGCCACTTCGCAGCGCACGCGCAGGTGGTCCCCGAAATAGATCAGATCGATCATGCGGGCCTCGATAGTGTTGGGGCCTGCAGATTGCGCCAGTTGCAGCCGCTCGGGCCGCACGCCGCACTGCACGGTGTCGCCGATCTGCGCGCGATTGACATTGACGCCATGCAGCTGTACGCCATTGGGCAGCACCACATTGCATTGGTTGCCCTGGGTCTGAAACACCTTGGCATCGAGCACCGTGCTGTCACCCACAAAGCTGGCCACGAAGCGGTTCACCGGTGTTTCGTACAGCGTCTCTACAACATCGATCTGCTGGATGATGCCGTCGTTGAAAACAGCCACACGGTCCGACATGGTCAGCGCTTCCGACTGGTCGTGTGTCACGTAGACAAAGGTCACGCCCAGGCGGCGATGCAGCTCCTTCAATTCGATCTGCATGTGCTCGCGCAGCTGCTTGTCCAGCGCGCCCAGCGGTTCGTCCATCAACACCAGCTGCGGATCAAACACCAGGGCACGCGCCAGGGCCACGCGCTGGCGCTGGCCGCCGGAGAGTTGTGCCGGATAGCGGTTGCCCATGGCGCCAAGCTGCACCATGTCCAGTGCGCGGGCTACCTTTGCCTGCTGCTCGCCGGCTGGCACCTTGCGCACGGTCAGCGGATAGGCGATGTTGTCGGCCACCGTCATGTGCGGGAACAGGGCGTAGTCCTGAAACACCATGCCGAAATTGCGCTTGTGCGGGGGCGTGCGGGTAATGGGCACGCCAGCCAGGCTGATTTCGCCAGCGGTGGGCGACTCGAAACCAGCCAGCATCATCAGCGTGGTGGTCTTGCCCGAGCCCGAAGGTCCGAGCAATGAGATGAACTCGCCTTGCTGGATCTGAAGGTTCAGGTCCCGTACAACCAGATTCTTGCCGTCATAGGTCTTCTCGACGCCAGTAAAACTGACGAGGGCTTTCTTGTCACTCATCACGGTCAAACTCAGGCGACCGCGTCAAAGCAGGCAGCAATGATGTCCAGACCTTCATCCAGGATGGCGTCGCTGGCGGTCAGCGGCACCAGAACGCGAATCACGTTGCCGTAGGTGCCGCAGGTCAGCAGAATCAGTCCGCGTTTGGTGGCTTCGGCGGCGATGCGCTTGGCCAGATCGGCATCGGGTTGATGGATGTCACCGTTCTTGAACAGCTCCATGGCCACCATGGCACCCAGGCCCCGCACGTCGCCAATGGCCTTGTGCTTGGCTGCAATCGCCTTCAGGCCCTGAGTCAGGCGTACACCGACATCACGGCTGCGCTGCAGCAGGTTTTCCTTCTCGAATACGTCAAGCACTGCCAACGCGGCGGCGCAGGCAATGGGGCTGCCGGCATAGGTGCCGCCCAGGCCGCCAGGGCCGGCTGCATCCATGACTTCGGCACGACCGACCACGGCAGAAATGGGGAAACCACCGGCCATGGACTTGGCCATGGTGATCAGGTCCGGGGCAACACCGCTTTGCTCCACGGCGAACCAGGTTCCGGTGCGGCCGGCACCGGTCTGCACTTCGTCGCAGATGAGCAGGATGCCGTTGGCATCGCACAGTGCGCGCAGCCGTTGCAGCAGTTCTGGAGGCGCCACGTTGAAGCCGCCTTCGCCTTGCACTGGCTCCAGGATGATGGCTGCCACACGCTTGGCTTCGATGTCGTTCTTGAAGATGGCTTCGATGGAGGCAATCGACTCATCCACGCTCACGCCACGCAGCGCATTGGGGAAGGTGGCGTGGAACACTTCGGACGGGAACGGCCCGAAGCCGGTCTTGTAGGGCGCCACTTTGCCCGTCATGGCCAAGGTCATCAGGGTGCGGCCGTGGTAGCCGCCGCCAAAGCAGATCACTCCGGAGCGGCCGGTGGCAGCGCGGGCGATCTTGATGGCGTTTTCCACCGCTTCGGCGCCGGTGGTCAGGAACAGCGTCTTCTTGGCAAAGTTGCCGGGGGCCTTGGCGTTGATGCGCTCGGCCAGTTCCACGTAGGGCTCATACGCCAGCACCTGGAAGCAAGTGTGGGTGTACTGGTCGAGCTGGTCCTTGACGGCCTGGATGACGGCAGGGTGGCGGTGGCCGGTGTTGAGCACGGCGATACCGCCGGCAAAGTCGATGTAACGGCGACCTTCGACATCCCACACTTCGGCGTTTTCGCCCTTGGCAATGAAGATCTGGTGGCTGTGGCCCACGCCACGGGGTATGGCCGCTTCGCGACGGGCAAACAGGGCAGCGTTGGTGAAATTGGCGTCGCGTTGCATGCAAAAAACTCCTGATGGATATTGGGAATGGCAGTCCGGGGCGGGCCTGCGGTGAAGCGGCGACTTTAGGGCCGGGTGGGAGGGACTAACATATACAGATAGCCCTTGGTTTTGAATGCACTGTGCAGGCTGCCGGGCCAGTACATATTTCCCCTTACTCTCGTTGGCAGCGCCTTACATGTTTGTTCTTGATCCCAAATCCACCGTTCCGTTGGTGACCCAGATCGTTGTGGGTTTTCGCCAAATGGTGGATGACGGCTCGTTGCGGGCCGGAACCAAGGCGCCATCGATTCGCCAGTTCGCCCATGCCCACGGCGTGAGCGTCTACACCGTGGTGGACGCCTACGACCGCCTGGTGGCACTGGGGTACTTCCAGTCGCAGGCACATTCGGGCTTCTTTGTGCGCAGCCGGGGCACGGCTGGCACGACCGTGAGTGGTGGAGCCGGGTCGTACAGCTTTGACTCCATGTGGTACCTGTCGCGCATTTTTGAAAACCGCAAGCTGCACAACAAGCCCGGATGCGGCTGGCTGCCCGGTGACTGGCTCTTCGGCGATGGTCTCAAGCGCAGCCAACGCGCGCTGCTGGCCGCTGACGTCGAGATGGGCGGCTACGGTGACCCGCGCGGCTTTTTGCCTCTGCGGCAATTGGTGCGCGACAACCTGGCTGCCCGTGAAATCGTTCTGGGAGCGGATCAGGTGCTGCTGACCCAGGGCTCAAGCCAGGCCATGGATCTGGCGGCGCGCAACCTGGTGCGGGCTGGGGACACGGTTCTCGTGGACGAGCCGGGCTATGCCAACTTGCTGTTTTCGCTGCGCTTTCTGGGCGCCAAACTGATAGGTGCCCCGCGTTCGCCCAGTGGCTACGACCTGGATGTGCTGGAGCAGCGCATCATCGCGCACCGCCCCAAGGTGTTCTTCACCCAGCCGCGCCTGCAGAGCCCGACCGGGTCGACCGCATCCCTGTCCCATCTGCACCGGGTGCTGCAACTGGCGGAAAAGTACGACTTTGTGGTGGTCGAGAACGACATCTACGCCGACCTCGACCCGGAGTCCCGCCCTTCGCTGGCCAGCCTGGACCAGCTCAAGCGGGTCATTTATGTGGGCAGCTTTTCCAAGACCATTTCACCCAACATCCGGGTCGGCTTCATGGCCGCTTCGGCGTCTCTGCTGGAAGAATTGACGCGTCTCAAGATGTTTTCAGGCCTCACCTCTTCCGAGTGGACCGAGCGTCTGGCCTACGGGGCCTTGATAGACGGCCGCTGGCGCAAGCACATCAAGTCGCTCAAGGACCGATTGGCCCAGGCGCAGCAACTGCTTTCGGCGCAGCTGCTGGCAGCAGGTTTTGCGCTCTTTACCGAACCCAAGGCCGGCATGTTTCTCTGGGCCTGTCATCCGGCGGTCCACAACGCTGCAGAACTGGCCTACAAGGCGGCCGAGCAGGACGTGCTGCTTGGGCCGGGGCATCTGTTTTCCGTCGATCTGGAGCCCAGCCCCTGGTTGCGTTTCAATGTGGCATGGTCGCAGGACGAAGCGGTCCAGCGCTTTCTGGCGGAACTGAAGACTCCCTGAGCGGGCACCGCTGGGGCCGCGGCGGGCGATAATACGCGGCTAATCTTTTTGAACCTGCCCCGAGAAGCCCGACATGACCCAGCCTGTAATGAGTGTTGCCGACATCCGCAAGACCTTCCTCGACTTTTTTGCCTCCAAGGGCCACACCGTGGTGGAAAGCAGCCCGCTGGTGCCGGGCAACGACCCCACGCTGATGTTCACCAACTCGGGCATGGTGCAGTTCAAGGACGTGTTTCTGGGTACCGACAAGCGCTCTTACGTGCGCGCGGCTTCCGTGCAGGCTTGCCTGCGCGCCGGCGGCAAGCACAACGACCTGGAAAACGTGGGCTATACCGCGCGCCACCACACCTTCTTCGAGATGCTGGGCAACTGGAGCTTTGGCGACTACTTCAAGCGCGAGAGCCTGAAGTGGGCCTGGGAACTGCTGACCGAGGTCTACAAGCTGCCCAAGGAACGCCTGCTGGCCACCGTGTATGCCGAAGACGATGAGGCCTTCGACATCTGGACCAAGGAAATCGGCCTGCCGCCTGAGCGCGTCATCCGTATCGGTGACAACAAGGGCGGACGCTATAAGAGTGACAACTTCTGGATGATGGCCGACACCGGCCCCTGCGGCCCCTGCTCGGAAATCTTCTACGACCACGGGGAAGGCATTCCCGGCGGCCCACCCGGCAGCCTGGACGAAGACGGCGACCGCTTCATTGAAATCTGGAACAACGTGTTCATGCAGTTCAACATGGACGAGACCGGCGCCGTCACGCCGCTGCCCGCGCCCTGCGTGGACACCGGCATGGGCCTGGAGCGCCTGGCCGCCATCCTGCAGCATGTTCACAGCAACTACGAAATCGACCTGTTTGACCAGCTCATCAAGGCCGCGGCGCGCGAAACCGGCACCACCGACCTGAGCAATCCCTCGCTCAAGGTGATTGCCGACCATATCCGCGCGACTTCATTCCTGGTCAGTGACGGCGTGATTCCCAGCAACGAAGGCCGCGGTTATGTACAGCGCCGCATCGTGCGCCGCGCCATCCGCCACGGCTACAAGCTGGGCAAGAAGACGCCGTTCTTCCACAAGCTGGTTGCCGACCTGGCCCGCCTGATGGGAGACGCCTACCCCAAGATGCGCGAGCAAGAAGCCCGCATCACCGAAGTGCTGCGCGTGGAAGAAGAGCGCTTCTTCGAAACCCTGGCCACCGGCATGGAAATCCTGGAAGGCGCGCTCAAGGACGGCGCTAAGGTGCTGCCCGGTGATGTGGCTTTCAAGCTGCATGACACCTATGGCTTTCCGCTCGATCTGTCGGCCGACGTGTGCCGCGAAGCGGGCGTGCAGGTGGACAGCGAAGGCTTCAACGCCGCCATGGAAGCGCAGAAGGCCAAGGGCCGTGCGGCTGGTAAATTCAAGATGGACAAGGCGCTGGAGTACACCGGTGCGGGCAACACCTTTGTCGGCTATGACCACCTGACGCAAAGTGCCAAGGTATTGGCGCTGTATGCCGAGGGCACGCCAGTTGCCGAGCTCAAGGCAGGCCAGAACGGCGTCGTGGTGCTGGACACCACGCCCTTCTATGCTGAGAGCGGCGGCCAGGTGGGCGACGTGGGGGCCATCTTCACCGACTCCTCCATGTTTGAAGTGTCTGACACGCAGAAGATCAAGTCCGATGTCTTCGGCCACCACGGTGCGGTCAAGTCCGGCACCCTGGCAGTGGGTGACACGGTCACTGCCCATGTGGACGCCGCCGTGCGCGCCGCCAGCATGCGCAACCACTCGGTCACCCACCTGATGCACAAGGCCTTGCGCCTGGTGCTGGGTGACCATGTGCAGCAGAAGGGCAGTCTGGTCGATTCCGAGAAGACCCGCTTCGACTTCACCCATAACGCACCGGTCACGCCCGAGCAGATTCGCGAGATCGAAGCGCTGGTGAACACCGAAATTCTGGCCAACGCGCCAACGCAAGCGCGCCTTATGCCCATTGAGGAAGCCAAGCAGACCGGCGCCATGATGCTGTTCGGCGAAAAGTACGGCGACATCGTTCGCGTGCTGGACATCGGCACCACCACCGAGCTGTGTGGCGGCACCCACGTGCAACGCACGGGTGACATTGGCTTCTTCAGTATCATGAGCGAGGGCGGCGTGGCCGCCGGCGTACGCCGTGTCGAGGCCGTCACCGGCTTGGTCGCTCTGCACCATGTGCAGGAGCTGGAAAGCACTCTGGATGATGTGGCGGGCAAACTGCGTGCCACGGCAGAAGAGCTGCCAGTGCGCGTGGACGGCATGCTCAGCCAGATCAAGGAGCTGGAAAAGGAACTGGCGGCCGTCAAGGGCAAGCTGGCTTCTGCGCAAGGCGACGAACTGCTCACCAGTGCGGTGGACGTCAAGGGCGTGAAGGTGTTGGCAGCTCGCCTGGAAGGCGCTGACGCCAAGACCTTGCGCGACACCATGGACAAGCTCAAGGACAAGCTCAAGACGGCGGTCATTGTGCTGGCAGCGGTGGACGGCGACAAAGTGCAGATCGCAGCCGGCGTGACTGCCGACACCGTGGGCAAGGTCAAGGCCGGTGAACTGGCAAACCACGTCGCCAGCCAGGTCGGGGGCAAGGGCGGTGGCAAGCCCGATATGGCCATGGCCGGTGGCACTGAGCCCGGCAAGCTCTCCGGGGCATTGGACAGCGTGTTGGCCTGGGTTACCGCCAAGCTGTAATACCCTGCCGGGGCGTGTGACTTAACGGGGCCTTACAGCCCCGTTTTTTTATTTGCGATTTAGCCAACATTTGAGGGTGTTCTCGGGTGTTCACACGTCCGTCATGCAAGTACATTACGCGCATCGAGCATCTGACACGTTGGTTCACGCAGGTCCGGTTGACGGGTTCGTGGATGACGGGTCGGAGATAAGGGAAAAAATACGATGCAAACAAATGGTGTGTTGGGGCTTGGCGTCGCGGTGCTGCGACGGTTGACGTTCTCCCGCAAGATTGCATTGATCGGTTTTCTTTCCGCCATGCCCATCCTGGTTGTGCTCTGGGCATTTTTCGTCGGCACAGAACCCAAGGACGCTTTTCAGGTTGTCATGGGGCTCTGCATCGTGGACGCCGCGGCTTTGGTGTATGTCCTGGTGGCTTGCTACGTCAGCGTGACGCAGGACATCGCGCAGATGGTGCAGTATGTGGATCGCATGGTTGCCGGCGATCTGCGCCAGCCTGTGGTGAGCCGCAGCAAAGACGAATTGGGGAGCGTTTTGACGGTGGTTGGTCAACTGGGACGGACCGTGTCTGCCATGGTGGCCAATGTGCGCGGAAATGCCGCCTTTGTAGCCTATGCCGGGCAGAGCCTGGAGCGTGACAGCCGTGATCTGTCGGATCGCACAGAACAGCAGGCGGCCAATCTGGAGCAAACATCCGCCAGCGTGCAGGAGCTGGCCTCTGCAGTGCAAGTCAATGCGGGGACGGCAGTCAGCGCCAACGGCCATGCCAGCGAAGTGCGGGATGCGGCAGTAGGTGGCGCCAGCGCCATGGAGGAGGCCGTCGTTTCCGTGGAGGCGATTCAGGCCAGCGCCAAGCGCATGGATGAAATTGTGGGTGTGATCGATGGTCTGGCTTTTCAGACCAATATCCTGGCGCTCAACGCGGCGGTGGAGGCCGCACGCGCAGGCGAGTCGGGGCGCGGCTTTGCCGTGGTGGCTACCGAAGTGCGTTCACTGGCACAGCGTTCAGCCGCCTCTTCCAAGGAAATCCGCGAGTTGATCGGAGCCTCTTCCGCGCAGATTGCGGCCAGCGTGCAGAAGATCCATGCAGCCGGTTCCACCATCAAGGGCATGGTGGCGGGCATCCGCGAAGTGGCCGGCAGCATGTCGCAGATCTCCAATTCCAGCGCCGAGCAGAGTTCTGGTCTGAGCGAGATCACGGCTGCAGTGCGCCAGCTTGACGAGATCACGCAGCGCAACGCACAGATGGTTGGTCATGCGGTGGAAAAGGCCGAAGACATGCGCCGTCGAGCCACTACGCTGGTGGATTCGGTAGCCATGTTCAAGCTGATTCAAGGCTCACCTGAAGAGGCAGTTGCGTTGGTGCAGCGCGCTGTGGCGCACAGGCGCAGTGGCAGCAGGGACAGCTTCCTGCGCGACCTGACGGAGCCATCCAAAGGGTTTCATGACCGGGACATGTACGTCTTTGCTCTGGATGAGCACGGTACCTACCTGGCCTTTGGCGGCAATCCATCCAAGGTCGGCACGCGGGTGCAGGACATTGCCGGTATCGATGGCGAAGGTTTGCTGCAAACCATCATGGCCCAGGCCAATTACGAGCCTGGATGGGTGGAGTACAACATTACGAACCCCACAACGGGTACCGTGCAGACCAAGATGTCTTACGTGACGGCTGTCGACGATATCTATTTGGGCTGCGGCGTATACAAGAACCTGGTTGCTAACTGAGCCCGGTTGGGGCGCTGTTCAGGTCGTTGCGGGAAAGCGCATTTCCACCTGCAGGCCGCCGCCGGATCGGTTGCTGAGTGCGAACGTACCGCCATGGCGTTTGACAATGTCGTTTGCTGTGGCCAGGCCCAGTCCCACACCCCCGGTGTGGCGGTTGCGTGAGGACTCCACTCGGTAGAAGGGAAGCAAAACCTTGTCCAGGGCCTCGGGCGGTATGCCGGGGCCGCGGTCGCAGATGCACAGGCTCACCTCGGAGCCAATGCGTTGCAGGGTGATTTCGGCGCCTCCGCCGTAACGCACGGCGTTGTCCATGACATTGGCAATGCTTCGGCGTATGGCGGAGACTTGGGCCTTGATAGGCAGCGCGTAATGCTGCTCGGCGGTGGTCTGCGCCATCGCAACGGCATCACCGCAATCCTGGCTATCGTGTACCTGGCTTTCCACCAGGGAGCGCAAGTCCAGCTCCACCCAGGGTTCCGCCTCAGCCGCGCCGCGCAGATAGTCCAACGTGGCGCGGATCATCTGGTCCATCTCGGCAATGTCCCTGCCCAGACGCTGTCGGTCGTGCTCGTTGTTCAGGGACTCCACACGCAGCGCCAGCCGGGTTAGCGGTGTGCGCAAGTCATGCGACACGGCGGCAACAAACTGGTCACGTTCTTCCAACTGGGTGCATATATGCGCCTGCAGCTGATTGATCATGCTGGTGGCCTCCCGGCATTCGCGGGTTCCTTGCGGTGTGATGGGCGCGCGATGGATATTGCCGGCCAATTCGCGTGTGGCCTGCGCCAGCCGATGCATGGGGGCCGCCAGCCAGCGTGCACCTACCCAGGCCGCCAGCAACACCGCGCTCAGGCGCACGCTGATGTCCATCAGCATGCCTTGCAGCGGCGAACCGTGCGGGGGAGGGGGCATAGGGTGTGGTGGCGGATGCACGCCACCCCATGGCTCGGGGCGGAATTCGAAGAGCAGGGAAAGCGCCAGTACATGGCTGGCAATGGCCACTACGCTCAGCAGAAGTGCCAATCTTCCGAACAAGCTGTCGGGGAGCCATCTTTGCAGGACTTGCGCAGTCCTGCGCAGCAGGGGCATCAAGCGCGCCACGCGACCCTTCCCTGCACGGACTGCACGTTGAACATATAGCCCGCACCGCGTATGGTCTTGATCATCGAGACCTCGCGGGAATCGTCGGCCAGCTTATGGCGCAGACGCGACACCAGCAGATCGATGCTGCGCTCAAACGCGTCCATGGCCCGGCCACGGGCCTGCTCCATCAACTGGTCTCGGCTGAGCAGTCTGCGTGGTGTTGAAAGAAAGGTGTTGAGCAGGCGGAACTCCGCATTGGACAAGGCCACCACCAGGCCGGTGGGGGAGACCAGGGTGCGCAGATTGCGGTGCAGTTCCCAGCCATCAAATACCACCACTTCGCTGGACGCCACGGCCTCCTCCGGTTGCGGGCCTTGCGAGCGCCGCAGAACGGACTGGATGCGCGCAACCAGTTCGCGGGGTTCGAAGGGTTTGCTCATGTAGTCGTCCGCACCGTTTTCCAGACCCAGGATACGGTCCAGGGTGGAGGTGCGGGCCGTCAGCATGATGATGGGCGTGCGGGTCTGGCGGCGGATCTCCCGTGCCAGCATCAGGCCGTCCGCGCCGGGCAACATGATGTCCAACACCACCAGATCCACGTTGTGGCGCCTCAACTGCTCGCGCATGCTTGGCCCGTCGCTGGCGCAATGTACCTCGTAGTTGAATCGGGTGAGGTATTCACCCAACAGCTCGGTGATCTCGGCGTCGTCGTCGACCAGAAGGATGGAGGTTTTTGCAGTCATGGCGTCCCTTGTGCAGAGACAAGTTTAGAAACAAGGTCCCGGGCATAAGCGCTGAATTGCCACGGGAAACCGGTACTGTAACGGGCTTCTTTTGCAGTTTTGTATCAGCTTTGATACCAATTTGAAAAGACCAGCTTACCTGCGCCGCCAAGAATGGAGTGGTCGCTCGGGCCCTGTATGCAACGGGTGACATCCTCATTCACCAGCAGTAAAGGAATTGACCATGAGCACAATCGGGGGAGTCAGCAGCTCCGGCAATGCATGGGCCACACCCAGCGCGCAGCGTAGTCAGCACCAGGCAAAAATGTTTGCCAAAGTGGATACGGATGGCAGCGGCAGTGTGGACCAGAGCGAACTCAGCGCCATGCTGAGCGACATCAGCCAGAAGACCGGGACCAGTCTGGGTGACAGCAAGCAGCTGTTCACCAAGATGGACACCAATGGTGACGGCAGCCTGTCCAGTGACGAATTGGGTCAGGGCATGAAGGACCTCCTGCCACCACCCACCACCATGGATTTCGCCCAGTCGCACGTGCAGGACGGCCAACCAGCGCGGTCAAGCGGCGCTGGCGGAACAGGTGGAACGCAGTCAACCTCCAGCAGCTCCAGTAGTAAGACCTACGATCCATTGGACGTCAACCAGGACGGTACGGTGTCCTCCATGGAGCGGCTGGCTGGCATGCTCAAGGAACTGGCGCAAGGTGCAAACTCCTCGGATTCTTCTGGCAGCTCGGGAAGCTCCAGCAACTCGGAAGTGGCCAAGCTGGCACAAAAGCTCTATGAGCAGATCAGCGCCAGCCTGCAGCAGTCCGGCAACAGCACCACCAGCACACTGAGCGCGACAGCCTGATCTGCCCGGCTCGCCTGAGGTGGGTCAGGCAGCCCGCTGCATGCTGATGCGCTGCGTGATGGCCTGCACTTCGGCAGGCAAGCGGCTGAGCCCAGTATTGCCCAGGTGGGACTGAATCAGCCGCCGCAACGTCTCCAGGTGGGGCGTCACAGTGCCAAAAAAGCGGGCCTGCCCGCCCGTGGCAATCAGAATGGTGGGGAAGTTCTCTACCTCGATGGGGTCGACCAGGTCCGATTCGTCTTCGATATCAATCCAGCGGAACGTGGCACCAGGGAATTCCCCCTGCAGACGCTCAAACAAGGGGGCGTACTCGTTGCAGGTACCACACCACTGAGCGCACAAACAGGCCACCAGCAAGGGGGCGGAAGACGGGTTTTCTGGGTTTGACATGGCGCAAAAGGACTACTTATAAGTTCTGGAGCTATGGATATGCCGGATTGTGGCAGGCCAACCTTTTACACTATAGGGTTTGCTGCAACGCAACTTTGACCCACCACAAGGCCCCCATGAGTGCATTTCTGGAAGAAACCGTATTAAGCGTACACCACTGGACAGACCGCTTGTTCAGCTTCACCACCACCCGTGACCCCGCATTGCGGTTTTCCAACGGCCACTTCACCATGATCGGCCTGCGCCAACCCAACGGCAAGCCGCTGCTGCGCGCCTACAGCATCGTCAGCGCCAATTACGAAGAGCATCTGGAGTTCCTCAGCATCAAGGTGCAGGACGGCCCGCTGACCTCCCAGCTGCAACACATCAAGGTGGGTGACAAGATCGTGGTCGGCAAGAAGCCCACGGGTACCCTGTTGATCGACTACCTGCTGCCGGGCAAGAACCTGTATCTGCTGGGCAGCGGCACCGGCTTGGCGCCGTTTCTGAGCGTGGCGCGCGATCCGGCCACCTACGAGCGCTTCGAGAAGGTCATCGTGGTCCATGGCGTGCGCGAAGTGAAGGAACTGGCCTATTACGACTACCTCACCAACGAGCTGCCCGACCACGAGTTCCTGGGCGACATGGTGCGCGAGCAGATGCTGTACTACCCCACGGTGACCCGTGAGCCCTTCCGCAACCAGGGCCGCATCACCGACCTGATCGAGTCCGGCAAGATGCAGGCGGATCTGGGTCTGCCCAAACTCGACCCCGCAAATGACCGCGTCATGATCTGCGGCTCCCCCGGTTTGCTCAAGGACTTGAAAGTCATTCTGGAAAAGCGTGGCTATGCCGAAGGCAGCACCACGTCGCCCGGCGACTTTGTCGTTGAGCGTGCCTTCGTCGAACAATAACTTCAACCTGCTACCTCTGGAAACCCATGTCCCATTACGATCTTTACGCCATTGGCAACGCGCTGGTGGACTCCGAATACGAAGTCACTGACGCGCAACTGCAGGCCTTGGGCGTGGAGAAGCGGCACATGACCCTCATCGATGCCGAGCGTCGCACCCATTTGCTGGCGGGCGTGCAAGGGTTGCACAGCCGTCGCACGGGTGGCGGCTCGGCCGGCAACACCGTGGTGGCCGTGGCGCAGCTGGGGGGCAAGGCCTTCTATTCCTGCCGTGTGGCCGATGATGAACTGGGGGCCTTCTACCACCAGGACCTGCTGGCCAATGGTGTCGCCACCAATCTCTCGCATATGCCGTTTCCCGAGGGGCAGACCGGCATCTGCATGGTGATGGTGACGCCCGATGCCGAGCGCAGCATGAGCACCTTCCTGGGAGCAACGGCAGACATCGATCAGACCTCCTTGCATGCCAAGGACATTGCCAAGTCCAAGGTCTATTACATGGAAGGCTATCTGTCCGCCTCGCCCACCGGGCTGGACGCCGCCCTCAAGGGGCGTGCCATTGCCAAGGAAGCGGGCGTCAAACTGGCTACCACCCTGAGCGACATGACCATGATCAACTTCTGCCGTCCCGGTCTGGAAGCCATGGTCGGCAGCGATCTGGACTACCTGTTCTGCAACGAGGAAGAGGCGCAGGTCTGGTGCGGCAGCAAGGACCTGCCCACCATCGTCACCCATATGTCCAAGCTCGCCAAGGTCGTCTGCCTGACCCGCAGTGCCAAGGGCTGCCTGGTGATCGAAGGTGCGCAGCAGACCGAAGTACCCGCGGTCAAGGTGCAGGCCATCGATACCAATGGCGCTGGCGACATGTTTGCGGGTGCCTTCCTCTTCGCGGTCACCCACGGCCACAGCCACGCGCAGGCAGCGGCATTGGCCAACCGTGCGGCAGGGCAGGTGGTATCGCAGTACGGCAACCGCCTCACACCCGCGCAATTGCAGGCCATCCGGGCTGAATTCGAAGCGTCGCTCAGCGTCTGATTTCAGACGGGCTGTGCAGCCTCGCGGCCCTGGCGCCGCAGCTGCCGGTAGGGTGGCAAGCCACCCAGCATTCTTCTTCCATACGGCTGCAGTTGCAGCCGTTTGTCATAGCAGATCACCTGGGCGCGGTCTTCCTCGGTGCGGATGGCGCGGCCGGTCCACTGCAGCAGCTTGATGGCCGTGGCGGGAATCACCAGTTCGCTGAATGGGTCACGCCCCATCTTGCGCAGCCATTCGGCACGCGCCTCGTCCACCGGTTCGCTCGGCGGCGCAAATGGCAGCTTGCAGATGAACACGGTTTCGCACAGCTTGCCGGGTAGGTCCAGCCCTTCGCCAAACGATTGCAACCCGAACAGCACCGAGGGCAAACCCGCTTCCACACGCGCCATATGGCTGGCCAGCAGGCGGGTGCGCGACAAGCTGCCTTGCACCAGCACGGTATCCATCAGCCGTGTCGGCAGTGCCTGGGTGGCAGCGCGCATCTGGGCACGCGAGGTGAACAGGGCCAGCGCGCCGTGCTGCACCTCGTCCAGATCACGGATCAGCAGCTCCACCATCTCGGCCGTGTAGGCATCTGCCTGTTTGGGTTCGGCACGGGTGTGCACCACGGTCAGCGTGCCTTGTTCGGTGTAGTCAAAAGGGCTGGAGACTTCCAGCGTGCTGACGTTGGGGTTGCCGGACAGACCGGCCTCCTGCAAAAAGTAGTCAAAGCTGCCGCAACTGGTCAGCGATGCGGAGGTGACCACCGCACCCCGCACTTGGCTCCACAGAAATTGGCGCAGCAGGTCGCCCGGCACCATGGGGCAGGCGTGGGCACTCAGGTTGAGGTAACCGTTTTCGCTCTCGGCCTGCAGCCATTTAGCCAGGGGCTGCTCGCCATGCTCCAGCAGCAGCTGGGCCGTGCCGCTGAGGCTGGCCAGGCGTGGCGCCAGCGCGCCCAGCTTGGCGTAGAGCTGCGCGCACAACGCAGCCATGGACGGGTCTTCCTTGGCGATGGCTTTCACATCCACACCCAGCGCTTCCAGCGCCTTTTGCAGGCCGGTGGCTTGCGCGCTGATCTGGGCGATGGGCTCATGCAAGGGTTCTGGCAGCACACCATGCGCAAACCGCAGCGTGCCGTCGGCGCCTTCTGTCGTGCCGTGCACCAGGTCCAGGGCCAGGCGCTGGGTTTGGGTCAATATGGTCTTGAGCTGAGAGCACACGGTGGTAATGTCCTCGCCCAGGTGCAGATGCAGGCGCTTGGCCACGTCCTGCATGGTGCGTGGCAGCTTGTCCAGCCAGCGCAGGTTGCTCAGGTCCATGGCGCTGGAAAACTGGTCCAGCGCGACGGCAGGAAGGTGGTGGCCTTCGTCAAACACCACCAGGCAGTTGTCCAGATCGGGCAGGGTCTTCAGGCCCAGGGTTGCCAGCACCAAGTCGTGGTTGGCGACGATGACCTGCGCCTCAGCCAGGCGGGTGCGCGCGTTGTAGTAGCTGCAATCCTTGTAGCGCGGGCAGTGGCGCGCGGTGCAGGTGTGGCGTTCGGCGGCCACGGCAGACCAGTCGCTGGGTTCGGGGGCTTGGGCCAGGGTGTCGCGGTCTCCGTCCCATTTGTTGCCTGCCAGCAGCGTGGCCATGTGGTCGTAGAGCTGGATGCGGCGTTCTTCAATGGCCTCCTGCGACGCGGTGGACAGGGCGACGGCCGGAAAGTCCTCCTCAAACAGGTCTTCTTCACCGCTTCCGGTACCGGCCAGCCGGTCCAGCTTGACCTTGCACACATAGCGCCCACGCCCTTTGGCCAGGGCAAACACAAAGGGTTTGTCCATGCTGGCGGCCAGCGCAGGCAGGTCCTTGTGGATGAGCTGCTCCTGCAGGGCCACCGTGGCAGTGGACACCAGCACGCGGGTCTTGCGCTCCAGCGCCATGGCCACGGCTGTGCTGAGGTAGGCAGCGCTCTTGCCCACACCGGTGCCGGCCTGGATCACGGCAATGGCCTTTGCCGGTGCGGCCTGGTCTCCCAGGTCGGCTGCGGCCAGTGTTTCGGCCACGCGCTCGGCCATGGCGTGCTGGCCGCTGCGGATTTTGAAGCCGGGGGAGCTGCGCACCACCTGTTCGAAGGTCTGGAGGGCGAGCGCGCTCAAAGCGGCGGGAGTGGAAGGGGTAAAGCTCAAAACATCAATCTGAAATAGGAACCGGATGGTCGGCCGCCACGTCTTGCAGGGGCAGCAGCGACAGGCCGCTGGTGAAGTGGCGCGGCTCGCCGGTCACCGGGTCGGTAAAGGCCAGCGTCTTTGCCAGCAGCTGCAAGGGCTTGCTGGTGTCGGCACTGCCTTCGGGCGTGAGGGTGGGGTAAATGCCGTCATGGACCAGCGGCAGCCCGAGCGCATGCATATGCACCCGCAGCTGGTGGCGCTGGCCTGTGACGGGCTGCAATTCATAGAGTGCATATTCGCCAGTCTGTTGAATCGGGCGGATATGGGTGAGGGCGTTGGCAGGGCCCGGCACTTCGGCCTGCTGCATGAAGTGGCTGCCTTCGGCGATGCGGGTGTGGCGCGTGACCGGCCAGGCCAGCGCCGGATTCCAGCGGGCCACCGCATGGTAGGTCTTGCGCACCTGGTGCTCGCGAAACAACCGGTGGTAGAGGTTGCGCGTGGCCGGATTGCGGGTGAACAGCACCAGCCCGGCGGTATCGCGGTCGATGCGGTGGGCGGGTGCCAGACTGTCGGTGCCAAAGGCTTTGTTCAGGCGCACCAGCAGCGTCTCGCGTACATATTTGCCAGACGGAATCACCGGCAGAAAGTGTGGCTTGTCGGCTACCACGATGTGTTCGTCCTGCCAGACGATGCGTTCTTCAAAGGGCACCTTGGGTTCGGTCGGCAGACTGCGGTAGTAGTAGATGCGCTGCCCGGTGTGGACCGGTGTGTCGGCTTGCAGGACCAGTCCTTGTGAATCCACGATGTCGCCCGCGTTCAGGCGTTGCTGCCAGTCTTCGCGGACCACGGCAGTGAAGCGCGCTGCGAAGAATTCCAGTGCATTGGCCCGGACTCCGTCAGGCACCACCACGCAACTCGGGCTCAGGCCGTCGCGCGGTGGCGGTGGATTGGGGCGATAGCGGGCCATGGTCTCAGGATTGCCTGACGCGAGAAACTCAGACGCGCTCGAAGACCAGATCCCACACGCCGTGGCCCAACCGGATGCCACGGTTTTCGAACTTGGTGAGGGGGCGGTAATGCGGCTTGGGCGCGTAGCCTTTCAGCTCGGGGTTGCTCGCCAGCGCCCGGTTGCGCAACTGCGGCTCGGCGCTGAGCACTTCCAGAATCTGCTGGGCGTAGGGCTCCCAATCAGTGGCGCAGTGCAGATAGCCGCCGGGCTTGAGGCGTGCCGCCAGCTTGGCCACCAGCGGCGCCTGGATCAGGCGGCGCTTGTTGTGCTTGGTCTTGTGCCAGGGGTCGGGGAAGAAGATGTGCACGCCGTCCAGGCTGGCCAGGGGCAGCATGTGGTCAATGACCTCCACCGCGTCATGCGCACAGATGCGGATGTTGGTCAGCTGGTTCTCGCCAATGCGTTTGAGCAGCGCGCCCACGCCGGGCTCGTGCACCTCACAACACAGAAAGTTGGTATCGGCCAGGGTGGTCGCAATCTTGGCCGTGGCTTCGCCCATGCCAAAGCCGATCTCCAGCACCACAGGGCGCTGCGTGGGTGCAGCGTCCGGCGCGGCAAAGGCCGCCTGGAAATCCAGCAGGCTTTGCTGGTAGGGGAGCAGAAACTTCGGTCCCAGCTCCTGAAAGGCTTTGGCCTGGCCGACCGTGGTGCGGCCTGCGCGTTTGACAAAGCTCTTGATGGTGCGCATGAAGGGCTTGGGGGCCTCCGCGCCGTCTTGGGGTGGGGTGTTCTCGGTATTCATGATCAGGTGGGGTGTCGCCAACGGACACGCTATTGCGACTCAATACATGGCGCGCCATTGGGCAACCCAGGCGGCCAGTGCCATCCCCCTATTGTCGCGGTTTCCGCGGGGATGCAGTCCCAGGCTTTCGGCGGCCTGATCCAATGCGGCCAACGCGGCTTCAGCTGTGCTGGTGTCCAGCGCAGCGGCGCCATTCTGTTTGCTGAGCTTCTGACCATCTTCTGCCAGAACCAGCGGCGTGTGCAGGTAATGTGGCGTGGGGTAGCCCAGGGCCTGCTGTAGCAGGATCTGGCGTGGTGTGTTGTCGGCCAGGTCTTCACCGCGCACGATGTGGGTGATGCCCTGGTCGGCATCGTCCACCACGACTGCCAGCTGGTAGGCAAAAAGGCCATCCGCCCGGAGCAGCACGAAATCGCCCACGGCCTCGGCAACATCCTGCACTTGGGGGCCTCCGCGTCTGTCCGTCCAATACACCACCGACTGCTCTGGTGTGCGAAATCGCCAGGCACGTGCGGGCTTGCCGTGCAAGCCATCTCGGCAGGTTCCGGGGTACACCAGTTCACCGTGGCGCGGCTTGGTCTTGCCGTTAGCGTGCAGGGCTTCTTCTATGTCCTTGCGGGTGCAGGCGCAGGGGTAGGCCTGGTCGCACTCTATGAGCCGGTCCAGAGCCCGGCGATACAGGTCTGTACGCTGGCTTTGCCACACGGGCGGTTGGTCGGGGTACAGGCCGCAGGCGGCGAGTTGTTGCAGGATGTGCAGGTCTGCTCCGAGCACACAGCGCGGTAGATCTACATCTTCGATACGCACCAGCCACTGGCCTTGCTGTGCGCGGGCATCCAGCCAGCTCGCCAGCGCGGCCACCAGCGAGCCTGCATGCAGCGGCCCCGTGGGAGAGGGCGCGAACCTGCCCCTATAGGCTTGCGACGGCCCGGCGGCGCTCACGACATGGCGAGTGCCAGTTCCAGACCTGACACAAAGGCGTCTTCCACGCGGTGGCCCAGGCACCAGTCACCGCAAACACCCAGGCCCAGCTTGGCGTCCCACAGGTGGGACACGCCCAGGGGCTTTTCCGTCTTGGCATAGAGCCAGCGGTGCACTTCGGCATGGGCCGGTTCGGCACGGATGCCGGTGACTTCGGCGAAGGCCTTGATCAGCTTGGCGGTGACGCGGCTGGCGTCGTCCTGCAGATGTTCCTGTGACCAAGCGGCGCTGGCCTGCACCGTCCAGCGCTCCACGGCACTGCGTCCGGGCTTGCTGGATTCGCGTGCCAGCCAGGCGATGCGGTGGTGGGTGCTGCGTGCCGCATTCCATTGCGGACCCAGTGTGGTCAGACCGGGCTGCACGGCTTGCGGAAAGGCCACCATCAAGGTCCAGCAGGGTGCCACCGTGGATTTGGCCACTTTCTTGGCCAGTGCCGAAGCCGCCTTGTGCGTCTTGAGCAGCACTTCAGCCTGCGGGCCGGGGATGGCCAATACAACGGAGTCAAACCCACTGAATACATGCGTGCTGTCTTCTGCTCCGGCTGTGCGCAATTGCCACTTGTGCGCATCCAGCGCATCCTTTTCGATGGCGGTGACGCGGACCTGCATCTCGACCGAGCGGTTGTCTACCAGGGGCTGGGCCCAGGCGCGCACCAGGCTGCTCATGCCGGGTTTGGCGACCCAGTGCGGCTCGCGCGCCGGCAGGCCTGCTTCGGCCACGCGGCCGTGGGAGTCCAGCACTTGCACCGTATTGGCACTCCAGCGGCGGCAGATGCTGGGCGTGGTTTCCAGTGCCTGCGCAAAACGGCTGTCACGTACCGTGAAATATTGGGCGCCATGGTCAAAGCTGCCAAAGGCACTGCTGCGGGTGGACATGCGTCCGCCAAAGCCATGGCTCTTCTCGAACACCGTCACGCTATGGCCCGCCTGTACCAGAGTGCGGGCACAGGCAATGGCTGCCATGCCTCCCCCCACGATTGCGATGCGTTTGGAATTGCTCATGTGCGCTTTCTCCGTTTGTGAAAGGGTTTGCATGGTTTATACACGCACATAGAGCCGCCTTCGGGCTTGGCAGCGACTTTAGTAGCTGGCGTGGTTCTCCAGCAGCGCGTTGCGCGTGGTCGGGCTCTCCAATTGAGACAGCCACCACTGCATGGCGCGGCCCTGGCTCTGGTTCTTGGTCTGGCGCCAGGCGTAGTGCACGGTGACCAGGCGTTTGGCGCGTTCGGTCTGTTTGAACACCAGGCGGCCGGACTCCAGATAGCGCGTGGCCATGCCCGCGGGCAGGTGACCGACACCCAGTCCGCGCAGTTGTGCGTCCAGCTTGTCGCGCATGCTGGCCACGGTAAAGACCTCCTGGCCACTGAAGATGCCAAAGGTCTGGCCACTGCCGCGCTGCACCGAGTCTGCTACCGCCACGGCCCGGTGCTGTTGAATGACTGCATCGGATAACGGCTCCTGTGCCTTGGCCAATGGGTGGTGCGGGGCGATGGCAAAGATGAAATGGGCTGTGCCCAAAGGCTTGCTCTGCAGTCCGCTCACATTGCTGGAATCCGGGCCTGTGCCTATGGCCAGATCGGCCTGGCCCGAGGTGAGGGCTTCCAGCGTGCCCGAGAGCGTTTCGTCGCGCAGGCGGATTTGGGTGGGAGGGTTCAGGGCGTAAAAGGCATCGCAGAGTTCCATCATGGTGGTTTTGGAAACAATGGTGTCCAGGGCGATGGTGAAGCGCGATTCCCAACCGGTGGCGACACGTTTCACGCGGTTTGCCACCGCGTCAATCTCCCCCAGCAGGCGCGCGCCTTCACTGAGCAGCTCGGCGCCGGCCGCAGTCATCTTTGCCTGGCGCGAGCTGCGGTCAAACAGCAGCACGTCCAGCGCATCTTCAATTTGGCGAACCCGGTAGGTCAGCGCGCTGGGCACCATGCCCATTTGACGGGCCGCCGCGGCAAAGCTGCCGGTACTCGCAATGGTTTGCAGCATGGAGAGAGCGTCGGGCGTCAGTACATCGCGGGGAGTTTGCATGAAAGAGGGTGTTTTGGTTGAAAACATTTGAATGATGCCATCAATCAGCATGCAATGCAGAAGGTCACCCCAGCCCTAAAGTAGATGCCATGATCACATTACGCAAATCCTCTGAGCGCGGCTATGCCGACCACGGTTGGCTCAAGTCTTTCCACAGCTTTTCATTCGCGGGCTACTACGACCCCAAGCACATGGGCTGGGGCAATCTGCGCGTGATCAACGAAGACCGCATCGCCCCAGGCACCGGCTTTGGCACGCACGGCCACCGCGACATGGAAATCATCAGCTACGTGGTGCAGGGCAATCTGGCCCACAAGGACAGCATGGGCAACGTCAAGGGCATCCCGCCCGGCGACGTGCAGCGCATGAGTGCGGGCACTGGCGTGCAGCACAGCGAGTTCAACCATGCAGAAGGCCAGACCACGCACTTTTTCCAGATCTGGATTGAACCTGATGTGCGCGGCATTGCGCCCGGTTACGAGCAAAAGACGTTTGCCGCAGATGAAAAGCGCGGTGTCCTGCGCCTGCTGGCCTCCAGTGACGCGGCGGGTGGGTCCGTCAAGATTCATGCAGATGCGCGTCTCTATGGCGGCCTGTTTGATGGTGAACAGGCTGCTTCGCTGACCCTGGCACCGGGACGCAAGGGCTATGTGCAAATGGTGAGCGGCGAATTGCAGGTGAACGGTTTGAAGCTCGGCAGCGGTGACGCGGCCATGCTCGAGGGAGAGACCCGTATCGAACTTGGTGCGGGCAAGCAGGCAGAGGTGCTGGTGTTTGATCTGGCACCCTGATCGTGTTGAGAGTGGAGTGTGCCGCCCTGCGGTAGATTCCCAGTTGTTGTGTTTGTGTTTTCCAAATTAACCAATCAAGGAGTATTCGAATGGCAAAAGTTGTTGTGATTTACCACTCGGGCTATGGCCACACCCAGCGTTTCGCCCAATCCGTGGCACAGGGCGCTTCAGCCCAGCTGATCGCGATCGACGCGGACGGCAATCTACCTGAAGGCACCTGGGAAACACTGGCTGCAGCGGATGCCATCATCTTTGGTTCGCCCACCTACATGGGCTCGGTGAGCTGGCAGTTCAAGAAGTTTGCGGATGCCTCGTCCAAGCCCTGGTACACCCAAGCCTGGAAGGACAAGGTCTTTGGCGGCTTCACCGCCAGCGCCAACGTCAATGGCGACAAGTTCAGCACCCTGCATTACTTTATGACCCTGGCCATGCAGCACGGTGGCATCTGGGCTGGTACCGGCATCATCTACAACAACACCAAAGCCTCACAACGCACGGACATCAACTACCTGGCATCCAGCGGTGGCCCGATCGCCCAGACCCCGGGTGACGCAGGTGCTGACGAAATGAATACCGGTGATCTGGAAACCGGTCGCCAGTACGGCGAGCGCGTCGCGGCTCTGGCCGCCAAGTTCCGCGGCTAAGCGGCAGGGTGGGCGCCCTCTGCGGGCGCTGCCTTCAAAGTGGACCCTTGGCGGCTCAGCGAATGACTTCGCTGGCGCTGGTTGGGTCCACTTGCCGTATGTAGCTGGCCATGGATTCCACGGTTACCGTGTCAATCAGGTCGGCAAAACGGCGCTCGTCGGGGTGGTCGTCAAATGCCACATTGGCCCGAAACATGCGCGCACCCAATCGTGTGAAGGCGTTCAGCTTGAGCGTGCTGGGCTGGTAGCCCGTCAGCTTGAGCCATTGCTGCGCCTGCTGGCGAGTGGCAAGTGGCGGAGTGATGCCGACTTGCTGTGAAGTGGCAAGGGTCAGCAACTCCAGTACCCACTGATTGGAATTCTGGTATTTGTCGGAAAACGGATACGCCAGCATGTTGTAGAGCGGCTGGTGCATGGACAACGCGCGTTTGTCGTCGTTCACTATTGCCAGTAGCTTTTCCTGCACAGCGGGTGAGGGCACGATGAGCAGCGCTTCGTATGCGAACAGGTCATCCAGAAAGAAGTTGGCCAGACCTTCGTGCCACAGAGCCGACTGGTTGGAGTTGCAGGCATTGAGCAGGTGGGTGGTGCGCCACTGACCGCTTGCCGCATCCTTGCTGACAAACGCTATGTGGGAGTAACGCAAGCCGTATTTGGAGAGGTCTTGACCGACCCTTCCAACCAGTGCAATGCGAGGTTGCAACTGCTCCAGCCGTTGGTGGAGCTTGTACGCCGCTTGAAAGGCCTGCTGGATGGATTCCGGCTTGGGAGGCGCATCCGAGCAGGCAGTACCGGCTGTAGCTGCATTCGTCATGCACAGGCACAGGCACAGCAGTAGCGTGCCCCACAGTTTGGCTGCAGTGCGCATGCTTACTTGATCTGCGATTGGTGCAGCAGCGCTTGGCCGATGGCATTGGGAACAAATGCCAATAGTTGACCGGATGCCATGAGCGCGTAGCCAGTGGATTCCGCCACCACCCGAATGCTGGTGCCTGTGGCCACCGAAGCCGCCTTGACGGCCTTGGTGGATGCCTTGACGACAAAGGTGCTGCCCGCTTCCACGCCCTTGAGCGTCAGAGACACTACTTCACTTGCGCCTTCCACCACCCCCACGACAACGAAGGCGCCGCCCAGGCCGAGTGCCGCGGAGGCTTCCAGCGGCTTGCCCTCCAACGAGAGCACGGGCGAGGCCAGAATGCTGTTGACGCCCAGTGCCGAGGCCTGGCTGCCTTTGTCGCTTTGGGCAAATGCGGGCGCGCACAAGGCGGCGCCAAGGCAGGCGATCGTGATCAGTCTTTTCATGGAAGGTTTCCTGTGGGATTGCAGACCGCTGGAATCATACTGAGAACGAACGCGGCCAATTCAGGGGCGTATGCGTGTCATCCCTGTGTCAGTTCAGGTGCCGCCTCGAGCCGCGCATCAACCGCACGGCGCTCGTCAAATACAAAGCAGCCGCCGTGGTAATGGGCATCGCCGACTTCCTCGAAGTACTTGAGGATGCCGCCTTCCAACTGGTACACGTGCTCCAGACCCATCTGGTGCATCAGGATGGCGGCCTTCTCGCAGCGAATGCCACCGGTGCAAAAGCTCACCACGGTTTTGCCTTCCAGCTCAGCCTTGTGTTCCTGCACCGCGTGAGGGAACTCCGTGAACTTGGTGATGCGCCAGTCGATGGCGCCATCAAAGGTACCGGCGTCCACTTCAAAGTCATTGCGCGTGTCCAGCGTCACCACGGGCCGGCCTGAATCGTCATGCCCTTGGTCCAGCCAGCGTTTGACCGTGGCAGGTGGTACTGCTGGTGCGCGCCCTTCTGCCGGCCGTATGGTGGGGTGGTTCATGCGGATGATTTCGTTCTTGACCTTGACCAGCATCTTCTTGAAAGGCTGGGTGCCCGACCAACTCTCCTTCGGCGCAATGTCGGCAAAGCGTGCATCGGTGTGCAGCAGGGCGACAAAGCCGCGCACATACCACTCGGGCCCGGCCAGGAACAGGTTGATGCCTTCCTCCGCCAGCAAAATAGTCCCCTTGAGCTGCAGGGCCGTTGCGCGCTCCAACAACAGCTCGCGCAGGGCGTGCGCGTCGGGCAGGGGGACGAATTTGTAGGCGGAGATGTTGAGGATGGTGTTCACGCCCCAATTTTAAGTGGCCGCATCCCTACAATCCCACCATGTTCGTACATCTGCGCCTTCACACCGAATTTTCCGTGGTTGACTCCACCTGCCGTATTGACGAGGTGGTCAAGGCGGCTGCCAAGGACGGCCAACCCGCACTGGCCATCACCGATCTGTCCAATCTGTTCGGTGGTATCAAGCTCTACAAGGAGGCGCGTGGCAAAGGCGTCAAGCCTTTGCTGGGGGCCGAGATCGTGCTGGAGGGGCTGGGATCGGACGTACTGGCTGTTTCGCGCATGATTTTGCTGGTGCAGAACAAGCAGGGTTACCTGAACATTTCCGAGTTGATTGCCCGTGCATTTACCCAGAACGTGCTGACCACGGGCGGCAAGCAGCAGGCCGTGGTCAAGTTGGCCTGGCTGAAAGAACTGAATGAAGGGCTGATCTGTCTGGCAGGCGCCCAGGCCGGGCCGGTGGGGCAGGCGCTGGTGCAGGGCGATACGCAGCGCGCCTATGACGTGGCGCTGCAGTTGGCGGGCATCTTCACCCACCGCTTCTATCTGGAATTGCAGCGCGCCGGACGTACGGACGACGAGCCCCACGTCATGGCCACGGTGCAACTGGCTGCACGCATGAAGCTGCCGGTGGTGGCTACGCATCCGATCCAGTTCACGCTGCCCGACGATTTCGAGGCGCATGAGGCGCGTGTCTGTATTGCCGATGGCGAGGTGCTGGGCAATGCCAAGCGCGTACGCCGCTTCACGCGCGAGCAGTATTTCAAAAGCAGCGCGCAGATGGAGGCCTTGTTTGCCGACATCCCCTCGGCCGTTGCCAACACGCTGGAAATTGCCAAGCGCTGCAGCCTGACGCTGGTGCTGGGCAAGCCGCAGTTGCCGGACTTCCCCACGCCCGAAGTCAACGGTGTGCGCATGTCGCCGGAGGAATATTTCCGCTATGCGTCACTGGAGGGTTTGAAGGAGCGCATGCTGCATCTGTATCCCGATGCCGCCGAGCGCGAGAAGCGCATGCCCGAGTACCTGGAGCGGCTGGAGTTCGAGCTGGCCACCATTCTCAAGATGGGCTTTCCGGGCTACTTCCTGATCGTGGGCGACTTCATCAACTGGGCTAAGAACAACGGCTGCCCGGTGGGGCCCGGACGGGGTTCCGGTGCTGGCTCGCTGGTGGCCTATGCGCTCAAGATCACCGACCTGGACCCGATCAAGTACAAGCTGCTGTTCGAGCGCTTCCTGAACCCGGAGCGGGTGTCCATGCCTGACTTCGATATCGACTTCTGCCAGACCAACCGCAACCTGGTGATCGACTATGTGAAGAGCAAGTACGGCAAGGACGCGGTGAGCCAGATTGCCACCTTCGGTACCATGGCCGCGCGTGGCGTGGTGCGCGATGTGGGCCGTGTGCTGGACATGAGCTACACCTTTTGCGACGGCATCAGCAAGCTCATTCCCAACAAGCCCGGAACCAACGTTACCCTGCAGTTGCCGCCCACCGATGGCAAGAAGAGCGACAAGTACGTCTACGCGACCGAAGCCGAGCCGATTCTGGCCGAGCGCGAGGCCAAGGAAGAGGACGTCAAGACGCTGCTAGAGCTGGCACGCAAGCTCGAAGGCCTGACCCGCAACATCGGCATGCACGCCGGGGGTGTGCTGATTGCGCCGGGCAAGCTGACTGACTTCTGCCCGCTGTACCAACAGCCCGGCAGTGAATCGGCGGTGAGCCAGTACGACAAGGACGACGTGGAAGCCATCGGCCTGGTGAAGTTCGACTTCTTGGGTCTGGCCACGCTCACCATTCTGGAGATTGCGCGCGAGTTCATCATGAAGCGCCACCCGGGGCAGGAAGGCTTTGCCTACGAAAACCTGCCGCTGGACGATGCTCGCGTGTACCGCCTGTTCCAGGAGGGCAAGACCGAAGCCGTGTTCCAGTTTGAAAGCCGCGGCATGCAGGGCATGTTGCGCGACGCCAAACCCACGCGCCTGGAAGACCTGATCGCCTTGAACGCGCTGTATCGCCCAGGCCCTATGGACCTGATTCCCAGCTTCGTGGCCCGCAAGCACGGGCGCGAAGAGGTGGAATACCCGCACCCGGCCGTGGCCGACATGCTCTCCGAGACCTACGGCATCATGGTCTACCAGGAGCAGGTGATGCAGACGGCGCAGATCCTGGGCGGCTATTCGCTGGGTGGCGCCGACTTGCTGCGCCGGGCCATGGGCAAGAAGAAGGCCGAAGAGATGGCCGAGCACCGCGAGAAGTTCCGCGCCGGTGCCCTCAAGACCCACAACATTCCACAGGAGAAGGCCGACGAGGTGTTCGACTTGATGGAAAAGTTTGCGGGTTACGGCTTCAACAAGTCGCACGCGGCTGCCTACTCGCTCCTGGCCTACCACACGGCCTGGATCAAGGTGCATTACACGGCCGAGTTCTTCTGCGCCAACATGACGGTGGAAATGGACGACACCGACAAGCTCAAGGTGTTGTTTGAAGATGCAGAGAAGATGGGCCTCTCCTTCGAGCCGCCCAATGTGAACCGTGGCAAGTACCGGTTCGAGCCCATTTCCGACAAGCAGATCCGCTATGGGCTGGGCGCCATCAAGGGCACCGGTGAGCAGGCGATCGAGGCCATCGTGGCCGCGCGCGAGGGCAGGGGCCCGACCGCTGAGGCCGGCCCGTTCACCAGCCTGTTTGACTTCGCCCGCCGCGTCGAGCGCAGCCGCTTGAACAAGCGCTGTGTGGAAGCACTGATCAAGGCTGGCGCCTTTGACACACTGCAGCTCAACCGCGCCAGCCTGGTGGCTTCCATTGACCTGGCGTTTGACTTTGCCAATGCATCTGCGGCCAACGCCAACCAGGTCGGCCTGTTCGACATGGGCGACGACGACCACGGCTCCAGCACGCAGGAGCCCGATCTGGTGGAAGTCACGCCCTGGGGTGTGAAGGAGCGGCTGACCTTCGAGAAGACGGCTGTGGGCTTCTACCTCTCCGGCCATTTGTTTGACGAGGTTGAAACCGAAGTGCGCAAGTTCGCCAAGCGGCCCATTGAGGAACTGCTGGAAACCCGCGAGCCGCAGTTGCTGGCCGGCATCGTGACGGACCTGCGCGTGATCAACGGGCAGCGCGGCAAACTTGGGCTGTTCAAGCTGGACGACAAGTCCGCCACGATTGAGGCGCGTGCGGACGAGAACCTGCTCAATGCGCACAAGAACCTGCTCAAGGACGATGAACTCATCATCGCTATGGGCAAGGCCCAGCCGGACCGCTTCTCAGGCGGCATGCAATTCACCGTGCAGCAGATCTGGAGCCTGGAGCAGGCACGTTGCCGCTTTGGCAAGTACCTGCGGGTAGCTGTCAATGGCCGTGCACCGGACATTGCGCGCTTGCTCAAGGACTTCCCGGCCCAGCGCGAAATATCCGAGCAGGGCGAGCTGGTGCGGGGCCTGGGTGTGCGCCTGCAGCTCAAACGGGATGCCGACGAAGCGGCGCAGGGTTGTGCCGGTGCCGAAGTGGTGCTGGCGCTGGGTGAAGACGCGCGCTTCTACCCCAGTGACGCAGCGTTGGCGAGCTGGCGTGCGCAGGCAGATCAAGGCCGGGCCGTCATCGCCTACGACTGACAGGCGACGCCATAAAACCGGTCCTTTGATCTGGCTCAAACGCCGCACGATTGGTACGGATAGGGGGCATGCCAATCAATCTAAATGAGATAGACTCTCATTTAGATTGCGCGTTGTCCATGCCTTGGAGACGCCAAACCCCAAGGATCCAACATGCTTCTGTCCCAATTGCCCAATGGTGCCCATGCCCTTGTGAAGCGTGTCTTCAGCGGTGCAAGCGAAGTGGATCAGGCAACGGTGCAGCGGCTGGAGGAGTTAGGTTTCATCGCCGGTGAGCCGGTGCTGATGCTGCGCCGTGGTCCTGGTGGACGCGAGCCGCTTGCCGTGCAGGTGGGCGAGACAATGTTTGCGCTGCGCCTGGTGGAAGCCTGCAGCGTGGAAGTATCGGCGCCTGATTCGGTGAAGGCGCTAGCCTGATATGTCCCAAACGTTGACCGCCGCGCCCAAAGTGATTGCCCTGGTGGGCAACCCCAACTGCGGCAAGACTGCACTCTTCAATCTGCTGACAGGTGCTCGCCAGAAAGTGGCCAACTATGCCGGCGTCACCGTGGAGCGCAAGGTCGGCACTGCCCGCCTGCCATCCGGCAAGACGATATCGGTGGTGGATCTTCCAGGCTCCTACAGCCTCAAGCCCAGCACGCCCGATGAGCAGGTCATGCTGGAAGTGGTGGAAGGCCGCCGCGTTGGCGAGGCTGCACCCGATGCCATCGTGGCGGTAGTGGATGCCACCAATTTGCGCATGAATCTGCGCCTGGTTTTGGAGCTCAAGCAGTTGGGCAAACCGCTGATCGTGGCGCTCAACATGGCGGACGTGGCGCGCGCCCATGGTTTACATATCGACGTGCAGCGGCTCAGTGCCGAGCTGGGTTGCCCGGTGGTGGAAACCGTCGCGGTCAAACATGAAGGGCATGCGGCATTGCTGGCGCAATTGGAAGTGCAGATCAATCAGCTGGCGCAGGTGCCCGATGCGCAGGCCGCAAAGCAGCCGGGGGCTGCAGCAGCATGGAGTTCGGTCGAACTGCAAACCCAGGTACGCCGAATATTGGCGCTGGTGGCGCCACAAGTGCCTGCCATGGGCCGCTTTCAGTACCGTCTGGATGCGGTGGTGATGCACCCGGTCTGGGGGCTGGTGTTGCTGGCCACCATCCTGTTCCTGATCTTTCAGGCGGTGTTCTCCTGGGCCAATGTGCCCATGGACTTCATCAAGGATGCCATGGCGGCGTTCGGTGACTGGACCACGGCCCATATGGGGGACGGCCCCTTGCGCAGCCTGCTGGTGGACGGGGTGATTGCGGGTGTCGGTGGCGTGCTGGTGTTCCTTCCGCAGATCCTGATTCTGTTTTTCTTCATCCTGTTGCTGGAAGACTCCGGCTATCTGCCACGCGCCGCCTTCCTGCTCGACAACCTGATGGGTAAGGTCGGGCTCTCGGGGCGCGCGTTCATTCCGCTGCTGTCGAGCTTTGCCTGTGCCATCCCCGGCATCATGGCCACACGCACCATTGCGAACTGGCGTGACCGCCTGGCCACCATTATGGTGGCGCCGCTGATGACCTGCTCGGCCCGCCTGCCGGTGTACGCCTTGCTGATCGGCGCCTTTGTGCCAGCGCGCCAAGTGGGTTGGTTTGATCTGCGCGGGCTGACCCTGTTCGGCTTGTACATTGCCGGCGTGGTCAGTGCCATGGCGGTGGCTTGGCTGCTCAAGCGGGTCTGGATGAAGTCGCACTACCAGCCTCTGATGCTGGAGTTGCCGCCGTACCGCCGCCCCAGCTTGCGCAATCTGGGGCTGGGGTTGTGGGAGCGGGCGCGCATCTTCATGAGCCGAGTGGGCGGCATCATTTTTTCGCTGATGGTGATCCTGTGGTTCTTCTCCACCTTTCCGGGCCCACCTGCGGGCTGGGATGCGTCACAAGGTCCGGCTATCCAATACAGCCTGGCCGGCATGCTGGGCAAGGCACTGGAAGTGGTGTTTGTGCCCATTGGTTTCAACTGGCAGATTTCCATTGCCCTGGTGCCCGGCCTTGCCGCTCGTGAGGTTGCGGTGGGCGCACTGGGTACGGTGTATTCGCTGTCCGCCGCCGAGAGTGGTGTGGCCGAGGCACTGGCGCCAGTGATTGCGCACGGCTGGTCCCTGGCCACCGCCTACGCGCTGCTGGCCTGGTATGTGTTTGCACCGCAATGCTTGTCCACGCTGGCGGTGGTGCGCAGGGAAACCAATTCGTGGAAATACCCGCTGCTGATGGCGGGCTACCTGTTTGCGCTGGGATACGTGGCAGCCTTTGCAACCTTCCGCATCACGCAGGCATTGGGAGGCTAGTGCGATGGTGCAGTCTTTGATCGCAGGTCTGCTGGTGGGCGCTAGTGCAATCTATGCGCTGTGGACTCTCTGCCCCAAGGCAGCACGCGGTCGCCTCGCTGCCAGTCTGCTGAAGCTGCCGCATCCGCGCTTCCTGGAAAAGCCTCTGCTTCAGGCGGTCAAGCAGCAGGGTGGTTGTGGTTGTGATGGGTGTGACCGGGTGTCCTTGAAGGCGCCTGCCAAGCCCCAAGAAGGTTACGCGTCCATCGTGATTCACCGCCGATAGGCGGCTAAGCCTAGTCCTTGGGGCGGAAGCCAATCAGCATGGGATTGGGAATGCGGCCATCCACGTCCTTGGGCAGCACTCCGGTCTTTTCGATTGCACGGGTAATGGCGTCATCCCACGATTTCACTCCGCTGGATTGGGTGATGCGGGCACTCAGGATATCGCCGCTTGGGGATGTGCGAATTTCCACCTCGACGCGCGGGTTGCCGTTGATGTTGTCCGGATAGGTGATGTTGGGCTTGATGCGCGCCTGGATGCGGCCGGCATAGCTGGCAGATGGGCCGCTGGACTGTGCTGCTGAAACACCGCCCGGCGTACTGCCGCCGCCATCACCTCCGGCAAGCCGCTCGAAGCGCTTGATCTGGTCTGCCCGCGCCTTGGCCGCCGCAGCTTCAGCCTGCTGGTCCTGCTTGCGTTGCGCCTTTTCCTTGTCCGCAGCCAGCTTGTCAGCCTGCTCTTTCTTGAGCTTGTCCTGCTTCTCTTTGTCTTTCTTTTCCTGCTCCAGCTTGGCCTGCTTTTGCTTTTCCAGCTCCGCCTGTTTCTTTTTCTCCAGTTCGGCCTTTTCCAATGCCAGCTGTTTTTCCTTGAGCTGTTTGGCTTTTTCCTTTTCCTTGGCAAGGGCGATGTCGGCCTGGGCCTTGATCTCTGCCGGTGTGGGGCCAGGGTCGGACTTGGGTTCTGGTTTGACTTCCGGCGGTGCAGGCTTGGGAGGCTCGGGCTCAGGTACCGGTTCGGGTGCAGGTGGTGCTGCTTCCACCGGAATGGTGGACCACAACTCGGCTTCCACCGGGGTCTGAACCGCTTCGCGTTTCCATTGCACTCCCACGCTCAATACCGCCAGCAATACCAGATGCGCCAGGATGGCCAGGATGAGCGCACGCAGCATGCCCGGCGCGGGTGGCGGCGCAAACTCGATTCGGCGGGCGGATGACTCCATGGCGTGAGGCCCTTGGGCTAGTTGGCCAGCTGCACCGACAGGCCCACACGCTGGATGCCGGCGCGCTGCAGCGTGTCCATCACACGGACCACGCTTTCGTATTTCACGTTCTTGTCGGCGCTGATGACCACCGCCGAATTGGCCGCTGCCGCGCTGTCCTTGCCGCCTTGGGCACGTTTGACAGCTGCGGCCAGGTCCTTGAGGGAAATGGGAGCAGTCTGGTCGCTGGTCTTGAGTTCCAGCGCCTCATCCTTGCTCACGGTGATCTGGATCACCTGGTCCGGCTGACGAGCAGCCTTGCCCACACTGGGCAAGTCGATCAGGCTGGGTGTGATGAGCGGCGCAGTCACCATGAAGATGATGAGCAGCACCAGCATCACGTCGATGAAGGGAACCATGTTGATTTCGTTGATGGTGCGGCGTCCGCGTCCATGACCTCGGCTGGCAACGGCTGGCATGTTGGGCTCCTGGCTTCTTCAGCGTTGCGTGGGTTGCGCAGCCTGCGCACCCACATTGCGTTGCAGGATGTTGGAGAACTCTTCGATGAAGGTCTCCTGCTGGATGGCGATACGATCCAGGTCGCGCGCAAAGCGGTTGTAGGCCACCACCGCTGGAATGGCGGCAAACAGGCCGATGGCCGTGGTGGCCAGCGCTTCGGCAATGCCGGGTGCAACCGTGGAGAGCGTGACCTGCTGCAGCGAAGCCAAGCCGGTGAACGCATGCATGATGCCCCACACCGTGCCGAACAAGCCCACATACGGCGATACCGAGCCGACGGAGGCCAGAAAGGACAGGTTGCTTTCTACCGCGTCCATCTCGCGCTGGAAGCTCGCGCGCATGGCGCGGCGTGCGCCGTCCATCAGCGTGCCGGCATCGGTGATGCGGCGCTCACGCAGCTTCTGGTATTCGCGCATGCCGCTGGCAAAAATGCGCTCCATGGGACCGCAGTGGCTGGCGCGCTTGACGGCGGCATTGAAGAGCTCGTTGAGGCTGGCGCCGGACCAGAATTCACGCTCGAAGTCTTCGTTCTGTCCTTTGACCTTCTTGAGCGCAAACAGTTTGCGGAAGATGGCGGCCCAGCTGGCGATGGACACCAGCATCAGCAGCAGCATCACGGCTTGCACCACGATGCTGGCATTGAGCACCAGATGGAGAATATTTAGGTCTTGGTTCATGGATGGCTTCGGTTGTCAGGCGAGGAGGGCGCGCAGGCGCTCCACCGCGGTTTGCAATTGCGCCAGCGAACTGGCAGTCGAAAATCGGATGAAGTTGGCCGTCTCAAAATGTCCAAAATCGCGACCCGGTGTCACTGCCACATGGGCGCGGTTCATGACTTCCAACGCAAAATCCCAGCTGCCGTTGACGCCCAGTTTGCTGCACGCGGCCGAACAATCGGCCCAGGCGTAGAAGGCGCCGTCTGGCATGACGGGTACGGTCAGACCCAATGCGTTCAGTGCGGGAATGAAATAGTCGCGCCGGGCCTTGAACTCTTCGCGCCTTTGCTCAAAGGTGGCAATGCTTTGGGCTTCAAAGCAGGCCAGCGCGGCATGCTGCGCGATGGCGCTGGGGCAGATGAACAGGTTCTGCGCGAGGCGCTCCAACGCCGGCACCAGCTTGTCGGGCACCACCATCCAGCCCAGACGCCAGCCGGTCATGTTGAAGTACTTGCTGAAGCTGTTGATGCTGATGATGGAGTCGTCAATGTGCAAGGCGGTCTGGCCGTACTGCGGGTCAAAACTCAGGGCCAGATAGATTTCGTCCACCAGGGTGATGCCGCCGCGCGCCTGCACCACCTGGTGGATGCGGCGCAATTCATCGGGATGAATCGAGGTGCCGGTGGGGTTGGAAGGGGAAGCCAACAACACACCCCGCGTGCGCTGCGTCCATGCAGCTTGCACTTTGTCGGCACTGAGCTGGAAGCGCTCTGCCGCTGTTGTGGGAATCAGCGTTGCCTGTCCTTGTGCCGCGGTCACAAAATGCCGGTTGCAGGGGTAACTCGGGTCGGGCATGAGGATTTCGTCGCCCGCATCGATCAATGCCATACAGGCCAGGTGCAGCGCTGCAGACGCACCAGCCGTCACCACGATGCGGCTGGCTGGCACCTTGGCGCCAAAGCGCGTGGCATACCAGTCGGAGATGCGTTCACGCAGAGGCATCAGCCCAAGTGCCGGGGTGTACTGCGTCAGGCCGTCACGCACGGCACGTGCTGCTGCTTCCTGTACCAATGCGGGGGCGGTGAAGTCGGGCTCGCCAATGTTCAAAAACACCATGGGCGAATCGGTGTGGGCCACGGTGGCGCCCAACTCGGCCGCCGCCTTGGCCACTTCCAGCACGTAAAACGGCTCTATGTTTCGTGCGCGCTCGGAAATCTGCATCGGTGCTGGTTTAGCGAGGTTTCTTGGCGCGGTCGGCTTCCACTTCGGCCGCACGCAATTGCGGAGCCAAGCCGTTGAGCACGGCGTTCACGTATTTGTGGCCATCGGTGCCACCAAATTCCTTGGCCAGCTCGATGCACTCGTTGATCACCACGCGCCAGGGCACGTCCAGGCAATGCTGCATCTCATAGACACCAATCCACATGACGGCGTGCTCAATGGGCGAAATTTCGGCAAACGGGCGATCCAGCAAGGGCGTGATCAGTGCGTCCAACTGTTCGGCTTGCTCGTTGCAGCCATGCAGTAGTGCGTCGAAATGCGCGGCGTCGGCTTTGTTGAAACCGGCCAGGTCACGGGTGAAGGCATCCACATCGTCCACCGGGTTGCGGCCCACCAGGCTTTGGTACAGGCCCTGCAGTGCGAATTCGCGGGCGCGGCTGCGGTTGGATTTGCTGCCAGCCTTGCGCGCGCCGGTGCTGGTCACGCCGGTGCGTGATTGGCGGGGCGGTCGGGCAGGGGCGCTGGGGTGGTTGAAATCACTCATCAGATGGACTCCAGCAGATTGGCCATTTCCACGGCCACGCGGGCCGCGTCACGGCCTTTTTCTTCCTGGCGGGCCACGGCCTGCTCCAGGTTTTCCGTGGTCAGGATGGCGTTGGCAATAGGGAGCTGGTAGTCCAGACCAATGCGCGTGACAGCGGCACCGGATTCATTGGCAACCAGCTCGAAATGGTAGGTCTCCCCACGGATGATGCAGCCCAGGGCAATCAATGCATCGAACTGCGATTTTTCCGCCATCGCCTGCAGGGCCACGGCCACTTCCAGCGCGCCGGGTACGGTGATGTGGGTGATGTGTTTCTCGGCCACGCCCAGTGCCAGCAACTCTGCCTTGCAGGCCTGTGCCAGGGCATCGGTGATGTTGGCGTTGAAGCGCGCCTGCACGATGCCGATGTTCAGTTTCTTGCCGTTCATGCGGCTGTCGCTTGCGGCTACGTTGCCTTTGTCTGCGCCAAACATAAAGAGTTCCCTTGAAGAATTGATTTATTTGCTGATGTAGCCGGTGATTTCCAGGCCATAACCTGCCATGCTGGGCATGCGGCGCGGGCTGCCCATGAGGCGCATCTTGTGCACACCGCACTGGCGTAGCACCTGTGCGCCTATGCCGTAACTGCGCAAATCCATGCGGCCACGTTCGGGGCCATGGGCTGCACGTGCAGAGCCCTCAAACTGGGCCAGCAGCTGCTCGGCGCTTTCGCCACAGTTGAGCAGGACCACCACGCCCTTGCCCTGTTGGGCGATGTGGGCGAGGGTGGACTCCAGGCTCCAGGTGTGCATGGTGCGGCCCACTTCCAGTGCGTCCAGTACCGAGAGAGGCTCGTGCACGCGCACATCCACCGTGTCATTGGCAGACCACTCGCCCTTGACCAGGGCCAGGTGGATGCCGCTGCCCGTGCTGTCCCTGAACGCATGGGCTGCAAAGTCGCCAGACGCTGTGTGGATGGTGCGGGTTCCAACCTGTTCGATCAAGGACTCCACGCGGCTGCGGTGGGCAATCAGGTCGGCAATGGTGCCGATCTTCAGGCCGTGCTCTGCGGCAAACAGCTGCAGGTCCGGCAGACGAGCCATGGTGCCGTCGTCGTTCATGACTTCGCAAATGACCGCAGCGGGGCTGCAGCCCGCCATGGCGGCCAGGTCGCACCCGGCTTCCGTATGACCGGCGCGCATGAGAACGCCGCCGTCCACCGCTTGCAGGGGGAAGATGTGACCGGGCTGCACCAGGTCATCAGGCACAGCATTCTTGGCCACCGCAGCTTGCACGGTGCGGGCGCGGTCCGCCGCGGAGATGCCCGTGGTGACACCTTCGGCCGCTTCGATGGATGCGGTAAACGCCGTGCCCTTCTTATCGCCATTGTGGGCCGTCATGGGCGGTAATTGCAGGCGCTCGCAGCGCTCGCGGGTGAGGGTCAGGCAGATCAGACCACGGCCAAAGCGGGCCATGAAGTTGATGCCGTCAGCCGACACATGGTCAGCCGCAAGAATCAGATCGCCCTCGTTTTCGCGGTCTTCCTCGTCCACCAGGATGACGATCTTGCCGGCGCGCATGTCGGCCACGATGTCTTCAATGGGGGAAATGGGTACGGGGGCGTAAGTGCTCATGGGGAGAAGGAAAATGGATGATTAAACGGGTGCCGAGGGCACAGCTTGAGCTGGTGCCGTCAGCATGCGCTCCACGTAGCGTGCGATCAGGTCAATTTCCAGGTTGACCTGGCTGCCTTCCCGAAGGGCTGACAGAGCCGTGTTTTCAACGGTATGGGGAATCAGGTTGATGCTGACCTCGCAACCCTGTGCCAGATCGGCAACCTGGTTGACTGTGAGGCTGACACCGTTGATGACGATGGAGCCCTTGTACGCCAGGAATTTGCCCAATGCAACTGGGGTCAGTACACGCAATTCCCAGCTTTCGCCAACTTGGGCAAAACGGGTTACGGTGCCTATGCCATCCACATGGCCTGATACCAGGTGGCCACCCAGGCGATCATTGGCGCGCAAGGCCTTTTCCAGATTGATCGGGCCTTCGCGGTCCAGTCCGGCGGTCTTGGCCAGGGATTCGGCCGAAATGTCCACGGTGAACTGATGGGCCAGGGTGTCCAGGGTTGTGACCGTCATGCAGGCGCCATTGAGCGCAATGCTGTCTCCCAGGCTCACGTCTTCCAGGTAGTCCGCAGGGCAGGTGATGGTTAGGCGCTTGCCGTGCGTGGAAGAGCTGCCTAAAGCGTGAGCGGCGGCGATGCGCCCCACGCCGGTAATGATTCCGGTAAACATCCCCGCATTTTCGCAGGGATTGGGGCTTGATCCGTGTCTGGCTTGTAATCCCGCAAATTAAAAATTGTCGCGACCTGTTACCCGTGCCAGGATGCGCAGGTCCGGGCCGACCATTGCCGTGGACAGGAAGGTGAGTGGCAAAGCCTGCGAAAGTTCGGAAAGAGGGCCGAATTGCGCCATATCTGCCCCCTGTCCCATCAGTTTGGGTGCCAGATAGACTAGAAATTCGTCGATAAGACCTTCGCGCACCAATGACCCGTTGAGTTTGTGGCCTGCTTCTACGTGCAGTTCATTGATTTCCCGGGTTCCCAGATCCCGCAACATGGCAGCCAGATCCACCTTGCCGGTGGGGCTGCCATCCACGTTGTGTCCAGGCTGGTACAGAACGGTGGCCCCTTGCGATTCCAGTGCACATGCCTTTTCTGCATCTTCCTGGGCGGCATAGATAAACAGTTTGCGTTCTGGCAGGAAGATGGGGGAATCCAGTGGTGTCTCGAGCTTGCTATCCACCACCACCAGATGGGGTTGACGCGGGGTATCCACCAATCGCACATCCAGCCGCGGCTTGTCCTGCAGCACGGTTCCGATACCGGTTAGCACCGCACTGGCGCGGGCGCGCCAGGCATGGCCGTCTCTGCGGGCCTCTGTTGAGGTAATCCATTGGCTCACTCCGTTGGGAAGGGCGGTCTTGCCATCCAGCGAAGCGGCAACTTTCATGCGCACCCAAGGCGTCTTGCGCACCATGCGGCTAAAAAATCCAATGTTGAGTTCCCGCGCTTCAATCGCCAAAGGGTGGTCGGGAGCCAGTACTTCCACCTCCACGCCCGCAGCGCGCAAGCGGGCAAAGCCTTGCCCTGCTACAAGCGGGTTGGGGTCGGTGTTGGTTGCAATGACCTTCTTGATACCTGCAGCGATGAGCGCGTCACAGCACGGGCCGGTGCGACCATGGTGTGAGCAGGGCTCCAGGGTGACGTAGGCCGTGGCGCCAATAACCGTGTGGCCTTTGGCCGCGGCATCACGCAGGGCCATGACCTCGGCGTGCGGGCCGCCGGTTTGTTGGGTGTGGCCTTGGCCGAGGTCTTCACCATTTGGGGAAACGAGAACACAACCCACAGCTGGGTTGGGCGGCGAAAGGCGTTGGGCCTTGCAGGCTTGATCCAAGGCAAGTTCCACGAACCTGATTTGATAATTTGAATTGCTCATCAGTGACGGTATATCACCTACAGTCAAAATTTGTCTTCATAAGTGACTTCTATTCTCATACTGCTTTTTACGGCGACTCCATCTATTTCCCCGGGACTGAAGCGAAACTTGGTGAATGCCTTGACAGCGGAATCGGAAAAAACTTCGGGCAGATTGGATTTCTCCATTTTTGCTGATCTTACGTAGCCCTGCTCATCAATAAAGAGAAGCAGAATGATTTTGCCATTTGCCTTGATATCGCGAGTTTCAATGGATTCAAGCTCTTCCTCATGCACCGGTAGTGGCTTCTTTGTAAGTTGATCGGATGAATAATAGGTCAGCAATGAGTCTGGAAATGCTTCGACGTTAATTCTTGTCAAATAGGAAGAGAATTCACGTGAGCCTAAGTTGGCAGATTCCTGTAGACCGATATTGGAATGACCCACTGCTTTTCTATCGGGTAAGTTCTTCTTGGCATTTGTTTCGAATGCGGCATTTGTATTCGTGTCCGAAATCAATTGAGCCGGTACAAAAATTTGTCTTTGTCCAAACCCAAATAATTGAACGTCATACCAGCCCCTTAATAATATCAGTACCAGTAGATGAAGCATGCATGATACAAGTACCGATATCAATACGGGTGCGGATTTCTCAAAATTAATGCGAAGCAAGAGAGGTAAGAAAAGTTAGCAAGTCATATCTTGTGCAGAGACAAACAGCTGGCTATCGATCACGGAAAGATGCTAATCGGTAAGCAATTCACGCCAAGAAACCCGTTTCATGGGAAGGTTTGCTGAACTAACTGGTGTCTCTGTTACAGGATGTTTGTTATCAGCAGTTGTTGTAATGGCTACTACCTTGCCATTGCTCAGCTTGATCACGTTAACACCTACCGCAAGTGCGGAACCGACTCGACTTGAAACTATATTGCCTGAATTGCTCTGGGCATTGTCAATGTAAGAGCCAGTCTTAATATCGAGGAAGTTAAGCCAAGCATGTCCTCCTGGAGTACAAGTGGCCGAGCTAACTACATCGGGCACATTCGACGCAACGACGAGTGTGCCAAGTTGAATTTTGGGATCCACATTGACGCGTTCCCCATCTTCTAGTAGCTCTACATACCACCCCGACTTAGTAGACCAGTCCACAGTGGCCGGAGTGGCCACCGTTCTTGTTGTTGTCGAATTGGCGACCAAAGACATTGTTTGTTTAACCAAATCCCCCGATGTTTTCACGTTCTTGAGCTCTGACGTGGCTGCAAAATTGTCTTTGATTCCAAATATGCTTCGTTTGGTTGTATCAGAGCGATCTGAAGATTGCAAGAAAATTCCAGTTCCAAAGTAAACTACTTTGTTTCCATTGACAAGTGCTAATTCAGGTTTGACCGTGATGGGTTCTGCAATGGCTGCCACTTTGAACACGGTCTTTGCCTTCAAGTCGAAGCGCCACAAATTTCCATCGAGATCACCACCGTAAGCATAAAGTGAAGTGTTATCGGTGACAGGATTGTTGACCCAAGTATTTATTCGGGCCAAGCCAGAAGGAGAAGAGCTTGTTCCAGAACAACCAGTTGGTCCAGTCTGTGATGTGCAGGTATATATTCTAAATTGCTCGACACCAGTATAAGCATCAATGACATATAGTATTCCAATACCTGTTGAGTTGTTGTACCCGGAAGTTAGAATGGCCACCCATTTTCCGGATATATCAGTTCCGCTGGAGTTCGTTGATCCACTAGGGAGTTTGGTGATTATGGGGTTTTCGAATGATTTTCCCATTTGTGAATCGGTAAACTCCCATATTGCTTTGGGGGCGGTTGGGTCAGTGATATCAAGTGCATAAAATGAATTTCCACCACTATTCAACCCTCCAATAAGCACAGTTTTCCAGTTGCCCGAAGATGTTACGTCACCTACAGTAATCGTGCCATCAACAAAATACCTATGAGAATATTTGGTGTCTGCCAGGTTGAAAATATAAGGCACAACAGCTGTCGGCAGATAGGCCCAATCTTCATGGCCATTACTTGCGTCAAAAGCATGTAAAAATCCATCATTAGAACCTACATACACCATGGATTTTCGTGCTACTGCCTTATATGTTGAATAACCAGAATCTGCGTAAGAGAACGATGGTTGTTTTACGTATACAGGTTGGGAATTCACGATATCACCCAATACATGAAGTCGTGTTCGGTATGACTTATTGGTCGTCGTATCCGCACCGCCCATCAAATAGGTAAACATGTTGGCCTTGGTCGCGCCAGGACAATTTGAAATAGTTGCGCATTGGGAAATCTGTGCAGGATTGAAATAATCCGAGCCGCTCTTGTCCCAGTTCAGGGATTGCGCATTGGTCCAGGTAAGCGATATCTTTTTATCTGTACCAGATGCAGTGCCGTTGAAGCCGTATAGAGTTCGCGTAGTCTGCGAATCCAATAGTAGTTGGGCTGCCCAGATGGATGTGTTGTCAGAAGTGTCAATAGCACCGGTGCTGAGGTTTATAGTTCTTGCCTGAAGATCTCCGTACCAAGTATCTGGATTGTAGCTGGCAACATATGCAAAGTTGTCACCAGCCACAGGTTCGAGATTGGATGTGGCCGCGGCTGCACCAGCTCCCGCTTGAGTTGTTATCTGCTTTATGGCAGCATCGAGTGAACTGGTAACTTCAGTAGGATTGCCTGCTGAGAAGTAGAGCCCATGCCCGTTAACAGCTGCATGCCATAGGTCGTCGATACGAGATTCGGCGGTGTTGGTAATTGGATCACCCCAATTCTTGGTGCCTTGTCCAATTGCAGTGTAGTCCGCGGAGCCTCCAGTTTCATAGTCTGGAGAGTAATGTAAATTACCATCTACGCCTAAACCCATAGTAAAGGTAACCATGTGCTGTTTATTATTTGGATCCTTGGTTGATGTAGGAACATCATCCTTAAGTGCGGGACGCAGATCGGTCTTATAGTAATAGGCTGCAACATCTGCCAATGTATCGGATTTCTTTAACGCATCCGCAAAATAACCTGTATCTGTGCCATCTTGGTCTCCTACATTTGCGGAGCTATCCATATTCAATGGTCCATAGCTCGAGTCTTCAATATTATCATTCCAATATCCGTCCGTGGACATAAAGGTGAAATTTTGCTGGCACGAGTATTGAACCGGATCACCATCAGAAGATGAAATTACATATGCGGTGCCGGCATAAATTTGGCCCGCGCGTGCCAGTGCGCCACGAAGCGGTGTGTAAGTACACGTCTGCACACCAAAAAGGTTGGTGTAAAAAGATGATTTCTGCGTACTATTGAAATCTCCAATGGCAAGTCTTTTTGATTTGTTTGCGTTCCAGCAACTTGTTGCATATTGAGCGGCTATTTGCGCTGCGCTTGCTCCTGAGCTGATGAATGTCAGTCCGACTCGAAAGCCTGCTCCAGGAGCAGTATCACTAAGTGCAGAAAAAGAACGACTCATGGCTGTCTTCATCATCAAAATGCGGGTTCGATAATAGGAGTACCAATTCGCAAAGTTCTGAAGTTCCTGCGCATAAGTGCAACTGGAACCCGTGCAATCCGTTCTACCCGCTGCTTTTGTATAAGTTGAAGTTGCGGGAACAATGTCTACTCGACTGACCGTAACACCCGAGGTCGCAGCAGAGTAATTTATACCGCCAGTCAATTTTGTGGAGGAGGAGGTTGTAAAAGAACTTGTGCCGCCCGCAACATTAAATGTCTGGTTGTTGTAAGTTGTGTTGGAGGTAGAAGTTGCTGGGCTCTGCGTATTGGCGACTTTAATCTTTGCGCATGTAGGCGTGGATGTTGAGCATGTGCTGCCGCCGGTATCTGCAGAGACCAGAGATGCATATAAACTCCCAGAGTTATTTATTGCCAAAACTAACTTATTCGCTAAATCATTCCGGTTGTTCTTATTGCTGGCCGAGTATGAAACACCTGTCAAGGTCGCAATTACCGTTCCATTTAAAGAAATGCTAACATTGCCAGATCCCGCAGTTTTGACATAGAAGGTCGTGCTGGCTTCAACACCCGTAATTGCTGATGCCGCCGTCACGCTTGGGTACTTAAATGTAGAAGTTCTGCGAGTCTGGCATGTTGTTAGTGCCGCATCTGAACACCAGTTGGGGGTGGTCGAAAGAACATAATAGTAGGGATGGCCGTCCGATTTGGATATCGGATTGCTATAAGTTGAGTCGGGATAATAATACCCAGTAGTTGGGAATGTGGTGTTTTGTACGCAATTCGTGGAAGGCGGAGAGTCGCTCCGGTTCTTGCACCAGTATAGATTTGTATATTTTGATGTAAGGTCTTTGGTAGACGTGCTAAGAAAAGGATCTGTTAACGTGGCGGAAGTGGATGCGTTAGACCAATCTGTTCCATCCGCATTTTTAGGTGGACTGTACAGTATGGTAGGATTGTAATATTGGGAATTAACCGATGAAGTATTGTATAAAACATCACCCAATTGGCAATTGTTGGTACTGCCAGGAGAGCTCATGTTGGATTGGCAAATTCTGTCGTTTACATAGTCTGGTGTATAGTCCTGCTCCATACTTCCGGACTCATCTAAAACAAATAGCAAATTCGGCTTGATTGAGGATCCAATCGCAGTTCCCAAAGGAACATTGGATATGTTCAGGCTAGAGGCAGCATAAACGGAACATGTTATTGCGAGCGAAAGCAATAATATTATTTTGGCAGATGATGAGTTTGATGAATATTTCAGCATAGGAGGCTCCTAGTACTCTATTAAAACTTGTGTTTGTACGTAAGACACGGTGTTGCGCAGGCCCTCCGTACGACTGGTAATGCGGTAATAGATCATGGCTTTACCCGTAATTGCGTAACTACCATACGATGAACTTCCTTGTGACGCGCCGGTAATAACTTGAGAGTTACTGACTGCACATTGAATGGAGGAGCCTGCTATATAGGCGCCTGTTTGGTCGCACATACGTTGAATAATATAGGCTACTTTGTTGCCAGCAGCATCAACCGTAGTGACCGGGTACGCTCTACGTGATGAGCTCGAATCACCCGTCCAACTAACGTCATCGGTTGTATCACCAGGTGTTAATTGCCCGGTGAAGTCGGTTCCTGTTTGCTCAGTAGCATAATAACCTGATGCAGGTGCATCCAGCGTTAGGGCTGCCTTATTATTTTGGAGCCATGTAATTGCCAGCTCCACTCCACGGTCGCCTGAAGCTATTGCGGATTGCCGAAATCCCAGATTATTTGCTACCTGGGTGGCGGTATCTACGCTGCGAAAAAGTCCGATACTAAGCAGCGTCATCGCAATCAGTATTACCAAGGTAACGATCATGATGAATCCATCAGAGCGCGCAGGTAGGTTCCTCATGAGGCGCTCCAAATCATATTTCGTAAGGGCACCATTGAACTAAATACCTTGTATCTGTATTTGCGTTGATCATCTGTCAAATTCAGTGTGGGGCCACCGGGCCAAAGCGTAAGGGGGGTTGCAGTGACCATTGTTCCCTCTTTTTTTTGGCTACGCGCCACAATAGAAAATTGAATGGCAAGCAATTGCTTCCATTGCACAGCAGTTGTTGGCGTAGTTTGATCCCAAGTATCTACAGTTCCATCGCCATCAGTGTCTTTACCATATCTGGCGCGCAACATAATAATGTTATCAGCAACCGCCTGGGATGTTTGGTTATCCATCAAGTCCAGACGAGTTAGCTCACCGCGCGTATTGATGGAAAAAGTGACACTGCTTGGACTTGGACCCAAGTCGTATATCTCCGCATTGGTTGTAAAAGATATCCCTAATCCGCTTGGCTTGTTATATCGGGCGGTTACGTTGTTTCCATTTGCGTCGGTGTAATTTCCGCTGTTATGGACAATATTGTCGGAATTTCCACCGCCGGGCACGCCTGTAACTTGTGCCAGCACGCAGTCATAAATGCCATTTGTTCCGATCGTAGCGACGCCATTGGCGTCAGGTGTATATCTATCTACTGCCTCTACTACAACAATTACATCACCTTCGTGAAATCCAAATCGATTGGCTACTTTGTAATTTGCATTATTACCATTGTTTGAGGTCGTCAACTTGGCAAGACCGTAGCCTACGTCAGAATTTCCATAGTTCAAAGTCAAACTATCTGGCGTACCATAGGGAAAAGAAGATGTCTTAGTAGTGTTGCCGGCAGTAATGACGGCTGGGACTGCTGAATATGTAAAATACCTTGCGGGGGAGTTTTTTTCGTCATATGAATAAATTTCGCAGCCAAGTAAATCCGTCGAATTCAATCCGAACCCTGCCATCCTCACCTCTCGCTCAATCATATGTGAGGCAATGGCTCCGCTGGTTTGTGCATCTGCGCCACTTGACGTTGTATTTTTTTGCTGGTTCGCATTGCCAAAAATGCCGGCAACAACTAGCAAAAATATTAACGCGATAGTCAAACCAATCATCAACTCGACAAGATTGAAGCCTCTGGACTTGCTCGGAAATCTTTGGTATTTCATTTTCATTTCAGAATACTACCTGAGCTAATGCCGTGTAATTGTGGGCCTGGGTTTCATTCGGATTTCTCCAGCCAATTACAACTGTTACGGCGCTACCTCCAGTTATTGTGATAGAAGTCGTTCCGTTGGGCAGTGCGGCACTCACTTGGGTGTCCCAAGAGGATCGATTGGTTGACGAGCCTCCATCCGCATATGAAGAGATATTGTTTTTGTCTATCATCATTTGTCCCACTATGCTGTTTGCTAAATAGCTCGCATCTGTTCTGTATTTGCCGTGCAATGTGTCATTGATAGAAAAATTCTGCATCCCGATAAGAGCAAGTAATCCTATAGAAAAAATCAATAAGGAAACCAGAACTTCGATTAACAGAAATCCGTCTTGCTTTCCCTTGGTGCTATTTTCAATATTCAGCATAAAAGTGGGTCTCCGGCTGTGGTGACAGTTGGATCACACATTTTCGATTGCCCGCCTGGTGTCAAAGTAATTCGGTATGTTTTGCTAGTGCCACTAGTTGAAAAATTTATTTGAGTAAAAGGAAGTGAACTGTCTTTGTTGGTCGCGGACAGCAAACTTAGGCCAGTAAATGTTGCGGTTCTTGATGCAGTTGGGGCAAATGAGATAGTGATATTTCCACTTCCCTCCTGCGCCGATTTTGTTTGAATGGATGCAGGGCAATCAGCCGTTCCGTCACCATTCAAATCTGCAACAGTAGTCTCACATCCGACCGTCCAAGAGGAGTCTGAACTTACGGTGAAAAAAACACGTGTGTTTCTGCGAAGTGCTTCACTTCGAGCAAATTGAAGACCATTTAAAGCAGATTCTGCTTTAACCTTGAGCTGTGCATTTGCGATTTGAGTTTGATATGCCGGAAATGCGATTGCTACCAGAATTCCAACAATAGTAATTACTATCATGGCCTCCAGTAGCGTCACGCCGGACTGGACCTTTTTTGCCATATTTAGCATCCCCCATTTTTATTTACCACCCAGCAGGTATTGCTGTCTCCCCACGAGGGAGTATCCGTTGTCCGCGTACCAGCTTGATTAATAGTGTATGTAAACCCGGATACTTTGCTGGATGAATTGCCCGCGGCCTGAAGAATATATGTATTGACTGTTAGTGTGGGGCATGTGAAAGTGAAGTTTTTGACTTGCTCTGGCGCCGGACAAGTAAATCCTACATATGTTCTATTGTCTGCATAATATTGCTCAATTCGCGCCCGCATTTGCGAAAGACCTGTGGTGGCTTCTGGAATGCTGCCACGAGTGACATAATCAGAATAGCTTGGCATTGCAATTGCGACGAGAATCCCAATTACAGCTACTGTAATCATCAATTCTATTAAGGTAAATCCCGAAGTTTTTCTCATTCTATTTTCCAACTCTGCCTGTGAAGGTTAATTGCTCAATGGCGTCACGGCAATGTGCGCAACGCCTTCTAAATTTTAGAGTACAGAGTTTTTTCTTATGCTACGAAGGTTTCCTGACAAAACGACGGTTTTTCCTGACGAACGGCTCTTTTGCCTGGTGCCATTTGATCATTTTTCCATCAAGACTTGACTTCCATGGCGCTGCATATTGGCATTCATGCGAGCAAATGAATGTAAAACGCCTATCAAATGCCTGAGCATTCGGGATTCGTTACGGATTGATCTAAAGCAAGGGAGCAATTCGTTCCGCCAAAGTGCTCGGTCCAGCAGTGGAATTTCGTTGCTGGAATCCTTGGTGGTAGTCAGCACTATTTCTGTTTTGTTGGTAGTATTTGTTCCAACTTTGTCTGAAATGATGCAGAAAATCAGACTGAAGCAGGTTGCCCAGACTTTACTACTTGGAATAACTCAGGCTAGAATTGAGGCAATCAAGAGAAATCCACATGTGACATTGTGTAAATCCTCTGATGGCTTGTTCTGTTCAAAAAGCGGCGAATGGAGTCAGGGCTGGATAGTATTTCACGATGGAAACAAGTCTGGTGTCAGAGATGCTTCGGAGGAGATAATATCCATATATTTCAAAAATGAAACTTCTGTATTGATACTGGCCAACAGTAGTGTTGGTAACTATGTTTCGTTCAATCAAATGGGATACAGTAGACTGTCGAGCGGCGGATTCCAAGCTGGTACGTTTAAGATATGCCCAACTAGCGCCAAAGTTCAGGATGCCTATAACGTAGTTCTCAATAGCGTTGGGCGAGTGAGAGTTGAAACGACATCTTTTTCGGAATGTTCAGGACATTAAGCCCTACCGGCTTACCTCATCCACCAACGTCTTGAACTCATCAATATCCTCAAAGTTGCGGTACACGCTAGCGAATCGCACGTAAGCAACCTTGTCGAGCTTTTTGAGCTCGCGCATCACCAGTTCACCAATGCGGGTGGATTGCACCTCACGCAATCCCAGATTCAGCAGCTTTTCCTCGATCCTTTCGATCGCCGCGTCCACCTGTTCTGTGCTGACCGGCCGTTTGCGTAGCGCCAGGTTCATGGAGGCCTGGAGCTTGGCTCGCTCAAATTCGATGCGTCGTCCATCCTTCTTGACGATGGACGGGAAGTTGACGTCCGGACGCTCGTAAGTGGTAAAGCGCTTCTCGCAGGAGCCGCATTGCCTGCGACGACGAATGAAGTCCCCATCTTCGGCAATCCGGGTCTCCACGACCTGGGTTTCGGAATTTCCGCAGAAGGGGCACTTCATGTTCAGGTCACTCGACTTATTTGTAGACCGGGAACCGCTGGGTCAGGGCGTGCACCTTGGCTCGAACGGCTTCGATGTTGGCTGCGTCGCGTGGATTGTCCAGCACGTCCGCAACCAGATTGGCAGTCAAGCGCGCTTCTTCGTCCTTGAAGCCGCGCGTGGTCATGGCTGGTGTGCCTATACGCACGCCGCTGGTGACCATGGGTTTCTCCGGGTCGTTGGGGATGGCGTTCTTGTTGATGGTCATGTGAGCGCTGCCCAAAACGGCTTCAGCTTCCTTGCCGGTGATGCCTTTGGACCGCAAGTCAACCAGCATGACGTGGCTTTGGGTGCCGCCGCTCACAATCCGAAGACCGCGTTGCGTCAGGGTTTCGGCCACGATCTGGGCATTCTTCAATACCTGCTGCTGGTACTGCTTGAAGCCGGGTTCCAGCGCCTCCTTGAACGCGACTGCTTTTGCGGCAATCACGTGCATGAGGGGGCCGCCTTGCAAGCCAGGGAAGATCGCGCTGTTGATCGCCTTTTCGTGCTCAGCCTTCATCAGGATGATGCCGCCACGGGGGCCACGCAGACTCTTGTGGGTGGTGGAGGTCACAATGTCGGCGTGCGGCACCGGGTTAGGGTAGACGCCAGCGGCAATCAGACCCGCATAGTGGGCCATATCCACCATGAAAATGGCGCCGATGTCTTTGGCCACCTTGGCAAAACGTTCAAAATCAATGTGCAAACTGTACGCCGAAGCGCCGGCCACGATCAGCTTGGGCTTGTGCTCATGGGCCTTGCGCTCCATGGCGTCGTAGTCAATGGCTTCTTTGGCGTCCAGTCCATAGCTCACCACGTTGAACCATTTGCCACTCATGTTGAGGGGCATTCCGTGGGTCAGGTGGCCACCTTCGGCCAGGCTCATGCCCATGATGGTGTCGCCTGGCTTCAGGAAGGCCAGGAATACGGCTTCATTGGCAGAGGCACCGCAATGGGCTTGCACATTGGCCGCTTCTGCGCCAAACAGCTGCTTCACGCGGTCAATGGCAAGTTGCTCGGCAACGTCCACAAATTCGCAGCCGCCGTAGTAGCGCTTCCCTGGATAGCCTTCTGCATACTTATTAGTAAGCTGGCTTCCCTGGGCAGCCATGACGGCGGGGGATGCGTAGTTTTCGCTGGCAATCAGCTCGATGTGGTGTTCCTGACGGGCATTTTCGGCCAGGATGGCCTTCCACAGTTCGGGATCGGTCTGTTCAACAAGAATGTTGCGGTCGTACATGGCAGTCCTTTAAGACATTGGGCCTGTGGGTGTGGTTTGACACAGGGCTGCCCAGGCGAACGGCTGATCGCAGCGACTTATCACCATCGTGCGGCACGCTCCCCTGTGGTATCCCACATCAGCCCTGAAAACCGGTTGGTCAAGGGCCTATCGCCAGTCGCGTGCAGTGCGAGTTTAACTGAGCCGGATCAGGAGCTGAAAAGGCTGGCCACGGTTTCCGTTTGTGGCTTGGCAGGCGATGAGGCTTTTACCGGTACCGACGTTGTGTTTAGCTGAGGGACGGAGCGACCTGCAGCAACCTGCTGCAGGCGAGCGTGCTCGGCCATCACCTTGGCGGCGTAGCCACCGTCTTCATCCAGATTGCCCGCGCCTACGTAGAGCTTGAGTCCACCCTCCAGCGAGCCGGCGCGTGCCACGCACTCCTGCAGCACTTTGACGCCCACGCGAAGATTGGTGAGCGGGTCAAAGGCGGCGAACTGGCCACCGAAGAATTGATACTTCTCGCTATGCACCTTGGTCATGACTTGCATCAAACCTTGGGCGCCCACATTGCTTTGGGCAAATGGATTGAATCCCGATTCCACGGCCATGACAGCCAGGATCAGCGTTGGGTCGAGCTTGTTCTTGGCGCCTGCGTCATAGGCTTCGGCAACGAGCGCACTAAGGGGTTCTGGCGCAATGCCGTACTTCTTGCTGAGCCAATAGGTGATGGCCGCCTGTTGCTTGGGCAGGCTCTTGGGGTCAGCGGCTGTGGCACGGTCTACAGCGTCGGTATTGCTGACAAAGCCATTGATGGCGGCTTGGCGTTCCTGCAGCCAGGTGATGAGTTGTGCCTCGCCAGCATCCCGCAGTTCGGGGCGGGCGGCCAGTGTGATGATGGCAAACATCACGGCCAAGCCCAGCAGGGCGAAACCGTTGTGTGTGATTTCAAAAAAGCCCTGGGCGATGTCGCTTACAAAAACGCGCAGCCCTCGGTTGAATTTTTCGGTCGCTGTCATAGCTCTTCCTTCTTAGGCGGGTCCCCATTCCATTGGCCGCCAGCAGAATTGCTGGAGCAAACAGTGGGTACCACGTTTGGGTTGGTACGCTATCAATATCCTGCGTCGTCCTCTAGACATGTGCAGCGATTTGAATATGCCGGGTTCGGCAGCGGATGCGGGTAATCCCTCGGGTGGTTGAGGGATGCGCGGATTCTAGGTGTTCGCATTATAACTAGTCAACCATATCAATCATGTTTTATATATGTCTTTGTTTTGACAAATGGTCGATTTCAATCCCCATGCGGGTTCCGACTGCATGGCACGTCCAGTGAAATTTCCCAATGGCACTTGCTCTGTTCATTGAAACAGCGGTTTGAAAAGCTGAGGGCATTCATCTAAAGTGCACTGGCCTGCGCAGGTAGGCATGTGTCGGCAGTAGCCAGTCCGTCAACTGAGTTGAGCGCGATAAAGCGGCCCCGACGCTCTTGGAGGCAATCCATTGCTTCCGGTCTGTCCGGTGACTTCAATCTCACCAGACAGCGAAACCAGGCGAATCAGGACAGACCGTCCCTCGCCAAGCCCGGATTTCTTGCACATCGCAGGTATCCGGGCTTTCTTTTGCCCGCAAATAGGGACTGTCAGTCGAAAAAAAGGGAATGCAGTCAATTAACAGCGAAAATAGCGGGCTGTTTTACCCATCACCTCGACCTGAGCCTACTGTGACGTCATCTCATTCCGCCAAACATACCGACATCTCCCAACTGGACGCATTGACCAAAGGTGCATTTTCCGCACCCACTGCCGGAGAGCGCGCAGCACGGGTTCGCGACTGGCTGGCAGGCAAGCCTTCATCGGAAGAGCTGGCAGAAGTATTCAAGGAGCTCAGTGTCAAAGACAAGGGCGCAGCCAAATTGGTGCGCGAGCGCCTGGACGAAGTTCGCCGCTCCAAAGGGCAGGAGGCCATGGCTGCCGAGTGGGCTGCCAAGGCGCAAGCTCTGCTGGCCATAACCAAGCTCAATATTGCCGACGCACTGGCTTGGCAACGCGACGCCGCCAAGGCTGGCGCGCCTTTGAGCAAAGAACCGTTGGCCACTTTGAAGCTGGAGTTGGCCGAGCGCGTGCGCGGTATCGAAGATTTGCAGCATCAGGTGCAGGTGCAGCGCGAGGCCGCGGTGCTACTGGCCCAACGGATTGAAGTCCTGTCCACAAAATCCTGGAAGGATGCAGAAGTGGCGCTGGACAGCCTGAAAGTGGATGTTGAACATTGGCAGGCCCAGGCATCTGCTTTATTGAGCAATCCTGGCTGGGCCAGCGTGGATGCCAAGTTTCCTCCGTTGCTGGACGCGTCGAGGGCCCAGTTGCTGGTGGTTTGGGATGCCTTTCAGGGCGCACTGGCACAGGCGGTTGCGGCTGCCAATGATCCCAGCAGCGCGTTGCCTCCCGTTCCGGTATGGGCCGACGAGCTGCGGGTGGCTCGGGGAGTGCCGGTAGAGGCCGTTTCCAAGCCTGCCAAGCCGCAGGTCGATCCGGAAGTGCGTGCTCAAGCCACCCAATCGGTTAAAGAAGCGCTGTCCAAGTTGGAAGCGGAAGTGGGCGAGGGCCATGGTAAAGCCAGCGCAGGTGCCGCCGCTGCGCTACGCCAGGCCTTGAAGGAATTCGGAAAGCTGATTGATTCAGGTCTGGAAAACCAAGCCCACGCTGCTCTGGCCGCGGCCGGTGAACTGGAAGGGTGGCAGCGTTGGCGGGCCGACCAGCTTCGCGAAGAGTTGGTCGCCAAGGCCGAAGGCTTGCTCAAGCGCCCGGAAGGTCAGGCCATTGGCGGTCGCAAGATGCAGGAAAACTTGCGCACCCTGCGCGAGCAGTGGAAGCAGACTGACCAGGGAGGTGTACCCAACCACGCCTTATGGAAGCGCTTTGATGAGGCCTGCAACGAAGCACACAAGGTCGTTGAAGCCTGGCTGGAGAAGGTCAAGGCAGAGGCGGCTGAGCACAAGGCCCAACGCTTGGCCCTGATTGAAGAGGTCAACGCCTGGGCCGAGCAAAACCGTACGGCCTTGGATGACGACTGGAAGGGTTTCAATCGCATCCTGCACCAGTTCGGTGACCGTTGGCGTGAAGGCGGTCACGTGGGTGAGAAGGTGTTTGCCGAACTCCAGCCACTCTGGAAACAGGCAATCGCCAATGCGGCGGCTCCGTTGGAGGCTCTGCAGGCGCAAAGTCTGCTGAGGCGCCAAGCCATGATTGAAGAGGCCAAGGTCCTTGGCGCGGCGCCAGTGCTGCGTGTGGATGCCGTCAAGGCGCTGCAGCAACGCTGGCAGGCCGAGGCGCACACGGTTCCCATGGACCGGCGCCAGGAGCAAAAGCTGTGGGACGCTTTCCGCAAACCCATTGATGATGCCTTTAACCGCAAGACACAGGAGCGGGAAAAAGCACAGTCCACCCTCAACGCACGTGACCGCGTAGTGCTGGAAGCCGCAAAGGCGCTGGAAGCGGCCAATGCTTCGGGTGATGCACAGGCGATCCGGGCTGCCATGGCTGCACTGGATGCGGCCTTGAGTGGCCAAGCGCTGGCTCAGGAAGAAGTCAAACAAGCCGGTGCTCAGGAGGATGCTGCCAAGGAGGCCGTTGCGCCCGAAGCGCAGCCCGCCGAGGCACAGGCCAACGAAGGTGAAGCGGCCGAGCCGGCAGCAACCGCACCGGCTCCAGTAGTGGCTCCCAAACCCAAGCCCGTGGTGGCTGTGCGGGGCGATGACCGTCCTGGCATGAAGAAAGAGGCGCCCGCTGCGCCGGCTGGAAGGGCTGGCAAATGGAATGACCGCAAAGATGCGCCCAGGGCAGGGCGGGACGGCAAGCCTGATGCCAGAGGGCGCGGGGATGAGCGCGCACGTCCTGCCGCCTGGCAAGAGGCTCCCCGTCTGGGAGATGCCGCTTTCCGGGCTCAGCGAGAGGCGCTGGAGCATGCGCAGCTCGCACTCAAGAAGCTGGCCGCCCAAGCCCATGGTGAAGCACTCAGTCAGTTGCTGACGGCCTGGGAAAAGCGTGATGCAGCGCTCTTGCCCAATGCCCAGGAGCTGGGTCCCAAGGTCACTTCGGCCACCCGCAGTGTCTGGCAACAGGCTTTGGGCGGACAGTTCAAGGCGGCTCCCAAGGGGGTGACACCGGCAGAGGCACTGTTGCGTCTGGAAATGGCGGCGGAAGTTCCCACGCCTGCCGAACACCTGTCCGCAAGGCGCATGCTGCAATTGCAACTACTGACTCGCCGCAATGATCCAGCTCCAGCGCAGACTTGGGGGCAGGATACGGCGGTGATCTTTTCTGGTGCGTACAACGCGGAAGATGCACGTCGTCTCCAAAATGCGGTAAAGGCCTTGCTCAAACGCTAGCTCCTGGCAGCGCTAGGCACGCAGTTGTGGAACAATGTTTTCGGCACATGCGATGTGCCGCCTTGGTGAACACCAGGAGGTTTATGTGGATTCGGTAGAAAACCTGTTGCGCCGCCTTGAGCAACTCAACTCCATCGGGACGGCCTTGTCCAAGGAGCGCGACATCACTCGCCTGCTTGAGAGCATCGTGGTGGCGGCCAAAACCATTACCCATGCGGACGGTGGAACCTTGTATCGCATGGCCGAAGATGGCAAGTCCTTGCGCTTTGAAATTCTGCGCACCGACTCGCTCCAGATAGCCATGGGCGGTACTTCGGGCAACCCCATCAATTTCCCTGAGCTACCGCTCTACACTGACAAGGGTGCCAACAACGACTCGCTGGTGGCGGCGTATTCAGCGATTCACAAGCAGACTGTCAACATCGCAGATGCCTACACGGCGGAGAATTTTGACTTCTCCGGTACGCGCAGTTTCGACAAACGCACCGGTTACCGATCTCAGTCGTTTTTGTCGGTTCCCATGAAGGACCAGGACGGTGAGGTATTGGGAGTCTTGCAACTGATCAATGCCACCGATCCAAAGACTGGCCGGGTTGTCTCGTTTTCCGGCCCCGACCAAAGCCTGGCGGAGTCCTTGGCGTCCCAGGCGGCGATTGCCATCACCAACCGCAACCTGACCAACCAGCTCGAAGAGCTGTTCGAGTCGTTCATCAACCTTATCAATCTGGCAATTGACGAAAAGTCCCCGTACACGGGCGGTCATTGCCAGCGGGTGCCAGCATTGACGATGATGCTTGCCGAAGCGGTCAACGCCCATGCGCAAGGCCCTCTGGCTGACTTTGTGATGGATGACCGGGATCGCTATGAGCTCAAGATAGCCGGCTTGTTGCACGACTGCGGCAAGGTCACCACGCCCGTGCATGTGGTCGACAAGTCCACCAAACTGGAGACGTTGTGCGACCGTATCCAGCTCATAGATACACGTTTTGAGGTTCTCAAGCGCGATCAGGAAATTGCTGCATTGCGGGCGCAACTGGCGTTGCGCGACGTCAAGGACGCCGATGCGGAAGGCAAGCTATGGGAGCAATGCCAGGCCCAGGTCGACGCGCTGACGAGTGATCGGGAATTTTTGCGTACTGCCAACAAAGGCGGTGAGTTCATGAGCGACGCACATTTGCAGCGCGTGCGTGAAATTGGTACCGGCAAGACCTGGCGCAGTGTCAATGGTGAAGAGACGCAGTTCCTTACCGACGACGAAATGGATAACCTGACCATACGCGCCGGGACATTGAATGCCGCTGAGCGGGAGACCATCAATCACCACATCGTGGCCACGATCAAGATGCTGGAGCAATTGCCTTGGCCCAAGCATCTGCGCAATGTGCCGGAGTATGCGGGTGGACACCATGAGCGCATGGATGGCAAGGGCTATCCCAAGGGGCTGACGCGCGACCAGATGTCGGTACAGGCGCGCGTCATGGGCATAGCTGATATTTTTGAAGCGCTGACAGCGCGCGACAGACCTTACAAACCAGGCATGAAGCTGTCGCAGGCCATGTCCATCATGAACAAGTTCCGCAATACCGGGCATATTGATCCCGACCTGTTTGACGTGTTTGTGAAAGAAGGCGTGTATCTGCGCTATGCCCAGCAGTTCCTGGATCCGTGGCAGATTGACGAGGTCAATCCGCAGTCCTGGCAATAGATGCCAAAGGCAGCCGTGCCAGGTTTGCCCGGGGGCCGTCGATCGTCAGGCGAAGCACTTCGGCCCGCACCGGTTTCGCGTTGACATCCCAGTCGCTGAGAACCGTGCGCAGGCATTGTGCGCCCAATTGGTGCTGCGCCGGCTGGTGGGTGTGCCCGTGTATCAGATGCTTGCTGTGGGCGTCTTGCAGCAGTCGCAGCGCCGCTTGGGTATTGACATCCGCATAGACCGGCTGGGATTGTTTTCGGTTCTCGCTTGCGTTGCGTATTGCGCGTGCAATGCCTTGGCGCTCGGACAACGGTTTTGCCAGGAAGTCGCGCTGCCATTCACTGGTACGTACCTGTGAGCGAAATGCCAGGTATTCGTGGTCTTCGGTGCACAGTGCATCGCCATGGCTAAGCAGCCAGCGCTCTCCGCCAAAGACCAGCACGCTGGGGTCGGGTAGGGCGGTTGCCTGGCAGGCCTGCATCAGGGGTGGGCCCATCAGGAAGTCCCGGTTACCCTGCATGATGTAGAGTGCCAACCTGTCACCCGCAGCGCGCAATACGTGGACGCATTCTGCTTCAAAACTGCCCGGTTGCAATGCGTCATCGCCAACCCATACTTCAAACAGGTCACCCAGGATGAAGACCGCGTCTGCATCGGTAGATCGCATGTAACCGGCCCACGCTTCAAAGGTGTTGCGGTCAGCGTCCTGCAGGTGCAGGTCGGATATGAAGTCCACGCACCGCCAGGGGGATGGAGCCAGCAGATCCATCCCTGTCCTCAGCGTTTAAACGACAACTGCTTTTTCGATGACCACGTCATCGACTGGCACGTCGTCGTGGTAACCCTTGCGCGTTGTCTTGACGGCCTTGATCTTGTCGACCACGTCAGTGCCCGAGATCACCTTGCCGAATACGGCATAACCCCAGCCTTGCGAAGTGGGGGATGTGTGGTTCAGGAAGCCGTTGTCCGCCACATTGATGAAGAACTGCGCGGTGGCGGAATGCGGATCGCCGGTTCGGGCCATGGCTACGGTGTAGTTGGCGTTCTTGAGGCCGTTGTTGGCTTCATTCACGATGGGGGCATCGGTGGGCTTTTGTGCCATGCCGGGCTCCATGCCGCCACCCTGGATCATGAAGCCGGGGATGACGCGGTGGAAAACGGTGTTGTTGTAGTGGCCCTTGTTCACATAGGCCAGGTAATTGGCAACCGACTTGGGCGCCTTGGCCTCATCCAGTTCCAGGGTAATGACGCCGTAGCCGGTGACGTGGAGTTCTACTTTAGGGTTGCTCATGATTTATTTAACCAAAGTGGCAGAGTTGATGACGATGGGAGTGAGGGGAACGTTCTGGTACGGGCCTTTGTTGCCGGTTGGGGCGACGCGGATCTTGTCAATGGTGTCCATGCCGGCCACAACCTTGCCGAATACGGCGTAGCCGTATCCATCGGGCGCGGGCGCGTTCAGCCCCTGATTGTCCACCACGTTGATGAAGAACTGGGCCGTGGCGGAATTGGGGTTGCCGGTACGGGCCATGGCGATAGTGCCACGGTCGTTCTTCAGCCCGTTCCTGGCTTCCAGGGGGATGGGGTCGCGCGTAGGCTTGTCTTTCATTTCTTGGGTCAGACCGCCACCTTGCACCATGAAGCCGTCCATCACGCGATGAAAGATCGTGCCGTTGTAGTGCTTGTCCTTGACGTACTGCAGGAAGTTCTCCACCGTCTTGGGTGCCTTGTCGGCATACACCTCCACGGCGAAGTCGCCCAGGCTGGTCTGAAACTTGACCTGGCTGGTTGTACTTGCCGCATCGGCCAGAGCCGCTGTGCTCAGGCACAGAGCGGCGGTGATTCCAAGTGCCAGGCGGCGGCTGATGTATGTCATCTTCATTGCAACATTCCTTCAAAAAATATGCGTACTCGGTCCGCTTGTGCGGGCACGGGATTGTCGCTTGGGTTGGCTCAGTTTGCTTTTGGGCAAGCACTGTCAGACATTTTGCAGGGCGCATTCACTGGCGTTTTCAAAAGCTGACGGATCAAAGTCAGTTTGGGGCCGAGTGTCGCCTGACTGGCTGGGGCGAGTTCTGCCGCTTTGCTGTAGGACTGACTCGCCAGCTTGGCGTACACATCGCCCAGATTCTCATGCGCAGTGGCATAGCCCGGATTGATGCGGATTGCCATTTCCAGTGCAGAGCGGGCCTTGTCGAGTTGGTTTTGTCCTGCGTACAGCACGGCAAGGTTGTTATAGGGTTCAGGTAGCTCAGGGTAGTCTTGCGTGAGCTGCGCAAAGGTGGCGATCGCTTCCCGAGGGGCGCCGCTATCGCGCTGGATCACCCCCTTGATGAAGCGCATTTGCGGATCTCTGGGCTGGGTTGCCAGAAACGCATCCGCCTTGACAAGGGCTGCGCTCAGCTTGCCTACGCGTACCAACTGCGTTACGTCGGCGTATTCATCCGCTCTGGCGGTCTGGCAAAACATGCCCATTCCCAAGGCGACAAGCCACAAGGACGAAAAAATCAGTGAACGTACTTGCTGCATGCAACCTCGTGTGCTTATCCTGCCCGTTGCCCAGCGAATGTGGCCCAAGTCGGGAGGCGCTTTATACTGTGGTGATTGTATCTTAGCCCCCCAAGGCAGGCACCTGCGGCAGCCGGGGCTGTGCTTCGCAAAGTACCCACATCCGACACCCTGTTGCAGTAGCCGTCAGTCCAGAGCCCGATTTCACGACCCCATGAGTTTGCGCATCCACAACACGCTGAGCCGTGCCATAGAAACCTTTGTCCCCTCAGAGCCCGGGCACGTTCGCATGTACGTATGCGGAATGACCATTTATGACCTCTGTCACATTGGTCACGCGCGCATGATGATGGCATTTGACGTGGTGCAGCGCTGGCTCAAATGCAGCGGCTATCGCGTCACCTATGTGCGCAACATCACGGACATTGATGACAAGATCATCAACCGTGCGCTCGATCGCGGTATCACCATTCGCGCATTGACTGACGAAATGGTGGTGGCCATGCACCAGGACATTGATGCGCTGGGCATCGAGCGGCCCACCATTGAGCCGCGGGCGACGGAATATGTACCGCAGATGCTGGACCTCATCAGCCAGCTGCAGAAGAAAGGTTTGGCTTACCAGTCAGACTCGGGCGATGTGAACTATTCGGTACGTAAGTTTCCTGGCTACGGCAAGCTTTCCGGCAAATCCCTGGACGAATTGCGGGCTGGTGAGCGCGTTGCAGTGCAGGATGGCAAGGAAGACCCGCTGGACTTCGTGTTGTGGAAGGCTGCCAAATCTACGGAACCCGAAGATGCCAAGTGGGATGCCGCCCAGTGGGGCCATTCTTTTGGAATTGGCCGTCCGGGCTGGCATATTGAATGCTCTGCCATGAGCTGCCAGACGCTGGGTGAAACATTCGACATCCATGGCGGCGGTGCGGATCTGCAGTTCCCGCACCACGAGAATGAAATCGCACAAAGCGAAGGCGCCAGTGGCAAGCCCTTGGCGCGCTTCTGGGTGCACAACGGCTTTGTGCGCGTGGACAACGAGAAGATGTCCAAGAGCCTGGGCAATTTCTTCACCATCCGTGATGTGCTGACCCAATACGACGCCGAGACGGTGCGCTTCTTCCTGCTGCGCACCCATTACCGCACCGCCCTGAATTACAGCGACGCCCATCTGAACGATGCGCGTAGCGGCCTCAAACGGCTGTACACCGCATTGGACCTGGCACCTACAACCGATTCAAGCGTCATCGATTGGAGCAACCCCTATGCCGCTCGATTCAAGGCCGGCATGGACGAAGACTTTGGTACACCTGAAGCCGTAGCTGTGTTGTTTGACCTGGCTTCCGAGATCAATCGCACCAAATCGCCCGAGCTGGCGGCATTGCTCAAGTCGTTGGGTGCCTGCCTGGGCTTGCTGCAACAGGAGCCCAAGAGCTACTTGCAGGCGGGCGCCACTGTTTCTGAAGACCGCATTGCGGAACTGATTGCCGAACGTGCAGCTGCCAAGGCGGCCAAGGACTTTGCCCGGGCGGATGGCATTCGCAAGCAGTTGCTGGAAGAGGGCATTGTGCTCAAGGACTCGCCCACCGGAACTACCTGGGAAGCAGTGCAGTAATGTCGGCAGCCAAGACCCAGGAAATCATTCCCGTCACGCCCGACTACTGGGAAGAAGCGTGCAAGCATCTGGTGAAGAAGGACCGGGTGATGAGCAAGCTCATACCCCAATTCGGCGACGCCTGCCTTCAGACGCGGGGTGACGCCTTCATCACACTTGCGCGCAGCATCGTGGGCCAGCAGATCTCGGTGTCAGCTGCGCAAAAGGTATGGGATCGATTTGCACTCTTGCCCCGCAAGATCACGCCCGCCAACGTGCTGCGCCTGAAGGTGGACGACATGCGTGCAGCGGGTTTGAGTGCGCGCAAGGTGGAATACCTGGTCGATCTGGCGCTGCACTTTGACAGCGGTGCACTGCACGTGAAGAACTGGGCCAGCATGCCGGATGAGGAAATCATTGCCGAATTGGTGGCGATTCGCGGCATTGGGCGTTGGACGGCCGAGATGTTTCTGATATTTCACATGATGCGGCCCAACGTGCTCCCCCTGGATGACGTGGGCCTCATCACGGGCATCAGCCGCAACTATTTTTCGGGTGATGTGGTCAGTCGCAGCGACGCCCGCGAGGTGGCCGCAGCCTGGGTTCCATATTGCAGTGTGGCAACTTGGTATATTTGGCGGTCTTTGGACCCGCTGCCGGTCGCGTATTAACAGAACGGCCCCTTTGTGTGGGGCTTGCTTCTTTTTGAGGAGAATTGCATTGGCCAAAAGAACTTTTTTGGATTTCGAGCAACCGATTGCAGAACTGGAAACCAAAATCGAGGAGTTGCGCTACGTGCAGAACGAATCTGCAGTGGACATTTCTTCCGAGATTGATCAACTGGCCAAGAAAAGCCAGCAGCTCACCAAGGACATCTACAGTGACCTCACGCCCTGGCAGATCACCAAGATTGCCCGGCACGCTGAGCGTCCCTACACGCTGGACTATGTGTCCGAAATCTTCACCCATTTCGTGGAGCTGCACGGCGACCGGCATTTTGCCGACGACCTGAGCATCGTGGGGGGGCTGGCCCGCTTCAATGGCACACCTTGCATGGTGATAGGCCAGCAAAAAGGGCGCGACACCAAGGAGCGCGGTCTGCGCAACTTTGGCATGAGTAAGCCCGAAGGCTATCGCAAGGCGCTGCGTCTCATGAAACTGGCCGAGAAGTTCAAGCTGCCGGTATTCACCTTTGTGGACACGCCTGGTGCCTACCCCGGAATTGACGCCGAAGAGCGAGGCCAGTCCGAGGCCATCGGGCGCAATATATTCGAGATGGCGCAGCTCGAGGTCCCGATCATCACCACCATCATTGGCGAGGGCGGCTCTGGTGGCGCACTGGCTATTTCGGTGGCTGATCAGGTGGTGATGATGCAATATTCCATCTACTCCGTCATCAGCCCCGAAGGTTGCGCTTCCATCTTGTGGAAGACCTCCGACAAAGCCCAGGAAGCGGCTGATGCGCTGGGAATTACGGCGCACCGTCTGAAGGCCTTGGGTCTGGTTGACAAGATCGTCAATGAGCCCGTGGGCGGTGCCCATCGCGATACCAAGCAGGCCGCGGCTTTCCTCAAGCGCGCACTGGCTGACGCCTACCGGCAGCTGGCCGACCTCAAGGTCAAGGAATTGCTGGATCGCCGCTATGACCGCCTGCAGAGCTACGGCCGCTTCACCGACACCAAAGCGGGCAGCAAGTAAGCTGCACCTGCCATGACGCAATCGCTGCAGCAGGCGATGCGTGCCTTTGACCCGGCGCTGCCCTTGGGGGTGGCGCTCAGTGGTGGAGCAGATTCCACCGCGTTACTGATCCTGTGTGCCCGCAAGTGGCCAGGACAGGTGGTTGCACTGCATATCAATCACGGTTTGCAGGAGGCTGCCAAAGATTTTCACGCGCATTGTCAGCAGTTGTGTGAGTCGCTGCAGGTGCCGCTGCGTGTGAAATCAGTCAATGCTGCCAACGATCCCGGACAAAGCCCGGAAGACGCTGCACGCATTGCGCGCTACCAGGGCTTGGTGGAGTTGGCAGCGGAGGGCGAAACACTGCATTCCATCGCGGTCGCTCAGCATGCGGATGATCAAGTCGAAACCCTGCTGTTGGCGCTGAGCCGGGGTGCCGGCTTGGCAGGCTTGAGCGGGATGCCGTTGCACTGGGTGCGCAATGGAGTCGACTTCTATCGACCGTTGTTGGAAGTGCACGGCGCAGTGATCCGCGCTTGGCTGGAGCAGGAACACATCCGTTTTGTGACGGATCCGACCAATGCAGACGAGCGCTACACCCGCAACCGCATCCGCAAGAATTTGCTCCCGGCATTGCAGGATGCGTTTCCCTCGTTTCGCGAGACCTTTGCCCGTAGCGCACGCAATGCCGCACAGGCGCAGGAATTGCTGGACGAGATTGCGTCGCAGGACTTGCAGCAGGTCTTGCGCGAGCGCGATGGACGCCCCATCATCGAGTCACTGCAACGGCTGAGCGAAGCCCGGCAGGCCAATGTCTTGCGCCATTGGCTCAAGACCCGCTTTGGAGTCATTCCTGCCGCTGCGCAGTTGCAAGAGCTGCAAAGCCAGATTGCGGCATGCACCACGCGCGGCCACCGCATCCACATCAAAGTCGGCTCTGGTTTTGTGGAGCGCAGGAGGGAAGTGCTCGATTGGTACAATCCAAAGGTTTTGCCCCACTCCAATTGATTCAATGGCTTTGATTGTTCACAAATACGGCGGCACGTCGATGGGTTCCACGGAACGCATCCGCAATGTCGCCAAACGCGTCGCCAAATGGGCACGCGCCGGTCACCAGATGGTGGTGGTTCCTTCCGCAATGAGCGGTGAGACCAACCGTCTCCTGGGCTTGGCCAAAGAGCTGGCCCCCGCCAAACCCGGCGAGGCCTATGGTCGCGAACTCGACATGCTGGCCGCCACTGGCGAGCAGGCTTCCAGTGCCTTGCTGGCCATTGCGTTGCAGGGTGAGGGCATGGAGTCAGTGAGCTATGCCGGATGGCAAGTTCCCATCCGCACCAACAGCGCCTATACCAAGGCACGCATCGAGTCCATCGAGGACGCCAAGGTCCGCGCCGATCTGGCCGCAGGCAAGGTGGTCATCGTCACCGGATTCCAGGGGATCGACGACGGCGGCAACATCACGACACTGGGGCGCGGCGGCTCAGACACCTCCGCGGTAGCAGTGGCTGCGGCCATGAAGGCCTCTGAATGCCTGATCTATACCGACGTGGACGGCGTCTACACCACCGACCCGCGTGTGGTGCCTGAAGCGCGTCGCCTGAAGACCGTGAGCTTTGAAGAGATGCTGGAAATGGCGTCCATGGGTTCCAAGGTTCTGCAAATCCGCTCGGTCGAATTCGCCGGCAAATACAAGGTCCCACTGCGCGTGCTGAGCAGCTTTACGCCCTGGGACATCGACATCAACGAAGAGGCCGCATCCGGCACATTGATCACCTTTGAGGAAGACGAACACATGGAACAAGCCATTGTTTCCGGCATTGCATTCAACCGCGATGAAGCCAAAATCTCCATTCTGGGCGTGCCCGATACCCCCGGCATTGCGTACCAGATCCTGGGCGTGATTGCCGACGCCAACATCGATGTGGATGTGATCATCCAGAACGTCAGCAAAGACGGCAAGACCGATTTCAGCTTTACCGTCAATCGCGGCGACTATGCCAAAGCGGTTGATTTGCTCAAGACCGCTGTGCTGCCCAAGCTGGGCGCCAAGGAAGTCATTGGCGACACCAAGATCTGCAAGGTTTCCATTGTCGGCATCGGCATGCGCAGCCATGTGGGGATCGCTAGCAAAATGTTTCGCGCCCTGAGCGAAGAGGGCATCAACATCCAGATGATCTCCACCTCGGAAATCAAGACTTCTGTGGTGATCGACGAGAAGTACATGGAGCTGGCTGTGCGTGCGCTGCACAAAGCTTTTGACCTGGACCAGCCCGCCATCACTGAAAACGCTTGAAGTCGTGCGATAATTCGCACCGCCAGGAAACGTGACCGAGTGGCCGAAGGTGCTCCCCTGCTAAGGGAGTATGGGGTGTAGAGCCTCATCGAGGGTTCGAATCCCTCCGTTTCCGCCAAATGCAAAAGCCTGAGTTCCAAGTGAGTGATTCACACGGAACCCAGGCTTTTCACTTTGTGACACCCTTTCGGTGGCAATCTTATTGGCTCTGTCGTACCCTGCAGGTCTATCAACACCAAGGAGTGCTGCCATGACCAAGATGCTGGAAGTCACCATCAAGCTTTTCATCCATGCTCCTGACGACTGGGAAATCCACAAGACGTCGGAGGCAACAGACGTCATCAAGCTGCCCAATGGTCAATATCTGGACATGACATTCGCCCCCATGCTTGCGCATGATCCAGAGCAGGAGTGGACTACTGACGGTACGGATGAGCTCACCGAGGAACTCATCGACTTGGTCGACTACGAAGAGGTCACCTTCGAGTTCATTGGACACTAATAGTCCCCGGGAGGCAGGACGAAGCCCAGAGAGGCACGGTGCTTCAATTATGATGGCTTGCCCCTAACACGGAGGGCAGGCTGTTCGAATACCGAGGCGTGATGAGGGACCGTGCAAAACAAACACCAGATGATCCGGAAGACCTGCAGATTGCGCTTTGGCAGCCAGCGCGTGGTGTACCCGTCGATGTTTGTTCAGCATGGCTTTACTTTGATCGAACTGGTCATGGTGCTGGTTGTAACCGCTGTGCTCGCGGCCATGGCCATGCCCAGCTTCAACAGCGTGACCGGTTTCAATGCGCGTGGCTTTCACGACCAGACCTTGGCCTATCTGCGGTTTGCCCAAAAGACCGCGGTCGCACAGCGGCGCACCGTTTGCGTGAGCTTCACCAGCAGTTCTGTTGCCCTGGATATCGCAGCGGCCAACGGCGCAAGCAACTGCGTCTCGGCGGGAACATTGACCGGGCCTCTGGGCGAGACCCCCGCAGTACTCAATGCAAAGTCGGGTGTGGCCTACAGTGCGACCCCGACAGCGTTCAATTTTGACGGTCTGGGCCAACCCATCACTGCGGGTGGGGCGACCCAGGCCAGCCAAACCATTCAGGTCAGTGGCGTAGGCAGCTCGATCACGATTGAATCCGGCACGGGGTACGTCCATGAATAGGCGCCGCAGCCGTGGATTTACCCTAATCGAGCTGATTATCTTCATTGTGGTAGTGGGCCTAGCCATGGCGGGCATATTGGCTGTTTCGAACACCGTGGTGCGCTCCAGTGCCGATCCCCAGGTGCGCAAACAGGGGCTTGCCATTGCGCAGTCGCTGCTGGAGGAAATCCTGCTCAAGGAATACAGCAAGCCTGCAGGAAGCACAGTGTTGGGGTTTTCGGGCGGTGGCTCGCGCAATCTGTATGACTGTGTCAGCGACTACAACGGCTACGTCACCACCACCGGCGTTGTAGACGCCAGCGGTAACGCCGTCACTGGACTGGGGGGCTACAACCTGTCACCCGCGGTATCCGTCACATCCGCGTCGTTGGGTTCCGTGGCAGCCTATCGTGTCGTGGTGTCGGTCACCAGCCCGCAGGGCGATGTCATTTCGCTCACCGGCTACCGGGGGAATTACTAGCGATGCGCGCGTTTCCCCGTTTGGCACAGAGACAGCTGGGATTCACCCTGATCGAGTTGGTGATTGTGATCGTCATACTGGGTGTGGTCAGCGCCATGGCGGCCGTCTTCATGCGCGGACCAATCGATGCCTACTTTGCCGTGGCGCGGCGCGCAGCGCTCACCGACCTCACCGACACCGTGTTCCGGCGCCTGGAACGGGACGTGCACAAGGCCTTGCCCAACTCCGTGCGCACACCGGCAACGGCCGGGGCCAATCAGTGTCTGGAGTTCATCCCGACCAAGACTGGCGGACGCTACCGGGCCGACGGTACGTCGTCTGCGCTGACCTTCAATGCGGCGGATACGCTATTCAACATGCTGGGGCAGAACAGTCTGTTGCCTAATGACCAGCGCATCGTCGCCGGGGACATCATCAGCGTGTACAACCTGGGGCCCATGGTGAGCGGGGCAGATGCCTACAACCAGGACAACACTTCGGTGGTGACTGCGGTGGGCACCGAATTCCAGAACACCACACCATACACCGGCTGGGAAACGCCGCTAACCATTGCCAACAAGCAGTTTCCGCTGGAGTCCGGCGGCAGCCGTTTTCATGTGATTCCGGCGGCGGAACATATCGTCTCCTACGTGTGCAGCGGCAACAAGCTCTACCGCACCGTAAACGCAACCAGTTTCACCAGCGCCTGTCCTGCAAGTGGTTCGGTCATTGCCAACAATGTGAGCTCCTGTTTTTTCGACTACAGCGGCGATGATCTTTCCCGCAATGCCCTGTTGCGCATCGTGCTGCAGGTGAGGGACAGCAGCGGCAATGAGTCGGTGCAGATGCAGCAGGAAATTCATGTGAACAACACGCCATGAAGCGCAGAGTCCATTTCCAGTCAGGTTTCGCTGCGATTGCCGCCATCATTGTCCTGACCGTGCTGGCAGGCATGGGGGCGTACATGGTGAGCTTCTCCAATACACAGCAACTGGGTTCGGCGCAGGACATGCAGGGCACACGCGCGTATTGGGCGGCGCGAGCGGGGCTGGAGTGGGCGTTGGGTGCGGTGACGGCCAACAGCACGGTGTGCCCAACCGCGTCCCCGGCAACCGTGGATACCGGCAACGTATTCGACCTGAACGTGACCTGCAACATGCAGACCTACCCGGAAAACGGCGTGACGGTGACCATCTTTTCGTTTCAGTCCATTGCATCCAGCGGTACCGTGGGCTCCATCGGGTATGTGGAGCGCAGTGTTTCAGCGTCCTACGAGGTGCCGCGATGAAGACCCCCGTGCTATCATTTTTTCCAAACCGCACAAGGAATTGCGCATGAACTTGGCCGCCACAGCGCTTGGCACGCCCGCTGCACCCGAAGCTCCCCGTCCCGTACCCGGGCGTCCGGAGAAGCTGCGTCTGGGGGATGTGTTGGTTCAGCAGAAGCTGATTTCGCAGGAGCAACTGCAGCAGACCCTGGACCTGCAGCGCACCACAGGCAAGAAGGTTGGCCGCCTGCTCATAGAAACCGGCATCATCACCGAAGAGCTGCTCGCCAACGGCCTGGCGCGCCAGTTGCGCATTCCATTCGTCAACCTCAAGACCTTTCCATTTCGTGCTGACGTGATCAAGCTGCTGCCTGAGTCCGTGGCTCGGCGCTTCAAGGCGCTGGCATTAGAGGACAAAGGTGATGTACTGCTTGTCGCGCTGGCCGACCCGCTGGACCTGTTTGCCTACGACGAGCTCACCCGCATCCTCAAGCGCAATATCGCCATTGCCGCGGTGCCGGAAGGCCAGTTGTCGGCCGCCTTTGACCGCCTCTATCGCCGTACCGAAGAAATCAGCGGTCTGGCGCGCGCCCTGGAAAAAGACCTGGGCGATGCAGTGGACTTCGGCGAACTCACCGCCTCGGTCGGCACCGAAGGCGCGCCCGTGGTGCGCCTGCTGCAGTCGCTATTTGAAGATGCCATGCAGGTGGGGGCTTCCGACGTGCACATCGAGCCGCAGGAAACCAGCCTGCAAATCCGCGTGCGTGTGGATGGCGTGTTGCAGGTGCAGACGCAGGCCGACAAGCGTATTGGTGGCGCCCTGGCGCAGCGCCTCAAGCTCATGGCCGGGCTGGACATTTCGGAAAAGCGGCTGCCCCAGGATGGCCGCTTCAGCGTGCGTCTGAAGGACCACACGATTGACGTGCGTCTGTCCACCTTGCCGACCAATTACGGGGAGTCCGCCGTCATGCGCTTGTTGGTGCAGGGCGCCGGCATGCGCCGCCTAGACAGCATTGGCATGCCAGAGGCCATGTTGGCGCGCTTTCGCGATCTGCTGGGCCGCACCTCCGGCATGGTGCTGGTCACCGGTCCTACCGGTTCCGGCAAGACCACCACGCTGTATGCCGCGCTGGCGGAAGTGAATGCCGCCGAGCTCAAAGTCATTACCGTGGAGGACCCGGTCGAATACCGCCTGGCCGGGCTGACGCAGGTGCAGGTCAACGACAAGATCGAACTCACCTTCGCCAAGGTGCTGCGCTCCTGCCTGCGGCAGGATCCGGATGTGATTCTGGTGGGCGAAATGCGCGATGCCGAAACGGCAGAGATCGGTTTGCGGGCCGCCATCACAGGTCACCTGGTGCTGTCCACGCTGCATACGCGGGACGCCATCAGTACCCCGTTTCGTCTGCTCGACATGGGTGTGCCCGCGTTCATGGTTTCCACATCATTGCAGGGCGTGATTGCCCAGCGTCTGGTGCGGTTGAACTGCCGTGAATGCAGCGCCCCGCACAAGCCTACGGCGCAGGAGGCTGGCTGGCTCACCGGCATGCTGGCCGATGGGGAAAACATACAGCCCAAACGCGGCTTGGGTTGCTCGGCATGCAACGGCACCGGCTATGTAGGTCGGCAGGGCGTATATGAGTTGTTCGAAATGGACGCGGTGCTGACCCAACTGGCGTCACGCGCCGATCCGGGCGAATTCATGCGCATCGCGCGCGACCGTATGAAGGGGCAGACCATGGCCTTTCATGCACTAGAGTTGGTGCGTCAGGGGCGAACTTCGCTGGCCGAGGCCATGCGCATCGGTTTCGAAATCGATGCCGCTGACTTGGAAGACTGAGCCGGATGCCTACCTACACCTGGCGCGGTCGCAATTCCCGCGGAGAGTCCGTCACGGGCGAACTGGAAGCGATGACCGAAAGCGGTGTGGCAGACCAGTTGCTGGCCACCGGCATTGCGCCGGTTCACATCGCCGAGGCAAAAGTCGCCAAGACCGAGCAGGGCGAGGGCCTGCTGGCCCGGTTGAACCGCAAACCGGTGGTGGTGGATGACCTGATGATTTTTTCGCGCCAGATGTACACCCTCAATAAGGCCGGGGTGCCTATCCTGCGCGCCTTTGCCGGCTTGCAGGCGTCGGCCACCAAGCCCGCCATGGTGGAGCTTTTCAAGGACATTCGCTCCAGCCTGGACCAGGGGCGGGAATTGTCGGCCTCGCTGGCGCGGCATCAGGACTTGTTCGGGAACTTCTATATCTCCATGGTGCGCGTGGGCGAGATGACAGGCCGTTTGACCGAGGTGTTTCTGCGGCTGAACGAGCATATGGAGTTCGAGCGTGATGTGCGCGAGCGCATCAAGCAGGCCATGCGCTACCCGACCTTTGTGATGATCGCAATGGCCCTGGCCATCGTGGTGCTGAACATCTTTGTGATTCCGGTATTTGCCAAGGTGTTTGCCGGCTTCAATGCGCAGCTTCCTTTGCTCACGCGCGGCTTGCTGGCGTTTTCGGGTTGGATGGTGAGCTGGTGGCCGTTGCTGATCGCACTCACCATAGGCGCCGTGGTGGCGGTTCGCGCGTACCTGCGAACGCCGCAGGGGCGCTACAGATGGGATGCCCAAAAGCTCAAACTGCCCATCGTAGGCGACATCATTCTGAAGGCTACGCTGTCTCGATTTGCGCGCAGTTTTGCCCTGTCCAGCCAGAGTGGCGTGCCACTGGTGCAGGCGCTGACCGTGGTGGCGCAGACTGTGGACAACGCCTTCATAGGAAGCCGCATCGAGCAAATGCGCGATGGCATTGAGCGGGGCGAGAGCATTTCCCGTTGTGCCACGGCAACCGGCGTATTCACTCCGGTGGTGCTGCAGATGATCAACGTGGGTGAGGAAACCGGCGAGCTGGATAGCCTGTTGTTCGAGATCGCCGAAATGTATGAGCGCGATACGGACTACGCCATCAAAGGCCTGTCTGCCGCCATCGAGCCCATCTTGCTGGCCGTGATTGCATCCTTGGTGCTGTTGCTGGCGTTGGGCGTCTTCTTGCCGCTATGGAACCTGGGCCAGGCCGCCATGGGCAAGGGGGGCGGCTAGGGATGCAGCGCAATTTCACGCGCAGGGCGCTGGAGTGGGGCCTTTTGGCCGCGGTGATTCTGGCGCTGACGGGTTACTTTTTTCGAGAGTTTCGGCTGGTGCAGGCGCAAGGGGAATTGGCAGCTGTCAAGTCCACGCTGGGATCTCTTCGTACGGCGTTGCTGCTGGACTTCCTGCAACGTGAAGCCAAACATACCGGCGTCGATGTGGCGATGCAGCGCAATCCGTTTCTGCTGCTCGATCACCTTCCGGGCAACTACGTCGGCGTGCTCGACAGCAGCAAGGGCCAGTCCGTTCAGGCCGGAACCTGGGTATTTGATTCGTACTGCGTATGCATCGGCTACGAGCCATTGAATACCCAGGGTCTGAATACACAGGAATATGCCCCGGCCATGTGGTTTCGCATCAGTACGCCACCGGGCCCGCTTCAGATCAACGCTACGCAAAACTACCAATGGGCGGGGCAGCTCGTTAAATGATGCCGCATACGCAACAGAACTTTGACTCAGCGCAGAAAAGTTTGGCCTGTAAGGTAGTGATTAGCTAAAAGTCAGTATCATTTATAGCAATGTGCAGGTAGCCGCCTGGGCTGAATCAAACTACATACTTGGAAGGCGAACATCATGGGCAAAGAGCAACGCGGTTTTACGCTGATTGAGTTGGTAATGGTCATCGTGATTTTGGGCGTATTGGCTGCAGTCGCATTGCCTAAGTTTGTCGATCTGAGTTCCGATGCCAAGAACGCAGCCATTACCGGCGCTGCTGGTGCGTTGTCTTCGTATGCATCGATCAATTACGCCGCTGCACAAGCCAAGAATACCCAATCCATAGCGGTTTCTGGCGCAACCCCAGCCAACGCACTTACGGCCGGTATGGCGACATGGGATAGTGCTTTTCAAATTTCTTCCCAAGGGTCGTGCGGCACAGTAGCGGGTGCAACGGCTGGCGTAACGTTGACTCATAGCAAGGGTACGTCTGCCAACTCCGCCGTCGCAACCATCGTGTGCACTGGCTGATGTCCTCTGGGTGCGCCTGCGGTGCACCCCAAAATGGGGGCCAACGTGAGTAAGTCTGCTGCGGTCGCCGCCGCTTTGCTGGAAGCCTTTTTCCGATCGGTTCCGGCCAATCGCAAGAAGCGCATTACCGATGGCGAATGGGCCGGGGCATTGCATGCCTTTCACAAGGAAGCCATAGCCATTCGCAAGCAGTTTGGACTGGGCCCTTTGGGGCGGGCGTTGGCAACCTACCAATTCCAGAAGAAACTGCTGGCCGCCGGATTTGACGCGGCCACTGTTCGCAAAGTTGTTTTCTCCCTGGTACTCAATGCATTTGTTTCCAGCACATGAGTGTCTGGAGCGGATGGATCGTGCGTCGCATTGAGAGCTGGTTTTCCAGCTTCCAGAGGCGCCATGATTTGTTACCCGTTGTCACTGCAGTTGCACCCAATGACGGCAATAAATTGCTGCTGCACGTGGGTTGTGGTCACGCTACTTTGGCCCATATTCCAGTTGAGGGCTTCCATCGCCAGGGCTGGAAGGAATTGCGTCTGGACGCGGATGCAACGGTGCACCCGGACATTGAAGCGACGATGACCCACATGGTCAGCGTGGGTAGCGGTTTTGCCGACGCCGTCTACTCTTCGCATGGCCTGGAACACCTGTACTGGCACGATGTGCCCAAAGCTTTAGCCGAATTCTGGCGCGTGTTGAAGGACGATGGCTTCGCTGTGATCACTTGTCCGGATGTGCAGGCCGCGGCTGCCATGATTGCGCAAGACCGCATGTTCGAACCGGCTTACGAGTCGCCCTCCGGAACCATTACTCCCTTCGACATCTTGTACAGCTACCGGCCCTTTGTGGAGCAGAACCCGCAATGGATGTCACACCACTGCGGTTTTACCTTGAGCACGCTGACTCAGGTGCTACGTGAAGCGGGCTTTCCCATGGTTGCGGGTTTCAGGCGTCCAGGCGCTTTCGATCTGTGGGTGCTGGCGAGCAAATCGCAACGCTCAGAGGGTGAAATGCGCACGTTGGCAAAAGACTATTTGGTCAGCATCTGAGCGAGGCACATAGCATGCGCCTCCTTGCACGTTGGGTGTCACGCTGGCTGGAGAGCCGGGGCTTGGGCCATGTTGCAGATGCCGTGGATCAAAGAGGGGCCTCCGCTGGCGACGCGTCTGCCTTGCACGCCATGGCCAAGCGTGCTTTGGGCCGCAGTGACCACCTGCAGGCGATAGCGCTTTTGCGTCAGGCCATTGCTGTCAACCCGAAGGCGCCAGACATCTGGTGCAGTCTGGGCGCGGCCTGTCGCCATGGCGGCGCCTTCGAGGACGCCCGTGCGGCCTATGAGCAGGCACTGGCACTTAAGCCCGATTACCCCGAAGTGCTCAGCAACCTGGGGGAATGGCATATCGCCAACGGGGAGCCCGAAGCGGCCTTGCCCTGGTTGGGGAAGGCCTTGCAGATTGCTCCCGGTTTCTTCCAGGCGCGTATCAACCAGACGGCGGCGTTGTTCGAGTTGGGGCGCTTTGAGCAGGCCCGCCAGATCGCAGAACAGATAGTGAATGACGAGCCTGCCAGCGCGGAGGCCTGTCTGAACTTGGGCAATGTGCTGGTGCATACGGGCAAGACCAAGCAGGGTATCAGGCAATACCAAAAGGCGCTGGAGCTGCAGCCGCACTATGCCGAAGCGCACTTCAATCTCTCTTCCTTGCTCGGTTCCAAGGAAGACCTGGCCCTGGCCATTGGCTACCTCAAGCGCCGGCTGGAAGAGCGCGGGGACAGCGTGCAGAACCTGGGCATGCTGGCGTCTGCCTACCAAGCCGCCGGTCAGTTGGAAGAATCGGAGCGGTTGTGCCACCGGATCCTGCAGCGCCAGCCAGACAATCTGACAGCGCTGATCACGCTGGGCTCCTGCCTGAGCAATGGCGGGGATTCGGCGGCTGCAGCTGCGCTATACAAACGGGTGGTGGACAGCGACCCGACCCAGGTGGCCATGGGCTCCAACATTCTGTTTGAGTACAACAACGTTTATGCCGTGGGACGCGAGCAGCTATTTGCGCTTCACCGCGCGTGGGCCCAGCGTTTTGAGAAGCCCGTGCTGGAGCTGCCGGACTTTGCCTCATACGACCGCGATCCACAACGACACCTGCGCATAGGCTATGTTTCTGGAGATTTCATCCGTCACCCCGTGGGCTTTTTGTTGCGCGATGTTTTGCAGAACCACGACAAGCAGCAGTTCTCGGTCCACTGTTTTTCCATGGTGATCCGGTCCGAGGACGTGCTGCCGGAGCTGCGCCAGGCGGCTGACAGCTGGGATGACATCTTCTTCCTGTCGGACGAAGAAGTGGTCAAACTGGTGCGCGAGCAGCAGATCGACATCCTGGTGGACCTGTCGGGTCACACCGCCTTTCACCGGCTGCTGGCATTTGCTCGCAAACCAGCGCCGGTGCAAGCCGAATGGATTGGCTACTTTCACTCGACCGGGCTGGAGTCCATCGACTACTTCATCACTGACCCCGTGACTTCGCCGCGTGGTAGCGGGCAATTGTTCAGCGAGGTTCCGGTGCACCTGCCGCATACCCGCTTTTGCTATGGACCACCCGATTACGCGCCCGATGTGTCGTCCTTGCCGTCACGCGCCAATGGGTACATTACTTTTGGCTCTTTCAACCGCCTGCCCAAACTCACCGACGAAACAGTGCAAGCTTGGAGCCGTATTTTGTTGGCATTACCTCACAGCCGGTTGGTCATCAAGAGCGGGGCGCTTTCAGATGCCGCTGTCAGCAGACGTGTGCGCCAACGCTTTGAGCAGCAAGGCATCGACTTTGCTCGCCTGCAATTGCGCGAGGGCTCCAGTCACCGTGACATGCTAGTGGAATATGGCGACATCGACATTGCGTTGGACACTTTCCCTTTCAACGGCGGAATGACCACGCTGGAGGCGCTATGGATGGGTATACCGGTAGTGACACTTGCGGGGGACACAGTGGTATCGCGGCAGACAGTATCGGCGTTGGCCAATCTGGGGCTAAATGCAGAGCTGGCCTTTGCAAGCGTTGATGCCTATGTGCATGGCGCAGTGAAATTGGCGTCAAACCCGCTGCGCCTCGCACAGTTGCGGCAGAGTCTGCGTCCGTTGATGATGGCCAGTCCGTTGCGCGACGCTCGCCAGTTCACGCAGGATCTGGAGGCGCTGTTTCGCCGCATGTGGTCGGCCTGGTGCCAGGGAAGCAAGCTACCCTCGGACCTTTAGCTGTGCGGGTACTGCCTGCGCATCGTGATCGCAAACCGTGGAGTCAACGCAAAAAACGCGCACCGTCGCCCGTTTAGAGGGGCAATAGCTATTATTATGTGAGCAAGCCAGCCAAGCCCTCGGGGTTGGGCTTGGTGAACTAGATAAATCTGTACCCAATTCCGCATTCGAGGTAGTTCCTGAAAATGCAGTGGCCCTGGAAACGAGCTAGCTCGAAAGACCAACTAATCGTTTCGTGGTCCGCGCAGCAATTGGCGTATGTACAAGCCACCAGGGAAAGCGGGAGCCTGGTTGTAAAGCGCATGGGCGTGGAGCAGCAGGGGAGTGACAAGCTCAAGGATTTCACTGACCGGCTGATCGCCAGTGGCCTGGGCAACAGCAGCGCAATGGTCATGCTCAGCACAGAGCAATGCATGTTGCTGCAAATTCCCGCACCCGCCGTCCCACCTGAAGAATTGCGTTCCGCAGTGCGTTACCAGATACGCGACATGGTGGACACCCATATCGATGACCTCACGCTGGATGTGCTGATGGTGGGTGATGGCCAGGACAAGAGTGCCGGTCAGGTCTTTGTGGTGGCGGCCCTGAATGCCGTGGTGCGCGAAGCCATGCAACTGGCCGAAGCCATGGAGTTGGATTGCCGCGTCATCGATGTGCAGGAGATGGCCCAGCGCAACCTGCAATCCGCGTGGGCCAAGTCTTCCGGTCTGGCCGATCGCGCCACGGCGGCCTTGGTGATCGTCAACGAAAAGCAGGCGCTGTTTACCATCAGTGCACGGGAAGAGCTGTATTACAGCCGCCGACTGGACCTGCCCGCTGGCTTCTTGGCCATGCAGTGGCATAGTGATGTGCACCAGGCAACCGCCGCACTGGATGCCTACACCCCAGTGGGCGAATACGTTCCCGACTACGGGAGCCCGGCCAGCGGATTCGGGGCGGATGACTCCACGCTGGGTGGTAATGACCGCGCGCAACGCTTTCTGGTCGAAGTCCAGCGCTCTCTGGATTTGTGGGACCGCACCTGGACCAGCCTGCCGATGGCGGGCGTGGCGGTATGTGCAGGTAGCCGCTCGGCGGATCTGGCGGATTGGCTGAGCCGTGGACTGGGACAGACCGTGGCCGTCATGGATCCAGCGCAGATGTTCGACGGGGTTCCGGAGCTCAACGATCAGGAGCGCATGCAATGCCTGCCGCTGCTGGGACTGTTGTTGCGTGTCGAAGGATCCGGCTGAAGTCAGACCATGCCCCAGCAAATCAATCTCTGTACCGCAGTTTCCGCCCCGCAGCGGCAGCGCTTTCCTGCCTCCGTGATGGTGGCTTACCTGGTTGCCAGTCTGGTGCTGCTTGCGCTGGTGTCGGGTTTCTGGCTCTGGAGTCTGGACAGCTCGGCAAAGACCTATGAACAAACACTGGAGCTGCAGGCGCGCGAAATCAAAAGCCTGCAGGCCGCCATTCAACGCGGGCGCGCCGCCGCGAGTCCGGTGGACCCGGCCCTGTTGCGCGAGGTGCAGGATCAGCGTGCTTTGATTCAGCAGCGTGAAAACATGCTGCAGCAAGTGAGCCAGGGCTTGTACCAGCCGGGTGGCAGGCACTCGGACCGTCTGCAGCTGCTGGCACACAGTATCCCGGCGGATACCTGGGTCACCCGTGTCAAGGCGGATAGGGCGGTTTTTGAAGTGTCCGGCTACACGCTGGATACCAGCAGCCTGAACGATTGGGTAACGCGACTGGGCCAACATCCTTTGATGCAAGGCCTGAAGCTGGACACCGTAGCCGTAAACCTGGTGCCGGAAGCCACCGCGGCAATTGCCAAGGCGGCTGCATCCGCGCCGGCCGCTGCGGCCCGACCCATGTGGACCTTTACGCTGCTCAGTGCTGCCCCTGCAACCGGCGCAGAGGCTTCCTCTCCCACAGGAGCCAAGCCATGAAGCAACAATGGCAGGAACTGCTGGCGCGCGTGGACGCACTGAGTTTGCGGGAGCGCGTGTTTCTTTTTCTTTCGGTATTTGTCTGTGTGCTGGCGGGCGCCGACTTCTTCTGGTTCACTCCGGCGACGGTCGCACACCGCCAGCTGCTGCAGCGCTTTTCTGCCCAAAGCGCCGAACTCGATCGGCTGCGCAACGAGTTGCGCGTCAGCGGCGTACCCAGCGACCCGAGCAAGGACGCCCGGGACGAACTGCAAAGCGCCAAAGCGCGTGTGCAGGAGCTCAATGCACAGATCACAGCCCTGGCGCCAACCGACACCAAGGGGCCGGCTTTGGAACTGGTACTGCAGCGCCTGCTACGCCGCCAGGATGGTTTGACCTTGGTCAGCCTGGATACGATGCAATCTGCCAACGCGTCCGGTAGCAATGGCGCAGCCGCTTCAGCGTCTGCCGCGAATGCCGGTGATGCAGCCGTCTCCAAGCGCGGGTTGGTGCTCAAGGTCACGGGGCCCTATGGCGAACTGGTGAAATATGTGCAGGCGTTGGAGTCAGCCCTGCCGGGTCTGCGTTGGGGGACCATGGAGCTCAAGACCGACAAGCGTGGCAACGAATTGACATTGCGCGTGTATGCCGTGGGAGTACAGCTGTGAAGACTCTCAACCTGGCAAGATGGCTGGCCGTTGCATTGGCGTTGCTTGCAACGTCGCTGTGCGCGCAACAGCGAGACCCAACGCAACCTCCACCCGGATTTTCCGATGCTCCCGTAGCGGACAAGGGCAAGGCTGACCTGCCCGTCGTGGACGGCGCTGCCATCGTCACGCGCAACGGAAAGCCTTTCCTGGTTTCGGGGACCCGACTCTACGCGGCGGGCCAGTCGATCGGCCCGTACAAGATCGAGCGCATCACCGAAACCGAAATCTGGCTGCGCCAGGGTAAAGAGCTTCGCAAAATCCAGAGATTCAACGGCATCGAGCGCCACACTGCCACCGAAAGGCCCACTCCATGACCCCACCTTTTTCGCACGCACTGTGCGTTGCCTGTCTGCTGTCCCTTGGCTTTCTGGGCGGTTGTGCCAATGACCACGTGTTGCGTACCCCCGATGTGAGCGCAGCCATGCGGGCCGACTTGCCGGTCGCGGCGCCCAAGGCGCCACCGGTCGTACCCGCGCAGGTGAGCGAAGCGCTGGCTGAGCCCGCACCTGCACCCGTCAAACCTGCGCCGGAACCACGGCTGGATCTGCTGGTGAGCAACGCGCAGGCACGCGACGTGTTTCTGGCCATCGTGGCCGATACGCGCTACAGCATGCTCATGCACCCGGACGTAACGGGCACACTGTCCGTCACCCTGCGTGGCGTCACTGTGCAGGAGGCGCTGGAGTCGATCCGGGATGTCTACGGCTACGACTTCAAGATCGAGGGACGCCGCATCACGATTTACGCGCCCACCCTGCAAACCCGCATCTTCACCGTGAACTATCCCAATTCGCCGCGGTCCGGCACCAGCGAAATCCGGGTTTCAGCAGGCGGTTCGCAGATGACCTCGACCAGTGCCGGCACATCAACAAACGGCGGATCTTCATCAACCACCACCCAGCAGGCCGAGAGCAGCAAGGTATCCACCACCAGCAAGACGGACTTCTGGTCCGAGCTGACCGGTGCTGTCCGGGGTATCGTGGGAAATGGCGATGGACGCAACGTCATCACCAGCCCGCAGGCCGGCATCATGGCTGTGCGTGCCATGCCGGATGAGTTACGCCAAGTTGAGAAGTTTCTCAAGGCTGCGCAGATCGCCGTGGAGCGTCAGGTCATGCTGGAAGCCAAGCTGGTGGAAGTGGAGTTGCGTGACGGCTTTCAGAGCGGCGTGAACTGGGGCGCTTTTGCATCTGGTGTTGATGGCACTTTGGCTGTCGGTGTGCTGGGTAGTGCTGTCAACAGCACCAACGCCTTGCTGCAAGGGGGCGCTACCGCAGTCAGCGGGGTGGTTTCTGCTCCGGCCGTTGCAGCAGGCGGCGGCCTGTTCGGCCTGGCCTTGCAGACCAACAGCTTTGGCGCCGTGCTGGGCTTTCTGGAAACCCAGGGCGACGTACAAACCCTGTCCAGCCCACGCGTGGCCACGCTGAACAACCAGAAGGCGGTGCTGAAGGTCGGGACTGACGCGTTCTACGTCACCGGCGTCTCAGGCGGCTCCAACACCACTACAGCGGCCAGCTCCACAGGCACGACAACGACATTGCCCACGGTCAACCTGACGCCGTTCTTTTCCGGCATTTCGCTGGACGTTACCCCCCAGGTGGACGATGGTGTCAACATCACGCTGCATGTGCACCCGGCAGTGACATCTGTGACCGAAGTGTCCAAGCAGATTGACCTGGGTTCGGTGGGCTCCTACAAGCTGCCGCTGGCATCCAGCGCCGTGAACGAAACCGACACGCTGGTGCGCATTCAGGACGGGCGCATCGTGGCCATCGGTGGGTTGATGCAGATGGATTCCACACGCAATGTTTCGGGCGTGCCCGGTACGACCGGAAGCGCGTTTGCGGCCCTGTTCGGCAACAAGCTGTCTTCGGGGCGCAAGCGCGAGGTCATTGTGCTGATCAAGCCCACCATCATTCGAAGTGCCGAGGACTGGGAAGAACAAAGTCGTAAGGCACGGTTGGCGCTAGAGGATATGGACGACGCACGGGCCCGCGTGATCCAACTGGACGGCAACTCCGCAAAGTAATGTATCTGGGGCATTTTTCGCTGCGGGAAGCGCCTTTTTCCATCACACCGGATACCGACTTTTTCTATCCGCACGAAGGTGCGCAGGCCACGCTCAATATGCTGCTGGTTGCCCTGCGTAGCGGCGAGGGCTTTCTCAAGGTAGTGGGAGAGTTGGGGTGCGGCAAGACAGTGCTGTGCCGTCAGTTGCTCAAGACATTGCAGGGCGAGTTTGTCACCGCCTACATTCCCAACCCCGACATGGGTCCTGACGATTTGCTGCTGGCGCTGGCTGATGAGCTGGGCGTGCCCATAGGGCAGCCGGTGCAGCGCCACCAGATCATGAATGGCATAGGCGCCTGCCTGGTGCAGAACGCACGCCAGGGCAAGCGGGTGGTGGTGTGCATCGATGAGGCACAAGCGATTCCGGTGCGCACCGTGGAAAGCCTGCGCCTGCTGTCCAATCTGGAAACCGAAAAACGCAAGCTGCTGCAGATCGTGTTGCTCGGACAACCCGACCTGGACAGCAAGCTGGAGAGGCCGGAAATTCGCCAGCTGCTTCAGCGCATCACCTTTAGCGAATACCTGGGCCCCATGCCGCTGAAGCATGTGCCGGTGTATCTGGCGCACCGCCTTGCAACGGCGGCGCTGGACGCAGACCGTGTTGCGGATGTGTTCACCCCCGAGGCCGCCACTGCCATCGCCCGCGCCAGCGGCGGCGTGCCGCGCCTGATCAATGTGCTGGCACACAAGTGCCTGATGCTGGCCTATGGGGAAGGGGAGTCCGAAGTCAGTCTCTCGCATGTACGGCTGGCCGTGGCTGATACACCGGGACTCAGGCGGCCGGCACCCTGGTGGCGGCGCTTGCGCGCCGTCTGGATGCGCAGACCGGGTGTGCTGCGGGATGCCAATGGGGGTGCACTGTGAGCGTCATCAACAAGATGCTGCGCGATCTGGACGCGCGCAACCACACCGATGGCAGTGCGACGCACGGAATGCAGGACGGTTCGGGCGCCGCAACGGCCAGTCGGGGCGTGGCCGCATTGCCGGCTGTGGCACGAGCCACCCCGGCGCCACGCCTGCTGCTTGCGGCTGGCGCGGTGGTCGTGTTGGTTGCAACGATGTGGTGGTGGCTGCGTAGCGCCCCGGCCCCCGAACCCCACCTTTCGACGCCAGTGCCAAACGCGCTGTCGCAGCCATCAGTTTTGAATGCTGTTGACACGCAAGCGTCAGCTACGCCTCCTGCACTGGTGCAGGCAACACAGCCGGAAGCGCCTGCAAAGTCTGCAGTCAAGGCGCCAGCTCCCGTGCAGCGCGCACAACGGTCCAACGTCGTACCCGCCACACCACCGGATGCGCCATCCAAAGCCGCAGCGGTCGCCGCGATCAAGCCTGCCGCGCCAACGCCTTTGCCGTCGGGTGCAAGCAGTGGTGCCGTGTCGCCCGCGGTGACAGCACCCGCGATTGCGGCAGAGCCCGCGGCTACTGGCAGCCGCCAATTGCAGGCCGGGCGCGAGGCGCTGCTGCAGGCACAGGTCTTGTGGAATTCCGGTTCGCATGACGCGGCGATCGACCTGCTGCAACAGGCCTTGAGCGTGGTCGAACGTTCGGTGACCGCGTCCGCAGGTCAGGCGCAGACTGCGCTCATGGCTTCACTTGCGCGAGAGCTGGGGCGCATGCTGGTGGCCAACGGCCGGCCGGCTGCTGCCATCGATCTGCTCAGCCGTCTGGAACCCACGCTGGGCCGGGAGGCCGATATCTGGGCTCTGCGGGGCAACGCCGCGCAGCGGCTGGGTCTGCATCAGGACAGTGTCAACGCCTACGCCATGGCCTTGCAATTGCGGCCCAATGAGCCGCGTTGGATGCTGGCGTCTGCCGTCTCCCTGGCAGCCATGGGGCAAACTGCGAATGCTACGGAAATGGCAACCAAAGCCAGTGCGCTGGGGCCCGTGAGCAAGGAAGTGCAGGCCTATCTGCGCCAAGCCGGGGTGCGACTGGGCGAACCCTGATGCTGGCGCTTGCGCAAGATGCCTAGTTGGCGCCTTCCTGGGTGAAGATCTTGCCGTTGAGCTTGCTGCCGGCCTTGATGCCTTTCTTGGCAAACCAGCCTTGGTTCATCTCCAGCACATAGCGGACCGGCCTGAGCGAGCAATGGGAGTCCGTGGTCTGCGGCTTCATGTCTTCCAGGTTCACGATGGTGCCGTCATCCGCAACAAATGCCGCAGTGAGTGGCAGAACGGTGTTCTTCATCCAGAAGCACTGCTTGCTGGGCGCCTGAAACACAAAGATCATGCCCTCGTTCTGGGGCATTTCCGAGCGGAACATCAGGCCGATCTGGTGCTGTTCCGGTGTCAGGGCCACCTGGGTATCGATCTGGTGGATACCGGCGGACAGGGTGATACGCTGCAGCTGCGTTTGCGGCGTTCCCTGCGACCATGCCGGAGCGGCGAAACACAGGACCAGGGAGAGGCAAGCGGTGTAAATGGATTTCATGGCGCTATTTTGAAGCATGTCCGCTTGGCGCCCGTGTGGTCCGGTCAGGTTCACCGTGACTTTACAAATACCGGGCGGCCAATTCGAAGTTGCAGGAGCTTGATGCAGGTCTAAAGGCGCCCGCGAAGTGCAAGGCATTGCCGTGAGTGCACCATACATTGCGGATAATATGGCTCAGCGCATTGTCTTGTGGTGCCACACAGGTGCTCCAACAAGATTCCCCATCCACGGAGACGGTTATTCATGTCCAGCTACCAGCATATCCAAGTTCCTGCCCAAGGCAGCAAAATCAGTGTCAACGCGGACATGTCCCTGAATGTTCCCGATGAACCCATCATTCCGTACATCGAAGGAGACGGAACCGGGCTGGACATCACGCCGGTGATGCTCAAGGTGGTGAATGCTGCCGTTGCCAAGGCCTATGGCGGCAAGAAAAAGATCCACTGGATGGAGGTCTATGCTGGCGAGAAGTCCACCCGTGTCTACGGCCCGGACGTCTGGCTGCCGGAAGAGACGCTGCTGGCGCTGCGCGAATACGTGGTTTCCATCAAGGGCCCGCTGACCACCCCGGTTGGTGGAGGAATCCGGTCGTTGAACGTGGCCTTGCGCCAGGAGCTGGACCTGTATGTGTGCCTGCGTCCGGTGCAGTATTTCAAGGGCGTACCGTCCCCGGTCAAGGAGCCCGAGAAAACCAATATGGTGGTGTTCCGCGAAAACTCGGAAGACATTTACGCGGGTATCGAATACGAAGCCAAGAGCGACCAGGCCAAGAAGCTGATCAAGTTCCTGATGGAAGAAATGGGGGTGAAGAAGATCCGCTTCCCCGACACGTCCGGCATTGGCGTCAAGCCCGTGTCCATCGAGGGAACCGAGCGCCTGGTGCGCAAGGCCATCCAATACGCCATCGACAATGACAAGCCCAATGTGACCATCGTGCACAAGGGCAACATCATGAAGTTCACCGAAGGGGGCTTCCGCGACTGGGCCTACGCCCTGGCCAAGCGCGAATTTGGCGCGCAACCCATTGATGGCGGCACCTGGTGCCGTTTCAAGAATCCCAGGACGGGCAAGGACATTGTCATCAAGGACGTGATTGCCGATGCCTTCCTGCAGCAGATCCTGACCCGCCCCGCGGACTACTCGGTGCTGGCTACGCTCAACCTGAATGGCGACTACATTTCCGACGCTCTCGCGGCCCAGGTGGGCGGCATTGGCATCGCCCCCGGTGCCAACATGTCCGACTCGGTGGCCTGTTTTGAGGCCACCCACGGTACCGCTCCCAAGTATGCGGGCAAGGACTATGTCAATCCCGGCTCCGAAATCCTTTCGGCCGAAATGATGTTGCGCCACATGGGCTGGAAAGAGGCGGCCGACCTGATTCTGCGGTCCATGGAAAAAGCCATCCTGAGCAAGAAGGTGACCTACGACTTTGCCCGCCTGATGGAGGGGGCTACCCAGGTGAGCTGCTCCGGCTTCGGGCAGGTCATGATCGACCAGATGTAAACCACATCCCGGCCGCTCATCGCGCGGCAGGCAAAAAACCGCAGCTGGATTGAAGGTCTTCTGCGGTTTTTTCGTTCCTGTGTCTTGATTGCCACAAGAATGTCACCAGATCATGACTGTGATGCAGTCTTTGAGGGTGATCGATAGAATCGAAAGCATGGCAACTAAAAAACCTGAAACCCCACCTCCCAACCCGGTACGCGTGCCGGATCGGGATGATAGTGATTCGGTGGTGCTCGAGCGGGTTCCCCTGCGGGTCAAGCCGCCCGGTATGTACCAGGTGGTCATGCTCAACGATGACTACACCCCCATGGAGTTTGTGGTGGTGGTGATTCAGGAGTTCTTCGGAAAGGACCTGGAGGCTGCCACGCAGATCATGTTGAAGATTCATCTGGACGGTAAAGGCGTGTGCGGCGTGTATTCCAAGGATGTGGCAACCACCAAGGTGGACCAGGTCCTGGATGCGGCGCATAAAGCGGGGCATCCGCTGAAATGTTTGGCCGAGCCGGTTGAATTTTGAGAAGAACCCCAGACCTTGCAACTCTGTCGTTCAAAACGGTTTACAGTTAATCATCAACGCAAGGCAAAGGAAACCACATGATTGCCCAAGAATTGGAAGTTAGCCTGCACATGGCGTTCGTGGAGGCGCGTCAGCAACGCCACGAATTCATTACCGTGGAGCACCTGCTGTTGGCTTTGCTTGATAACCCCAGTGCTGCCGAAGTGTTGCGCGCCTGCTCGGCCAACATCGACGACCTGCGCAAATCGCTGGCCAACTTCATCAAGGACAACACGCCCCAAGTGGCGGGTACCGACGAGGTGGATACGCAACCCACACTGGGTTTCCAGCGCGTGATTCAACGCGCCATCATGCATGTGCAAAGCACCGGCAGTGGCAAGAAGGAAGTGACTGGCGCCAATGTGCTGGTGGCCATCTTCGGCGAAAAGGATTCCCATGCCGTGTATTACCTGCATCAGCAGGGTGTGACACGACTGGACGTGGTCAACTTCATTGCCCACGGCATCAAGAAGAGCGACCCGCCCGAAGCTACCAAGTCCAATGATGCACCCAGCGAGTCGGAAGAGGGTGGTGGCGAGAAGAACGAAAAATCTTCTCCGCTGGAACAGTACACCGTCAACCTCAATCAATTGGCCAAGGAAGGCAAGATTGACCCGCTGATCGGTCGCGAGTACGAAGTGGAGCGCGTCATCCAGATCCTGTGCCGCCGTCGCAAGAACAATCCTCTGCTGGTCGGAGAGGCGGGCGTGGGCAAGACCGCCATCGCCGAAGGTCTTGCATGGCGCATCACCCAGAACGACGTGCCGGAAATCCTGGCCGAGGCCGTGGTGTATTCGCTGGATATGGGTGCGCTCCTGGCTGGTACCAAATACCGTGGCGATTTTGAGCAGCGCCTCAAGGGTGTGCTCAAGGCACTGAAGGACAAGCCACACGGCATTTTGTTCATTGACGAGATCCACACCCTGATCGGTGCGGGCGCTGCTTCCGGCGGTACGCTGGATGCGTCCAACCTGCTCAAACCAGGTCTGAGCTCTGGCCAGCTCAAGTGCATTGGTGCGACCACATTCTCCGAATACCGCGGCATCTTTGAAAAAGACGCGGCGTTGTCACGCCGTTTCCAGAAGGTGGACGTGGTGGAGCCTACCGTTGAGCAGACCGTGGAAATTCTCAAGGGGCTAAAGTCCCGCTTTGAGGAGCACCACAACGTCAAGTACGCGGTGGCTGCTCTGCAGGCCGCTGCTGAACTGAGCGCCAAGTACATCAATGACCGTCATCTGCCCGACAAGGCCATTGACGTGATTGACGAGGCGGGTGCCGCACAACGCATTTTGCCGGCCAGCAAGCGCAAGAAGACCATTAGCAAGACCGAGGTCGAAGAGATTGTGGCCAAGATTGCCCGCATTCCCCCGGCCAATGTGTCCAACGATGACCGCGGCAAGCTCAAGACGCTGGAGCGCGATCTCAAGAACGTGGTGTTCGGTCAGGACAAGGCGCTCGACGTGCTGGCAGCGGCCGTCAAGATGGCCCGCTCCGGACTCGGCAAGGGCGACAAGCCGATCGGCTCATTCCTGTTCAGCGGACCGACAGGCGTGGGCAAGACCGAAGCTGCCAAGCAGCTCGCCTACATCATGGGCATTGACCTGATTCGCTTTGACATGAGCGAGTACATGGAGCGCCATGCGGTGAGCCGTCTGATCGGTGCGCCTCCCGGCTACGTGGGCTTTGACCAAGGCGGATTGCTGACGGAGGCGATCACCAAGAAACCGCATGCGGTGCTGCTGCTCGACGAAATCGAGAAGGCACATCCGGACATCTTCAATGTGCTGCTGCAGGTGATGGACCACGGTACCTTGACGGACAACAACGGACGCAAGGCAGACTTCCGCAACGTCATCATCATCATGACGACGAATGCGGGTGCCGAGACCATGAACAAGGCCACCATTGGCTTCACCAATCCGCGCGAAGCGGGCGACGAGATGGCAGACATCAAGCGCCTGTTTACACCGGAATTCCGCAACCGCCTGGATGCGTTGGTGAGCTTCAAGGCGCTGGATGAAAACGTCATCCTGCGCGTGGTGGACAAGTTCCTGCTCCAGCTCGAAACCCAGTTGGCCGAGAAAAAGGTGGACGTTACCTTCACCGACAAGTTGCGCAAGCATCTGGCCAAGAAGGGCTTCGATCCGCTCATGGGTGCACGACCGATGCAACGTCTGATCCAGGACACCATCCGGCGTGCGCTGGCAGACGAGTTGCTGTTTGGTCGCCTGACCGACGGCGGTCGCCTGACGGTGGATCTGGACGACAAGGACGAAAGCAAGACCGAAGTGTTGCTGGACATCCAGCCTTTGCCCAAGAAGGAAGGCAAGTCCAAGCCGGAGGAAGCTACCGCAGGCTGATCCAATACTGCGCCATGCGGCGCAGGCCAAACAGGGCTCAGTTCTTCTGGAACTGGGCCCTTATTTTTTCAATGCGCTTGCGGTTGACACCCAAGTCCGACGCGCCCAGTCGGCTGGCGGAGCGAACCTGAATGACGTGTGCACTGCGGTCCAGCCAGAATTCCACGTCGTCTGTAAATTTCAAAACAGCGGTGGTGCATTGGACATACAGGTAATCTGCCTGCTGGGTGACAACGGTGGTGCGATCCATGCCCTTCAACAGGGTCGCCAGCCGGGCCATGGCCGCATCTCCGTCGCCGGTATATCCCAAGGGCGCGATGCGCGCATAGTCCCGCTGCGGATGGTTGGGGTACAGATCCGCCTGACTGGAGACGCTGTTGGGCGTGGAGGAGGGCGGTTTCAGTTTGCCTTCGCGCACGCCCAGATCGGCGGGCATGCGGCCTTTGAGCAAACCCAGTTGACCCACCAGCACCACGGCTGCGGCCATCAACAAGATGAAGAGAATTCCAAATCCCAGGACTTTCACAGGTATTCCTCGCAATATCGGGAGCCGCAGAAGGCGTCGCCTTTGCAGACAGAATAGCGGATATAGAAACACCGGTCCTTTCCGAACGCAATGACGTCATTTCGCCCCTTCTTTTTCCCCGCCTTGCTGGCACTTGTTTTGGCTGCTTGCTCATCGGCACCCGTCATCGAAACGCCAGTACCTACGCAGCCTGTGCAGCCTCCCGTTGCCATCAAGGTGCCGCCCAGAATCGGCCTGGCCCTGGGTGGCGGCGCAGCGCGTGGGTTTGCCCATGTGGGCGTGATTCAGGTTCTGGAGGAAGCGGGCATACGTCCCACATTGGTGACAGGAACTTCTGCGGGGAGTCTGGTCGCTGCCATTTACGCTAGCGGCAAGAACGGTGCGCAGTTGCAGCAGGTTGCCGAAACCATGGAAGAGGCGGCAATCGCCGATTGGAGCCTGCAAATATTTAGCCGAGGAGCATTGCGTGGCGAGGCATTGGGCCGCTATGTCAATGCGCAGGTGAATGGCCGGCTCATAGAAAATATGCCCCTGCCTCTGGGCATTGTTGCTACCGACTTGAATAGCGGACAGGAGACGCTGTTCCAGCGCGGGGATACGGCCACGGCGGTGCGGGCTTCCAGCGCGGTTCCAGCCGTATTTCAGCCAGTGCGGATTTCAGGGCGCGACTACGTGGATGGCGGGCTGGTGTCACCCGTGCCAGTACGTGCTGCGCGCCGAATGGGCGCTGAGCTGGTCATTGCGGTGGACATTTCCACACCGCCGGACGGTAACTTGTCGGGCGGAACCCTGGAAATCCTGCTCCAGACGTTTTCCATCATGGGCAAGAGCATCAACGCCTATGAGCTCAAAGATGCTGATGTGGTGATTCGCCCCAATCTTTCCGGCATATCGAGTGCCGACTTCAGCGCACGCAAGCGCTCCATCGAGGCGGGCCGCCAGGCCATGCTGCAAGCCTTGCCCCTGTTGCGTGCGGCCATCGCTGCCAAGACCCGGTGAAATGGTTGAGCCAAAAAAAAGGCCCCGTCTTGCAACGAGGCCTTGAAGGGATCCCTGAACCTGATGGTTTCGAAAGGACCCGAGGAGACAACCGGTAGAAACAAAGAGTTCCTGATGGGTTTAATTATCTCAGGGTTTTCCCTCGGTTTCTAGAGCCAGAAGAGAAAAAAGACAAATATTCTCTTTCTGGCGTCGAAATTAGCGCTTCTTGGCAGTGCTGGCTGCTTTGGTAGCAGTGGAAGCAACAGCGTTGAAATTGGCTTCTGCCACTTCAGTGGCCTGCTTTACAGCCTTTTGCACGGATTCCAGTGCGTTGTTGGCGGCAGAAACAGAGCTCTTCAGGATGGCAACAGCGGCTTCAGAGCCAGCAGGTGCATTCTTGGCAGCGCTGTCAACCAGGGTTGCAAACTTGGCTTGAGCGTCGGCGGCCTGGCCTTCGATAGCCTTGGTGAACTCGGCACCGGTGCTGGTGGCGATGTCATACAGGTGACGGCTGTAGGCAGCGGTCTTTTCGGCCAGGGGTTGCAGCAGGCCGGATTGCAGGGCGATCAGCTCTTGCACGTCCTTCACGCTCAGAACGGTCTGGGCGTGGCTGGAAACTTCAGACAGGGCAGCCTTGGAGGCCGTCAGGTTCAGTTCCACAATCTTTTCAACGCCTTCGAATGCCTTGTTGGTCAGACCAAACAGGGTTTCGATGTTGGCTTTTTGTGCTGCGACGACTTGTTCAACGGTAAGAACGGACATTTTGTAACTCCAAATAGGTATGAATCGACGGGACTACTTGCCTGCGTTCCCATGGGGCTTGTGCGACTCAATGTTGCACCGCAGCATGGTTTGCATTGTAGTCAGGCATCCGGCCTTTGCAAGCCCTTTTTGTTGCGATGCAGCAATTTAGAGAGGAGCTTCTAAATGTTTACGGTGGTGAGGGGGCCGGTCACGCCCGCGACACCACCGAATTGAATCGTCGACGGACTGGCAAAATCAAGGGATGTCTACCACGCCTACCCAGCGCCCAGAACCCGAACCGCGCAGTGCCTACAAGGTCTTTCGCACGATACCCACGCGATGGAATGACAACGATATTTATGGGCATGTCAACAACGTCGTTTATTACAGCTGGTTCGATACTGCGGTCAACACCTGGCTGATCGAGAGTGGTGTGTTGGATATCCATGCCGGCGCAACCGTAGGGTTGGTGGTGGAGACGCATTGCAATTTCTTTGCGCCGCTGGCTTTCCCGCAGCCTGTAGATGTTGGGCTGCGCATTGCGCACCTGGGCAAGAGCAGTGTGCGCTATGAGCTGGCGGTGTTCTCCGAGTCCGGAGCGTGCGCGGCCAAAGGCCATTTTGTGCACGTCTACGTAGATGCGCAGACGCACCGACCGGTAGACCTTCCCATCCCTTTGAAAAACCTCCTGGAGACCGCTGCATGACCCGCTCTGCGATAGACGAAGCTATTACCTCCCGACGCTCGGTGCGCGCATTCACCCAGCAACCGGTTGCCCGCGCCGACATCGAGCACATTCTGGAGGTCGCCAGTCGCGCGCCGTCGGGCACCAATTGCCAGCCATGGAAGGTGTACGTCCTGCAGGGAGCCAAGCGCGACGAACTGGTGCGCCTGACATGTGCTGCCCATGACGCTCTGCGCGCCGACCCCAGCCTGGCGGAGCTCTACAAGGAAGAGTACGACTACTATCCCCAGAAATGGGTCAGCCCCTACATCGATAGGCGTCGCGAAAATGGCTGGAGTCTGTATGGCTTGCTGGGTATCGGCAAGGGCGACAAGGACAAGATGCATGAGCAACACCAGCGCAACTTCCGTCTATTCGACGCGCCCGTGGGCCTGATGTTTACCGTGGACCGCGTCATGGGCCGCGGCTCCCTGGTGGACTACGGTGCTTTTCTGCAGAACATCATGGTGTGCGCTCGGGGGCTGGGGCTGGACACCTGCCCGCAGGCGGCATGGAACGGCTTTTCCAGCATCGTCCTTCCGCTGATTGGCGCGGGCCCAGACGAAATGCTGGTCTGCGGCATGGCCCTGGGCCATGCCGATGAACAGGCCATTGTGAACACGTTTCACACACCCCGCGTGCCGGTACAAGATTTCACGCACTGGCTGGACTGAAGCGCCGCAATGGCTGCCTTGGCGATTGCACTGCTGGACGGACTGAGCTACGCAAGTACGCTGTTTCTGGTGGCAGCCGGACTGACCCTGATCTTCGGGGTCACGCGCATCGTCAATTTTGCCCATGGCAGCTTCTTCATGCTGGGTGCGCTCTTTGCGGCCCACTGGCTGGTGGGCTGGTTTCCGGCGTGGGCTGATAACGCATGGCTGTATGCCTGCGCCATGGCGTTGGGAGCGCTGTGTGCCGCATTGGCCGGTGCGCTGGCTGAGGTGGTCTTGTTGCGCCGGCTTTATGGCGTCCCTGAGCTCTATCAGCTGGTTGCCACCTTTGGTTTGACGCTGGCAATGCACGATGGCATGCGCTGGATATTCGGACCCGACGAAGTGTTTGCGCCACGCTTTCCTGGCCTCAAGGGTTCGATTGCCATCGGCGACGGCTTTTTCCCCACGTATCAGTTGCTCACGATTGCGCTGGGGCCGTTGCTGTGGGCCGTTCTGCATGGCACCTTGCATCACACGCGCTGGGGTGTGCGCCTGCGTGCGGCCACGTTGGACCGTGACATGCTGTCCGCACTGGGCGTATCACCCCGTCCCTTGATGCTGATTGCCGTGGCGTTGGGGTGTGCACTTGCGGGGCTAGGCGGAGCGCTGCAGTTGCCGCGCGAGCCAGCCAACCTTCAGATGGACATGAACATCATTGTAGAAACATTTGTGGTGGTCGTGACGGGCGGGCTGGGCAGCGTTGGTGGCGCCTTTCTGGCGGCTTTGCTGATCGGCCAGGTGCACTCCTTGGGGACCGCACTGATGCCTCAGGCCACGCTGGTCCTGGTCTTTGTCACCATGGGGCTGGTGCTGGCCTTGCGCCCTCAGGGGCTGGCGGGAACCGAGCTGCAACCCGTGCCACATGAGCAGGGCATCCGTTTTGCCCTATGGCCGCGAACCGCCGCGCGATTCTCGTGGTTGTGTGTTGGCCTGGTCGGGCTTGCCGCTCTGGCATGGTCTGCCGGACCGTATTGGCAATCACTGTGCGGTGATGCACTGATACTGATCGTTGTGGGTGTGAGCCTGCAGGCCATGATGGCCTTGGGTGCCCTGGTGAGCTTTGGTCATGCGGCCTTCTTCGGATTGGGGGCTTACGTTGCTGCATGGGTGCATCTGAGCTGGGGTTGGGGCCTGGGGCATGCCCTATTGGCGGCCAGCGTTTCCAGTTTGTGTCTGGCTGCCTTGGCTGGGCTCGTTCTGGTACGCCGCAGCGGTGTGTATCTGGCGATGCTCTCGCTGGCGTTGGCGCAGGTCCTGTGGGCCACGGCAAGCCAATGGGGCCCGGTGACCGGGGGCGACAACGGTCTGATCGGCCTGCAACTGGTTACGGAGGCTGGCCGACCGGTTTTCTACGCATTGCAGGTGCTGTTGGCCGTGGGGGCCGTTGTTTTGTTGCGGAGCTTGGTGCGTTCGCCCCTGGGCGCGGCTGTGCAGGCCGTGCGGGATGCGCCCTTGCGGGCTGCTGCCAGTGGTCTGCCCTTGTATCGGGTTAAATGGAACATGCTGGTGCTCAGTGCGACGATGGCCGGCTTGGCCGGTGGCCTGTTCGCCGCGCACAAGGGCTCGGTGTTCCCATCAGCCCTGACGGTTGCCACCTCGGTCGATATCCTGTTGGTGGTGTTGCTGGGTGGCATGCACCAGCTCTGGGGCAGCGTGGCCGGCGCTTTGGTGCTGGTCGTGGCCAGTAGTGCGCTTGGCCGCGGGTTTGACTATTGGCGCGGAGCGCTGGGCCTGCTGGTGATGATCATCATGGTGTGGGCGCCTTCGGGCCTGCTCGGATTTCGCCGCGCGCTTGCGACCAGGGATTTTCATGACTGAAACGTCGGGTCTGGAGGTACGCGATCTGGCTCGTCACTTTGGTGGCATGCAGGCGGTTCGTGGCGTGAGTTTCAAGGTTCTGCCCGGTGAGTGCGTGGCGTTGATTGGTCCCAATGGGGCAGGCAAGTCCACCACCTTCGCCTGCATCGCGGGGCAGCATGCACTGAGCGCCGGACAGATCGTGTGGAATGGCGAGCGGGTGGACCTGCTGCGGCCAGCGCAGCGCCTGCATCGCGGCATGGCGCGCACTTTTCAGGTGGCGCAGACCTTCGAGGCCTTGACCGTGCTGCAAAACGTGCAGCTTTTGTTGCGCGATACACCGGTACTCCACCCCTTGCGATCGCTGGATGCCATGCCGCAGGATCGTGCCCTCGCGCTGCTGCAACGTGTGGACTTGCACGAACAGGCTGCATTGGATGCACGCCAACTCCCTTACGGCGCCAAGAAGCGGCTCGAGCTGGCCATGGCGCTGGCCGGGCTGGAACCTGGCACATCGCAGCGAGCAGCCCAAACAACCCGCGCCGCCAGACTGCTGTTGCTGGATGAGCCGGCGGCTGGCCTGGCACCCGCAGAGCGCGCCGCATTGATGCGTCTGGTGCAGGCGCTGACCCGTAATCCGAGCGCTGGCAGTCCCCTGGCCGTGCTGTACACCGAACACAACATGGACGCAGTGTTTGGCGTGGCGGATCGTGTGATGGTGCTCATGGAGGGGTGCATTGTGGCCAGCGGCAGTGCGCAGGAAGTTGCCGCGAACCCGTTGGTGCGCTCGCGTTACTTGGGGCATTCCTTCCGAATGACGGAGGAGGGGGCCCGTGCTTGAAGTGACTCGACTCAACGCCTGGTTTGGGGACGCACAGGCCCTCTTTGACGTGTCCTTGCAGGTGAAGCCGGGCGAGCTGGTGGTGCTGGATGGGCTCAACGGAGCTGGCAAATCCAGCTTGCTGCAGTCCCTCATGGGTCTGGGACCGCGTGCGCAAGGAGGTATTGTTTTTGCTGGACGGGAGATTTCCTCTTTGCCACCGCATCGGCGCGCCTTGATGGGGCTGGGTTATGTGCCCGAAAACCGGCGCCTTTTTGCGGATTTGACGGTGCTGGAGAACCTCACCGTGGCCGCACGTCCTGGCGTGTCTCATGGTCAGCAGCCTGACATGTATGGCCAACTGGAACAGGTATTTGCCATGTTTGCCCCGCTGAAGCCTCTGCGCAAACGCCGCGCGGCTGAGATGAGCGGGGGAGAACAGCAAATGCTCAGCATTGCCCGCACGCTCATGACTGCGCCCACTATGCTGCTGCTGGATGAGCCGTGTGAAGGGATCGCACCGGTGTTGGTGGAGTCGATTCGCGATGCCTTGTTGGCGTTGAAAGCACAGGGTTTGCCCATGTTGATTGCGGAACAAAATGCCCTACTGTCCGATCATGCGGACCGGGTCATTACACTGGTGGCCGGGCACATCAGCCGGCCCCTTTCCGAGCACAACGAAACATGATCATTACCAGCCTTCTGGATACCGACCTTTACAAGTTCACCATGATGCAGGCGGTGCTGCACCAGTTCCCCGGTGCGCAGGTAGAGTACCGCTTCAAATGTCGCAACCCCGGAATCCAGCTGGCTCCGTTTGTCGATGAAATCCGTGAGGAAATCCGGGCCTTGTGCGGCTTGCATTTCCTGGACAGCGAGTTGGCCTACCTGCGCTCCATGCGCTTCATCAAGAGCGACTTTGTGGACTTTCTGGGCCTCTTCAAGCTCAACGAAAAGTACATCACGGTCACGCCGTTGCCGTCGGGCGAAATCGGCATCGAGATCGTCGGCCCCTGGCTGCACACCATCTTGTTTGAAATACCGGTTCTGGCCATCGTCAACGAGGTCTATTTCCGCAACATGCAGAAGGTGCCGGACTTTGTCGAAGGGCGCAAGCGCCTGGATGTGAAGATCGGCCAGTTGCGGGCCGAAGGCCTGAGCGACCTGAAGATCGCAGACTACGGAACCCGGCGCCGTTTTTCCCGCGCTTGGCACGAGGAAGTCATGCGCGTGCTGGCGGCACGCCTGGGCACCAGCCACAGCCCCGGACAGGCGCGCTCCATGCCGGGTCAACTCGCCGGCACCAGCAATGTGCTGCTGGCGATGAAGCTGGGCCTCACCCCCCTGGGAACCATGGCGCACGAATACCTGCAGGCCTGTCAGGCGCTGGGGCCGCGCCTGCGTGATAGCCAGATCTTTGCCTTTGAATCCTGGGCCCGGGAATACCGTGGAGACTTGGGCATTGCGCTCAGTGACGTCTATGGCATGAATGCCTTTCTGCGCGACTTTGACATGTATTTCTGCAAGCTCTTCGATGGCGCACGGCACGACAGTGGCGACCCGTTCCAGTGGGGCGAGCGCATGCTGGAGCACTACACGCGAAACCGTGTCGACCCACGCACCAAGACGCTGATCTTCAGTGACGCGCTGACCGTGCCACGCACCATTGAGCTGTACCAGCAGTTCCGGGGGCGTTGCCAACTGGCTTTCGGTATTGGCACCAATCTCACCAACGATCTGGGCTACGAGCCCCTGCAAATCGTCATCAAGATGGTGCGTTGCAACGGCCAGCCTGTGGCCAAACTCTCTGACACACCCTCCAAGAACATGTGCGAGGACGAACGTTATCTGGCCTATTTGCGTCAGGTGTTTGAAATCGAGCAGCCAGCCTGAGGCGCACTGCGTGCCTTGAACTGAAATCCCCCAATCCCAATTCGGTGATCCATGACCCAACCCGCCGTCCTCATTACCCGCGCCATATTCCCGCACGTTCTGGAGCAGCTCAGCCAGCACTTTGATGTCGAGTCCAACCAGGAGGATGTCATCTGGTCGCGCGAAGAGCTGGTGCGGCGCCTGCAGGGCAAGGCAGGCGCCTTCATGACTGGTACCGAGCGCGTCGATGCCGAATTGCTGGCGCAGTGCCCCGGGCTGAAGATCTGCGCCAACATGACCGTGGGGTACAACAATTTCGACTTAGGCGCCATGAGCGCGGCCGGGGTGCTGGGCACCAACGCGCCCGACGTGCTGACCGAGACCACGGCGGACTTTGGCTTCGCACTGCTGATGGCAACTGCCCGGCGTGTCACAGAGAGCGAGCATTACCTGCGTGCTGGCAAGTGGACGCGCTGGAGCTACAACATGTTTGCCGGTGCCGAAGTTCACGGAAGCACCCTGGGCATCGTGGGCATGGGCCGCATCGGGCAGGCGGTGGCCAAGCGTGCCGCGCTGGGCTTTGGCATGCAGGTGATCTACCACAACCGCTCCCGTCTGGACGCCGCCACCGAGGCGGCCGTGCAGGCGCGTTACGTGGGCAAGGAGGAACTGCTCAAGACGGCGGACCATGTGATGCTGGTGCTGCCGTATTCGGCCAGCTCGCACCATACCATTGGTGCCGCCGAGCTCGCGCTCATGAAGCCCACAGCCACGCTGATCAATATCGCCCGTGGCGGCATTGTGGATGACGCTGCCCTGGCCGAAGCACTGCGCGAAGGGCGCATCGCTGCCGCGGGCCTGGATGTGTTTGAAGGCGAGCCTTCGGTCAACCCGGCACTGCTCACTGTGCCCAATGTGGTGCTGACACCGCACATCGCCAGCTCTACCATCGGAACCCGCAAGGCCATGGCGGCCCTGGCGGTGGACAACCTGATCGGCTTTCTGGTGCATGGCAAGCCGGTCACACCGTTGAACCCAGAAGTCCTGTCGCCGCGTGGCGCTTAAGTGGAAGCTGCATCCTTGAACCCTACTCTTGTGTGGGCCTTGCTGGCCCTGGTGTTGTTGAACACCGTGGTACTCGCGTGGCTGGCCTTGCGCAAGCACGATGCGCAGCACGACCAATTGCGTCTTCAGCAGGAAGAGGCCGCGCGCCAGCAACTGCTGTCCGCCATGGCCGCGCAGACGCAGAACATGGAGCGCGCCTTGCGCCAGGAGATTGCCGAGTCCGGCCGCAGTGCGCGGCAGGAAGCATCGCAGAGCTTGGCCACCTTCCAGCAGACCTTGGTGCAGCAGGCGGCTGAGGCCACCCGAACCCAGAACAGCCAGATTGATGCCTTCGGCCAGCAGCTTGCTTTGCTGCAAAAGACCTTGTCCGATACGCTGACGCTGCAGCTTGGCAATGTGAGCGAGTCCAACGCGCGTCGCATGTCCGAAATCCGCCAGACGCTGGAGGCGCAACTGGCGCAGCTGCAAACCAGCAACGCCGCCAAGCTGGACGAGATGCGCTCCACTGTGGACGAGAAGCTGCAGTCCACCCTGCAGGCGCGTCTGGGTGAGAGCTTCAAGCAGGTGGCCGAGCGGTTGGAACAGGTGCACAAGGGGCTGGGCGAAATGCAGACCCTGGCGCAAGGCGTGGGCGACCTCAAGCATTTGCTCACCAACGTCAAGACCCGTGGCATGTTCGGTGAAGCGCAGCTGGCCAGCCTGCTGGAGCAGGTGCTGGTACCGGACCAATACGCCGCGCAGGTGGCCACCAAGCCGGGCAGCAAGAACGTGGTGGACTTTGCCATCAAGCTGCCAGGCAAGTCCGACTCGGGCGAGCCGCTGTGGCTGCCGATCGACGCAAAATTTCCCAATGAGGATTACGAACGTCTGCTCGACGCACAGGGCAGGGCAGACGTGCTGGCAGCCGAGGCGGCCGGTAAGGCGCTGGAACTGCGCATGCGTCTGGAAGCCAAGTCGATCAACGAAAAATATGTGGAGCCGCCGTACACCACGGACTTCGCGATCCTGTTCCTACCTACCGAGGGCTTGTATGCCGAGGTGCTGCGCCGCCCCGGTCTGATGGAAAGCCTGCAACGCGACCACCGCATCACGCTTGCGGGTCCGACCACGCTGCTGGCCATTCTGAGTTCCCTGCAAATGGGCTTTCGCACACTGGCACTGGAAAAGCGCAGCAGCGAGGTCTGGCAGGTGCTGGGCGCGGTCAAGAACGAATTCGGCAAGTTCGGCGATGTGCTAGCCAAGGTCAAGTCCCAGACCGAGACGGTGCTCAAGACACTGGACAACGCCCAGGTGCGCAGCCGGGCCATGGACCGCGCATTGCGCAAGGTGGAGAGCCTGCCAGACACCCAGGCCCAGACACTGATCGCGATGGACAGTGGTGATCTGGACGGCGAGATTGGCTAAGGCTTCTTCCTGGGCCCTGGCCCGCCTGGTCGCGGGTCACATCTGTTTGCATGGCGCCATGGCCGGTACCCGCATGGCAGCGCCCTTGCTGGCTCTGCAGCAGGGCTATGGTGCGCTGTCGGTCGGCAGCCTGTTGGCGCTGTTTTCGCTCACCCAGGTATTTCTAGCCATTCCTGCAGGGCGTTATGCCGACCGCCATGGGCTCAAGCGCCCGGTGGGGCTGGCCCTGATTGTGGCCGTGTTGGGTGCAACGCTTGCCGTACTGTGGCCACGTTTTGAAATCCTGTGTCTGACTGCCCTGTGCATGGGTGGTGCCACGGGGTCTGCCTCGATCGCACTGCAACGCCATGTCGGACGCGCGGCCCATGATGCAACCGAGCTCAAGCGCGTGTTCAGCTGGCTATCCATAGGACCTGCCGTGTCGAACTTCTTTGGCCCCGTGGTCGCCGGGCTGTTGATCGACCATGCCGGTGTGTGGATGGGGGGCGCGGCGGCAGATAGCAATGGCTTTCGTGCAGCCTTCCTGTTCATGGCCTTGTTGCCGCTGCTGACCTGGGCCTGGGTGCGCCACACGGAGGAGCTACCTCCTGTAGAGCATCCCACCGGTGTGCCCAGACCACAGGTCTGGCACTTGTTGCGCGAACCCGCAATGCGTCGCTTGCTGCTGGTGAACTGGCTGCTCTCCAGCTGCTGGGATGTGCACACCTTTGTCGTCCCCGTGCTGGGGCACGAGCGGCAATTCAGCGCGTCGGTGATTGGCGCCATTCTGGGAAGTTTTGCGGTAGCCGCTGCCTGCGTGCGTGTCCTCATGCCCATGCTGGCAGTGCATCTGAAAGAGTGGGTGGTGGTCAACGGCGCGATGGTGATGACGGCGTTGCTGTTTGCCATCTATCCCCTGATGCATACGCCGCTGGCCATGGGTATCTGCTCGGTGTTACTCGGACTGGCGCTGGGAACGGTGCAACCGATGATCATGAGCACTTTGCATCAGATCACGCCCCACGCGTTGCATGGGCAGGCGATAGGCCTGCGGCTGATGAGCATCAACCTCTCCAGCGTGCTCATGCCCATGCTGTTTGGCACTGCGGGTATGGTGGTGGGCGTGTCCATCGTGTTCTGGACTGTGGGCGCAGCGGTGGGGCTGGGCTCGCGCGCCGCCTGGCATCTGCGCCCCTGAAAAGCCTGCCTGACGGGCAGGCTTGTAAAGTCAGTTGGCCCGAAGCCCGTAAAAGGATCGGATCATGTCCCAGGCTTCCTGTGGATCATCGGAATACTGGACCAGGGCCAGATCCTCCTGCGCAATGGTGCCTTCCTCCACCAGCACATCCAGGTTCACCAGCCGCTTCCAGTAGTCGGTTCCGAACAGAATGATGGGTACCGGTTTGGACTTTTGGGTCTGTACCAGCGTGATTACTTCAAACAGCTCGTCCAGTGTGCCGAAGCCGCCAGGGAAGGCGACCAGTGCCTTGGCCCGCATCATGAAGTGCATTTTGCGGATGGCAAAGTAATGGAACTTGAAGCTCAGCGAAGGCGTCACATACGGGTTGGCCTTTTGTTCGTGCGGCAAGGTGATGTTGAGGCCGGGTGTGGGCGCACCCAGTTCGTGGGCGCCGCGGTTAGCCGCTTCCATGATGCCGGGTCCTCCGCCAGTGCAGATGTACAGGCGCTGATCCTGCGGTGCGTTCAGGCTGTACTGTGCAACCAGGCGTGCAAACAAACGGGCGTTGTCATAGTGTCTGGCGTTGCGCATATGCCGTTGGGCTACGGCGATTTGCTCCACGTCGCCCACGGCCTGCGCCTTGGACAGGCGTTCCTGTGCGACTTCCGGGGAGACAAAGCGTGCGCTGCCAAACACCACCACGGTGTCGTCCACACCTTGTTCGGACTGGTCCAGGTCGGGCTTGAGCATCTCCAGTTGCATGCGCATGCCGCGGGTTTCGCGGCGCAACATGAATTCGGGGTCGGCGAAGGCCAGGCGGTAGGCGTCCGGTTGCAGTACGGTGCCTTCGTAGGCCATGGCATTGAGTTCGGCCCAGGCGTTGGCCAGGCGGCTTTCTTTGAGGTTTTGCGTGTTTTCCATGGGGTTATTGTGCATGCTGAAAAAGACAATTAGGCTGGGTGGATCACTACCAGCCAGCCGCTGGCCGCGGTTTTTCCTGTGTTGCGAATGCAGTGTGCATTGTCGGCACTGTAGCGTGCTGTTTCGCCGACCTTGAGCTTCTGGCTGGTATCTGCCAATTGCACTTCCATGCTGCCGGTTGTGACGGTAATGTGTTCCCGGGTGCCGGGCTCATGCGCCTCGGAGTCCAGCGCGCCACCGGGCTGCAGCCTGAGCTCATACCATTCAAACTGCCCAGCCATTTCCACGGGGCCCAGGATGCGCAGTTCGCACAGACCGTCTGGACTGCGCAGCGACGGTGTGGCCTGGGTGGCTACCAGCGTGATGGCCGGCGCGGCCTGCGGCGGTGCACCGCCCAGCAGATCTGCGATGGGCACGCCCAGCGCATTGGCCAAGCGCCAGACCACGGCGACGGTAGGGTTGGCCTGCGCCCGTTCAATCTGCGACAGCATGGACTTGGATACTCCAGCCTTGCGGGATAGCTCTTCCAGTGACAAGGCACTCGCCTGGCGCAGTGCGGCCAGGGTATCGCCCACACGGGGCGGCTCGTTTTCGATTTCACGGGGTTTTCGGCTAGCCATAGGTATGCGTACGCTATTGGGTGTTGTTCGATATAATGAAAAAATATTCGATATGCTGTATATTTGCAAAATCGTTAAACCATTGTGCCAGACTCCCGAACAAAAGGTGCCGCCATGACAATCAACGCTTCTTTCTATGCTCATCTGAACAACGAGCTCGACAGCATCCGTGCGGCCGGGTTGTACAAGTTCGAACGCATCATTGCCACGCCGCAGGGCGCGCACATCCGCATCTGCAAACCCGACGGCACGCAGCAGGATGTGCTGAATTTTTGCGCCAACAACTACCTGGGCCTGTCCTCGCACCCCCAAGTGGTGGAGGCGGCGCACGAGGCTCTGCGTACCCATGGCTACGGCCTGAGCTCGGTACGCTTTATTTGCGGCACCCAGGATTTGCACAAGGCACTGGAGGCACGCCTGTCGCGCTTTTTGGGAACCGAAGACACCATTCTTTACGCAGCAGCATTCGATGCCAATGGCGGCCTTTTCGAGCCCTTGTTGGGTGAACAGGATGCTGTCATCAGCGATGCGCTGAACCACGCTTCCATCATTGACGGCATACGCCTGTGCAAGGCGCAGAAGTACCGCTACGCCCACAACGACATGGCCGACCTGGAGCGTTGCCTCAAGGAAGCGCGCGCGGCCGGAGTGCGGCATATCCTGGTGTTTACCGATGGTGTGTTTTCCATGGATGGCACCGTGGCGCAACTCGATACCATGCGCGCCCTGTGTGACCGCTATGACGCACTGCTGGGCATTGACGAATGCCATGCCAGTGGCTTCATGGGCAAGACCGGTCGCGGCACGCATGAGTTCCGCGGTGTCTATGGCAAGGTGGACATCATCACCGGCACGCTGGGCAAGGCATTGGGCGGCGCATCGGGCGGATTTACCAGCGCCCGGCGTGAAGTGGTGGAGTTGCTGCGCCAACGCTCACGCCCGTACCTGTTCTCCAACACGGTGGCGCCCAGCATTGTGGGTGCTTCACTGGCGGTCCTGGACTTGCTGGAAGGTTCCACCGCCCTGCGTGACAAGTTGGAGGACAACACCCGCTATTTCCGACAGGCCATTACCGCAGCAGGCTTTGACATCAAGCCCGGCGACCACGCCATTGTTCCCATCATGGTGTACGACGCGGTGGCCGCGCAAAAGCTTGCGGCTCGCATGCTGGAGCTGGGTATTTACGTGGTGGGCTTCTTCTTTCCCGTGGTACCCAAGGGACAGGCCCGCATCCGTGTGCAGATGAGCGCCGTGCATGACCGCGCCCATCTGGAACAGGCGGTGGCTGCCTTTACCCAAGCCGGTACCGAACTCGGATTGATCGGAGGCAAGGCGTGAGTGTTCCCAAGATTCTGATCATCGGTGCCAATGGGCAGATTGGTACCGAGCTGACGGTTGCGCTGGCACAGCGCTACGGTACCGAAGCGGTGGTCACCAGCGATCTGGCGCCCGAAGGGCGCGTGGTCGGCGTGCACCACGAAATGCTGGATGCCACGGAGGCCTCTGCCTTGACCGAAGTGGTCAAACGCCATGAGGTGACACAGATCTACCTGCTGGCTGCGGCCCTGTCGGCCCGGGGTGAGCAACATCCCCAGTGGGCCTGGGACTTGAACATGAAGGGCTTGCTCAATGTGCTGGAGCTGGCCCGTACGCACAAGCTGGAACGTGTGTTTTGGCCCAGCTCCATTGCCGCCTTCGGCCCGACCACGCCGCGTGATGCCACACCGCAAAAGACCGTGATGGAGCCCACCACCATCTATGGCATATCCAAACTGGCGGGCGAGGGCTGGTGCGCCTGGTACCACCGCAACCATGGTGTGGACGTGCGCAGTCTGCGATATCCGGGTTTGATCAGTTGGAAGACCTTGCCTGGTGGTGGCACCACCGACTATGCCGTGGACATTTTTCACTCGGCCATCAAGACCGGGCGCTACACCTGCTTTCTGGCGCCGGACACGCGCCTGCCCATGATGTACATGTCGGATGCCATACGCGCCACGCTGGAGCTGATGGATGCACCTGCGGACAGCGTGCAGGAGCGTGGCTCCTACAACCTGGCGGCGGTGAGCTTCACACCTGAAGAGATTGCCACGGCCATTCGCAAATACATTCCCGGCTTTGAGATCAGCTACGCGCCGGATTTCCGTCAGGCCATTGCGGACAGCTGGCCGCGCTCCATAGATGACACTACCGCGCAGGCGCAATGGGGTTGGAAGGCAAGGTTCGATCTGGACGCCATCGTGGCGGACATGCTGGAAAACCTGCGGCGCACGCTGAAATAAAGCCAGCTTCCTTTGGACCAAAGAAAAAGCCCCGCATCGCGGGGCTTTTTTGTAACCGACCGAGGCCTTGCGGCCGGGCGCTTAGACGCGCTTGCGGTATTCGCCGGTACGGGTGTCGATTTCGACCTTGTCGCCTTGGGCCACGAAAATTGGCACGCCCAGTTCAAAACCGGTGGCGATCTTGGCGGGCTTGAGAACCTTGCCGGAGGTGTCGCCCTTGACAGCGGGTTCGGTCCAGGTGATTTCGCGCACCACGCTGGTGGGCAGTTCCACGGAGATGGCCTTGCCGTCGTAGAACACCACTTCGACTTCCATGCCGTCTTCCAGGTAGTTCAGCGAGTCGCCCATGTTTTCGGCTTCCACTTCGTACTGGTTGAATTCGCTGTCCATGCACACGTACATGGGGTCGGCAAAGTAGGAGTAGGTGCATTCCTTCTTGTCGAGGATGACCTGATCCATCTTGTCGTCGGCCTTGAAGACGACTTCGGTGCCAAAGTTGGCAATCAGGCTCTTGAGCTTCATGCGCACGGTGGCGGAGTTGCGGCCGCCACGGCTGTATTCGGTCTTGAGGACGACCATGGGGTCCTTGCCGTGCATGATGACGTTGCCGGCGCGAATTTCTTGAGCGATTTTCATAAAAGTCTGGTAGCAGTAGTTGCTGCGGGCCACAGGCCATCAGCGGTGTATGCCGCGTTCTGCGGCGGAGCGTGATTGGTCGCCAAAAAGTCAGGGCGAGATCAGCAAAGCCCTGGATTTTAACGGTTTTTCTGCACAAATTGAAGCAAACGAGTCAACAGGTCACTCATTTCGAGCTGCCGTGCACGTGCCGCTGTGACCTGGAATTGCCATTGCGCAAATTCGCCACCCTGAAAAACCTGCAATGCCCCAGCGGCTTGCGCGTCGTCCAGCAGGCCATTCCAGGCCAGATGCAGCCTTTGAACCGCAGGGCTCCACTGCATTTGCTGCATGAAGGCCTGGAGCTTGGGCGCGTGGGCCCCGTCATCCTGCGGGTAGATGTGCCACACAAAGGGTTTTCCAGCCCACAGGGCGCGTATGACCGAGTCCTCGCCGCGCACAAAATTCAGGTCGCAGCTGCGCAGCAGGACGTCAAAGTCAGGCTGGCTGAGCAGCGGCAGGTAGGTCACCTGCAAGGCCCCGCGGCGGGTTTCCTCGCCCAGCACGGCCCGCACCGCGTTGTGGGCCCGACCTTGCGTCACCAGCAGATGCGTCGCTTGACCGGCCGCAGCCAAGTGGGTGATCAGTTGTCCGAGCAGCGCAGGCTCGTAGCAGAACAGGGATACCAGGAAGGTGTGGCCGTCTTCAATGCCATGCTGCTGCAGAAAGCTGGTTCGAACGGCTGCCGGCAGGGGCGCATCACTCACGTCGGGCTCCCGCAACAAGCCTCCGGTTCCTTGGGTAAAGCCGGGGTAATAGAAATACTTGGTCCAACCCTTGGCCGGCCCATGCATCACCGGCGAGGGCAGGGCGTGGCTGCGTTCCACGTAGGGCTCGGCAGACAGGTACTCCAGGTTGATCCACCTCGGATGCCGCGTCGGGCAGTCTTGATGCTTGTCATGTCCGGCTGCCAGGACGTTTGCAAAGTGGGCAATAAAGGGCTCGGGAAGCTCACAGCCAAAAGCCTCTATCCACACCTCCGCGCAAGGCAGGTTACGCAACACGTCCACGTCGCTACCACGTTCCCATGCCAGAACCTGAACCCGCGGCCAAATGCCTTGCAGTGCGCCAGGTGCCATCCACTCCAGGGCGCTGGCATCGTCCACCCATAGGCGCACCTGGTGGTCACGCTGCGCAAGATCAGCGCTCAGGCGCCAGCAGACACCGAGATCACCATGGTTGTCGATCACGCGGCAAAAAATATCCCAGAGCATGGTCGGTATTGTCCATGGACAATACAGCCCCATGATTCCCGAGCATCCAGAAGAACTCCTGCGCGAAGTCGCATCACTGCCGCCCTTGCCGGGGGTGTACCGCTATTTCGATGCCCAAGGCCAAGTGTTGTATGTGGGCAAGGCCATCAATCTGAAGAAGCGGGTATCGAGCTACTTCCAGAAGAACCACGGCGGCACGCGCATCGGCCATATGGTCAGCAAGATCGTACGCATGGAAACCACGGTGGTGCGTTCCGAGGCAGAGGCGCTGCTGCTGGAAAACAATCTCATCAAGACGCTCAATCCCAAGTACAACATTCTGTTTCGGGATGACAAGAGCTACCCCTATCTGAAGATTTCCGGTCAACCGCTCAACGCCAAGCGGCTTGCGGAAAACGTGTCTGCAGAGGCGTCTTCTGCCAAGCTGGCGGCCAATCCCCATGCGTTTGCGCGCGTCTCCTACTACCGCGGCAGTGTGGAAAAAAAACACCGCTATTACGGACCTTATCCCAGCGCCTGGGCGGTCAAGGAAGCTATTCTGCTGATGCAAAAGGTGTTCCGCTTGCGCACCTGCGAAGACCCGGTGTTCAGCAACCGCACCCGTCCGTGTCTGCTTTATCAGATCAAGCGTTGCTCGGCTCCCTGCGTCGGCCATATCTCGGCGCAGGACTATGCATTGGACGTGGAAAACGCCGAGCGATTCCTGCATGGTGATGCGCAAGACGTGATGCGTGAACTCGAAGCCCGCATGATGGCCCATGCAGACAAGCTGGAATTTGAGCAGGCCGCGGAAATCCGCAACCAGGTGGCGTCGCTTTCCAATGTGTTGCACCAGCAGTCGGTGGACAACGTGTCGGACCGCGACGTGGACATTCTGGCGGTGAAGGTGCAAGGCGGCAAAGCCTGTGTGAATCTGGCCATGGTGCGGGGTGGCCGGCACCTGGGGGATCGTCCTTACTTCCCGGCACACGTCGACGACGCGGTTGGTCTGGAGGATGCAGACGAGGCCAAACGACCCAGTGTGGAAGTGCAGGTGCTGGAAGCCTTTCTGGCTCAGCATTACATTGACGTGCCCATGCCTTCGGTGCTGGTGGTGAGCGAGCCTGTGAGCAAGGACTTGCTGAAGGCGCTTTCCGAACAGACTGGCATGAAGGTGTCTGCTGTGCACCAGCCGCGCGAGCAACGCCGCGCCTGGTTGGACATGGCACAAACCAATGCCGATCTGCAACTGGCCCGTCTGCTGGCGGAAGAGGGATCACAGCAAGCCCGCACGCGTGCGTTGGCAGAGGCGCTTGACCTGGCGGCGGAAGACCTGGATGCCTTGCGCATCGAGTGCTTCGACATTTCCCATACCGCTGGTGAGAACACACAGGCATCCTGCGTGGTCTTTCATCACCACAAGATGCAGAACGCCGAGTACCGTCGCTACAACATTGACGGCATTACCGGAGGCGACGACTACGCCGCTATGCGCCAGGTGTTGACTCGGCGTTACGGCAAATTGGCCGAGGCGCTCAACGAAGCCAAGCATTCTGGCGTTACGTCCGCGGGAACAGGTCGCCTGCCGGATCTGGTGCTGGTGGACGGGGGCAAGGGCCAGGTGGCCATGGCGCGCGAAGTGTTTGAATCCCTGGGGCTCGATTTGTCCCTCATCGTGGGTGTCGAGAAAGGCGAGGGCCGCAAGGTCGGGCTGGAAGAACTCGTGTTTGCCGATGGACGTGAGAAGGTTTATCTGGGCGCGGATTCGGCGGCGCTGATGCTGGTGGCCCAGATACGTGACGAGGCCCACCGATTCGCCATTACCGGCATGCGCGCGCAGCGTGCCAAGGTGCGTTTGGGCGGCGGCAAGTTGGAGGAAATCCCGGGCATAGGCCCCAAGCGCAGAGCCAAGCTGCTGCAGCGTTTTGGTGGCGTGCGGGGCGTTGCTTTGGCTAGTGCAGCAGACATTGCCACGGTGGATGGCATATCGCACGAGTTGGCGGAAGAAATCTACAGAGCGCTGCATTAGGCGTGCCACAATCACCACCATGTTTTTGACCATCCCCACCATCATGACCTGGGCACGTATCGTTGCGATACCGTTCATCGTGGCGGTGTTCTATCTGCCGGACAGCATGCTGTCCGTGGCCGACAGGAATCTGGCCGCCACCGTCATGTTCGTGCTGTTTGCCCTCACGGATTGGCTGGATGGGTATCTTGCTCGCAAGCTCAATCAGACCTCGTCGTTTGGAGCGTTCCTGGACCCGGTGGCGGACAAGTTCCTGGTGTGCGCCTGTGTGCTGGTGCTGGTGCACTTGCAGCGTGCCGATGTGTTTGTCGCACTCATCATCATCGGCCGCGAGATCGCCATCTCTGCACTGCGTGAATGGATGGCTCAGATTGGTGCATCCAAGAGCGTGGCCGTACACATGATCGGCAAGGTCAAGACCGTGGTGCAAATGGTGGCCATTCCTTTTCTTCTGTTTGATGGCTTACTTTTTGGCGTGATCAATACCCATGTGTGGGGTGTCGTACTGATCTGGGTGGCATCGGTGCTGACCGTGTGGTCCATGGTTTACTACCTGCAAAAGGCGCTTCCAGAAATTCGCGCCCGAGCCCGGTAACAGGTCAAAAAGCCATTAGAATTCGCGTCCGCACCGTTGGAAATGTTGCGCGGCGTATTGACACACGAGGGGCCCATGGCTTTAATCGATCACGGCAGTTGTCACTGCCAGTCCGCACGCCGTGCCAGAACATTTCTTCCAACTTTGCATTCATTCAAGGGGTCTTTGTGAATAAAACTGAATTAATTGAGCACATCGCAAAACATGCAGATATTTCCAAGGCTGCAGCGACCCGTGCTTTGGAATCCACCATCGGCGCAGTGAAGACCACTCTGAAAAAAGGTGGCTCTGTATCGTTGGTTGGTTTTGGTACATTTGCGGTTGGCAAACGTGCCGCCCGCACCGGTCGCAATCCGCGTACCGGCGCTGCGATTAAAATAAAGGCTGCTAAAGTTCCTAAGTTCCGCCCAGGCAAGGCATTGAAAGATGCATTGAACTGAGCACTGGTTTTCAGGTGGGGTGATTAGCTCAGTTGGTAGAGCGGCGCCCTTACAAGGCGTAGGTCGGCGGTTCGAGCCCGTCATCACCCACCACCCACCCAAGCAAAGGCGAACAAGTTTGTTCGCCTTTTTTGTTGATTTGATGGAGAGTCAATCGCATGTTCGATTTTGTTCGCAAGCACACCAAGATCATGATGTCCCTCATGTTCTTGTTGATCATCCCCGCATTTGTGCTGGTGGGTATCAACGGCTTTCGTAGTTTCAACGCAGGTGGCGATACCGTTGCCAAGGTAGGTGGCTACTCCATCAAACAAGCCGAGTGGGATGCCGCGCACAAGAACGAAGTGGACCGTGCGCGCAATTCGCAACCTAACCTGGATCCCAAGCTGCTGGATGCGCCCGAACTCAAGTACGCCACGTTGGAGCGTCTGGTGCGTGAACACGTTCTCAGCGATGCTGCAGCCGATGCCCATCTGACGAGCACCGATGCACGTCTGGCGCGTGAATTGCAGCAAAGTCCGGCCATTGCATCATTGCGCAAGCCGGACGGCACATTGGACATGGCACGTTACCGTGAGCTTGCCGCAGCACAGGGATTGACGCCTGAAGGCTTTGAAGCGCGCGTACGCAAGGATCTGGCGCTGCGCCAGGTTGAAGGCGGAATCACCGGCACTGCGCTTGCACCGGCTGCGCAAACCAATGTTGCACTCAACGCCTTTTTTGAACGTCGCGAAGTGCAGATTGCCAATTTTCTGCCTGCTGATTTCAAATCCCAGGTGAATCCTACCGATGCCGAGTTGGACGCCTATTACCAGGCCAATCAGAAACTGTTCCAGGCGCCGGAATCTGCTAGCGTGGAATACGTGGTTCTGGACCTGGATGCGGTCAAGAAGACGATTTCCCTGAACGCGGACGAGGTCAAATCTTATTACGACCAGAACGTTGAACGTCTGAGCGGCAAGGAAGAGCGTCGTGCCAGTCATATCCTGATCAATGCGCCTAAGAGCATGTCGGCCGCTGATCGCGCCAAGGCCAAGGAGAAGGCCACTGCGTTGCTGGAACAGGTGCGCAAGGCTCCAGATACTTTCGCGGACGTCGCCCGCAAGAATTCGCAGGATGCCGGTTCGGCGCCCTCCGGTGGTGACCTGGATTTCTTCGGACGAGGTGCGATGGTCAAACCATTTGAAGATGCCGCCTTTGCTTTGAAGAAGGGTGAAATCAGTGGTCTGGTGGAGTCGGACTTCGGCTACCACATCATCAAACTGGTCGATATCAAGTCGCCCAAACAGAAGAGTTTTGAAGAGCTCAAACCCACCATCGAGAACGACCTGCGCAATCAGCAGGCGCAGCGCAAGTTTGCGGAGGTGGCCGATACGTTTACCAATGCAGTCTACGAACAGTCAGACAGCTACAAGCAGATCGCCGAAAAGCTCAAGCTTGATATCAAGGCCGCCACCAATGTGCAGCGCAAGCCAGCCGCTGATGTAAACGGTGTCTTGGCCAATGCCAAATTGCTTACCGCCATCTTCAGCCCTGACTCGGTGGAGAAGAAGCGCAACACCGAAGCTGTTGAGATCGGGCCCAATCAATTGGTCTCTGCGCGCGTTACCCAGTATGCAGCCGCACGTGTGTTGCCCTTGGCCGAGGTGCGCAACGATGTGCGTGATCGTCTGATTGGCTTTCGCTCTGCTGAATTGGCCAAAAAGGATGGCGTAGCCAAACTGGAGGCGTGGAAAGCGCAACCGGACGCGGCCAAGTTGGGTGCGAGCGTGGTCGTCTCACGCGATCAAGCCAGCTCCGTGCTACTCGCTGTGGTTAACAAAGCCATGCACGCGGACACGTCCGCACTTCCCGCGTGGGTTGGTGTCGATCTGGGCAACCAGGGATATGCGGTAGTGCGGGTAAACAAGGTGCTGGAGCGCAATCCGCCTGCGGAAGCACAGTCCAAGCAAGAGCGGGCCCAATACGCGCAATGGGTGGCCAGCGCAGAAGATCAGGCCTACTACGAGATGTTGAAGACCCGCTTCAAGGCGCAATTCAAGGTGAACAAGCCGGCGCCTGTTATTGTTACGGCAGGAAGCGCGCAATAAGGCATTTCATCAGGTTATAATTTACGTCTACGGTGGCTGTAGCTCAGTTGGTAGAGTCCAGGATTGTGATTCCTGTTGTCGTGGGTTCGAGCCCCATCAGCCACCCCAGATAATCTTGAAACCCGCTAACCATGCGGGTTTCGCGCTTTTAGAGGCTTTCCAGAGGTTGCACTGTTCCACAAACCTGTTCCACAACGGGTTAACATTTGGATGTGCAAGAAGTGAGAAAACCTCCCCATACAGAGAAGCGTGGCGGCCAGTGGTGGTATCGCCGTAGAGTCCCCACCGCATTGGTTTCCATCCTCGGTTTCGCTGAGTACCGAGAGTCCCTCAGAACCCCTGACATTGATGAAGCTCGTACTAGGGCTGCAATCCGCAATGCGGAGGTCACTGTGGAACTTCATGCGACCAAGGAACTGCTGAAGAAACAACAAGCCAGCGACCAGACCGCTGCGCCCCTCAAGCTGACCCCTGAGGCCCTGGCTTACATAACTGAAGCTGTGCGGGCTCACACCTTGAAGGTTGATGAAGACTTCCGTAGAGCACAGCCAGAAGAGAACAGCATCTTTGAGTATGAGTCCGTGCTCGGGGAACACCATGAGTCCACCGGCAAGGCCCTTGCTATGGGTCGCGTGCCAACCTCTGCAAGTGAGCTGGGCATGGTGCGTGATGCCTTGGAAGCAGTGGGCATCCCAGTGGCTCCCGAGGCACCTGCGTGGCAAGAGGTCATCCACAAGGCCATGGAAGGCTACAACGGGGCACTGCAAGACATCAGGAGCCGCATCCGTGGGGACTATGTGTCTACCCCTGCGGCACCAGCAAAGCCCGTGCAGATTGACCCTCAAGCTGCCGCCCCTGGTGCCTTGAAGCTGGGCAAGGTCATTGATGACTACCTGTCCACAGTCAAACAGTCTGGCTACACCAGAAAGGTAAAACGTTGTTTACAGTTGTTCGGTGAAGTCGTTGGTCGTGACGCCCCAGTGGCTGAAATACGCCAGAAGACCGTTACTCAGTTCCTGCGGGACATCTGCAAGCTGCCCACCAACTGGGCGCAACTGTTTGACAGCGGCACACCACTGGCCGTGCTGATGACAGGTGAGCATGAGAAGCTGATGGCCCCAGCTACCTACCGTGACAACTATCAGGCCCCGCTGGGTGCGTTCCTGACTGACTCACTGCGGGACCATGGCGATGATGGCTTCCCAGCCCTCACAGTGGTTCGGATTGACTACGTGGGCACACGCAAGGACAACGAGTCCCAGCAGAGAGCACTGCGAGACGATGAACTCAAGAAGCTCCTTGAAGGCCCAAGGTTTGCAGCCATGGCGGCAGACCCAGAGCAAGAGTCCATGTACTGGTTCACTGTCTTGTCGCTGTTCACTGGTGCCCGCCCTCGTGAGCTATGCCAAGCGAATCCACAAGTTGACTTCGGGCAGCAGGACGGCCACTGGTTCATTGACCTTAGCCCGCACACTGCGGCAGGCAAGGGCATCACCAAGACCATCAAGACGGGAGAAGAGCGGCGCATACCGCTGCACCCAGAGCTGGTCCGGCTGGGCTTCACTGACTACATCCAGAAGCTGAAGGGGCAGGGGGCTGATAGGTTGTTCCCGTCCTTCAGGGTCAAGAAGGGCAACCCCTTTGAAGCTGCTGGGGATGACTTCAGCCAGTTGCTGGTGGATGTGGGTCTGTACGATGACCAAGCGCCACCAGGGCAGGCCGTGCTTGGTGCATATGTCATGCGCAAGACCTTCATTACCCAGTGCAGAAACCAGAGTGTGGTCTCCAAGGAAATCACGGGGCATTCAGACGGGACCACCACGGCCATTCAGGACAGGTCTTACATCTTTGGTCCTGAGCCGTTCGCCAAGAAGCTGGAGCAATTGGCTAAGTACAAGCTGCCTGTGGTCATTCCCATACGTTAGGCGGCACCTGCTAGCCGTTCACTGGTAGCAGGTCGCCTTCTAGAAAATAGAGGGTCTTTTGTGGCCCCCAGAAGTCGTAATCTACGGTAAACGGGGTGCCGGGCCGGAAAAGGACAGGGTTGGGATTGAGTTCGCCAGTGCGGCCCTCGTCCCTGTATAGAAAGAGGAGAAGCAAGAACAAGCCCGCAACTGCGTTCAAGGCATGGTGCAGGTTGGCACTTGCAAATTGAACATCCCGGTGGTGCTTCACATCGTTGTATGCCTTCCACCAGATGGGGTTCTTGTCGCCCTGTCCCCACTGCTCCCAGGGGTTCAGAACTAGGCCATGCTTTGGCAATGTGACTATGGCTCCTGGCAGTGCCTCATATGCTGGCACTATCGACTTGCGATAACCGTCGATGGTCCTAGCCCTGTCCGCTGGGTTTATCTTCTTGCACAGCAGCTTGGCAACCACATCAACTTCGGACGCCGCCGTAATGATGATTCTGGCAAGCTCAAGGGAGTACGCCTGGAAGTTCCCCTCTGCAGGTTCTAAGTAGCGTGACATCCGCACAATGTCATCTTCAAGTGCCAAGAAGTAATTCCAATGATGTCGCACCGGCCCCACCTGTATGCCCATGGTCATTACCCTTTCAGAAGAATTGCCACGCTGCCTGCAGTTTAGTCAAGGCTACTCAATGACCACAGCGCACGGGTCCTCCCAATGACCCGCCTAGCGTTCTCCACCAGCGCCCCTCTAGCCCCATCCTGAGACGCCACAAGGAACGGCCAAGGCTTTGCCCTCTGCGGCCTGGGTGGTCCCAGTGGCATGACGGCTTGGCTCGGTTGTGCTGGTGACAGTTGCATGGTTCTCTCCTTTGTGAAATACTGTATGAATTTACAGGTATTGTATGCGTGAAGAGATCACTTATCAATGGAGCTGTCAGCAGTTCGGCAAGTGGTACACCACCAGTTTCCATTGCACGGAAGAACACATCAGGAAGGAGCACCCAGAGGCTGTCTGCATCACTACTAGCAGGGTCTCCAGGATAGTGCCCAGTACGCCAGAGGAGGAGCTAAAGGCCATGTACAGCAACTCCCCTGGTGGCCCCAGTAGACCCCAAGTGGCTTAGGGGCTGGTTGTTGCGGTGCAACAGCTTCCTGGGTGCCAACTAAGGGTACCGATGGACTTCCGCCACCCCACAAGGCAGGAGCTGTGCGGCATTCAAGAGTTCACTGTCAAAAACAACAGGGATTTTTGCTGAGTGAACTTGGTACCGGAAATCTTGCTATCCGAAAACGGATACAAATAAAACGTAAATACTCTTGCAACCAATTTATTAAGGTTGCTAAACTTCACTACGCTTTATGTGGATGGACTGCCTGGCGGGATTCGAACCCGCGACCCACGACTTACCAAGGACGTACTCTATCCACTGAGCTACAGGCAGTTTTAGGACTGTCGGCAGAGCCTCAAGGATTCATGTTGTTAGCGCAACATGGTCTTTGGGGCTTTGTTTTTTCACGCCGCCGTCCTATTCCAGCCACCACTATATCTGTGGTTCAACCTCCGAGCAACCCACTACCTGTAGTGTATCCAACGAAGTGCACCTCTATCGAGGTCATACCTCGGAAACCCGCTGCCGGTAAGCATTTGAAACTTCCTATCGTTAATTCATGCGGTTTATAGCGTGTTTTCCTCTTGAAAGCCCTATTGAATATGACTTTTCAGATTCGTCTCTATTCATTAACCTGCCTTCATTTGGTGCCAATGTATCTTTTTTGCAACAGATTTATGCATAAAACAGAGGCCAAAAAACTCACTTTTCTACTGATTTCTTGACGTACTCGACGGATATTTCAGCCTATGCAGGAGCAGGGTTTCACCTCAAAATTGCCCTGGGGGCAGCCCGACAGTCAATTGGTAGTCATCGCTATGTCCTTGTTTCCCATATAGCTCTTCAATTGATGGTCTTGCGGGCGCTGTCTACTTCCGAGCTTTTGATACAAAAATGTGAGCGGGTATCGGATAAGCCCAACGGGCCAAAATCCCCCCGTGGCCCCCTCTCGCTCACACACCAGGGCCGCACCAGGGCAACCTTTGGCTGGCAGCAAACGCCACCACCAGCCACTCGTGCAGCAAGGCACCCAGCGTCCACCATAAGCCATCCTGTAGCCCCTTGCTGTGATGGTGTTGATGCAAACAGAAAGAGGCCCGTAGGCCCCTTGTGGTGGTCTGGTGGGGACGCTGTCAGGCTGACACTACACGCTGCACAACGGAAGTCCCGCAGCCGACCATCTTTGCAATCTTTAGGATGCCTAGGCCCTGGCTGCGCAGCTCCTTGATTTGCTTCTCCACCTTGTCGCTGGCCTTGGGCCTGCCCAGGGTGACCGCTTGGCCATGCTTGTTCTTGCCGGTGGCCTTGACCACTGCCAACCCTGCATTGACCCGGTCCTTAATCATCTCTCGTTCAAACTCTGCAAAGACCCCCATCATTTGGAACATGGCACGCCCTGCTGGGGTGGTGGTGTTGATGGCTTGCTGATGCAGGTAAAGGTCAATGCCCGTGGCGTGCAGCTCCTTGAGCATGGTTATCAGGTCCAGCAAGGACCTACCCAGGCGGTCCACTGACCACGAGGCCACCACATCAAACTCCTTGCGGGCCACTGCCTTCAGCATGGCATCAAGCTGGGGGCGGTCCTTTCTGCCCTTGGCACCGCTGACAGCATGGTCCACGTACTCGGCCACCACAACCCAGCCAAGGCGGTCTGCGGCCTCTCGCAGTTCCTTGAGCTGGTTCTCTGTGGTCTGTGACCCTGTCGAGACTCGCGCATACAGCGCGGCCTTCAATGGCTTCTTGGTCATGGCGTCCCTGGCAATGTGATGCTGCCATGATGCCAGTAAACCATACGCAAATCAACTGTTATTCGTATGTACTGGATTGTCATGCGGCTCCAGGGGGAAGACAAAGCCAAATACTGGTGGGGTTTTCCGTATGACCCTCGCCATCCTGCAGGTGGGACTGTTTACAAGGCGGGAAGATGAGAATAATTCTCAGCTACCAAATGTATCAGACCTCTTGCCTATTGGAGCTTGCACTAGTGGTAAACCCTAATATCTTGGAACACCATTGGCACCTCTTCAACACACCTTTAGGAGTTATTCAATGGTTTATCTTGTTGCTTCCCTTCTTGACCCTGTGGCCCGTGGGCTGGCTGCGGTCCTCCCTGGAGTCAGTGGGGCCGCTGTGACTGTCACCCATGGTGGCAAGGGCCTGGATGCATGGCAGTGCAGGAGCGGCTGGACTGTGAAGGCTGGGGGGCTGTGCCTGGAGGTGGACTTGGCCTAAACGCTCACCTTCGCTAATTCAGAAATTCATAGGTCACTTTCCCCAAGTGCGGGGTGGTGGCCTTTTTCATGTCCTGATGCTATCAAATCAGATAGCAAGGTATTAAGGCTGCATGCGGGTTGGCGCTGAATTTAAGGCTAAACCCCGACCTTCGCTTAGTCAGAAAACGCGCCTAAACCCTGACCTTCGCTTCAACTAGATTCATTTCTTGCTGTGCAAGTCGTGGCTAAACCCTGACTTTTGCTCAAAAGAAGTGTTCGCATAAACCGACAGCACGCTGAGTCAGTTACCCAGGGCGCAACCACCAGCCCACCGTTTTGAGGCCAAGGCACCCACTATCAGTGGGCTGCCCATGGGAGCAACCAACGCCGCCGCCTTGGCCTCACCCTATCTCCCCCTGCTTTTTTGCAATCCATCCGGCTGACTTGCACAAGCCAGCTTCAAGCCCCCATCAGGGCAACAAGGAAAACCCATGTCCAAACGTCCCACACAGCCGGTACGGCGTCGCACCACCGTGCCATTGACCGGCACAGTATCCAAGCCCCAGACCCTGCTGGACCACAAGGCCACCATTGCGCACTCCTACGCCACCAAGGTGGTCTCCAAGGAGCTGGCCCTCACAGTCCCAACTTCTGGCATTGCCCGCCGTGCCCTGGTCCTGTATGCCCACAAGCTGTCTGGGCTGGACCCTGGTCAGCTCAAGCAAGAAGCCTATGCAGTGCGTGACTGCTGCAAGGCCCTACCAGTCCCCCAGGAGGACACCCAAGCTGCCCTGGCACAGCTTGAGGGTGACGAACTGCCAACGCTTCAAGGCGTCCTCAATGGCTCCCAGGCCCCCATTGACTGGGATGCCTTCCATGACCGTGTAGATGCCCTGGTAGCTCAGATGCGTCCCACCAAATCCAGAACCACGAAGAAAGTACCAACACCATGACCAGACCCACAACCAACCTACAGCCGCTCTGGCTTGCGGTGCGAAACAGCCTGCTGGACCGCATCAAGGGCACCAAGCGGGTGCCTGTGGAGCTGCTGACAGTGGCCCGTGCATTCCTGCGTGACAACGGCCAAGGAGCGCCCAACGCACGGGACCGCAAGGCCCTGGATAAGCTGCACCGGCTGTACAGCGCCAGACTGGCAATTGCCTTGCAGGCTGACCGCATCCCGGCTGCTGTCTTGGCTGAAGGCCGCAAATGGCTGGAATACCACGGGGTCAGGGCGGACATCCCCACAGCAGTGGCCCGCCAAGTGGCCCAGAAGTTGGCTGATGGCTCCCTGCCGTTCACCCATGACGAAAAGCTAACCACGCACTAGACCCAATGACCCAACCCACACCGACCACTTCAGCGAAGCCACCACCAGAGACCACGCTGGACTGGTTCAAGACTCATGCCTTCACCGAACACTCAAAAATGCTCTACACACCATCCGTCCAGATTGCTCTCCGTCAACACCTCCGACTGTCCTACTGGCTCAGCAAGTGCCAGCTAATCACCCCTGAAGGGGTCAGCCGTGCACGCAAGGCCATCGCCTTTGCAGATGCTCCCGAAGGTGTGGCACCTGTCCTGATGGACCAGTCCCATGTGGACGCTGTGCTGTGTCATGACCAAGGGTTCTCAGTGGTCACTGACCCAGACACTGGCGAGGTGGCGGGCTGGTCCATCCCCGAGATGCTTGGAATGCTTGAGCATGCAAATCAGTGCTACCAGTCGGGCGCACAGGGGCGCACTGAAAGAGCCAAGAAGGCAGCAGAGGCCCGATGGTCACCGAAGCCACAGGTAGCAGCTCCAGGGCACTCACCAGAACCCCACAAGGTCATCAGTGGTGCAGCCAGTCCAGCGTCTGCCGTTGCTGATGGGGGTGACTTTTAGCCCCGTGATGCTTGCAATGCTTGAGCATGCATAAGCATCTGGAGCACATGCTTGGAAATGCTTGGCATGCCTAGAGTAGAGGAGAGGAGAGTAAATAAGACATAGCTAGTAATAGCCCACGTTCAAGAAGCCAGAAGACCACTGCTGAATCAGCACACCACTTCTGGGCAACTTGAAATGGGCTTCGCCCTATAGACCACAGAACACACCACCTTTGTTGATTTCCCTGGTGGTGGTAATTCCCTTCACCCGCTACTTCCCCACTTTCAAAAAATTCTGATGACCGCCATGACCATGGAGGACACGTCAGGACTGCTTGAAGTGGCCTTGTAGTCGCTTCGCTCCCTTCTTTCCCTCTGCCTGAGTGGGCAGCTTCACCCGTCCATTACAAGGCCCCACAAGGGCCACTCCAGACCACCCAGTGCCAGCCACAAGCTGCCCCCTTGGGTTCTGGTCTTTTCACCCTGGCTGTGCATGCAGCCTTTTCCCTTTTCCCTTTTCACCTTCCTTCACAAGGAGTCACAACCATGGCTATCAAGCCAAGGGTATCGGCACTGGTACGCCAGAACGAGACCCACTCGTGTGTCATCTCAGGATGTCACGCCCACAGACACAGCCTCAGTAAATGGTGTATTCGCCACCTGAGCACCTACGAGCGCAACGGGCACCCCCTCGGGGCACCTGTCAGGCCCACCCAGTGGAAGCAGTACAGCGCCAAGGTGCAGCAGTTGCTTTCCTCCAACCTGGACCATGCTGGACTGGTACACGCCTTGAAGTTCATTGATGGCTGGATGCAGTCCGCTGTGTCGCATGCCGACCAAGCAACATGGGCTGATGAAGTCGCCCGATTGCACCGCGCTGGGGTCACACCCATGCAGGTCATCACTGAGCTTGCTGCCTGTTGGTCTTACTTACAGGACCACCCCAGGCTGTGCCTGTCACATGACCACCAGTCCTTCATGCTGTCCAAGGCGGTGCTGGGGCTGACCCCAAGGCCCCGCAGGTTCTCAGCCCGAGACAACCGAGAGGGCCGCAACGGGTATGCCATCAAGGCAAAACCAGCGGCCTTGAAGTACATCGGCAAGCACCTTGCAGTGGTCTTGTCTGCACTCCTGGTCAACATCCATCAGAACCTGAGTCAGCAAGAAGACCAAGCAGCCAAGGCTGTGGAGGACATGCGCCAGCCCTTTGGCGTCTCCACTGCAGCTCTCACAGAAGCCACCACCAGCGTCCCTGATAGACGCCAATTCCGCCACATCGGCAACCCTTAACCAATCCCAAGAAAGCAATTCACCATGAGCAATTTCACAAGCACCACCGTTCAGTCCTCCGGCCTCACCCGTGTCACCCACGGTTCCCCTGAGCCTGATGAACTGGCAAGAGCCAACGTACCCACCGAGCAAAACCGTGTAGTCGGTGGAGTCATCCGGGTCATTGGCACCCAACTGCAGGAGGGCAGCGGGAAGGCCAGCTACTGCTCCTATTCAGAGGCACCCAAGAACTCAGGTTCTGTAATGTCCACCCTGCAGCGTGATGCCCACGGTCAGTCTGTGGAGCTGGAGCCTGGAAACCCTGCCAGCCGTACCACCATCCAGACCGCACTGCGGCATGGTCTGGTGCAAGAGGTCAGCCGTGGCATCTTCATGGACACCCAGGCGTCCCCTGCACAGGCTGCACCCCAGCAGCAGGCCCAAGCACCGGCCCCAGCTCAGCAAGCCCCTGGAGAGCCAGCCCCGTTTGCCTTCGTCAATGCCAACAATATGGCACTATGGAATGAAGACATTGCAGGCATGGACCAGCATGTGTATGACAGCACCGTGGCGTCCACAGTGGCCCTGGCTGCTGGTGGCAATGGTTCCATTGAGTCCATCGCCAACCGTCTGGCCTCAGAGGCTGGCATGGAGCCGGAACTGGCAAAACAATACGTCACCGAGGGTGCCGACTTCTACAAAGCGGAGCTGTCTGCAGACCTTGTGAAGTCCGTAGGTCTCCCGAAGGGGCAACTGGAGCAGTTCTACGACTGGACCCGAGGCAAACCAGCGCTATCCCAGGCACTGAGCGAAATGATGCACGAGGGCAACACGAAGACCTTCCGACAGTTGGCGGTGGAGTTCAAGCGGCAGTCAGCCAGCAAGCTGGATACCTCAGCTTTCGCTGCTGCTGGTCTCCAAACCCGTGTGGACTATGCCACGGGAGAGCTGATGGTGAGCAGGGGGAATGGCCCCTGGTTCAAAGCCAGCGACCTTTAAGCCACCCATAGGAGCCAACCCTGCGCCATCACAAGCCCTGACCTTTCACCCTGAGGGGTGACTGCGATGGACAACTTGTGATGGCCTTGGGTGGCCCTTCCTGGCTTCTGGTCACCACTTCCCCACCAGGGCAACCCTTGCCCTTTCAAGCCGCCTCAAGGCCACCTCAGGCCCCAAATGGTTATCCCGAGGGGTGCCGCCAGGGACAACCTGTGGGGGCCTAAGGTGGCCTTGAGGCTGTGCAAACAGCCATCTCCCCGCTGCACTCGCAGCTTCCTGGTCCCCAGTGCGCTCCACGCCGCTGGGGGGCCTTCTTTCCCTTATCTTTGAAAGTCCAATTTATGAACGTATCAACCCACCAACAGGACGGCAAAGGCCGTGACTCTGTATGTGCGTAGCCGTCGAAACCATTGCTGCCGTGCAGCTTGCAATCTCAGCAGCTCAGGCCATCCAGCAGAACCAAGCAGAGCAGCAGTCAGCTGATGCACAAAACCAGCAGAACGCCATCAACCGCAAGGCCATAGCCGAACAGCAAGGGCGGGACCGCCTAGAGGGTGAACGGCAAGCACAGCAAGAGTACGAGCGTGCCGCTTCAGAGACCAACGAGTACGCCAAAGAAGCACATGCACACATGGCAAGCCTGGAGGCCCTTATGGGTGAAGGTGGTGGCGGTATCACTGCTGACCGCAAGGTTTCGGCTGCTGGCATTGGCTATGGTCAAGACTTTGCTACCCTGGCAGCGAACTCCACGAAGCAACAGGCATCCATCGGCATGGGCACAGCAGCAGCCGTAACACGGGGAAGCAACCAGCTTGCATCTATCCGTGATGTGTCTGGCCCCTCTTTCCTCGGTACTGCCCTCCAAATTGGCGGCGCTGCCGTGAAGTACAAGCAGAGCATGAACTCCATCAACTCTACGAAGGTGTAGAGACCAAAAGAAAAAAGGGAGAGATTGCTCCCTCCCTTTCCAGTGCACGTTAACGGTGACTGTTGGGCGTCCGCTTTACTGGCACCCATGTACTACCTGGGGAGGTAGTTGGTGGCAGTGGCTTTCTGTCGGGCACTGTCGCATAGTTCGGGCGTAGCCCTCCCCGTGGACCTTGCTCTTGGAAAATGCCGCCATTGTTTCCGGTGTTGCTACCGGGTCGCTTACCTGCTGTCATAGGGTCCTCCTAAAAAAACAGCGCTAACACCCCCAGTACGTAAAACCCCGTATACCCACTCTGTGACCAGATAGGGTACCCTCAGTGTTCCTAAACGTGAGTTGAGGGGCAGACCACACTGGGTAACAGTGACCTGCCAAGGCTGCTGAGAGTTCGTACCTCTCAGTGGCCTTTTTTCATTGTGTGCTTGCACACGGGACACACTATATCTGGGGTCTAGCTTGATGGCAAGCCACTACAGGTAGTGTATCTAAGGACATTCTGTGGATAACTTGTAGTTAATAAGCGGAGCTAACTGTGGACAGAGTTGGGGAGAGGTGCCAATAAATTGGAATTGACAAACCAACTGTCCACAGGCGATGGCGTGAAATTCTCAATTGCCCCGGCAGTAGCCTTGCGGGACTTCAAGATGAGCGAGTAGAGGCCCGACTCGTTGACCGGGGTGACCCGTGGTGTGAATGGGCCGAACAGGGCTGAAGCAGCTTCCCGGTCAATAACCGGGGACCTCTTTTGGAGCACAAAGCGCTCGTCTGGGTCGAGTAGTGCTGTGTGGTCCGAAGCATGGCCGCTAAGTTCCAACGGGACGCACACATCAGCAGCAACAAACCAAGGCTCGTTGTCAATGATGATGGCGCGGAGGTTGAGGGAGGGGGCGAAGTCCGCGCTATAGGGCACTGGACGTGTCGTAACTGTCCTCGTCGGTCAGTTTTTCGTATTTCCAAGTCAAGTGCCCACACAGGCCAGCAAGGTCGGGGAAGAGTGCTGCCCGAGTAACGCCGCAGCGCGCTAGATCGTCACGTATTGCGGGGAAATACTGCACAGGAACGACAAACTTGCGAAGTTTTTGCCGTTGCCCTTTCACCGTCTCAAAATTACTGAATCGATTTTTGAGATCGGAAAATTTATGCACAGTGAACCACCCGGCTTGAGCAACGATACGTGCGTCGTGGTGACGAGGCCGGAAAATCATAGTCCGGGGTACGGAGTCTGGATTTGACTTTTGGTCAGCAAAATCATCTTCGTCTGAACTGAAGGCCCAAACTGCGGCCCCCATGTTTTTTTCTGCCGGTTGCTCAACGGCAAACCACAATGCAACTAAGGGATTGGTCGTCCAATCAAGTAGCCGGGTGGGCAGTCCGTGATGCTGGGCTAGTGCCAATCGATCCCAGGCGGTTTGCAAGGCTCCACTCTCGACATGTGGCACCGCCAAGCGTTCAAAATCGGCCAGCATCTTTTTCTCGGCTTTGAGCAAAGAGTCCACGTACTTGAACCTTAGATTCAGCCTCCCGAGGCGGGGAGTGAGCTTCCATGATCCATTGCGGTGCCCCCTAAACAGTACATCGTCCTGCCCTGTGTAGTGTTCTGCCACACGCTCAACCAAGTCGGCCATAGATGTGATTTCGGTCTCAGGAATCTTAGTATTGGTGTCCATAGGTCCTTTCGTGGGCATTCGACAAGGTAAGAACTGCTTGGAACTATTCTAGGGTGCCATCTTCCTGCCCCACAGTTGGTTCTACCTGTTCCACAAACTGTTCCACAAAACCATGCCACAATGAAACCTGCGACTTTTGGAAGTCCTTTATCCATGCGGGTTTCTAGAGGGTAGGGGGTGGATGTCTGGTTCCCCATCAGCCACCCCAGTGTTAATTGAAAAAGCCCACTATCAATCGATAGTGGGCTTTTTTGTTCTGCGATGCCTGCATCAGGCAGGTTTTGCGCATCTCGGCACCAGGGCTATTCTTCGAAGACACTGCAACATCAACGTACAGTGCCTCCCAGGCAACCAAAAAAGCATCAAGACGACGCGTGCCCGTAGCGCCTTACTTGGATGCGGGCAAGCTGCGGCGCAGTTCGTCGAATTGCCGCTGCAGCTGCTCCAGCAGACGTTTGATTTGCTGGTTGTCCTGTTTGAGTGCCTCGACTTCGCTCGCCAGTGATACAGCTGGAGCCTTTGCCGCAGGTTCGGATGCTGGCGCAACGGGAATCACCACTGGCTGTGTCGCAGGAGCTGCGGCAGGAGTCGCAGCGACTGGTGCCTGCACTTCCGCCGGGGCCTTGCGTGTCAACACGTATTGCGTACCCACGCAGTTGCAGGGGGTGTTGGCGTAGTCTTTCAGCAGGCTTTGTTTGGAACTCGAAACTACCTCCCAGTCCCCTTTTTTTGCATCATCCAGGCAACTGGGCTTGAGAAAGGGGCCGCAGGTGTGCACCGAGGTTTCGCATAGGTAGATGTCGTTGCTGTCGCGCTTGCGAAGCAACTCGACTGAGCTTGCGCAAAACGCCGTCTTCTGTTCCAGCTTTGGCGCTTGCGCTTGAGCCGCTTGGTGCATTGTCAGAAGGGCCACCAGCAGGGGCGCAAAGGTTTGAATCTTCATGTGTTAGCTCCGATATTGAACTGGCGATTATCGGACTAACGGCATGTGGTTGGATGCTCCGTACACCTGATGCAGTTCACGCCGCCTCAATGGCCAGATCCCAGCTCCCGAATCACCTGCTTGCCCAACGCCATCATGTGCACCTGGTCCGGGCCGTCCGCGATGCGGCACCAGCGTGCATAGTTGAAGGCTTCAGCCAGAAAATAGTCTTCCGTCAGGCCGCCTGCGCCATGCATCTGAATGGCCATGTCTATGACTTCCGAGCCCAATTGCGGCACCATGATCTTGGCCATGGCGATCAGGTCCATGGCGGCCTTGTTGCCTTCGCTGTCCATATTGTTGGCAGCACGCAATGTGAGCAGACGGCACATTTCCACTTTGGACGCCATGAGCGCAATGCTCTCGCGTACCGAACCTTGCTCGCTCAGCTTCTTGCCAAATACAGTGCGGCTGGTGATGCGTTGGCAGGCGGTTTCCAGGGCGCGTTGGGCGGCCCCGATCACACGCATGCAATGGTGGATACGTCCCGGCCCCAGGCGGCCCTGCGCGATCTCGAAACCGCGGCCTTCACCCAGCAGGATATTGGACTTGGGGACGCGCACACCATCAAAGACCACCTCGGCGTGGCCGTGTGGTTCTTCCCAGTAGCCCATGGTGCTCAGGGGGCGAACGATGGTCAGTCCCGGCGTATCGCGCTCCACCAGAATCTGCGATTGCTGGATATGGCGGTTGGGATTGTCGGGATCGGTCTTGCCCATCACGATGAAGATCTTGCAGGCCTCGTTCATGGCACCGGTGGCAAACCATTTGCGTCCATTGATCACGTAGTCGTTGCCGTCGGCACGGATGGACAGTTCCACGTTGGTGGCGTCGCTGGAGCCTACAGCGGGCTCGGTCATCAGATAGGCCGAGCGAATTTCACCGGCCAGCAAGGGCGTGAGCCATTTCGCCTGCTGTTCGGGCGTGCCGTATCGTGCGAACACTTCCATGTTCCCGGTGTCCGGTGCGCTGCAGTTGAACACCTCGGATGCCCAAAATACGCGGCCCATGATTTCGGCCAAAGGTGCGTATTCCACATTGGTGAGCCCGCAGCCGCCATGCTCGTGACCGGGCATGAACAGGTTCCACAAACCCTGGGCACGCGCCTTGGCCTTGAGTTCCTGCATCAGTGAGGGCGCAGTCCATCGTGCGTTGGCAAGTTGCTCCTTGAATCGATGTTCATTGGGCAGCACATGTTCCTGCATGAACGTGCCCAGCTTTTGCTGCAATTCTTTTACCCGGGGTGAATGTTCAAAGTCCACGATGTACTCCTGTCAAAGCATGTCGAGAAGATAGCGGCATTTGATGGAATTTCGCGTCGCTTTGGAGACCCCGGCAGCTATCATGGTTGTCATGACGAATTCGAACAGGCATGAGGTGCAGTTGTCGGCGGAGCAGATTCAATCGCTCTGGTCGGCGGCGCGCTCCGCGCAGTCCAAGGCCTACGCGCCGTATTCGCGCTACCAGGTTGGCGTGGCTTTGCTGGATGAAAACGGTGACATCCATAGCGGCTGCAATGTGGAGAATGCCGCATATCCGCAAGGATGGTGTGCCGAGGCCAGCGCGCTCAGCGCTATGGTGATGGCGGGTGCCAGTCGGGTGAGCGCGGTTCTGCTGGTGGGTAGCGGCAGTGCCTGGGTTACGCCGTGCGGCGGCTGTCGTCAGAAGCTACGTGAATTTGCTGGTCCGGACACGCCAATCTACTCGGCAAGTGCACAGACGCTGGGGCCCGTGCATACCTTGGGGCAATTGCTGCCACACAGCTTCGGTCCGGACCAATTGGACTCGGTATGACGAACGACGCGCTGAAGATCGTGGCGCAGCGTGCGCCGGGATTCGTGCCCACTGTAGCGGTGGTGCTGGGCAGTGGTTGGAACACCCTGACGGACTATCTGGAGCGGCCGGTTCGGATCGCCTATGCGGACTTGCCAGGATTCCCCCAGGCCGGGGTAGCCGGACATGGCGGAGAACTGTGGCTGGGCAGCTTGGGAAGCCATGCAGTTGCCGTGATGAGCGGACGCAAGCATGGCTACGAGACAGGCGCTGTGGATGCCATGCATGCGCCTTTGCAGGCTTTGCAGGCCTTGGGGTGCCGGGTGCTGGTGCAGACCAACGCTGCGGGCAGTTTGCGCGCCGGAATGCCGCCACACAGCTTGATGCTCATCAATGATCACATCAACCTGCCGCAGCGCTCACCCTTGGTGGGGCAAACGGGTTCACAACGCTTTGTGGACATGATGAAGGCTTATGACCCGGTCCTGTTGGCGCAGGCTTTGAAGCTGGCGCAGGAGCAGGGCGTATCTCTGCATAGCGGCATCTATGCATGGGCTTTTGGACCGCAATTTGAAACGCCTGCTGAAATACGTATGCTGGCCCAATTGGGCGCAGACGCAGTCGGCATGAGCACGGTGCCTGAAACCATTTTGGCGCGCTATTTGGGAATGCGGGTTTTGGCACTGTCGATGATTACCAATATGGGGGCAGGGCTCTCAGACGAGCATTTGAGCCACGCCCATACCTTGAGTCAGGCCGCCGCTGCCAGCAGTGGGGCGAGTGAGCTTCTGGCCCATATCGTTGGAAATCTTGTATTTGAGTGAAATGATGTCTACCACCAAAAAAATCGTGTCCGTTGTGACGCAGGCAGCCAATTCGCTGGACGCGCCGGGCCAGTCATTGGCAAATACGCGACTGGCGCTGTCCTGCCTGGACCTGACCAGCTTGAATGAGGCAGACACCGAATCTGACATCGCGACCCTGTGCAGTCGGGCGCAGAGCCGATTTGGGCCTGTCGCAGCCGTTTGTGTATGGCCACGTCTGGCCGCCTTTGCGCGAAAGCAATTGCCGGCGCATATCGCGGTGGCGGCGGTCGCCAACTTTCCGGACGGAAGTGCAGACCTGCAGCGCGTTCTGGCCGAGATTGGCGAGATTGTTCAGAGTGGTGCGCAAGAAGTGGACTTGGTAATTCCCTTTGGGCATTTGCTGGCCGGCAATGACGCGGTGGCGGTTTCGCTGCTTTCGGCTGCGCGCAAGGCCAGTGAGGGTTTACGATTGAAGGTGATTCTGGAAACTGGCGCCCTGGTTGGAGGCGCGCACATTCTGCGAGCCTCGCGCCTGAGCCTGGCGGCTGGCGCGGATTTTCTGAAAACCAGTACGGGCAAGACCAAAGTCAGTGCAACACCCGAAGCGGCACGCGTCATGCTGGGAGCCATTGCGGCGGACCCCGCTGCCGCATCACGTGTGGGTTTCAAGGCTTCGGGGGGGATACGCACAGTGGCTGACGCCGCGCTGTACATCGCTTTGACGAAGGAATTTCTGGGCGCGGATGCAATCACTCCGCAGCGCTTCCGTATAGGGGCGAGCAGCCTTCTGGCGGATATTGAGTCGGTGCTGACGGGCGACGCACCGGCTGTGCAGGCGCTCCAGGGCAGCTACTGAAAGCGCGAACAGCATGCTGGCCCAGGAGGTGATTCGCCGCAAGCGTGATGGGCTGGCTTTGAGCGAGGCCGAAATAGACATGTTCGTTGCAGGTCTGGTCAGCGGCGCCTGGAGCGAAGGTCAGTGCGCCGCAATGGCCATGGCCATTTTGTTGCTAGGAATGTCGGCCAAGGAGACGGTTGCCCTCACCAAGGCCATGACCCGATCCGGTCAGGTCATGGATTGGAGTGGACTGGATCTGTCAGGTCCGGTGTTGGACAAACATTCCAGTGGTGGCGTGGGCGACAAGGTGAGCCTGATGCTGGCACCCATTGTTGCGGCCTGTGGGGGGTATGTGCCCATGGTTTCCGGACGAGGGCTCGGACATACCGGAGGCACGCTGGACAAGCTGGAGAGCATCCCCGGCTACCAGATTGCACCGGACACCGAGCTCCTGCGCAAAACTGTGCAGACCGCAGGGTGCGCCATCGTGGGACAAAGTGCCGATCTTGCTCCCGCCGACCGGCGCCTGTATGCCATACGGGACGTTACTGCAACGGTCGAGTCCACGGCGCTCATCACCGCGAGCATTCTCTCCAAGAAGCTCGCGGCTGGTCTGCAGGGCCTTGTCATGGATGTCAAGGTAGGCAACGGTGCCTTTGCTTCGACAATGGAACAAGCCCGGGAGTTGGCGCATTCGCTGGTACACGTGGCAAATGGCGCAGGCTTGCCCACACGGGCCTGGATCACTGACATGAACCAGGTGCTGGGTGACAGTTGTGGCAATGCGTTGGAGGTGCGGGAGGCCGTGGAGTTTCTTGCCGGCGCGAGGCAGGAGCCGCGTCTGCTGGAAGTGACGCTGGCACTTGGCACGGAACTGCTTCAGCTCGGTGGGCTGGCAAAGGACGGTGACCATGGCCTGCGCTTGGCTGGCGACGCATTGCATAGCGGGCGTGCCTTGCAGCACTTTGGGCGCATGGTCCATGCGTTGGGCGGGCCAGCAGATTTCTGTGAACGCTACACCAGCTATTTGTCGGCTGCACCCGTGCAACAAATAGTAAAGGCTCCGCGTGCGGGGTGGGTACAGGCCATGCAAACGCGTGATATTGGTCTCATTGTCATAGCGTTGGGCGGTGGCCGACAACGGGTCATCGATCGTATTGACGCTCGGGTGGGACTGTCCGACATGGTTCAGCTCGGTCAGCACGTGGAGGTCGGCGACACCCTGGCAGTTGTCCACGCAGCAGACGCTTCCGCAGCCCTGGAAGCGCAACAGAACCTGCTGGGTTTGATTGAAATTGGTGATCAGCCCCTCACACCACGGTCTCCCATGGTGGAGCGCGTGGGCGAAGGGGTTGAAGCCGCGCTACGACTCAATTGGTAATCACACACAGTACGCTGCAAGGCGCATGTTCGATCAACGCGCCCGATACGGACCCGCGCCACCAGCGTGCCGCCCAGCTATCCAGGTGTTTGTGGCCGACGACGATCAGATCTGCATGCGCCTTGCGTGCAAATTCGGAAATTTCGTGCACGGTTTCGCCTGTAAGCAACTGGCCTTGGGCTTGGTAGCCCGCTTGCACCATGCGAGCAAGTCCGTCGTCCAGAATGGTCTGAAAGCGTTGCTTGTCACGTTCGGCAATCTCCGGAATGTAAATGCTGCCGTCGTAACCTGCCAGATTGGCGGGGGAGGGCATGACAGCCACCAGCCACACCTCAGCATGACTCCATTGTGCAATTTCCTTACTCTCCAACAGAGCACGCTGCCCGGCTTCGGTGCCATCGTAGGCCAGCAGAATTGATTTATACATGGCTAAAACCTCCAGGTTCGGACCATGGTAGTCGGGCACACCCGGTGTGACAAGTGCCTTATGTCAATATTTCCCGGTCTTTAATTGACTTGTCGGAAGTTTTATATCGAAAGGATTTAATAAACGTACGGACATTGATAATTCGCTTGAACTGGTTTTCTGGAGGTCATCTGTACGTCGAAAGATGACTGGGAATTGCTGCACTGCAATAGAGAGAATGTCAAATAATAGGTATAACAAATTGAAGAAAGATACTCCTAACTATTTACTGTCTTTATTAAATGGTGGTACATTTCCCCTTCAGTGGAGTTGATTCTGCTGAACCTTTGATACCCCTTTCATTGTTGGAAAAATACATAATGTCTAAACTGATCGATCTGCAAAGCCAAATTGCCAGCTTGCAAAAGCAGGCTGAAGAGATTCGTGCCAAGGAATTCGAGGCAACGATTATTGAAATCCGTCAAAAAATGGCTGCTTTCGGAATTACTGTGAAAGACTTGCAGTCCGCCAAGGTCAAGGCAAAGCCCGGACGCAAGGCCAAGGCTGCTTCCGACAAGCCCGCCAAGGTCAAGAAGGCTACCGCTGCGGTGGCTGCCAAGTACCGTGGTCCGAATGGTGAGACATGGTCTGGCCGTGGATTGACCCCCAAATGGCTGGCCACGCTAATCGCGCAAGGTCAGACCAAAGAACAGTTTCTTATTGCCGCTTAAGGTCAATACGTAAAAAGCCTCGCTGCTTTTCGGCAGCGAGGCTTTTTTTATTTGGGTCAGGTATTACTGCTTGATGCCTTCAACCTGGATCACCAGACGGACATCCTTGGGAAAGCCCCAGTCAATACCGTAAGCCATGCCGAATTGGGTACGGTCGATGGTGGTTTCAAAGTCACCACCACAGGTTTCGCGCTTGACCATAGGGTTCACATAGCAATTGAACTGGTTGGCCTTGAGGGTGACGGGTTGGGTCTTGCCCAGCAACGTCAGGTTGCCGCTGATCTGGCTGACCTTGTCACCATTGAAGGTGAACTTGTCGCCTACAAACTTGATGGTGGGGTACTTGGCAGCGTCAAACAAATCTGCGCTTTGCAGATGTTTGTTGAAGGCGTCAAAGCCGGTGTTGATCGATGTAACGTCGATGGTCACGTCCACCTTGCCAGTCTTTCCGGCCTTGTCGAGTTGCGCGGTGCCTTCCTTCTTGTCGAAGCGACCGCGGTTGGTCGAAGTGCCGAAGTGGCCGATTTCAAACGTCACGTAGGTGTGCGCTGGATCGAACGCATATGTGGCGATTTCTGCATGTGCGACGCTGGAGAGCAAGGCAGTTGCTGCAGCAAGGGCCAAAATGGTCTTGTTCATTAAAAATACTCCTGAGACTAGTGGTTGGGAAAAGGAAATGAGGAATTTGGTTTAGAGCTTGCCCATGCCGCTGACGACGAGCTTGAATTTGACTTGTACGTCGTCTGCCACCATGGAGGTGTCGGCCCACTCGTTTTCGCCAATCTTGAAGTTCAGACGCTTAATCGTGAACTGTCCGGTGGCAGTGGTTGCGCCGTTGGCCTGAGTCAAAGCGACGGGAATCTCAACGTCCTTGGCGTTGCCCTTGATGGTCAGCTTGCCGTTGATCTGGAACTTGCCGCCACCCAGGCTCTTCACGCTTGAAGACTGGAACGTGGCTTGCGGAAACTTGGCAATATTGAACCAGGTTGCCTTGGGAAGCTCCGCATCGGATTCGGGGGCACCCAGAGTTGCGCTACCGGTATCGACGGTGAACGCGATCTTGGCTGTTTCGGGCTTGGTGGTATCGAAGCTGATCTGGGCGTCAAACTTCTTGAAGTGGCCTTCGAGCGGTACGCCCATTTGCTTGGTTGTGAAAGCAATATCGCTTTGGGCAGGAATCAGCTTTTGTTGTGCAAAGGCACTGCCGCCTGCAAGTAAGCCAGCAAATGCCAGCGATATCAGTGTGAGGGTGGAGCGAGGTTTCATGGTCATTTCCAGGTAATTGGGGAGAGACTTAACTGCGCAAGGACATGCGCTGGAGCAGGCCATCCCGGTCGACAAAGTGATGCTTTAGTGCGGCTCCCACATGTACGACCACCAAAGCGGCTATGGCGTAGGCGCTGAATTTGTGCCAGGGTTTGAGCAATTCGGCCAACTCTTTGCTCGGTGACACAAAGTCGGGCAACGGGAACTGACCGAATAGCACCACAGGAAAGCCCGTGGCAGAGGTATATGCCCAACCCACAAGGGGAACAACGAAAAACAGTGCGTATAGAGCGACATGTGTTGCCTTGTGCGCCCACAACTGCCAACCGGGCATGGAAATTTCAATGGAGGCAGGCAGGGGCGGCGTAGCATGCGTCAGTCGCCAGAGTAGGCGAAATGCAGATAAGGCCAGGATGCTGATGCCAGCCCATTTATGCCAGTTGAAGAGCTTCAGACGCTGTGGCGAAAATGGCAAGTCGGCCATATACAAACCAAAGCAAAAGATAGCAACTAATGCAATAGCCAGCAGCCAATGCAAAATAATTGACAAGTGGTTGTAACGTTTGGTTGCAATTGATTCGGAACGCATGATGAAAGTCTAAGGTTCAAACGATTGCCAATATTTGCTTCAAATTGTTGACTAGGTTGCAATTTTTTGAATGAAAGCAAATGGAGCCCGCCAATGCCTTCAGACCCACAATGGGATACCCAGACCTACAATCAGGGTGAATAACTGCACACCATGAAAATTCTCATTTCCAACGACGATGGCTTTCAGGCGGCCGGCTTAGTGGCTTTATACGAGGCGCTCAAAGACGTCGCCCAGGTCGAGGTCATTGCCCCTGAGGTCAATAACAGTGCCAAATCGAACGCACTGACCCTGCATTCACCCCTTTACGTGCACACCGCATCAAACGGATTCCGCTATGTGAATGGCACTCCGGCAGATTGTGTGCACCTGGCCTTGTCCGGCGTGCTTGATTACAGACCGGATCTGGTCGTGTCCGGCATCAACAATGGCGCCAACATGGGGGATGACACCATTTACTCCGGTACCGTGGGCGCAGCCATGGAGGGCTATCTGTTCGGAGTTCCCGCGATCGCTTTTTCCCAAGTGCAGCGTGAATGGCTGCATTTGGAAAGCGCGGCGCGCAAGGCCCGGGAGCTGGTACTGGGAATGCAACAACAGCAACTGATTGGCTCCAAACCTTGGCTGCTCAATGTGAACATTCCCAACCTTCCATACGAGCAGATCGGACGCACCAAACTGTGTCGTCTGGGGCGTAGGCATGCAGCAGAGAAAGCCATCACCCAGGTCAATCCACGCGGTGAAACCATGTATTGGATAGGTGCTGCTGGTGGCGCGATGGACGATGCGGAGGGGACGGACTTTCACGCCACGGCAACCGGGCATGTGGCTATCACGCCTTTGCAGGTGGATCTGACGGACCATGCCAACCTGGGCTACTGGGCCCAGACTGCTGCGCGCCTGCAAGGCAGCGCTTGACCACCGACAGGAATGAAGCAAAGACCCTCATTCCCCGCGCGGCTGAATCCGTCGCCGCCAGCTACCAAGCCCGCCTCGAAAGGTTCGGGTTCCAATCCAACCGTCCCGGGCCGCCCGCAAGGGTTGGGTATGGATTCCGCGGCGCACCGCCAGCGCATGGTCCAACTCTTGCAAAGGCAAGGAGTGCAAGACAGCGCCGTTTTGAGCGCCATGGGCACGGTGGAGCGCCACCGCTTTGTGGACAGCGCATTGGTCAATCAAGCTTACGAAGACACCAGTCTGCCCATTGGGTTGGGGCAGACCATTTCCAAGCCGGGTGTGGTGTCGCGCATGATCGAGCTGCTGCGCAATGGGGCGCAGGGGCAACTTGGAAGGATTTTGGAGATTGGCACAGGATGTGGCTACCAGGCTGCCGTGCTGAGTTTGCTGGCGAGCGAGGTTTACAGCATCGAGCGTTTGCGCGGCTTGCATGACAAGGCACGCGAAAACCTGCGCCCAATGAGGTTGCCCAATGTGCATTTGCTTTTTGGTGACGGCATGGTGGGCTATGCCAAGGGTGGGCCCTATGCAGGCATCATTTCCGCAGCAGGTGGTGAGGCGGTGCCACCGGCCTGGGTCGACCAACTGGCAGTGGGCGGACGATTGGTTGCGCCGGTCGTGAGTGGTCATGGCAAGCCGGGAGGGCAGTCGCTGCTGGTATTGGACAAGACCGCAGTGGGGATACGGCAAACCATTCTGGAGGCTGTGCACTTTGTCCCTCTAAAATCAGGCGTTGCCTAGAACTAGCAAGAAAGTGTTTATGTCCCGTATCTTGAATCGTGCAGTTGTTTTGGGTGCAGTCGTGTCGCTACTCAGTCTGGCTGGTTGCGGCTCCAGCCCCATGAACCGTGCACCGGTGGAGGATAGGGGTGCGTCCACATCTTCCGCGCCAACCGTTGCGACCGCCGTCAAGCCGCCGCCGGGCTTTGAAAACGCAGGCAAGCCTGGTTACTACACCGTCAAACCTGGCGACACACTGATTCGCATCGGTCTGGATTCTGGGCAGAGCAACAAGGACATTGCGCGCTGGAACAATCTGGACAATCCCAATCACATCGAGGTGGGGCAGGTGCTGCGTGTGGTGCCGCCCACCGGTGAAGCGGTGGTAGTGACCAAGCCGGTGACCACCGGTGCCGTGACCACCACGCCCATTGCCACACCAGCCGCGGCCGCAGCATCGGCTGCGGCTTCTGCACCGGCCAAGCCTGCTTCTGCGCCTACTGCAGCGCCAAGCACTGCCAAGGCTGCCTCGGCGCCAGCATCAGCAGTTGCCCCGGCGGCAGCCGGCAGCGACGAGGATCTGGCATGGATCTGGCCGGCCAAGGGGGCCGTGGTCGGCGAATTTGACGAAGCCAAGAACAAGGGCGTTGATATCTCCGGCGCTGCGGGTGACCCGGTGCTGGCCTCGGCAGACGGCAAGGTGGTGTATGCCGGGGCCGGATTGCGCGGTTATGGCAATCTGATCATTCTCAAGCACAACAATACTTTTCTTACTGCATATGCACACAACCAGAGCTTGCTGGTGAAGGAAGACCAGGTGGTCAAGAAGGGGCAGAAGATTGCAGAGATGGGCAATAGCGACGCTGACAAGGTCAAGCTGCATTTCGAAGTCCGTCGCCAGGGCAAGCCGGTGGATCCTCTCAAATACCTGCCAGCCAAGTGATGGTGTGAGCCATGAAAAAGGACATTCAGGAGCTTTTGAATCCCTTGAATGATTCCTTGGATGGGGAATCACCAGTCGATACTGAACTGGTCAGGGATGTTTTGGAGCTGCATGCGGGCGATGAGTCTGCAGATGCGCTGTCTGTCTACCTGCGCGGTGTGCGCAGGGCTAAATTGTTTACTGCAGAAGAAGAGCTGGAAACAGCGCGTCGCGTAAAGGCTGGCGACTTTGCGGCGCGGCAAAGCATGATTGAACATAATCTGCGGCTGGTGATCAGCATTGCCAAAGCCTATGCAGGACGTGGTGTTCCACTGGTTGACCTGATCGAAGAGGGCAATCTGGGCCTGATGCACGCCATTGACAAGTTTGAACCCGAACGCGGGTTTCGCTTTTCCACCTATGCAACCTGGTGGATACGCCAGTCAGTGGATAGAGCTCTGATGTACCAGGGGCGTGCAGTGCGCCTGCCGGTCAACATCGTTCGGGAAGTCCATCAGGTGCTGCGCGCCAAGCGTCTGCTTGAGAATGACGCGTCCCTGGTATCCCAGCGCCCTGATGGCATTCGCAACGATGACATTGCCGCTTTGCTGGGCACAGAGGCGGCCCACGTGGGCGAGTTGCTGGCGATGGCAGAGACACCGCGATCCCTGGATGCCAGCATGGACCCGCAAGGCCAGGACCAAAGCCTGGGAGATCTGCTGGTGGACGAACTGACGCTCGGCCCGGAGCACCTGACCCAGGCCCACGAAGTTGATAGGCTGCTGACGGAATGGGTGGGCACACTGGTCCCACGTGAACGCGAGATCATAGAGTCGCGCTTCGGATTGCATGATACCGACGCGCAAACACTGGAAGTCATCAGCGAGCGTCTCGGCATGACCAAGGAGCGCGTGCGTCAGGTGCAGAACGAGGCGCTGTTCAAGCTCAAGCGACTCCTCTCCCGGCGCGGCATCAGCCGGGATGCGTTGATGTAACCCTGAGACAATCGGGGGATGGAAGAAACCACCACTCCCCCAATTGTTGAAGCGCAGCTTCCCGATGGCTGGCTTGCCGTCAAATCCCTGGACCTGGAAGCCCAGGGCGTTGCCCACAAACCCGATGGAAAGGTCGTCTTCATCGAAGGCGCCTTGCCTTTTGAAACGGTCAGTGCACGCATCAACCGCAGCAAAAGCAGCTTTGAAAAAGGCACGCTGAGCGAGATTCACAAGGAGTCTTCACAGCGTGTTAGACCCGTCTGCCCTCATTTCGGTCTGCACGAAGGTGCTTGCGGCGGCTGCAAGATGCAACATCTGCACATTGGTGCACAGGTCGCTGTCAAACAGCGGGTACTGGAGGATAACCTGTGGCACATCGGGAAGGTTAAGGCGGGTAACGTCATGCGTCCGATCGAAGGTCCAACCTGGGGTTACCGCTATCGCGCACGTCTGTCGGTGCGGTACGTGCGCAAGAAGGGCTCCGTATTGATCGGTTTTCACGAGCGCAAAAGCCATTTTGTCGCAGACATGAAGGAGTGCCACGTTCTGCCTGCCAAGGTCAGCGCCTTGTTGATGCCGTTGCGCGGGTTGATCGCATCGATGGATGCCGTCCAGACCTTGCCGCAGATTGAGCTCGCAGTGGGTGATTTGCCGGGTGCGGAAGGGCAAGGTGCCGTCATGGCATTGGTGTTGCGGCACATGGAGGCCCTAAGTCATACCGACAAGGAAAGACTGCGCGACTTTGCCGCAGCGCATCCCGGCGTGCAGTGGTGGCTGCAGGCCAAAGGGCCGGACACCATCGTGCGACTGGATGAGCGGGCTGGACACGAAACTCCGACATTGGCCTACCACTTGCCCGAGTTCGGCATCACCATGCCCTTTAGGCCCACGGACTTTACACAGGTGAACCCGTTCATCAACAGAACACTGGTGGTGCGTGCGTTGGCCCTGCTCGGCGTACAAAAGCATGAGCGCGTCATTGACTGGTTCTGCGGCTTGGGAAACTTCACGCTCGCGTTGGCGCGTCAGGCACGAGAGGTTCTTGGGGTAGAGGGGGCAGAGTCACTGGTCGCCCGATCTCGCGAAAATTACAGCTTCAATGCGGCAACCGCAGGCGTACAACCGGCCCTGGCGCCGACCCGCTTTGTGGCCCGCAATTTGTTCGAAATGACGCCCGAGATGCTCAGCTCGGATGGCGTATCCGACAAGTGGCTGGTGGATCCCCCCAGGGAGGGCGCCTTTGCCTTGGTCCAGGCGCTGGCTGCTCTGCGCTCATCCGATGGTGGGGCAGCTGCCGGTGACGCTTCAGCCTGGACGCCACCGAAGCGCATCGTCTATGTAAGCTGCAATCCCGCTACCTTGGCGCGCGATGCTGGCGTACTGGTGACCGAGGCAGGTTATCGCTGTACAGCTGCTGGTGTGATCAATATGTTTCCGCATACGGCACACGTTGAGAGCATTGCGGTATTTGACCTGTTGAGCTGAACGCTAACCGAGGGCCGGGATTGGGCCTTCGGACGCGCTTCTAGCCCTTTTCAGCGGCTTTGGTTTCTGCGGGTTTGGGTTTTGCTTTTGTCTTGCTTTCGGCCGCGTCTTTCTTGTTCTTCGGCTCGGATACGACTTCCTCGCCAGCGGCCACGGGGGGAACCGGTTCGGCTTTCACGCCTTTGGGTTCCACACCTTCAATCTTGTTTTCCCGCATGTACTGATCCATCTCCTTCCATCCACTGAAGATGGCGGCTTTGGACGCCTTTTCATTCATGGCATAGCAGTCCTCGATGTTGCGCATGCCATAGCGGCAGGCGCTGCCAATCGCTTTGGCATCAGCCTCTTTCTGAATGGCTTTCGGGTCAGCCAATAGCTGGTCTATCAGATCGCAGCCAGTCAAAAGAAGGGTCAATGCCAGTAGAAGGGAGCGTGCAATCATGGGAAAAGCCAATAGGACATAACTGTTTATCGACGTGCGTGCGGTCAAGTTGAGGATAGCGCCATATTCTTAAGCAGTAAAAAGGGCCCGTAAAGGGCCCCTTTTATACAATCGTGTCCGATCGATCAGTCGCGCTCGCCGCCAAAGATGCCCAGCAATGCAAGCAGGTTCTGGAAGACGTTGATGATATCCAGATACAAGGCCAGAGTGGCCGTGATGTAGTTGGTTTCGCCACCGTCAATGATGCGCTTGATGTCGTACAACATGTAGGCGCTGAAAATGCCGATGGCCGCAACTGATACCACGAGCATACCGGTGCTGGAGCCAACAAACAGATTGATCAGGCTGCCAACCATCAGCACGACCAAGCCGACAAACAACCACTTGCCCAAGCCCGACAGATCGCGTTTGATGACGCTGGCCAAGCTGGCCATGACCAGAAACACACCTGCAGTACCACCGAAGGCCGTCATGATGAGCTCAGGGCCATTGCGGAAGCCCAAAGTCAATTCAATCATGCGCGAGAGCATCAACCCCATGAAAAAGGTGAATCCCAGCAAGACCGGCACGCCAGCCGCTGAATTCTTAGTCTTCTCAATGGCGAAAATGAAGCCAAAGGCCATGACCAGGAACAAGATCATGCCCAGCCCGCCAGTGAACAACTGGCCAATACCCGAGGCCACACCCACCCATGCACCCAGCACCGTGGGCACCATGCTCAGTGCCAGCAGCCAATAGGTATTGCGCAGCACCTTGTTGCGCTGTTCTGCGGATATGCCGTAGCCAAAGCTGGAGCCCAGCGTGGTATAGCGATCAGTCATAGTCAATCTCCTGGTAAAAAACCTACGTGGTAGGTGCGGCAATTTTAGGCTTTATCAAGGTCTGTGCCGGTAAAGAAAGCACCATTGCACCGATTTCTTGTAGGGCTGATGTGCCTTTGGACACCGTAATGGCGGGGCAGGGTGCAGTTATGCTTGCCGTTTTGCACAGAATCTGGACTTGTCATGAAATCAAAATACGTACTGGAAGCCGCCGAAGTCAAAGCCATCGCCGCCGCCGCGGAGGCCGAAGCGCAGAAAAACAACTGGGCTGTCACCATTTGTATTGTGGATGATGGGGGGCACATGCTGTGGCTGCAACGTCTGGATGGGGCTGCGCCTGTGTCCGCTCATATTGCTCCGGGAAAGGCCCAAACGGCGGCCATGGGTCGACGTGAAAGCAAGGCTTATGAGGACATGATCAATGGCGGGCGTGTTTCCTTCCTCAGTGCCCCAGGCTTAGACGGCATGCTCGAGGGTGGTGTGCCGATCATCAAGGACGGACAATGCCTGGGCGCCGTTGGGGTCAGCGGCGTGAAGTCCACTGAGGATGCGCAAATCGCCAAGGCCGGTATTGCGGCAATCGGCCTCTAATTCAATAGGCCAGTCGGCCCGGGTGGATTTCCTGAAGAATCGTTGTGGCGATCTCTTCGATCGACTTGGTCGTTGTGGACAGTGAGCGGATGCCGGCCCGGCGCATCATGGCTTCCGCTTCGTTGACCTCCATGCGGCAGTTCTCCAGAGAAGCGTAGCGGGAGTTGGGCCGTCGCTCTTGTCGGATTTCGCTTAGGCGTTCAGGCTGAATCGTCAATCCGAACAACTTGCCCTTGTGCGGTACTAATGCCGGCGGCAACTGGCGTCGGTCGAAATCTTCCGGAATCAGAGGGTAGTTGGAAGCCTTGAGCCCATATTGCATGGCCAGGTACAGAGAAGTTGGTGTCTTTCCGCTGCGGCTCACGCCGACCAGAATCACGTCGGACATCTCCAGGTCCCGGTTCAATTGACCGTCGTCATGGGCCAGAGAGAAGTTGATCGCCTCAATGCGGTCGTTGTATTCCTTGCTTTTGCTGGCGTCGCTGAAACGCCCAATGCGGTGATTGGACTTGATGCCCAACTCGTTCTCCAACGGATGCACAAACGTCCCGAACATGTCCAGAAGCATGCCGTTGCAATGCTCCTCAATGACCTTGAGGACCTCCATGTTCACCAGGGTGCTGAATACGATGGGGCGATTGCCGTCAACCAGTGCCGCATGGTTGATCTGTCGCGTTGCCTGATGCGCCTTGTCCACGGTATCGATGAATGGAAGGCGTACATGGTGTGCCTTTGTCTCGAATTGGGCCAGGATGGCGTTTCCGAACGTTTCAGCGGTGATACCGGTTCCGTCGGAGACAAAAAATACAGTGCGTTGTGGCATGGTGGACGAAATTGAGGTTGGGGCAGGGGCGGCGCCCTACAATGCTGGCAATTTAGCGCATTTTGCACGGTCTACGCGCACAGAACTCCAACAATATAGCGTGCGGTGCAAAGGCGGCTCACACCGGTTTTTAAACTCTGGAGCATTGCTATGTCGAACCTTTTTAGCCCAACCGATCTGGTTGTCCCGTTTGAGCATTTGCGCATGACCGATGTCGCATCGGTTGGCGGCAAAAACGCCAGTTTGGGGGAGATGATCTCCCAACTGCCGCAAGGTGTAAGGGTCCCCACGGGATTTGCCACCACCGCGCATGCCTTTCGCGAATTCCTGAAATTTGACAATCTGGACAAGCGTATCAGCGATCGTCTGGCGAAGCTGGACATCGAGGACGTGCGCGCACTGGCTGTGGCCGGAGCGGAAATTCGCGCCATGCTGGAGGCTCAACCCTTCCCACCAGAACTGGAAAAGGGCATCCGCGACGCATTCGCGGTACTGAGCGCAGGCAACGACAAGGCATCTTTTGCCGTGCGTTCTTCTGCCACAGCCGAAGATCTGCCAGACGCATCATTTGCCGGCCAGCAGGAGACCTTCCTGAACGTGATGGGCATTGAAGAAGTGCTGCACAAGATTCGTGAAGTGTTCGCCTCCCTCTACAACGACCGTGCCATCAGCTACCGGGTTCACAAGGGTTTTGCCCACGACGTAGTGGCGCTCAGTGCTGGCGTGCAACGTATGGTGCGCTCGGACATCGGCGCGTCAGGTGTCATGTTCACGATCGATACCGAGTCCGGTTTTTCCGATGTGGTGTTCATCACCTCCAGCTACGGTCTGGGCGAAACGGTGGTGCAGGGCGCAGTGAATCCGGACGAGTTTTACGTGCACAAACCCATGCTCCGTGCGGGCAAAAGGGCCATCATCCGGCGTAGCCTGGGCTCCAAATTGCTGCAGATGGAGTTCTCCACGCCCGAAGAAAAGGCCGCGACGGGCAAGCTGATCAAGACCATCGACGTGCCGACCGAAATGCGCAACCGGTATTCCCTGACGGATGCCGATGTAGAGCAACTGGCTAAGTACGCCCTGGTTATCGAGGAGCACTATGGCCGTCCCATGGACATCGAATGGGGTAAAGATGGCCTGGACGGTCTGCTCTACATCCTCCAGGCGCGTCCGGAGACCGTGAAGAGCCAGACCAGTGACAAGGTGGAACACCGCTACAAGCTCAAGGGCCGGGGAACTGTCCTGGTGGAAGGGCGTGCCATTGGCCAAAAGATCGGAACTGGTCCAGTGCGCATCGTGCACAGCATTGCAGACATGGACCAGGTTCAGGCCGGGGACATTCTGGTGACCGACATGACCGACCCTAACTGGGAGCCGGTGATGAAGCGTGCTTCTGCAATCGTGACCAATCGTGGCGGGCGCACCTGTCATGCCGCCATCATTGCGCGTGAGCTGGGTATTCCTGCTGTAGTGGGTTGTGGACATGCCACCGAAACCCTCAAGGACTCTACGCTGGTGACCGTGAGCTGCGCGGAAGGTGACACCGGTTTTGTTTATGACGGCCTGTTGGAAACCGAAGTATCGGAAGTACAGCGCGGTGAAATGCCTGACATTCCCGTGAAGATCATGATGAATGTGGGCAATCCCCAGTTGGCATTTGATTTCTGCCAGTTGCCCAATCAAGGCGTGGGCTTGGCCCGTCTGGAATTCATCATCAACAACAACATTGGCGTGCACCCCAAAGCGATCCTGGACTATCCCAATGTGGATGCGGACCTCAAGAAGGCAGTGGAGTCGGTGGCACGGGGCCATGCCTCACCCAAGGCGTTTTACGTGGACCGAGTCGCCGAAGGGGTAGCAACCATTGCCGCCGCGTTCTGGCCCAAGCCGGTCATCGTGCGTCTGTCGGACTTCAAGAGCAATGAATACCGCAAGCTGATCGGTGGCAGCCGCTACGAGCCGGAAGAAGAGAACCCCATGCTGGGCTTCCGCGGTGCGGCGCGCTATGTCAGTGAGGAGTTCGGCGAAGCCTTTGCCATGGAGTGCGAGGCGCTCAAGCGCGTACGAAATGACATGGGATTGACCAATGTGCAGGTGATGGTGCCCTTCGTGCGCACCCTTGGCCAAGCAGAGAAGGTCACGACCCTGATGGCCAAGCATGGTTTGCGCAGAGGGGAAAACGAACTCAAGCTGATCATGATGTGCGAAATCCCCAGCAACGCGCTGCTGGCTGATCAGTTCCTGGAGTATTTTGATGGCTTCTCCATTGGATCTAACGACCTGACCCAACTGTCATTAGGCCTGGACCGTGATTCGGGTCTGGAGGTGCTGGCTGCAGACTTCGATGAGCGTGATCCTGCGGTGAAGGCCCTGATTTCCATGGCGATTTCTGCATGCAAGCGCCAGGGCAAATATGTGGGCATTTGCGGTCAGGGGCCCAGTGATCATCCAGACTTTGCCCATTGGCTCAAGGATCAGGGCATTTCCTCCATTTCCCTGAATCCGGACTCCGTCATCGCTACCTGGCAACAGCTCGCCGTTTGATGTCCATGGCGTTTCCACGTCGGCAGTGGCCCTTGCATGCGGGGCTGTTGCTGGTGTGGTTCGCCTCATCCTTCGGGGTGGTCTTCTTTGCCCGCGATCTCCAGCAGGTTTTTGCTGGCTGGCCCGTAGCATTCTGGTTCGCTGCGCAGGGATCCCTACTGGTCTTCATTGCCATCGTGGTGATCTTTGCGCGTGCCAGCAACCAGCGTGACCCAGTTGATCCGGAGTTCGATCAGATCGCCTTTCGTCAGCGTACCCGCAAATACCACTGGCGCTTTGCGCTGGTGGTTGCGGGAATTCTTGCGCTGCTGTTGGTGTTGGCTTTCGCCGAGCGTATGGGCATGCACAAGGCCTGGATTGCCGGCATCTTCCTTTCGTGCACGCTGGTGTTGTATTCCGTCATCGGAGTGTATGGCCGCACCTCGGAGGCCAGTGAATATTACGTTGCGGGTCGGCGCATTCCGGGGCTGTACAACGGGATGGCAACGGCTGCTGATTGGATGAGTGCGGCGTCCTTCATCAGTCTGGCGGGAGGGCTGTATCTGCAGGGCTTTTCCGGTTACGGCGGGCAACCGGGTGGTCTCGCCTACATCATGGGTTGGACCGGAGGTTTCTGTCTGGTGTCGTTGCTTGTGGCGCCGTATCTGCGGCGCTTGAACCTTTACACCGTACCCGACTACTTTGCAAAACGCTACGGTGGCCGATGGCCGCGCATGATCGCTGCCATGGCCGCAGTGGTTGTGTCCTTTACCTATGTCGTGGCACAGATCTACGGCGTGGGCTTGATCACTTCGCGTATCACGGGCGTGCACTTTGAAATAGGCATTCTGCTGGGCCTGGGAGGCGTTCTGGTGTGCTCCTTCCTCGGAGGCATGCGCGCGGTGACCTGGACGCAGGCTGTTCAGTATTGGGTGATGATCCTGGCGTTTTTGATTCCGGTTTCCTGGCTGGCGTACAAGCAGGTCGGAAATCCTCTTGCTCCGATTGCATACGGGCAACAACTGCAGAAGATCGCCACACTGGAGCAAGATCTGGTGGATTCGCCTTTGGAGCGACAAGTCATTACAGAATATGCCAAGCGAGCGGATCAGCTTGAAAAGAAGCTGCAGAACGTGGAGCAGTCGCTGCGCCAGGAACGGCAGGAAATCCGTAACAAGCTCAATGCCATGGGCAGTAAGGCAGACGACGATGCGGCTAATCAGTTGCGCCACGATCTGGCTGCTCTTCCGAGAGATGCGTCGGTTGCCCGCGAACGCTGGAGCAATCAGGCATCTGACTATCGCGAACGGTCTAAGCCTTTAGGCGGGCTGGCGCGACACCAATTACCGTTTGAAGGTGACCCTGATGGCTCTGCCGAGCAGCAAAGCATCTTTGACAGCTCGCGCCTGAACTTCCTGGCACTGATGTTCTGTCTGATGGTGGGAACGGCTGGTTTGCCCCACTTGCTGACCCGCTACTACACGACGCCGACGGTGGCGGAAACGCGCCGCTCAGTAGCCTGGTCCTTGGTATTTATCGCACTGCTTTACGTTTCCGCGCCAGCGCTGGCGGTATTGGTGAAATACGAGGTTATGGCTCATCTGGTGGGTCAGCAGTTTGACGCGCTACCCGCATGGATGGCCCAATGGTCGCGCGATCCTTCGCTGTTGAGTTATTCCGACGTCAACGGGGACGGCATCCTGCAATTTGCCGAGTTGAAGATCGGCCCTGACCTGGTGATGCTGGCATCGCCGGAAATCAGTGGTTTGCCCTATGTGGTTTCGGTATTGGTTGCCGCTGGTGGCCTTGCGGCTGCCTTGTCTACCGCGGACGGGCTGTTGCTTACCATCGGCAACGCCTTGGCGCACGACGTGTATTTCAAGGGTGACAGCAGCAAGGCGCAGGCTATGCGCAGAGTCATGTGGTCCAAGTTCGCGTTGTTGGTGGTTGCATTGATTGCCGCCTATGTGGCGGCGCAACGTCCGGCCGGCATCCTGTATCTGGTAGCTGCCTCCTTTTCATTGGCCGGCGCTGCATTTGTGCCAGCCATGGTTCTTGGCATCTTCTGGCGCCGTGCAACGCGGGTTGGCGCAATTGGAGGCATGTTGACCGGATTGGCGGTCACCATTTATTACATGCTGATCAATCAGGCGGGTGTGCGTCAACATCTGGGACTGGACGGGAGTGGTTTGTGGATGGGGATTCAACCCGTATCGGCAGGGGTGTTTGGCTTTATGGCCGGTTTGTTGGTCACTGTAGTCTTGAGCCTTGTTTCCACACCCGAAGCCTCGGACTGAGGCTGATTTGGCCAGTCCCGTGCTTCTGGGTTATAATCGTCGGCTTCGCCTTGCTGCACCCTGTTTAGACGCCGGGGGTAGCTTTTCCGACCCGCATGCCGGGGTATCCACAAGGAGTATCAATGCGTCATTATGAAATCATCCTCATGATCCACCCGGATCAGAGCGAACAAGTTCCCGCTATGCTGGAGCGTTACAAGGGCATGATCACCGCTGGCGGTGGCAAGGTGCACCGTGTTGAAGACTGGGGCCGTCGTCAGATGGTTTACATGATCAACAAGCTGGCCAAGGCCCATTACCTGTGCATCAACATCGAAGCCGATCAGGCTGTGATGTCCGAACTGGAACATGCGTTCAAGTTCAACGATGCCGTGTTGCGTCACCTGACGGTTCTGAAGAAGAAGGCTGAAACCGGTCCTTCCTCCATGATGAAGACCGTGGAGCGCGAAGAAACACGTAAGGCCCAACAAGCCGAGTACCAAGCCTGATCCTGAAAAATCGATTCTTTTCCCGTTAAGGAGTGCAAGCCAATTCACTGGAACTGAGTGCCGGTATCGCAGAGGTCGAACCCATGCGTTACACACCGGCAGGACTGCCAGCCCTGAACTGCAGACTCGAACATGAGTCTCAGGTTGAAGAGGCCGGTGGAATCAGAACCGTGAAAGTCGCCATTAAGGCGGTGGCCTTTGGAGCACTGGCAGAACGGCTTGCAAAGCAGGCAGTTGGTAGCCAGTGGCAATTCAAGGGTTTTTTGGCAAATGCGCGACAGGGAAAGTCAGTCGTTTTTCACATTCAAGATTTTTTGCAAGATTAATTTTTTAGGAGTCCATCATGCCCGGACCAAAACGTTTCAACAAAGACAAGCGCCCCAAGCGCAACACCCAATCGCTGCTGTTCAAGCGCAAGCGCTTCTGCCGCTTTACCGTGACCGGCGTCGAAGAGATCGACTACAAGGACATCGACACGCTGCGTGATTTCATTGCTGAAAACGGCAAGATTATTCCCGCACGCCTGACCGGCACCCGCGCTATTTTCCAGCGCCAACTGAACACCGCTATCAAGCGCGCGCGTTTCCTCGCGTTGCTGCCTTACAGCGACCAGCACAAGATCTAAGGAGTACGACCCATGCAAATCATTCTGCTCGACAAGGTCGTGAACCTCGGTAACCTCGGCGAAATCGTCAAGGTCAAGGACGGCTACGCCCGCAACTTCCTGATTCCTTCTGGCCGTGCTCGTCGCGCTACTGAAGCTGCCAAGGCTGAGTTCGAAGCCCGCCGCGCTGAGCTGGAAAAAGCTGCTGCTGCCAAGCTGGCTGAAGCCCAAGCCCTGGGTGAAAAGCTGGCTGGCACCGCCATCAAGCTAACCCAAAAAGCTGGCGTGGATGGACGACTTTTCGGCTCCGTGACCAACTTTGACATCGCTGAGGAGCTGTCCAAGAACGGTTACAAGGTTGCCAAGTCCCACGTGCGTATGCCCAACGGCCCGATCAAGGTCATTGGCGACAGCACCGTGAGCGTGGCTCTGCACACGGACGTGGTGGTAGATATCACCGTTTCCGTGTACGGCGAAACCGCCTAAGTCGTAACCACTAGCTCAGCCTGCTTGCAGGTGGGGCCGGTTGATACAAAAGCCGCCGGGCTCGCCCTGCGGCTTTTGTTTTTGTGGATCGACTTATCCACCGATGTACACAGTTTGTGCACAGAATCTCCATTAGGTTATACCCAGCCAAACCTCTCGACGCACGCCGATTAGAACCGTAGCATCAAGGGTTACAAGGAATATTCATGTCAGCCGTCATTTCCCCGTTTGATGAATACGGACAGGACCGTCAAGTAGCACAGCTGCGGATTCCACCGCACTCCATTGAAGGCGAGTCCAGCGTTTTGGGTGGTCTGTTGCTGGATAATACGGCGTGGGACCGGGTGGGCGACATTTTGTCCGACAGTGATTTTTACCGGTACGAGCATCGCCTCATCTACGCCGCCATCGGCGTGCTGGTGAATGGGAACAAGCCGGCAGACGTGATCACCGTTTTCGAGCATCTGCAAAGCCAAGGCAAGGCGGAGGAAACGGGCGGGCTGGCCTACCTGAATTCGTTGGCGCAGTACGTACCGAGCGCCAGCAATATCCGCCGCTACGCCGAGATCGTGCGTGATCGTTCCATCTTGCGCAAGCTGGTGACTGCTAGCGACGAAATTGCTACCAATGCCTTCAATCCGCAGGGCAGGGCGGTCTCGCAAATCGTGGACGAGTCCGAACAGAAGATCTTCAACATCGGGGAGCAGGGCAAGCGCAACAAACAGGGATTTCAGGCCATGGAATCCCTGGTGGTCAATTTGCTGGACCGTGTGCAGGAAATGGCCGACAACCCGAATGACGTGACGGGAGTGCGAACCGGCTTCTACGATTTTGACCGCATGACGGCTGGTTTGCAGCCGGGTGATCTGATCGTGCTGGCAGCGCGTCCCTCCATGGGCAAGACGGCATTGGCCATCAATATCGCAGAACACGTGGCACTCAATGAGGGACTACCTGTTGCAGTGTTCTCCATGGAAATGGGTGCAGCGCAGTTGGCGGTTCGTATCGTTGGCTCCATTGGTCGAATCGACCAGGGGCATTTGCGTACCGGCAAGCTGACTGACGAGGAGTGGCCACGTCTTTCCGAGGCCATTGAACGCTTGCGGACCATCTCATTGCACATTGACGAGAGCCCTGGTCTGAACTCCAGTGAGGTGCGGGCCAACGCGCGGCGGCTGTCGCGCCAGTATGGGCAACTGGGCCTGATCGTGGTGGACTACTTGCAATTGATGAGTGGTAACGGCGGCAGCGACAGTGAAAACCGTGCAACCGAGCTCGGGGAAATATCCCGAGGACTCAAGATGCTGGCGCGTGAGCTCAAGTGCCCGGTCATTGCTTTGTCCCAGCTCAACCGCAGTGTGGAGCAGCGCCCGGACAAACGCCCCATGATGAGTGACTTGCGCGAGTCAGGCGCTATCGAGCAGGATGCCGACATCATCATGTTCATTTACCGTGACGAGTACTACACCAAGGAGGCCTGCAAGGAGCCTGGCGTGGCGGAAGTCATCATTGCCAAGCAGCGTAACGGCCCAACCGGCACGGTCAAGCTCGCATTCCTGCGCCACATCACCAAATTCGAGAATCTGGCGGCCGGAGGCGGTGGGGACTACTGAGCCCCCACGCCTGGCCCATAACCTGTTTTAAAGCACTTCGCTGGCAAAGTCGGCAAGGCGGGAGCGCTCACCGCGCGCCAGCGTGATGTGCCCACCGTGCGGCCAACCCTTGAAACGGTCCACGGCAAACGTCAAGCCAGAAGAGCCTTCAGTTAGATAGGGTGTATCAATCTGCGCCAGATTGCCCATGCAGATGATCTTGGTGCCGGGGCCGGCACGGGTGATCAACGTTTTCATTTGCTTGGGCGTCAGGTTTTGCGCCTCGTCAATGATCACGTATTTGTTTAGGAAGGTGCGTCCCCGCATGAAGTTCATGCTCTTGATCTTGATGCGGCTGCGGATCAGTTCATTGGTTGCCGCACGCCCCCATTCGCCGGCACTGGTATCGGTCTTGCCCAACACTTCCAGGTTATCATCCAGCGCGCCCATCCAGGGCCCCATCTTCTCTTCTTCTGTGCCAGGCAGAAAGCCGATGTCCTCACCCACACTCACCGTGGCACGGGTGACGATGATCTCGGTATAGCGGCGGTCATCCAGCACCTGGGTCAGGCCGGCAGCCAAAGCCATCAGCGTCTTGCCGGTGCCGGCAGTGCCGGTTAGTGTCACGAAGTCCACTTCGGGGTCCGTCAGTAGATTCATCGCGAAGTTCTGCTCGCGGTTGCGCGTGGTGACACCCCACACCGCATTCTTGAGGTGGTTGAAGTCTTTCAAGGTCTTCAGCACGGCCGTGGTGCCGCGAATTTCGGTCACACGCGCATACAGACTGGGCTCCCCGGGAGACTCAAAGTACACAAACTGGTTGATCATCATGCTGGGCACTGAAGGACCGTCCACCTTGTAGAAGGTGTGCTGGCCTTGCTGCCAGCTCTCCACGCTTTGGCCATGCGTTGCCCAGAAGTCGCTGGGCAGTGCCAGCGCGCCAGAGTACAGCAGGTCTCCATCTTCCAGTGTCTTGTCATTCTGGTAGTCGTCAGTTGCCAGACCCAGTGCACGTGCCTTGACGCGCATGTTGATGTCCTTGGAAACCAGAACGACTTCACGCGGGGCGAACTTCTTGCGCAGAGCCTCAACAACACCCAGGATCTGGTTGTCGGCCTTGCCTTGTGGCAGGCTGGTAGGCAGTGCATAGTCCAGCGGCTGTGTCTGAAACAGCAGCTTGCCACGGGCATCACGATTGCCCGTGCTGGCCAGTTTGAAGCCAGCCGTGATGTCGGCGCCAGGTGCGCCCGCAAGCGTGTCGAGCGTGCGGCTGGTCTGACGGGCGTTGCGCGCAACTTCCGTCATCCCCTTTTTGTGCGCATCCAGCTCTTCGAGCACGATCATGGGCAGGTAGATGTCGTGTTCTTCAAAGCGGAACAGGCACATCGGGTCATGCAGCAAGACGTTGGTGTCCAGCACAAACAGTTTGGCCGGACCCGTCTCCGTGCGCCTTGTCTTGCGCGTGGTCGTAGTGGTTTTTCCGGCAGTTGTCTTGGCAGCTTTTGCTTCAGCCGGTGCAGGTTCAGGCGAGAGGAACCGCGGGCTCTCCTTGGCCACTGGTTTGATGATGGGAATCACTACGCCCACGGGCTCTGCAGCCGCAGCGGTAGCGGCTTTGCGTTGCGGTCGGCTGGTGCGCTCTGAGGCATCAAAAGCTTTGGCAGGCAGGCGGTCAGCACGTTTGGAAGGGGCGGGGGGCAAGGGCATGTAGTGTGGCTCGCGAAGGAAGGTTGATGAAAAACAGATGCCGCAGAAGTGAAAAAGCCACCTTGAGCCAAGGTGGCTTTTTTAGGGAGCGCGGTTGCAGGAATCAACGGCATGTGCCCCATTATGCATAAGCTGGATGACACCGCCACTGGACGTGTGTCAAAACAACAAACCGCGATTCAGGCGGCTTTTTTGTTCAGCATCTTGACCGACTTAAGCACTTCGTCTACGTGGCCTGGCACCTTCAGACCACGCCATTCTTCTTTCAGCAGGCCATCCGCGCCCACCAGGAACGTGCTGCGCTCAATGCCTTTGACTTTCTTGCCATACATGATCTTGTTCTTGACCACACCAAACATGTGGCACATTTTTTCTTCTGTATCGGCGATCAACTCAAAAGGCAATTCCAGCTTGGCCTTGAATTCGTCGTGCGACTTCATGTTGTCACGGGAAACCCCGAACACAGTGGCGCCGGCTTTCACAAAGTCCTTGTACTTGTCGCGGAATTGCATTGCTTCTGTGGTGCAGCCGGGTGTATTGTCTTTGGGGTAAAAGTACAAAACCAGCGTCTTTCCGGCGTGGGAGGTGTTGGTCACCTTGACGCCACCAGTTGCATTTGCTTCGAATTCGGGAAGGGGTTTATTGACAACAATCGCCATAAGGGTATAAATATCTCGCGTGCAGGTGTCAGGCAAAGTGAAGGTCGAACAAGGTGACAGCGTCAATCACTCTCGGCCACAACCTGCGATTTTACCCTGAAACTGACAGCGCTTCCTTTGGGCGCGTGAATGATTCACACCAAAAGTGCCGCGATTACCCTTCTTCCTTCGCCGGCCAGAAAGTTGAATGTCCGGCACGCCGCCTGGGTATCCATGGTTTCCACACCAATTCGCAACCTGTAGAGATTTTGCAGACAACGGGGGTGCGGGAACCGGATACGGTCGCCACTACCGAACACGATCAGTTCAGGTTGCATGTCGGCAAACACATCGAAGTGCTCGGCCGACAACCCGTCAAAACCTGGGCACTGCCAAATGGAAGTCCCTTTCTGCGGACTGATGTACAGGCTGCTGGTGAACCTCTCCCCATTCACGCTCACCCAACCGGGGCCATAGCCGGTAATGCTATGGCGGTTGCTGGCGTCGGGTAAAAGTTTCATGGTTTGGGTGACGGGATGGGAAAAGTGGCGTTGCCTTTGAAGAAGGCAGGCAAATCGGGCAAGTAACTGTGGTCAAATTATAGGTTTCGCCCCGCACCCCTGTTGGAGAGACTTTGAAACCCATTCGAAAATCCGCGAAATTGTCCAATGTGTTGTATGACGTGCGTGGTCCTATTGTGGACGCGGCGCGCCAGATGGAGGACGAGGGGCTGAAGATCATCAAGCTCAACATCGGCAATTTGGCGCCGTTTGGGTTCGACGCACCCGAGGAAATCCAGCAGGACATGATCCGCAACCTGCCCAATTCAGCGGGTTACAGTGACAGCAAAGGCATATTCGCTGCGCGCAAGGCGGTCATGCACTACACCCAGCAGCAGGGCATTGTGGGTGTGACGCTGGACGATATTTATCTGGGAAATGGCGCCAGTGAACTCATTGTCATGGCCTGCAATGCGTTGCTGGATGACGGAGACGAGTTGTTGGTGCCGTCTCCTGACTATCCGCTGTGGACGGCCGCGACCAGCCTCTCCGGCGGCATCCCCGTGCACTACCAGTGCGATGAAGAGAATGGCTGGATGCCCGATCTGGTCGATATCCGCGCCAAGATCACCTCGCGCATCAAGGGCATTGTGGTCATCAATCCCAACAACCCCACGGGCGTGTTGTACAGCGATGAACTGCTGCGTGGCATTGTTGCCATCGCCCGCGAATTCGGCCTGGTGATACTGGCCGATGAGGTATATGACAAGGTACTGTATGAAGGCGCCCGACACACGGCGATTGGCAGCCTGTCCACCGATGTATTGACCCTGACCTTCAATTCACTCTCCAAGGCCTACCGCTCTTGCGGATACCGTGCCGGCTGGATGGTCATTTCTGGCCCCAAGGAGCATGCCAGCGATTTCATTGAAGGGCTGAACATGCTGGCCAACCTGAAGCTGGGCTCCAACGTGCCCGGCCAGTATGCGATTCAGACGGCCTTGGGTGGTTACCAGAGCATCCAGGACCTGGTGAAGGAAGGCGGGCGTCTGCGGCGCCAGCGTGACCTGGCGTATGAGCTGATCACCGCCATCCCGGGAGTCACGTGCGTCAAGCCTGCAGCGGCGCTCTACATGTTTCCGCGGCTGGACCCGAAGATCTACCCCATTGAGGACGATCGCCAGTTCTTCATGGAAGTCCTGCGCGCAACCCGCGTGATGCTGGTGCAGGGCACGGGCTTCAACTGGCCGACGCCTGATCATTTCCGCATCGTGTTCCTGCCGCATGAGGACGATTTGCGTGAGGCTATCGGGCGACTGGCCCGTTTCCTGGAAACCTATCGCAAACGCATGGGGACCGACGGCTTGGTCACCAAGGCCAATACCGCTGCATCTGTCGCCTAACTCTTTCCCACTTTTTCACCAGCTAGATTCCATGAAACCCATCCAAGTAGGCCTTCTGGGCATAGGCGTTGTAGGCAGTGGCACGTTCAACGTGCTTAAACGCAATCAGCAGGAAATACAGCGCCGTGCTGGCCGCGGTATTGAGATCACCATGGTGGCCGACCTTGACGAGGCCCGCGCCCGTTCCGTCGTCGGTCCGGATGTGCAGGTGGTGAACGACGCACGCAAGGTCATCGCCAATCCGGACATCGACATCGTGATCGAGCTGATTGGCGGCTATGGCATCGCCAAGACGCTGGTGATGGAAGCCATCGCTGCGGGCAAGCATGTGGTTACTGCCAACAAGGCCTTGTTGGCAGTGCATGGCACGGAAATTTTTGCAGCTGCATCCGCCAAGGGCGTGATGGTGGCATTTGAGGCGGCAGTCGCTGGCGGTATCCCCATCATCAAGGCATTGCGCGAAGGTCTGACAGCCAACCGTATCCAGTGGATTGCCGGGATCATCAACGGCACCACCAATTTCATCCTGTCCGAAATGCGTGACAAGGGGCTGGACTTTGGCGTGGTGCTCAAGGAAGCCCAGCGCCTGGGCTATGCCGAGGCTGACCCCACGTTCGACATTGAAGGCATCGATGCCGCGCACAAGGCCACCATCATGTCGGCCATCGCGTTTGGTATTCCGGTGCAGTTTGACAAAGCTTATGTGGAGGGCATTACCAAGCTCTCTTCGCAGGACATCAAATACGCCGAACAACTGGGCTATCGCATCAAGTTGCTGGGCATAGCCAAGCGCCGCGCCGACGGTATTGAATTGCGTGTACACCCCAGTCTGGTTCCTGCCAAACGCCTGATCGCCAATGTGGAAGGCGCCATGAACGCCGTGGTGGTGCAGGGCGATGCAGTCGGTACCACGCTGTACTACGGCAAGGGTGCGGGTTCGGAGCCCACCGCGAGCGCCGTGATTGCTGATCTGGTGGACATCACACGCCTGCATACGGCCGATTCCGCGCATCGCGTGCCCCACCTGGCATTCCAACCGAATGCCATGAGCGACACGCCCATATTGCCCATGACCGAAGTGGTGACGAGTTACTACCTGCGCCTGCGCGTGGCCGATCAGGCCGGCGTGCTGGCCAAGGTGACCGGCATTCTGGCCGACTCCGGCATCAGCATTGACGCGGTGCTGCAGCGTGAGGCCGACGAAGTGGGGGGGGCGGACGCCACCCAGACCGATCTCATCATCCTCACACACGATTGCCAGGAGGCGCAGATGAACACTGCATTGGCCCGCATGCAGGCGCTGCCCACCGTGCTGGAGCCCATTACCCGCATTCGTAAGGAAGAGTTGGCATGAAATACCTCAGCACGCGCGCTCCGGCTTCGTCTACCGAGCGCAAGCGCTTTTGTGAAATCCTGCTGGAAGGCCTGGCGCCGGACGGTGGCCTGTACATGCCGGAACAGTATCCCCAAGTCAGCGACGCAACGCTCAGCCGTTGGCGTACCGTGTACCACAAGCAGGGATATGCAGAGCTGGCATTCGAAGTGCTGTCGCTGTACATCGACGACATCCCCGCTGCCGACTTGCGAGCCCTGTGCGCAAAGACCTACACCGCAGAAGTGTTTGGTACTGGCGAAATCGTGCCGTTGCGGCACGTGGAAGAAGGGCTCTGGATCGAGGCATTATCCAATGGCCCCACGCTGGCCTTCAAGGACATGGCCATGCAGTTGCTGGGCAACCTGTTCGAGTACGAACTGGCACGCCGTGGTGCGGAGCTCAACATCCTGGGCGCCACCAGCGGTGACACCGGCAGTGCCGCTGAATACGCCATGCGTGGCAAGAAGGGCGTGCGCGTCTTCATGACCAGCCCGCACGGACGCATGAGCCCGTTCCAGCAGGCGCAGATGTTCAGTCTGCAGGACGCCAACATCTACAACATCGCCATTGAAGGCGTGTTCGACGATTGCCAGGACATCGTCAAGGCGGTCAGCAACGACCTGGAGTTCAAGCGCAAGTACAAGATCGGCACCGTCAACTCCATCAACTGGGCGCGCTTGCTGGCGCAGGTGGTGTACTACTTTGCTGGCTACATCCAGGCTACCGAGAGCAACAGCGAGCGGGTTTCTTTCAGCGTGCCCAGCGGCAATTTCGGCAACGTCTGCGCCGGCCATGTGGCCCGCATGATGGGCCTGCCCATAGCCAAGCTGGTGGTCGCCACGAATGAGAACGACGTGCTCGACGAATTCTTCCGCACCGGGGTTTACCGCGTGCGGGGCAGCGCCGATACCTTCGAGACTTCCAGCCCCTCCATGGATATTTCCAAGGCCAGCAACTTCGAGCGCTTTGTGTTCGACCTGCTGGGGCGCGATGGGTCACGTATCAAGTCTTTGTTTGGCGACGCCGTCAACAGCCAGGGGCGTTTTGATCTGAGTGCGGATCCGCGTTTCGCAGAAGCCGCCACCCGTTTTGGTTTTGTCAGCGGCCGGAGCACGCATGCGGATCGGCTGCAAACCATCCGCGCAACGTGGGAGCAGCACGGTTTCATGATCGACCCCCATACCGCGGATGCACTCAAGGTGGCGCTGGAAAATCGCGCTACGTCCAAGACCATGGTGGTTCTGGAAACGGCATTGCCGATCAAGTTCTCATCCACGATTGTGGAAGCGCTGGGCCGCGAGCCGCAACGCCCTGCAGGCTTTGAAGGCATAGAGGCGCTGCCCAAGCGCGTGCAGGTCATGTCGGCCGACGCCAATGCGGTGAAGGCTCTGATCGCCCGCGAGTGTGGCTACTGATACGCAGGACAAGATGGCTACCGTGCAGCGTGTGCCATTGAAGTCACTAGACGAGGCGCTGGCGCAATTGCTGGCCTCGGTGACACCGATTACCCAGACCGAACGGGTCGCAACGCTGGAGGCCGATGGCCGCGTGCTGGCGCAGGATGTGGTGTCATCCCTCCATGTGCCCCCGCAGGACAACAGCTCCATGGACGGCTATGCGGTGCGGTGCCAGGACATTGCTGTGGCTGGAGTGGTGTTGCCGGTGTCCCAGCGCATCCCGGCAGGGGCCGCTGGATCGCCCTTGCAACCCGGGACCGTGGCACGCATATTTACGGGCGCTCCTGTGCCATTGAGCGCTGATTCCATCGTCATGCAGGAAGATTGCGCGGCAGTTGAGGGCATCGAAGGTTCGCCAGCGCAAGTGCAGGTGAATGCGATCCCAAAGGTGGGGCAGTGGATTCGGCGAGCGGGTGAAGACGTGACCCGTGGCGCCGTGGTTCTAGCCAAGGGACAGCGCCTGGGACCGGCGGCGCAGGGCATGGCCGCCAGCGTGGGCATGGACAGTCTTGCCGTGGTGCGCAAGCCGCGTGTGGCGCTGTTTTCCACGGGCGATGAACTGGTCATGCCTGGCGCGGTAGCGCCACAGGACATGAGGCCTGGTGCCATCTACAACTCCAACCGGTTTTTCCTGAGCAGCCTGCTGCGGCGTATGGGTTGCGAGGTGACGGACTTTGGCATCGTGCCTGACACATTGGAGGCAACCGTAGGCACTTTGCGCGAGGCCAGTGCCTCCCATGACTTGGTGCTGACCAGCGGTGGCGTGTCCACTGGAGAAGAGGACCACATCAAACCCGCGGTGCTGCAACTGGGTAGCCTGGATCTGATGCAGATCGCCATGAAGCCCGGCAAGCCATTTGCCCACGGAAGGGTGGCGCAAGCGCACTTTATCGGGCTGCCCGGCAATCCGGTGTCCAGCTTTGTGACGTTCCTGCTGCTGGTGCGGCCCTTTCTGCTACGTCTACAAGGGGTTGAGAGCGTGGCCCCCACGGTGGAACTGGTTCGGGCCGAATTCGACTGGCCACGTGCCGACAAACGCCGCGAATTCCTGCGTGTGCGGCGCAGTGCCCAAGGCAGTCTGGAATTGTTTCCCAACCAGAGTTCCGGCGTGCTGACCTCTGCGGTGTGGGGTGACGGCTTGCTGGACAACCCCGGCGCAAACGTTATTCAGAAAGGTGATGTGGTGCGTTTCCTGCCTTTTTCGGACCTGCTTGCATGAAGATCACTGTGCGCTATTTCGCCTCCATTCGAGAGGCTCTGGGTACCGGTGCTGAAGCGTGGGAGACGCAGGCTGACACGCTGGCACTGCTGCGCGACGAGCTGATTGCGCGCCCCGGTGCCTTTGCAGAAGTGCTTGCGCGCGGGCGTGCGGTGCGCATGGCGCTCAACCAGGTCATGAGCAGCGAATCCGCAGCCCTCAGCGAAGGCTGCGAAGTGGCCTTTTTCCCGCCCGTCACGGGCGGTTAAGCGGTCGCGAACTGCTTTTCCAATAACTCCATGGCAAAGGCCTGTCGGGCCGGCAACATGGGTTCGCGCAGGCTGTTGTCAATCAACCCCATTTGCGCCAGCGCACTCTTGATGCACGCCGGGTTGGGTTCGGCAAACAATGCGGAAACCAGCGGCACCAAGGGCTTCCAGTGCGCCCGTGCCTCTGCCAGGTCACCGCTACTGATCAGACGGATCACGGCCGCAAAATCCTCCGTGCGCACATGGCTGCTGGCGGCAATGGCACCGCGCCCACCGGCTGCCACCGTGCTGAAAATCTGGTGGTCCTCACCGGCCAGCACTTGCAGCTGGCCATCCGCAATCAGCTGCTGCGTCTTGGCGGCGCTGCCACCGCAGTCCTTGATACCCTGGATATTGGGATGTAGGGCCAAGTGTTGCAGCGTCTGTACGGACATCTCCACGCCTGTGCGGTAGGGAATGTCGTAGATCAGCACGGGCTGGCTGGCGGCGCTGGCAATGGTCTCAAACCAATGCAGCAGCCCATCCTGTGAGGGGCGGATGTAGTGGGGCGCTGCCACCAGCAGACCATGGAGTGGGTAGTCCGCCGCCTTGCGCACAAAGGCCAAGGCATCCTGCAGGTTGTAGCCGGAGTAGCCCAGAATGGCGGGGAGCCCATCGGCATGTTCCAGGACCGTCTCCAGCACCTCCCGTTGCTCCTGCTTGCTGAGCGCTGCCGCCTCACCCGTGCTGCCGCAGACCACATAGCCGGCAATACCTGTCTGGCGGTAGTGGGCCAGCAGCCGCTTGAGCGCCACATGGTCCACCGCCCGGGTATCGGCGGTGAAGGGGGTTATCAAAGGAATCCACAGGCCGGAAAAATCGGCTGTGGAGGGCGAGACTGTTTGCGCTGTCGGCATACCTTGTCCAATCAAAAAATGACCGCAAAAGCCGCCTGCAAAAAAGCGCTGAATCCGGGACCGGGCCCATACGGGCAACTGGTTTGGTTCCATCGCTCATCTGAGGACGGAACCAAAGCTCCGGTCAGATGAGCTTGGTCTTCTTGGATTTGCTGACGCAGGTGTTTCCGCACGCAACCGTCTGGATGGTGCGGGAGGCGGGAAGAACACATGCGAACAACATGGACTGAAGTGTAGCAGTGCAACCAACGGTGCCTGATGCCAAAATGCCGCCATGACACATGCACGCGTATCCATCCAGACCCAGGACTTTGATTTGTCGGAAGAAGTGGCGCGCCTGCGCGCTCTGGACAAGCGGGTCGGGGCGGTGTGCAGTTTTGTGGGCACGGTCAGGGATCGCAATGGTGATGCCGATCCATCGGTGCAGTCCATGGAGCTGGAGCATTACCCTGGGATGACGGAGAAATCGATCGAAGCCATGATCGACGAGGCGCACAAGCGTTTTGACATCTTCGGCGCACGGGTAGTGCACCGGGTCGGGCTGCTGCAGCCTCTGGATCAGATTGTTCTGGTGGCGGTCACCTCGGCGCACCGGGGCGAGAGCTTCAAGGCCTGTGAGTTCCTGATGGATTACCTGAAGACGCAGGCGCCGTTCTGGAAGAAGGAAACCACGCCCGACGGGGCCCATTGGGTGGATGCACGGGTCAGTGATGACGCGGCTTTGTTGCGTTGGGGGATCAGTGGGGGCAACGCGGCGTAGTTGCCTGGCTTTTGGTGGGTTGATGCGGGGTAGCGTAGGCCCCTCATGTGTCCCCTTGGGCCGCAAAATCGGGGCCTACGCTACCCCCGCATCAACCTGTCGGCGTCGTTGGTCCAGGCACGAAGGCACAACCCGCGCAAAAAACAGTTCTTTGACGCAAATCAGCCTTTGGCAGACCTAAGTGCCCCAACGCACTTGAAAAGCAAGCCGCTAGCCCCCAAGCTGTGAAGCAACCGACCTAACCGTCAAAGGAATTCACATGCGTACCGACAAACTCACGACTAAATTTCAGGAAGCCCTGGGTGATGCCCAGTCTCTGGCATTGGGCAATGACCATGCCTATATCGAACCCGTCCACGTGCTGGTGGCCATGCTGCGGCAGCAGGACGGCCCCAAGGCACTTTTGCAACGTGCAGGCGTCAATGTCAACAACCTGCTGGCAGCAGCTGAAGCCGCTGTCAAGAAGCTGCCCACAGTGCAGGGTCAAGAACAGGTGCAGGTGGGGCGTGACACTGTTACTTTGCTGCAGGCAGCTGAGAAGGAGTCCATCAAGCGGGGCGATCAGTTCGTTGCCAGCGAACTGTTTCTGCTGGCCATGGCCGACCACAAGGGGGATTTCGGCAACTTGGCACGCGCCAATGGCCTGACCCGCAAGAGCCTGGAAGCCGCCATTGATGCCGTGCGTGGTGGCCAGAACGTGGACAGCGCCGATGCAGAAGACCAACGCGAGTCGCTCAAGAAGTACTGCATCGACCTGACTGAACGCGCCCGTCAGGGCAAGCTGGACCCGGTGATCGGTCGCGATGACGAGATCCGCCGTGCCATCCAGGTGCTGCAGCGCCGTACCAAGAACAACCCGGTTCTGATTGGTGAGCCCGGCGTGGGCAAGACCGCCATCGTGGAAGGCCTGGCACAGCGTATCGTGGCCGGCGAAGTGCCGGACTCTCTGAAGGGCAAGCGCGTGCTGTCGCTGGACATGGCATCCCTGCTGGCGGGTGCCAAGTTCCGCGGTGAGTTTGAAGAGCGGTTGAAGAACGTACTCAAGGATCTGGCCAAGGATGGCGGCCAGACCATTGTGTTCATTGACGAACTGCACACCATGGTGGGCGCTGGCAAGGCTGAGGGCGCCATGGACGCGGGCAACATGCTCAAGCCCGCGCTGGCCCGCGGCGAGTTGCACTGCGTGGGTGCCACCACGCTGGACGAATACCGCAAATACATCGAGAAGGACGCTGCGCTGGAGCGCCGCTTCCAGAAAATCCTGGTGGGTGAACCCACGGTCGAGGCCACCATCGCCATCTTGCGTGGCCTCAAGGAGCGCTACGAGGTGCACCATGGAGTGGACATCACCGACCCGGCCATCGTGGCCGCCGCCGAGCTGTCCAATCGCTATATCACCGACCGTTTCCTGCCGGACAAGGCCATCGACCTGATCGACGAGGCAGCCTCCAAGATCAAGATCGAGCTGGACTCCAAGCCCGAGGTCATGGACAAGCTGGACCGTCGACTGATCCAGTTGCAGATCGAACGCGAAGCCGTGAAGAAGGAAAAGGACGAAGCGTCAATCCAGCGCCTCAAGCTGATCGATGAAGAGATCAAGAGCCTGCAAAAGGAAATCGCCGATCTGGAGGAAATCTGGAAGGCAGAGAAAGCCACGGCACAAGGCAGCGCCAATGTGCGGGAAGAAATTGACAAGCTGCGCCAGCAGATCGAAGCACTGACCCGCAAGGGCGATCTGGCCAAGGTGGCCGAGTTGCAATACGGCAAGCTTCCCGAGCTGGAAAAACGCCTGAAAGAAGCGCAGGAAAACGAATCCGGCAAGGCCAGAGCCAAAGGCAAGGAAGGCACCGGACCGCAATTGCTGCGTACCCAGGTGGGCGCCGAGGAAATTGCCGAGGTGGTGAGCCGTGCCACGGGCATTCCCGTTTCCAAGATGATGCAGGGCGAGAAGGACAAACTGCTGCAGATGGAAGACAAGCTGCACCAGCGCGTGGTGGGGCAGGAAGAGGCCATCTCGGCCATTGCCAACGCCATCCGCCGTTCGCGCTCGGGTCTGTCCGACCCGAACCGCCCCACCGGCTCTTTCCTGTTTCTGGGCCCCACCGGTGTGGGCAAGACCGAACTGTGCAAGGCGCTGGCGGGCTTCCTGTTTGACAGCGAAGACCATCTGATCCGCATCGACATGAGCGAGTTCATGGAGAAACACTCGGTCGCACGCTTGATCGGTGCGCCTCCGGGCTACGTGGGTTACGAAGAGGGCGGCTACCTGACGGAAGCCGTGCGTCGCAAACCCTATGCAGTGCTGCTGCTCGACGAAGTGGAGAAGGCCCATCCAGACGTGTTCAACGTGCTGTTGCAAGTGCTCGACGATGGCCGTCTGACCGATGGCCAGGGCCGTACCGTGGACTTCAAGAACACCATCATCGTGATGACCAGCAACATCGGCTCGCATCTGATCCAGAGCATGGTGGGCCAGGACAGCGAAGACATCAAGGAGGCAGTGACCGGCGAGCTGAAGAACCACTTCCGTCCCGAGTTCCTCAACCGCATTGATGAGACCGTGGTGTTCCATGCGCTGGATGCGCAGCACATCGCGTCGATCGCCAAGATCCAGTTGCAGGTGCTGATGGCACGTCTGTCCAAGATGGACCTGACGCTGGAAGTGTCGGACGCCGCTGTGGCCGAGCTGGCTAAGGTGGGTTTCGATCCGGTGTTCGGGGCTCGACCATTGAAGCGGGCTATCCAGCAGCGCATCGAGAACCCGCTGTCCAAGCTGCTGCTGGAAGGCCGCTTTGCGCCCAAGGCAACGATCAGCGTGGGGGTCGACCCGATTCAGTCACCGGGCCAGTTCAGCTTCAGCTGACGCCTGAACCGGTAGGGCGAGTCACTGTCCTGGCGGTGACTTAGCGGCGGACAGGGGAATGCGTGGGCGTCTAAGATGCGCGCATGACCTCTGCATCCGCCGCTTCCCTTTCCACTGCCGCGCCTCTGCGTCAGGACGCCACTGTCATCGGCCTGGTCGGTCTGGCGCACGCCAGCTCGCACTTCAGCCATCTGATCCTGCCGCTGATGTTTCCGGTCTTCATGAAAGAGTTCGGCCTCAACTTCTCGCAGGTCGGGTTGTTGATGACCGTGTTTTTCGTTGTCTCCGGTGTTGGCCAGGCCTGTGCCGGTTTTGTGGTGGACCGGCTGGGCGCCAGGCCACTGCTGTTTGCCGCGATGGTGATCTTTGTTCTCACCTGTCTGGCTGCGTCCATGGTCAACGGCTACGCCGGCTTGATTGCCGTTGCCACGCTGGCCGGTGCGGGCAATGCGACTTTCCATCCGGTGGACTTCACCATCCTGAACCAGCGGGTGTCGCAGCCGCGCCTGGGATATGCCTTCAGCGCCCATGGCCTTACCGGCAATCTGGGCTGGGCAGCCGCGCCCGTCTTCATGGCTGGCATCACGGCTGGATTCGGCTGGCGCAACGCCTACGTGGCGGCGGCGCTGATGTATGTGCTGATTCTGATTCTGCTCGTTCTGCAGCGCGACAAACTTAGCACCCAGGTGGTGCACAAGCCGCATGTGGCCGACCCGTCGGTCAAGACCGAACATGCCATGGCCTTCATGAAGCTGCCGGTGGTGTGGTGGTGTTTCGCCTTCTTCCTGCTCTCCACCATGACCCTGGCCGTTGTGCAGGGTTTTGCCGTGTCCATTCTCAAGGCCATGTACGGCGTTGATTTTGAGGCCGCCACCATGACCATTACTGCCTACATGTTGGCCGGTGCTGTGGGTGTCTTTGTGGGAGGCTTTGTGGCGGCGCGCAACGTCAACAGTGACCGTGTCGTTGCCTTGTGCATGGCCGTCGGGGCCATACTTCTGGCCTTGTGCGGCACCGGTTGGCTGGGCTCCCAGGCTGCCATGGTGATATTGGCGTCAACCGGTTTTGCCATCGGCATTGGCAACCCGTCGCGCGACATGATGATCAAGAAGGCAACGCCCAAAGGTGCGACGGGGCGCGTGTATGGCCTGGTCTATTCCGGCCTGGACACCGGATTCGCAATCTCACCGTTGCTCTTTGGCGCACTGATGGACCATGGTCACTACGGCGCCACATTGCTGGGGGCCGCTGTGGTTTTAATGCTCAGTGTGGTGGTGGCGCTGGGCGTGGGTCAACGCACGCAGCATTGAAAAAGCGCTCGCCTCAGAGCTTTTCCAGCAGCCCCTGCAGTCGCCATTGCAGGGGGTTGAGTCCCATGACCAGCAGGCAGGCCAGCAGGATGAGCGCACCACCCATGGCCATGGCAAGGCCGGTGGGCTCGCTCAGCAGCAGCACCGCCCACAGCACGCCAAAGCCGGTGCTCATGAAGGTGGAGCTGAGTGCTGCCATGGGAGGTACGTGGCGCATGATGCGCATGTACATCCAATAGGCCAGGCCGGAAGTCACGATACCGGTCACTGCCACTGCGGCCAGTGCGTGCCACTCAAAGTGGGCGCGGGGAAGGTCGTAGACCGCGCCAGGCACCATCAGCAGCACCGCAGTCGCATGCATGCCAGCAGTGATCTGCAGCGGCTCCATACGGGCAATGGCTCTTTTCAGAAACGGTGTGGATATGCCGGAAATGGCGGCTCCGGCCATGCAGGTAATCGCCGCCACAACCAGAGGCAGCGTGGGCTCCACCGGTCCCAAACGAACCAGTAGCGCAGCGCCTGCCAGGCCCAGCAGGCTTCCCAGAACCTTGGGCGCGGTGAGATGCTCCTCCTTCATCAGAGCCGACGCGAAGGCGCCGAACATGACGGAGGTGACGGTCAGCAATGAGCCATATCCCGCAGGCAGTTGCAGCGAAGAGCGCGCATACAAGGTGTGGGGGCCCGCAACGGCCAGCAGGCCCAGCAGGATCAGTTCCTTCCAGTGCCGCCAGGGCCAGGGCGTCTTGAGTTTCCACATGATCAGGCTGAGCATGACCGTTGCCAGCAGCATGCGCAGGGCCGCCGCCAGATTGGGGCCAAGCGCAGGTGCGGCAATGCGTGTCAGCATGAACGATGCCCCCCACAGCGCGGACAGGGCAACCAGCTGAAAAAAGTATTTGGCTTTCACTGACTCACATTCTGCTGCATGCCCGCAGTGCCTGACTATGCCGAAAGCGACACTTTGTACCCCGATTGGCAGGGCGAGGCATACGCAACGGCAATTGCTGCACCTAGAATCCCTCATGATCAAACATGGGCAATCGGGCAATACGCGCTGGCCGAAATGGCCGCTCCAGCGCGCCATTGCAGTGTTTGCACTGGTGGTGGGCGTCGTGATTTGTGTCCTGTTTGCCTACGGCCTTTGGCGTGATTACCCATCGGCGGTGGCACTTGCCGTTCCACCGGAAGAAGTCCTCAGCCACTGGCGCAAGCGTGCCCTTTACGAGTCCATGGCCGTGCTTGCGGTACTGCTGTTCCTGGCCGTGTGTACAACCGTGGTGCTGGCGCAATTGCGCAGACGCATGCAGGCGGAGTCCGCGTTGCAGCTCAGTGAAATCTCGGTGCTGAAGTCATCGCTTCCCACACTCTGGATTGGCTCGGATGGGCAGATTTTGCGGGTGAACCAGGCGACCTGTGACCTTCACGGTTATACCGAAGCCCAGATGTTGTCCATGACCGTGATGGACCTGAACCCCAGTATGCCCGCAGCGCACTGGCCGGGGCATTGGAAGCGCTTGCGCAAGGCCGGTCACATGCAGTTCGAGACGACCCACCGCACGGCAAGCGGCGCCGTGGTGCCCATAGAAGCCGAGTTGAATTTCATCGTGTTTGATGGCCGCGAATACAACTTCGCTTTCTTGCGGGACCTGACCGCACGCAAGCAGACCGAAGCGGAAATCCAGCGCAGTGGCGCGATGTTGCGCGGTGCGATGGACGCAGTGGACGAGGCCTTTGTCCTGTTCGACAGCGATGACACGCTGGTGTATTGCAATGACAAGTACACCCAGCTCTATCCCCAGTTGCGTGACGTGGTGGTGCCCGGCGCCAAGTTTGAGGACATGATTCGTGAAGGCACACGGCGCGGCCTGTACCGCGAATCGCAAGGGCGTGAAGAGGAGTGGATTGCCGAGCGCCTGAGGGCTCACCGCCAAGGTGACGAGACCCGCGTGCAAGTACGGGATGATGGCCGCGTCATGCGCGTAATAGACCGTCGTACGCCCGAAGGAAACATTGTGGGCATACGCATCGACATCACGGACATGGTGCGCGCTACCGAAGAAGCGCAGGAGGCCTCCCGCTACAAGAGCCAGTTCCTGGCCAATATGAGCCACGAGATCCGCACGCCCATGAATGCCATCCTGGGATTGCTGGCACTGCTGCAGAAGACCGAGCTGACTGCCACGCAGCGCGACTATGCCGAAAAGACGCTGGGCGCTGCCCGTTCATTGTTGGGACTGGTGAACGACATTCTGGATTTCTCCAAGGTCGAGGCCGGCAAGATGGAGCTGGATCTGCAGCCTTTGCTGCTGGAGCGCATGCTGGATGACATTGCGGTGATTGCCTCCTCCAGCGTTGGTACCAAGTCAGTCGAGGTGTTGTTCGACATCGCAGCCGATGTGCCGGCCGAAGTGGTGGCGGATGGGTTGCGGCTGCAACAGGTACTTCTCAATCTGCTGGGCAACGCCATCAAGTTCACGGAAGAAGGTCAGGTGGTCTTGCGCATCCGTGTCGTTCCCACGCAGTCGGCAGACGCGGGTCAGGGAGTCGAGTTTGCGGTGATGGACACCGGCATCGGCATTCCGCCGGACAAGCAGGAGCATGTATTTACCGGCTTTTCGCAGGCTGAATCCACCACGACCAGGCGCTTTGGCGGCACTGGCCTCGGTCTGGCTATTTGTCGGCGGCTGGTGGCGCTGATGGGCGCGGAATTGCGTCTTCAGAGCACACCGGGGCAGGGCAGCACATTCCGCTTCACGCTTCCCCTGTCGCGCACAGGGCGTGGCGACACGCTGGTGCTTGGGGCCCAGCTGTCCAAGCGGCCGCTGCGTGTGCTCATCGTGGATGACCACGCGGCGGCGCGCGATGTGATTGGCAACCTGACGCGTGCCTGGGGATGGCACACCGAATCGGTAGCTGGCGGGGAACAGGCGCTGCAGCGGCTGCAGAGCAATGCGCAAGGTGAGCCTTCGGGTTGGGATGTCATCCTGCTGGATTGGCAGATGCCCGGCATGGACGGCTGGGAAGCGGCAAGACGAATCCGGGCACTGCCCCAAACCGCCATGCAGCGCCCGCGCATCGTGATGCTGACGGCCAATTCCCGCGACACGCTCGCCGTGCGTCCGCAGCAGGAGCAGGCCCTGGTCGAGTGCCTGCTGTTCAAGCCTGTGACTCCCAGGGCATTGCAGGACGCTGCGCTGGGGCGTCTTCCCGCTGATACCCGCGTGCTGCAGACCCGCAACGGCAACTGCCCACTGGCGGGCATGCGTATCCTGGTCGTGGAGGACAACCTGATCAACCAACAGGTTGCTGAGGAGCTGCTGCACGCAGAGGGGGCATCGGTCTCGCTTGCTGCCAACGGTCAGCTGGGTGTGGATGCAGTACGGACGTCCGAGCCGGCGTTTGATGTCGTCCTGATGGATATCCAGATGCCCGTGCTCGACGGTTACGGTGCCACCCGCAAGATCCGTCAGGAGTTGGGCTTGACCGCACTACCTATCGTGGCGATGACCGCCAACGCCATGGCCAGCGACCGGGCTGCCTGTCTGGCGGCCGGCATGAACGAGCACGTGGGAAAGCCCTTTGATACGCAGCACCTGGTGACGGTGCTGCTGCAAGTGACCGGCAGGGCGTCGGCTGAATTCAATAGTGTGGTCGATAGCGAAGTGGAATTTTCCAGTCCCTACCTCGACGTGAAAACCGCCGTGGATCGGCTTTCCGGCATGCAGGACGTGTATCTCGGGCTGGTGCCGGAATTCGTGAAAGCGCTGGACCTGGTGGATGCGCATTATCGTCAGGCCGTGCTACAGCACGACATGCCGTCACTCGTGGCCCAGATGCATTCACTCAAAGGCGTAGCCGCCACGCTGGGGGCGCAGCCCTTGTCGGACCATGTGGCGGGCCTGGAAGCACGGTTCAAGCAATGCACGAAGGCAGACGAGGCGCTGGACCACCTGCCCGCGCTGGCGACCCTGGTGCAGGCCACCCGAATGGCCGCTGAACGGGTTCTGCAGCAGCTGGATGCCGCCGTTGTTTCGTCTGTAGCTTCGCCCGCACCTGCATCGCGTGCCCACCCGGCTGCGAGTGCGCAGCAGTGGGCTACTGCGCAAGTTTTCCTGCGCTCTCTGTGTGCCTTGATGGCCAGGAGCGACCTGGACGCATTGGAACAATTCGCCCAGCGTGGTGATGCCTTGGAGGCGCTGGACCCCGATGCAGTCGACGCCATCGGGCGCTCGCTTCAGCTGCTGGATTTCAGAACCGCCATGCAACTGTGTGCGGTGCAGAGCAGGGCGCTGCCGCAGGCGTCTAGTTGACTGGCTCTTGACTTAGGTCAGTCATTGAATAACGCACAGGCGTAGAGTTACCCCACAGTGCTAGCCGCACATCGAAGGGGAATCGAATGCAAGTAGTACAGGCAGACGTCGCCATCATTGGCGCAGGAGGTGGCGGGCTGAGAGCGGCCATTGCCGTGGCGGAAGCCGATCCCACACTGCGCGTGGCGCTGGTATCCAAGGTCTATCCCATGCGCAGCCACACAGTGGCTGCAGAAGGCGGTGCCGCAGCGGTCACGCAGGCGCATGACAGCCTGGAGGCGCACTTCCACGACACCGTGGCCGGGGGCGACTGGTTGTGCGAGCAGGACGTGGTCGAGTCCTTTGTGGCGCAGGCCCATGACGCCATGGTGCAGATGGAGCACTGGGGCTGCCCCTGGAGTCGGCGTCCGGATGGCCATGTGAACGTGCGCGCCTTTGGCGGCATGAAGATCGAGCGCACCTGGTTTGCCGCGGACAAGACCGGCTTTCATATGCTGCACACCTTGTTCCAGACTTCCATCAAGTACCCGTCCATCCAGCGTTTTGACGAATATTTCTGTGTGGATCTGGTGCAGGACGAAGGCCGTGTGCAGGGCGCGGTGGTCATCAACATCGCGACCGGCGAGTTCACCCTGATTCAAGCCAAGGCGGTCATCATCGCCACCGGCGGTGCGGGCCGCGTGTTCCGCGAGAACACCAACGGCGGCATCGTCACTGGCGACGGCATGGCACTGGCCTACCGCCACGGCGTGCCGTTGCGCGATATGGAGTTTGTCCAGTACCACCCCACCTGCATGCCCGGCACCGGCCTGCTGTTTACCGAAGCTTGCCGGGGCGAGGGCGGCTTTCTGCTCAACAAGGACGGCTACCGCTACCTGCAGGACTATGGCCTGGGACCGGCTACGCCGGAGCCGCGCAACAAGGCCATGGAGCTGGGCCCGCGCGACCGCCTGAGCCAGGCTTTCTGGCATGAGAAACAAAAGGGCCGCACGGTGACCACACGCCACGGTGAAGTGGTGCATCTGGACTTGCGCCATCTGGGCGAGAAGAAATTGCGTGAGCGCCTGCCGCAAATCTACGAACTGGCAGTCGAATACCTGGGCGTGGACCCGGCCAAGGAACCGATTCCCGTCCTGCCGGCCGTGCACTACACCATGGGCGGCATCATTGCCGACGGCAATACGGCGGCCACTTTGCCGGGGCTGTACTCGGTGGGTGAATGCTCCAGTGTGGGCATACACGGTGCCAACCGCCTGGGCTCCAACTCGCTGACCGAGCTGATCGTGTTCGGCAAGATTGCCGGCGAGCAGGCCGTGCGCTTTGCCAAGGAGCAGGGCAAGCAGGGCGCACCGGTTGCACGCTTGCTGGATCAGGCCAACGCCGCACAAGCCAGTGCCGAGGCACTGCGCACGCGCCGCACGGGGACTGAACGCGTGGCCACCATACGCCGTGAAATGGCGCAGACCATGGAAGACGGTTGCGGCATCTACCGCATGGAGTCCACCATGCAGCAGACCTGTGACAAGCTGGCCGAGCTGCGCCAGCGTTACAAGAACATCAAACTGGACGACACGTCCCAAGGCTGGAACACCGACTGGCTGCTGGCCATTGAACTGGGCTATCTGCTGGAGGTGGCTGAGGCCATGGCGCATTCGGCGCTCAATCGACGCGAGTCGCGCGGCTCGCACCAGCGGCTGGACGGTTTTGAGGTGCGGGACGACGTCAACTTCCTGCAGCATTCGCTGGCCTACTACCAGGGCGACGGACCGCCGCGCATAGCCTACGGTCCCGTCAAGATCACCAGCTCGCAACCCGGTACCCGTGCCTATGGTGCAGCCGGAGAAAAGGCCGATGCCGAGCAGCATGCCAAGGAGAAGTCAAATGGCTGAGCCCAGCAAAATCATAGAGATTCAGGTACTGCGCTACCGCCCCGAGCAGGAATCCGTTCCGGTGTGGCAGAGCTACCAGGTGCCGTTCACCGAAGACATGTCGGTGCTGCAGGGACTGCAGCACATCAAGGACGAGATTGACGGCACGGTGAGCTTTCGCTGGTCCTGCCGCATGGCGATCTGCGGCAGCTGCGGCATGATGATCAACTCCAAGCCCAGCCTGTCGTGCCAGACCTTCTTGCGCGATCTGCTGCCGGGGCCGGTGCGGGTGGAAGCACTGGCGCATCTGCCCATCGAGCGCGACCTGGTCGTGAGCGTAGAGCCTTTCGTGAAGAAGCTTGAAAGCATCAAGCCCTACATCATTCCCAAGGAAGAACGTACCCTGGCCCAGGGCGAGTATTTGCAGACACCTGCGCAACTGGAGAAGTTCGAGCAGTTCAGCTCTTGCATCAACTGCATGCTGTGCTATGCCGCCTGCCCGCAGTTCGGCTTGAACCCCGACTTCACCGGACCCGGTGTGTTGGCCCTGCTGCATCGCTACAACGCTGACTCGCGTGACGGCGGGCGCGCACAGCGCATGGAAATATTGAATGCGGAAGAAGGAGTCTGGAGTTGCACTGCGGTGGGCTACTGCTCCGAGGTTTGCCCCAAAGGCGTTGACCCTGCCAATGCCGTGAACCAGAACAAGGTGAACAGTGCCCTGGACTACTTCATCCGTTTCCTCCCCAAGAAAGGAGAACCTGCATGAAGCCCGAATCCAACAGCGGCGGCGTTCGCCGCAATCCGCCTTATGTGCGCCCCATGGAGGGCTGGTGGAGGCGCAATCCTTTCTTCGTGCGCTACATGGCGCGTGAGGTCACCGCAGTGGGCGTGTGGGTGTATGCGCTCATCTTGACCGTGGGGGTGGTCCGGCTGGCGCAAGGCGAGGCCGCTTGGAATGGCTGGTTGCTGGCCTTGCAGTCGCCCTTGTCCATCGTGCTGCATCTGGTGCTGCTGGTCTGCATGGTGCTGCATGCCTACAGTTGGTTTGAAATCATGCCCAAGACCATGGCGCCTATCGTGGTGGGTGGCGAGCGGGTCTCCGCAGAGCGCATCCAGCGCAGCGGCTGGACCGCTGCCGTGGTGGTGACGATTGTTGTGCTGCTGCTGGCAGTGTGGAGCCAATCATGAAGCGTTCCAATGCACCGTTTTTCTGGCTGATGTTTGGCGCAGGCGGCATGCTCTCGGCCTTGCTGGGCACGGCGCTGATCTTCATCACCGGTCTGGCCGCGCCACTGGGAGTCGGGTTGAAGACCGACTTCATGAGTTATTCGCGCACGCTGGCTTTTGCGCAGAACTTCGTCGGCAAGGGTTTTGTTTTTGTGGTCATCGTGCTGTTTGCCTGGCATGCCGCGCACCGCATCTTTCACAGCCTGCATGACGTTGGCATTCCGCATGGCACGCCTTCCAAATTGGTATGCTATGGCAGCGCATTGGTGATGACGCTGGTGGCTGCCTACAGCTTGCTGCATATCGGGTTTTAGGGAGCATGTGCCGGTCAGGTTTGTGTGCGCTGCAGACCACAGTGCCAGAGTTGCAAATCGGGAGCCTCCCCGTTATGGTTGATGACCCATAAAAACAGGAGACAACGTGGCACTTTCCGACATCGACATTGCGCAGGCTGCAAGCCTTGTTCCCGTCATGCAACTGGCCAGGGAGCGGCTTGGCATTCCGGCCGAAGCGCTGGAGCCCTATGGTCACTACAAGGCCAAGATTGATCTGGGCTGGCTGGACCGGCATCCCGGCCCCGACGGCAAACTCATTCTGGTGACGGCCATCAGCCCGACTCCCGCGGGCGAAGGCAAGACCACTACCACGGTCGGACTGGGCGACGCGCTCAACCGCATCGGCAAGAAGGCGGTCATCGCCTTGCGCGAACCTTCTCTGGGTCCGGTGTTTGGCATGAAGGGCGGTGCCGCGGGTGGCGGCTATGCGCAGGTGGTTCCCATGGAAGACATCAACCTGCACTTCACCGGTGATTTCAGTGCCATCGCACTGGCGCACAACCTGCTCGCCGCATTGCTCGACAACCACATCCACCACGGAAATGCGTTGGGGCTCGATGTGCGGCGCATCACCTGGCGCCGTGTGATGGACATGAACGACCGGGCCTTGCGCAACATCGTGGTGTCGCTGGGTGGTCCGGGCAACGGCTTTCCGCGCGAAGATGGTTTTGACATCGTGGTGGCGTCCGAGGTCATGGCCATCTTCTGCCTGGCCACCTCACGCCGGGACTTGAAGGAGCGGCTGGGCAACATCATCGTGGGTTACACGCGCGAACAGCTGCCAGTGCGCGCGCGCGATCTGCAGGCGCACGGCGCCATGGCGGCATTACTAAAGGATGCCATCAAGCCCAATCTGGTCCAAACCCTGGAGAACAATCCGGCCATCATCCATGGCGGCCCATTCGCCAACATCGCGCATGGTTGCAACACCATTACTGCCACACGCGCTGCCCTGAAGCTGGGTGACTATGTGGTGACCGAGGCGGGCTTTGGCGCCGATCTGGGGGCAGAGAAGTTCATCGACATCAAGTGCCGCAAGTCGGGCCTGCGCCCGGATGCGGTGGTGGTGGTCGCAACCGTGCGTGCGCTCAAGCACCATGGCGGCGTGGATGCCAAGAACCTGAATGTGCCCGATCTGGCAGCCTTGGAGCGAGGCATGGCCAATCTGGAGCGGCACGTGAGCAACGTGCGCAACCACTACGGCCTGCCATGTGTGGTGTCGGTCAATCACTTTACCTCGGACACGACCGAAGAACTCGATCTGCTGCGCTCCAGCATGGAGCGGTTGGGCGTGCCCATGGTGGTGGCCAGGCATTGGGCCAATGGCTCCAAGGGCGCCGAGGAATTGGCGCGCAAGGTGGTGAAGATCGCAGAGGCGGGCACAGCACGCATGAGCTATGTCTATGAGGACAGTGACTCCTTGTGGGACAAGATGAAAGCGATTGCCACCAAGGTGTATGGCGCTGCAGACATCAATGCCGATGCGGCCATACGCGCGCGTATCCAGAAGCTGCAGGATGACGGCTATGGTCACTATCCAGTGTGCGTGGCCAAGACCCAGTATTCGTTTTCCACCGCCCCCAAGCTACGCGCGGCGCCCAGCGGTCACATCGTGAATATCCGGGAAGTGCGGCTGGCGGCCGGAGCCGAGTTTGTGGTGATGATCTGCGGCGACATCATGACCATGCCGGGCTTGCCAAGGGAGCCGTCCTCCATGCGTATCGACGTGGACGACGATGGAAAGATTTCAGGGCTGTTCTGAGTCGAACGGGTCGAAGTCACCCAACAGGAGGGCGGGCCGTTGCAGCGTTCTGCAAAAGTCGGCCCAACTCTGCTCTGCAGACGTTTCCATGATCACGGACTGTGAGCCAATGCATGGAGAAGATGCAGCCTCGCTTGCAGCCGTTTCGCTGTTGCCAAGCGATCCGTCAGCATTCTGCGATGGAACAATCACGTTCACCAGGACTTCTCCAATTCAAGGGTGACTAGGGGCGATACATTTCGATCATATTATTGACCAAGCCGAACAAAAAAAGCCCGCTCTGTTGAAGCGGGCTTTTTCGTGGGCGAAGTAGAAGTTACTTCTTGATATCGACACCGTAGAAGGTGTGCTTGGAGAAGGGGCTCAACTTGAAGTCCACCACTTCCTTGCGCACCGGTGCAATCTGCACGGCGTGGGCGATGGTGAACCAGGGAGCTTGCTCCTTGAACACCACTTGGGCCTTTTCGTACAGCTTGGTGCGTTCGGCGGGGTTGGTCACCTGCTTGGCCTTGAGCACCAGATCGTCAAAGGGCTTGTAGCAGAACTTGGCCACATTGGAGCCATTGCTCTTGGCAGACGCGCAGCCCAGCAAGGTGTTCAGGAAGTTGTCTGGGTCTCCGTTGTCACCGGTCCAGCCCATCATGCCCATCTGGTGTTCACCGTTCTGCATGCGCTTGCGGTATTCGCCCCATTCAAAGCTCTTGATTTCGGCCTTCACGCCGATCTTGGCCAGGTCAGCCTGCATCAGCTCGGCAATGCGCTTGGCATTGGGGTTGTAGGGGCGTTGTACCGGCATGGCCCACAGGTCGGTGGTGAAGCCATCAGGGTAGCCTGCAGCAGCCAGCAACTTCTTGGCTTCAGCCGGGTTGTAGGCGTCGTCCTTGATCGCCTTGTTGTACGACCATTGGGTAGGAGGAATCGGGTTGGTTGCGGCCACACCGGTGCTCAGATACACGGCCGACACGATGGCCTTCTTGTCCATGGCCATGTTGAGTGCCTTGCGCACGCGCACGTCGTCAAAAGGCTTCTTGGTGGTGTTGTAGGCCAGGTAGCCGATGTTCAGGCCGGGTTGCTCCAGCACGGTGACATTGCTGTCTTTGCGCATGGCATCCAGGTCGGCGGGGTTGGGGTAGGGCAGCACATGGCATTCACCCTTTTGCAGCTTGGCCCAGCGCACCGAGGCGTCTGGTGTGATGGCGAAAATCAGGTCGTCAATCTTGGCCTTGCCGGCCCAGTACTGGGGGAACGCCTTGAAGCGGATGATGGCGTCCTTTTGGTATTGCACCAGCTGGAAGGGGCCGGTACCCAGTGGGTCCTGGTCGATCTTCTCGGGAGTGCCAGCCTTCAGCATGGCAATGGCATATTCCTTGGACTGCACGCCGGCGAACTGCATGGCAAGATTGGCCAGGAAGGGCGCCTCAGGAGCGTTGAGCGTGACCTTGATGGTGTATTCGTCAATCTTGTCCACCGACTTCAGCAGCGATGGCATACCCATGTCGCCAAAGTAGGAGTGGTTGGAACTGGTGACCTTGAAGTAAGGATCGTTCTCTTTCCACTGACGCTCAAACATGAACAATGCGTCGTCGGCATTGAAGTCGCGCGTTGGAGTGAAGTTCTTGTTGCTCTGCCACTTCACGCCCTTGCGCAGATTGAAGATGTATTCGGTGCCGTCTTTGGAGATAGACCATTTCTCAGCCAGTCCGGGAATCACCTTGGTGCCGCCGCGCTCGAAGTTGACCAGGTTGTCGTAGATCTGTTCGGTTACGTCAAACGAAGTGCCGGTGGTGTTGATACTGGGAGAGAAGTTTTCCGGACTGCCCTCAGAGCAGTAGACCAGGGTCTTTGCAGACGCGGCACCTACGGCCAGCAGTGCGGGCAAGGCGATGGCAGCCAGCATCGCAGTCTTGTGCATTTTGAAATGCGCCAGGGTACGTTTCATGGATTTCCTCCGAGAAAAAAATTGCATGTTACGTTACCCGTACGATGTTTTGTCAATCGCAGATCAGTTTGTCATCAATTTCTCAGCTTCAAAGCAGGCAACTTTGCGTCCGCTCAACTCCTGCAGCAATGGTCGCTCTGCATGGCACTGCTGCGTAGCGTGCGGGCAACGCGTCGAGAACACGCAACCCTTCGGTGGATTGAGTGGGGATGGCAACTCACCCGTCAACACAATGCGCTTGCGGGACTGGCCACTGCCGGCCAGACCGGGTGTGGAAGCCAGCAGTGCCAGGGTGTAGGGATGCAGCGGCTTGCTGAAGATGGCTTCTTTCTCGCCCTGTTCGACGACGCTGCCCAGGTACATCACCAGCACATCGTGGGCAATGTGGCGCACCACGCCCAGATCGTGCGAGATGAATAGATAAGCCAGTCCCAGTTCCTGCTGCAAGTCTGCCAGCAGATTCAATACCTGGGCCTGAATGGAGACGTCCAGTGCCGACACCGGCTCATCGGCCACCACCACCAGAGGGTTGAGCATCAATGCCCGCGCAATGGCAATGCGCTGGCGTTGCCCGCCGGAGAACATGTGCGGGTAGCGGTCGTAGTGTTCCGGACGCAGCCCCACCTTGGCCAGCATGGCATGGGCCTTCTGCGAGCGCATCTCCGCGGTGAGCTCGGTGTTGATCTCCAAGGGCGCTTCGAGAATCTGGCCTATGCGCTTACGTGGATTGAGCGAACCGTACGGGTTCTGGAAAACCAGTTGCACTTTCTGGCGCAGCGTCTTCTTGTCTTGCGCGGTGGCTTTGACAACATCCACGCCGCCTAGCTGAAGAGAGCCTTCCGATGGAGCTTCGATGAGTGAAACCATGCGGGCCAGCGTGGACTTGCCACAGCCCGATTCGCCCACCACAGCCAGCGTCTTACCCGCTCGCAGCGTGAAGGAAACTCCACTGACCGCTTGCAGTTGTGCAGGCGCGCGCAACGGTCCTCTGCTGATGGGGTACACCTGTTTGAGTTGGTCGGCAACGACCACTGCGTTGTCGCTCATACCGTGCCCTCCGCGATCAGCCCCTTTGCTGCTGCACTGCCCAGGGGAAAGTGGCAGCGTACTGCGCCTTGTGGAGTTTGCCGCAGGGCGGGCCGCTGCTCACATTCGGCACGGTGGTAGTTGCAGCGGGGCCCGAACAGGCAACCGGCTGGGCGGTCGTACAGACCAGGCACCATGCCGGGGATGGTAGTCAAACGGCTGCTGCCGTGGCTGCGCTCGGGCATGGAAGCCATCAGGGCTTCGGTATAGGGATGCATGGGTGTGGCAAACAGGTCTTGGGCGCTGCGCTGTTCCATCAATTGCCCGGCGTACATCACGGCTACCCGTTGCGCCATCTCACTGACCACGCCCATGTTGTGCGTGATCAGCACCAGGGCCATGCCGCGTTCCTTTTGCAGATTGCGCAGCAGGTCCAGGATTTGGGCCTGGATGGTGACGTCCAGCGCTGTGGTGGGCTCATCGGCAATCAGCAACTTGGGATTGCAGGCGATCGCCATGGCAATCATGACCCGTTGGCTCATGCCACCTGAGAATTGGTGGGGGTACAGATTGAGACGGCTCTCGGGCGCGGGAATACCAACCTGCTCCAGCAGTTCGATGGAACGAGTGCGTGCCTGCGCGCGTGTCATGCCCATGTGCAGTTTGAGTGTCTCTGCCAATTGGAATCCCACGGTAAAGCACGGGTTGAGGCTGGTGGTGGGGTCCTGGAAGATCATGGCCAGGTCCTTGCCCGTCATGCGCCGGCGCTCGCGGTCCGTGAGGGTCAACAGATCATGTCCATCAAAGCGCATGGCGTCGGCCTTGACGCGGCCCGGATAGCCCACCAGGCCCATCAGGGCCATCATGGTGACGCTTTTGCCCGAGCCGGACTCTCCGACAATGCCCAGGACCTCGCCGGGCTCGATACGGAAGCTCACGCCATCCACTGCGTGCATCACGCCGTTGTGTGACGGAAACTCCACCGTCAGGTTTTCAATTTCAAGCAGTGCCATGTTGTGGTTCTGTGTGGGTTGCAGCTTTGGATTTCACGAATGCATCAACGTTTGAGTTTGGGGTCCAGCGCATCACGCAAACCATCGCCCAGCAGGTTGAATGCCAGCACGGTGATCAGGATGGCCAGGCCGGGGAAGGTCACGACCCACCAAGCCCGCAGCACAAACTCGCGCGCGTCAGCCAGCATGGTGCCCCACTCCGGCGATGGCGGCTGCGCTCCCAGGCCCAGAAAGCCCAGCGCCGCGGCATCCAGAATGGCCGCAGAGATGCCCAGTGAAGCCTGCACGATCAGGGGTGCTGTGCAATTGGGCAGGATCTCGCTGAACATCAGACGCCAATGGCTTGCGCCGCTCATGCGGGCTGCGGTCACGTAGTCGCGCGAAGCCTCGGCAATCACCGCCGCACGCGTGATGCGCACATAGTGCGGCAGCACCACGATGGCCACTGCCAGCATCGCGTTGATCAGACCAGGTCCAAGAATGGCCACGATCACGATGGCCAGCAGCAGACTCGGCAGCGTCAGGATGATGTCCATCAAGCGCATGACGGCCACTTCGAAAACGCCGCGGATGTAACCTGCCAGCAGGCCCAGCACCGTGCCGGTAACGATGGAAATCACCACGACAGCCACACCGATCAGTAGCGACAGCCGTGCACCAAAAATCAGCCGCGAAAGAATGTCACGTCCAATCGCGTCGGTGCCCAGCAGGTGGGCAGAACTGCCACCCGTGCTCCAGGCCGGAGGAACCAGAAAGACCGAGTTGTCAGTCGTGTCAGGCGCGTAGGGCGCGATCTGGTTGGCCAGTGCGGCCATCAGAACCACCAGGCAGACAATCACCAAGCCGCCAACCGCACCCTTGTTGGCGGTGAATGAACGCCAGAAGTCACGCAGTGGACTGACGTGCTGCACGATGGCATCGGATTTTGTGGAGGTCATGCTGCTCATGATTGATGCCGGATACGTGGATTGATGATGCCGTAGGTCACGTCCACCAGCAGGTTGACGCCCATCACCACCATGCCCAGCAGCAGCATGCCGCCTTGCAACACGGGGTAGTCGCGGCGGCTGATGGCTTCGATCAGCCACTTGCCCACGCCAGGCCAGGAGAAGATGGTCTCGGTCAGGATGGCGCCGGTGAACAGAACGCCTACCTGCAAGCCGATCACCGTGATCACGGGAATCAGCGCATTGCGCAGGGCATGAACTGCCACTACGCGCAGGTTGGACAGGCCCTTGGCCCGTGCCGTGCGGATGTAGTCCTCGCCCAGCACTTCCAGCATGGCTGAGCGGGTCATGCGCGCGATCACGGCCAGCGGATTGGTACCCAGCACGATGGTGGGCAGGATCAGATGCGACACGGCAGATGCAAAGGCGCCGGTCTGGTCTGACAGCAGCGAGTCGATCAGTAGAAAGCCCGTCACAGGCTCAAAGTAGTATTCCACCGCAATCCGGCCCGATACCGGCGTGAGATCGAGCTGCACCGAAAACAGCAAAATGAGCAGCAATCCCCACCAGAAAATCGGCATGGAATAGCCCGCCAGCGAGACGCCCATCACACCCTGGTCCAGAAAGGAATTGCGTTTGACTGCGGCCAGAATCCCCGCAGGGATGCCGATGATGAGGGCAAACAGGATGGCACACAGCGCCAGTTCGATGGTTGCCGGAAACAGCGCAGCAAACTCACTGAGTACCGGCGCCTGGGTGATGATGGATTTGCCCAGATCGCCATGCAGCACCTTGCCGATATAGATGCCGTACTGGACTATCACAGGCTGGTCCAGACCGTACTCGGTCAGCAGCCGTGCGTGGCGTGCTGCGTCAATGCCGCGCTCGCCCGCAAGAGTTTCAATCGGGTCGCCCGGCACCAGGCGGATCAGAAAAAATGCCAGCAGCGTCATGCCGAAAAAAGTCGGAATGATCAGGCTCAGACGGGTTAGTGCAAAGCGCAACATGAATGGACTCTTCTAGTTGAAACAGGCGGCGAGCATACACAAATGGTCACAAACGAAAAAAGGCCGGCGTATGCCGACCTTTCCAATTTGGCGCAAGGCCTTCGCTTTACTTGAGGTGCTTGCCGATCAGACCAGCCAACTCAAACATCGTGACCTGGGCCTTGCCGAAAATGTCTTTCAGCTTGCTATCAGCGTTGATGTTGCGCTTGTTGACCTTGTCTTGCAAGCCATTCTTCTTGATGTAGGCCCACAGCTTGCTCACCACTTCTGTGCGGGGCAGTGCTGCAGAACCGACCACAGCGGCCAGAGCGGCGCTGGGAGTCATGGCCTTCATGAAGGCAGCGTTGACGGTGCGCTTCTTGGCGGGGGCCTTCTTTGCAGCGACTTTCTTCGCAGGAGCTGCTGCCTTCTTGGCGGGTGCAGCTTTCTTTGCAGGAGCAGCCTTCTTGGCTGGTGCAGCGGCCTTGGCTGCTACTTTCTTGGCTGGCGCCGCCTTTTTAGCGGGTGCAGCCTTCTTTGCGGGAGCGGCTTTTTTTGCAGCCGGTTTTTTTGCAGTTGCCATGATTGATTGTCCTTCTAGAAGTTGATTAATCACCAGTGAAAAACTGCTTCTTCACCGGTAGCCGCATGCTACTGGAGAAAAAGGCTGTTTCCAAGCGGAGAAATGCTTTTTTCACTCGAGGATGTTGTTTTTTTCATTGGAGAATGGAACTTTTAGGCAAAAAGGAGTGTCGCGGCATGAGTCAATCGTTTGCAACCTGTGATTTTTGTGATGTCCACAAGAGTGATTCCTCGGGCGCATTTCGCGTTCTTCCCCCTGTTTTTCGCGACTTTGGGCAGGTCACGCAGTTCTGCGGCCCTGTGGAAACAGTGAAATGCCACGAAGACAACACCCTCGTCAAGGCGGCAGTGGACGCGCAGGGCTGGATTGATACGGCACAGGGACGCATAGGCAAGGTGCTGGTTGTCGATGGCGGGGCCTCCTTGCGGCGAGCACTGCTGGGCGGCAATCTGGGTGCCGCGGCGGCGCGCAATGGTTGGGCCGGGGTGGTGATTGACGGCTGTGTGCGCGATAGCGCCGAGCTGGCGACCCAGGCTGTAGGCATACGGGCTTTGGCGCCTATTCCATTGCCAACCGAGAAGCGCAACGAAGGCCAAAGCAATGTACCCGTGCAGATTCAGGGCGTGTGGGTGAGGCCCGGCGACTGGTTGTATGCCGACGCTGACGGCATCGTGGTCAGCGACAAGGCCTTGTAGGCCCGGCTCAAAGGTGCGGTTCCACGGCCTCGGCCTGCCGTCCAGGCAGTGTGGCCAGCAGTACGCCCAGGAGTGCGATGGCAAAGGCCAGCACCTGCATGCCGCCCAAGGATTCGCCCAAAACTAGCACGCCCACCAGAGCTGCGGTGACAGGTAGCAGCACGGTGAACACGCCTGCGTGGGACGCGGGTACGTGCCTGGAGCCGGTCATCCACAGCCACACGGTCCATACGCTGGCGGCCAGCGCGTAGAAGACCAGCAGCAGCCAGGATGCGGGCTGCACCGCGGCAAAGTCAAATCGCAGCGCGGTGTAGATACCTAGCGGAGAAACCAGCAAAAAGCCGCAGAGGTTGATGATGGCGCTGATGCGCTTGGGGGACACCGACCCGGTGAGCTTCTTGCCGATCACGGCGTAAAAGGCTTCGCACAGTACCGCACCCAGCACCAGGGCATTGCCCAGCCATACGCGGGCGGAGTCGGACGGGCTGGTGCTGGGGCCCGGTGTGTGGCCGTGCTGGCTCCAGGCCAGCAAGCCAATCCCCAGTGCGCCACAAGCGATGGCGGCCCAGATGCGCAAGGCTATTTTTTCCTTCAGAAAGAGCCAGCTCATCAGCGCAACGACTGCGGGGATGGTTGCCATGATGACCCCTGCCGACACGGCGCTGGTCATGCTGACACCAAACAGCATGCAGATGGAAAACAGAAAGTTGCCGAAGAACGACTCCAGAAACAACAGTTGTTTGGTGCCGCGGGACAACGGCTTCTCGTCGGCTGGTTTGCGCAGCCAGCCGGCCATGGCGATGCCACCGATGCCAAAGCGCAGCCAGGCCAGCAGGAAAACAGGCAGGGCGGCGACCAAGGGCTTGGACAGCGCCACATAGCTGCCAGCCAACGCCATGCTCAGGGCCAGGTAGCCATAGGCGGCCAGACGTTGTGCGGGAGGTGACAGATGGGGCATGGCGGCCAAGCGTACCTCAAGCGGGTGCGCTCAGTGGTTTGTCAGCCCGCGCCGGAATTGGCCCCAGCCATGGCGGCGCCATGCGTTACCTTACCGGCCTGGTTCAATACATCACGGGGATATCCATGGCTATCGGAGAGTTTGCCTACGCCAATAACAGCAACCGTTTTCTTGCTGCGCCACCGTTGCAGCAACAGACCTATGCTGTCTGCGGTATTCCATTTGACGGAGCTGTCACCAACCGGCCGGGTGCGCGCTTCGGCCCTCAGGAAATCCGACGGGCATCCCTGATGCTGTGTGACGGCATCCATCCGCTGTTTGACGTAAGTCCCTTGGGGCATATTGGGGACGCAGGTGACATGCGTCTGCCCAATGCTTCGCCGCTGACGGAGGTGCGTAGTGCCATCGAGCAGCAGGCTGCCGTGCTGATGGGGGCACACCATTGCGCGTTTATCGGAGGTGACCATTCCGTCACCCTGCCGCTGTTGCGTGCCCTCAGGAAGCAGCACGGCCCCGTGGCGCTGATCCACTTTGACGCGCATTGCGACACCTGGGTGAACCATTTCGGCGAACCGTCCGGACATGGCACCTGGACCTACGAGGCCATCCAGGAAGGTCTGGTGGAGCGCAGCAAAGCGGTGCAGATCGGCATCCGCTCCAGCGGCGAACGTGCGGCACGTGAATACGTCAAGGACCAAGGCGGCATGATCTACAACGCGCGCGATCTGCGTGGCAAGGACGGTGCGCAGCTTGACACCCTCATCGAGGCCATCAAGGCGCGCATCGGAAACACGCCGTGCTACCTCACGCTGGATATCGACTGCCTAGACCCTGCTTTCGCGCCCGGCACCGGCACCCCCGAACCAGGCGGCATGACCAGTTCGCAGGTGATGACGTTTCTGGAAGAGCTGGCGCCGCTGAACTTTGTTGGTATGGACTGCGTGGAAGTGGCACCCGCCTACGACCATGCCGAGCTCACCAGCAACGCGGCAGCGCAGTTCATCTGGACCTATCTGTGCGGCCAGATAGCCAAGACTTCCCGGGCTTGAGCCCCTACCCAATTGTTCTCTTCACGCAAAGACACACACCATGCTGCTGGATTCCGACACCCAACTCAACCAGAAAAGCTACTACGAAGCCAGCGTGCAGCGAGAGCCGCTCGCGGAGCCGCTGAGTGGTGACTTGCAGGCTGACGTGCTGGTGGTAGGCGCTGGCTTTGCCGGACTGTCCGCAGCAATCGAACTGGCCGAGCGCGGCTACCAAGTCGTGGTGCTCGAAGCGGACCGCATCTGTAGCGGCGCGTCCGGGCGCAACGGTGGCCAAGCCATCGTGGGCTATGCCAGCGGCCAGGACCCTTTTGAAGCGCAACTCGGCAAGGCGGATGCACGGCGCATCTGGGACATGTCGGTGCAGGCACTGGACCTGATGGATGCACGTATTGCCAAGTTCCAGATCGAATGTGACCGGGTGTCGGGCTACCTCTATGTGGCCGACTCTCCACGCAAGGCGCGCGCGCTGGAAGAGGACATGCAGGCCATGGAGCGGGACTACGCGTTCAAGACGGACTTCGTCCGTGGAGCGGATGTGCAGCGCTACATCCAGAGCCCGCGCTACCATGCGGCTGCCTTCGAGCGTCAGTCCGGCCACCTGCATCCGCTGAAGTACGGACTGGGGTTGGCACGCGCGGCACGCAGCCTGGGTGTGCGCATTTTCGAGCGCTCTGCGGTAGTCGATATTCAACGTGGCGCCAAACTCAAGGCCAAGACCACCCGGGGCACGGTGACGGCTTCGTTTGGCGTGCTGGCAGGCAATTGCACGCTGGGCGAATACGGCCCCCGAGTGGCGCCCGAAATCACACCGCGCATCATGCCGGTCGGGACCTACATCATTGGTACGGCGCCGCTACCCGCAGGGCAATGTGAGCAACTGATTCCGGACAACGCAGCGGTCTGCGACAACAATTTCGTGCTGGACTACTTCCGCTTCAGTGCCGACCGGCGCATGCTGTTTGGCGGTCGCGTGAGCTACTCGGCCCGCACTCCCGCAAACCTGTCACATGTCATCGCCAAGCGCATGGGGCAGGTCTTTCCCCAGTTGCGCAATGTGCCGGTGGAATACGTCTGGGGCGGCTTTGTGGACATCAGCATGAACCGTGCGCCGGACTTCGGTCGCCTGGGGGACAACCTGTACTACCTGCAAGGCTTCAGCGGCCATGGCGTCACGCTCACGGGTCTGGCCGGCAAGCTGGTGGCCGACGCCGTGGCTGGGCAGGCTGAGCAATTTGATTTGTTTGCGCGGGTGCGGCACCAGAAATTTCCCGGTGGACCGCTGCTGCGCAAGCCCAGCTTGGTCCTGGGCATGGCGTATCACCAGATCAAGGATCTTTTCTAGAGCTGATCTTGCGCGTCAGGCAGTACGCTTCAGTTCTGCCTGGATTGCCTTGGCCAAAACCGGGCCGTATCGGTGAATGCTCGCCAGTGGCGCGTAGCCGTAGCCGATGACCAGACCTTTGGCGTCGGTGCGTTGCAGGCAATAGGCGCTCAGTGCCCGCACAGTCAGGCCCAGGCTGCCGATGCGCAGGGCCAGGGCCTTGTCGTCGACGCTATCAGGCAGACGCAGGCACAAATGCAGGCCCTGTTCGGCCCCAGTGATGCGGGCCCGTTCACCCAGGCAGGGCTGCAGCGCCTCCAGCAGACATTGGCGGCGCTCGGCATAACTGTGGCGGGCGCGGCGCAAGGCGCTGGCAAAGTGGCCCAGTTCGATGAACTCGGCTAGGGCCGCCTGCAGCGGCATTTGCCCGGGGCGATTCAGGTCGTAGTGCGCCTGCTTGAAGGCACCGACGAGCCGCTGCGGAACCACCAGATAGCCCAGCTTCAATCCCGGATAAAGCACCTTGGAAAACGAGCCCATGTAGAACACACGTTGGTCCTGGTCCAGCCCGGCTAGAGACGACAACGGCGGACCGCTGAAGCGGAACTCGCTGTCGTAGTCGTCCTCCAGAATCCAGGCGTTGTGTGCGGCGGCAATGGACAACAACTGCTGGCGGCGCGGCAGGCTCATCACAGCGCCAGTCGGATACTGGTGCGATGGGGTTGTATAGATCAGGCGGGGCGGGTGTTTTTCATCAGCAGGAGTGGGAGCCATGCCGTGCACATCCACTTTCACGGGATGGAGTTTGAGCCCCGTGGCCATGAAGGCCTTGATGGCACCCCAATAGGCGGGATCTTCCAGCCACACGGTGTCACCATGATCGCCCAGCAACTGCGCGCACAGCTCCAGGGACTGCTGGGTTCCGCTGGTGATGATGACTTGGTCCACATCCAGCGGCACGCTGCGAAACACGCGCAGGTAGTCCGCCACCGCGCGACGCAGTGGCGCGTGTCCACCGGTGTAGCTGTAGTCCAGCATTTCCGGGTAGGTCATACGCCAGTGCTTGTTCTGCAGGCGCTGCCAGAGTGCTACTGGAAACGCGCTGAAATCCGCAACTCCCGGCGTAAAGGGCTGAACCTCCAGCTGTGTGGCGCAGAAGGTGGTGGAAAGAGCCATTCCCCGCTTGGATAGTTGGGCTTGCCGTGTAGAGGTGCGGGCGTGGTTGGTGCGGCCCTGCGCCTTGGGAACGTTGTCGTTGATGAAGGTGCCGCTGCCGACGCGGCTGACCAGATAGCCTTCCACGCCGAGCTGGTTGAGTGCGGCCACCACCGTGTTGCGCGAGAGTTTCAGGTCTTGCGTGAGTTCACGGCTGGAGGGCAGGCGGTCACCCGCGGACAGCTTGCCGTCCAGGATGGCGCGGCGCATGGCCTCATACAACTGGCGATGCAGCGGCATGTTGTCCTGTTGGCTCAAACGCCCCATTTCGGTGAGTAGAAGTTCTGACAGCATGCTGCGTCTCAAGAGTGGAGTGGGTTTCAAATGGCACCATGGAGCCACTTTAAATGGCTCCGGATTGAGTCCAATTCTGCAACACAATTGCCACAAGAAAACGGAGACAACCATGAAAAAGCCATTACCACTGGTTTGGCTACCTGCTGATCATCGCCTGCTTGGCAATGACCAGCGCACCATGCCATTTCTGGTTCTGGGCGACAAGTACGCCAGGGCCGTCAAGTGCAATGCGGATGCACAGCCCGTATTGTTTCCGCTGGCCGATGCGGATCAGATCGATGCCCTGCTGGCATTGGTGGATGGCGTCATGCTGACCGGCTCCCCATCCAACGTACATCCGCAGCATTTTGGCAAGACGCTGTCCGACCCCAGCCTCATGCTGGACGAGCAACGCGACAGCTTGACCCTGGCATTGGTCAGGGCTTGTGTTGCGCAAGCGGTTCCGCTATTGGGCATTTGCCGGGGCTTTCAGGAAATCAATGTGGCGCTGGGCGGCACGCTGCACCAGAAGGTCCATGAATTGCCAAGCCATATGGACCACCGCGAGTCACCTGACGACAGCTACGAGTTGCAATACGCGCCCAGCCACCAAGTGCATTTCGAAGCGGGCTCCGCCTTTGCACAATGGGCGGGTTCTGACGTGGCTCAGGTGAATTCGGTACACGGGCAAGGCGTTGACCGTTTGGCACAAGGATTGCGTGCATTGGGTCGCGCGCCCGACGGTTTGGTGGAAGCATTTGAAGTGCAGGGCGCACCCGCCTTTGCCTATGCGGTGCAATGGCATCCGGAGTGGAAGACTTCAGACAATCCTTTTTACGCAGCAATATTCAAGGCCTTTGGCGAAGCGTGCCGTGCGCGGCAGGTGCAACGCCTGGGAGCCTGACAACGGTTCAGTACGCTGCCCTGCAGCAAGGAGTGAGTGATGAGTGATAACAAGACGATGAATTTCAATGATCTGGAACAGTGGCTCAATGAGCGCCGGGTGACGGAGGTCGAATGTCTGGTCCCCGACTTGACCGGTGTGGCGCGCGGGAAGATCCTGCCTCGCGCCAAGTTCACTGAAGACCGCGGCATGCGTCTGCCGCAAGCCATTGTGGCCATGGGCGTTACCGGAGAATTCCCCGAAAGCGGACCATACTACGACGTCATCGACCCCACCGACAAGGACATGCAACTGCGTCCGGATCCGTCCACAGTGCGCATCGTGCCCTGGGCCGTCGACCCCACGGCGCAAGTGATTCACGATTGCTTTGACCATGCCGGCAATCTGGTGCCCTTTGCTCCGCGCAGCGTGCTGCGTCGGGTGTGCGATCTGTTTGCCGCTGAAGGTCTGCAACCCATCGTGGCGCCCGAGCTGGAGTTCTATCTGACTGCGCGCAATACGGATCCCAACACGTTGTTGAAGCCGCCCATTGGTCGTAGCGGCCGTGCGGAAACATCACGTCAGGCATACAGCATTGACGCGGTGAACGAGTTCGATCCGCTGTTTGAAGAAATCTACGATTACAGCGACAAGATGGAACTCAACGTGGATACGTTGATTCACGAAGTCGGTGCAGGACAGATGGAAATCAACTTCTTCCATGCACAACCATTGGGCCTGGCTGATGAGGTCTTCCTGTTCAAGCGCACGGTGCGTGAGGCTGCGCTGCGTCACGACATGTATGCCACTTTCATGGCCAAACCCATTGAAGGCGAGCCGGGCAGCGCGATGCACGTGCACCAGAGCCTGGTGGACGTTGCCAGCGGCAAGAATGTATTTAGCAACTCCGACGGCACACCGTCGGAAACCTTCATGCATTACATCGGTGGCTTGCAGCGTTACATTCCCGCAGCCATGGTGCTGGTCGCACCCTATGTGAACAGCTATCGCCGCCTTTCACGCAACACGGCCGCACCGATCAACATCGAGTGGGGTTACGACAACCGCACCGTGGGCATCCGCTCACCCATCTCTTCGCCTGCAGCGCGGCGTGTGGAGAACCGTGTGATCGGCGCCGATGCCAATCCGTATGTGGCCATGGCCATGACGCTGGCCTGCGGCTACCTGGGTATCAAGAACAAGATCAAGCCCAAGGCCGAGATGCGTGGAGATGCCTATTTGTCGGCGTACTCGTTGCCACGCAGCCTGGGTGAAGCACTGGACTGGCTACGTAAGGAAACCGACCTGCATGAAGTGCTGGGCAAGGAGTTCGTGACGGTCTACACCGAAATCAAGGAACTTGAATTCGATGAATTCATGAAGGTGATTTCTCCGTGGGAGCGTGAACACCTGTTGTTGCACGTCTAATCCCGCACCCTGTATTCATACCCAACCCGTACCAGCTCGCTGGTCGCGCTATCGAGAGGATTTTTTATGAGCAAGAACGCGTTTGCGCCGGTGATTGCACCCCCGGCCATTGTCAGCAAGGCACAGGCGGTGGACACCAAGGCCATTCAGGCTTTGGATAGTGCCCACTACATTCACTCGTTTACGGACCATGGCGATCTGGCCACGCGCGGTTCGCGCGTCATGACCCATGCAGACGGAATTTATGTCTGGGATTCCGAGGGCAAAAAAGTACTCGATGGCATGAGCGGTCTGTGGTGCGTCAATGCGGGCTACGGCCGCAAGGAATTGGCCGATGCGGCCTATCAGCAGATGATGACGCTGCCTTACTACAACAGCTTCTTCCAGACCACCAACGTGCCCGCTACCAAGCTGGCCGCCAAGCTGGCCTCATTGGCTCCGGATGTGGGAGATCGCAGCTTCAACCATGTGTTCTATTCGAGCAGCGGCAGTGAAAGCAATGACACCAACGTGCGCATGGTGCGTCGTTACTGGGATCTGATGGGACAGCCGCAGCGCAAGGTCATTATCGGACGCCACAACGGTTACCACGGCAGCACGATGGCGGGCGCATCGCTGGGCGGCATGAGTGGCATGCATGCGCAGGGCGATTTGCCAATCCCCAACATCACCCATATCGAGCAACCGTACTATCTCGAAAACGCTTTGCCGGACGAGAGTGAGGCTGATTTCGGTGTGCGTGCTGCGGGTTGGCTGGAAGCCAAGATTCTTGAAATCGGTGCGGACAAGGTCGCCGCGTTTATTGGTGAACCGGTGCAAGGTGCTGGCGGCGTCATCATTCCTCCCGCCACCTACTGGCCCGAGATTCAACGCATCGTCGACAAATACGGAATCCTGCTGATCAGCGACGAGGTGATTTGCGCATTTGGTCGTCTGGGTCACTGGTTTGCCTACGAAAAATTTGGCTACAAACCCGACCTGGTAACTTTCGCCAAGGGCGTGACCAGCGGCTACATCCCGTTGGGCGGTGTGATGGTCGGCAACCGTGTTGCCTCTGTGTTGATAGAGAAGGGCGGGGAGTTCAACCACGGCTATACCTACAGCGGCCATCCGGTGGCCTGTGCAGTGGCTCTGGCCAATCTGGAGCTGATGGAGCGCGAGAACCTGGTGGGTCGTGTGAAAGACGACATCGGCCCGTACCTGGCCAAGCGCTTTACAGAACTTAACAATCACCCGCTGGTGGGGCGTGCGGAAACCTGCGGATTTACGGCGGGTTTGTTGCTGGTCAAGAACAAGAAAACCATGGAGCGTTTCAACGGTGACTTAAGCGTTGGCATGGTGTGCCGCGGACACTGTTTCTCCAATGGATTGATCATGCGCGCCGTTGGAGACCGCATGATCATTGCCCCTCCGTTGACCATGACCCACGCTCAGATTGATGAACTGATCGATTTGATAGTGAAGTGCCTTGATTTGACTTATGCCGACGTACAGAAAAATGGTTGGTTGGCATAGGGATTGCATGTAGCATTTTGGTGCCTCTACAGTATTAATATCGTTTAGCGTTTCACACTCTATAAACCCCAGGAGCTTCAAATTGATTAAATTTTCCAGCACGAAATTGGTTAGCAAACTTCTTGGAGGACTGGCAGTGGCGGGCCTCATGACCTTCGCAGCCGGGTCTGCCATGGCAGATGAGGAAAAGGTTCTAAACATCTACAACTGGTCGGACTACATCGCTGACGACACCATCGCCAACTTTGAAAAAGAGACTGGCATCAAGGTTCGCTACGACACCTATGACAACAACGAAATCCTGCACGCCAAGCTGGTGGCAGGCAAGACGGGATACGACATCGTTGTGCCTTCTTCCACCTTTGCTCCTCTGCAAATCGGTGGAGGATTGCTGGCTAAGCTCGACAAGAGCCTTTTGCCCAACCTGAAGAACTATGACCCCGCTGTGCAGGCACAGATTGCCACCATCGATCCGGGCAATGAACACCTGGTGAACTGGCTATGGGGTTACACCACCATCGGCATCAACACCGCCAAGGTGAAGGCCGCATTGGGTGCTGAACCCATGCCCGACAATGTGTGGGAACTGTTCTTCAATCCCAAGTACATCAGCAAGCTCAAGAGCTGTGGCGTGTCCGTTCTGGATGCAGGCAGCGAAGTGCTGCCCGCTGCGCTGCATTACCTGCACAAGGACCCCTTCAGCAAGAACCCCGCTGATTACCAGGAAGCGTCCGCTTTGCTCAAGGCAGTGCGTCCCTATGTGACCCTGTTCAGTTCGTCGGGTTACATCAACGACATGGCCAGTGGCTCCATTTGCATGTCCTTGGGCTGGAACGGCGATATCAACATCGCCCGCGCCCGTGCGATTGAAGGCAAGACCGGCCAGGACATCAAGGCACTGGTGCCCAAGGATGGTGCAATCTTGTTCTTCGACATGATGGCCATTCCCGCGGATGCAGCACATCCCAAGAATGCGCACCTTTTTATGAACTACATCATGCGTCCGGACGTGCAGGCAGCCATCACCAACAAGGTGAAGTACGCCAACATCAACCTGGCGTCCAAGAAACTGATCAATCCCGATATTGCCAACAATCCGTCGTCCTATCCGACCGCGGCTGAAATGGCAACCATGATCCCTCCCAAGGCTTTGACCAATGACATTCGCCGCCTTGAAAGCCGTGCCCACACGGCCTTCAAGACCGGTCTGTAATCCGAGTCTTGTATAGAAAAATAACTAATTAGGAAACATCTGTGGCGACCAATTCGAATCCAACTCCTAGCGCGGCGAAGACCGGCGGGAAGCCATTTCTGCAAATCAATCGCATCGTCAAGAAATTTGACGACGTGTTTGCTGTGGATGAAGTCTCATTGGATATCCAGCAGGGTGAAATCTTTGCGCTGCTGGGTTCTTCCGGTTGCGGCAAGTCCACGCTTTTGCGGATGCTGGCGGGATTCGAAACCCCCACTTCCGGCCAGATTCTGCTGGCCGGTCAGGACATCGTGGGGTTGGCACCTTACGAGCGTCCAATCAACATGATGTTCCAAAGTTATGCCCTGTTTCCGCACTTGACGGTATGGGACAACATTGCCTTTGGCCTGCACCGCGACGGCATGCCCAAGGATCAGATTGCAGAGCGGGTCGGACAGATGCTGGATCTGGTGCAGCTCAAGCAGTACGCCAAACGCAAGCCGCATCAGTTGTCCGGTGGACAGCAGCAACGTGTTGCCTTGGCACGCAGTCTGGCCAAACGACCCAAACTCCTGTTGCTGGATGAGCCGTTGGGCGCGTTGGATGCCAAGCTGCGCCAGCGCACGCAACTTGAACTCGTGGACATCATTGAGCAAGTGGGGGTGACCTGTGTCATGGTGACCCATGACCAGGAAGAAGCCATGACCATGGCCACCCGCATTGGCGTCATGAGTGAGGGCAAGATCCTGCAGATTGGCGCGCCGGCCGATATCTACGAAACACCCAATTGCCTGTTTGTTGCCGACTTCATCGGAAGTGTCAACATCTTCAAGGGCTCGGTGGAGGCAGATGCGCCAGACCACGTGATCGTGGCCTCACCCGAATGCAAGCATTACGTGAGCCACGGTATCACCGGGACAGAAGGCATGGAGGTCAGCATTGCTGTGCGGCCCGAAAAGATGTCCATTCAATCGACTCCGCCAGAAGACAGCGCACGCGAATCGCTGGCCGAAGTCGGCTACAACGTGGTGCAAGGAGTAATTGACGACTTGGCCTATCTAGGTAGTTTGACGACGTACCACGTCAAGCTGGAGAACGGCGCCATAGTGAAAGTAACACACACCAACGCGGCCCGCCATGGTGAAACACAGCTCACCTGGGGTGACAAGGTGTATGTGTGGTGGTGTGGCAGTGATGTCGTGGTCTTGACGCAGTAATTCCCATGGCCACCGCTGCACTCAAAAACCATTCTCTGCACGCCAAGCTGACTGGCGCCTGGGGGCGTACCGCCGTAATCGGCGTGCCCATGGTGTTTCTGCTTGTCGTCTTCCTGCTGCCGTTTCTGGTGGTGTTCAAGATCAGCCTGTCCGAAATGGACGCGGTGTTCTTCAAGGAAATTCTCACTTGGCGTGATGATGTGATCGTGCTTTCAATCAAGTACGGGAACTACATCAGCCTGACGCAGGACTCGCTGTATTTCAATGCCTACTTCAGCTCGCTGAAAATTGCAGCCATCACCACGGTGATCTGCCTGTTCATCGCCTATCCGTTTGCCTATTTCATGGCGCGTAGCCCGGCAGACAGAAGGCCTGCGCTGCTCATGCTGGTGATGTTGCCGTTCTGGACGTCCTTTCTGTTGCGCGTATATGCGTGGAAGATGCTGCTGGCTGACTCGGGTGTTTTCAACAACATGGCTATGGCGCTGGGGTTGATTTCCGAACCGGTCAAGATGATGAACACGCCGTTCTCCCTGGTGCTGGGCATGGTCTACACCTATGTACCGTTCATGATCCTGCCCTTGTATGCCAATCTGGTGAAGATGGACTTGCGTCTGCTGGAAGCTGCGCTGGATCTGGGTGCCACGCCTTGGCAAGCTTTCTGGCGCATCACGGTGCCCCTGTCCAAGAGCGGCATCATTGCCGGCTCCATGCTGGTGTTCATCCCCTGCGTCGGTGAGTTTGTGATTCCGGAATTGCTGGGTGGACCGGAGACCCTGATGATTGGTCATGTGCTGTGGGATGAATTCTTCAGCAACAACGACTGGCCCATGGCGGCGAGTGTAGCTGTGGTCATGGTAGGGCTGATCATCATTCCGTTGGCCTTGTTCAACAAATACCAGGCTGAAAGCACTTCGGGAGGTCGCGCATGAAATTCAATGCCGGAAAGCTGACCTCCAATATATGGATGGTGGCAGTCTTTGTGTTCCTGTACATGCCCATCCTCACGCTGATCGTCTTCAGCTTCAATGCCAGCCCCATGGTGACCAACTGGGGCGGATTCTCACTGCGCTGGTATTCGGCGCTGGTGGAAGATCGAGAGATCATCGATGGCTTCAAGCTGTCGTTGCGGATTGCCTTTTCCACTGGCTGTTCGTCTGTGATCCTAGGTACGCTGGCTGCGCTTACCTTGCACCGCTTCAAGCGTTTCCCTGGACGTACCTTGTTCGCTGGCATGGTGAATTCACCGCTGGTGATGCCGGAAGTGATCATCGGTTTGTCCTTGCTGCTCATGCTGGTGTCGGTGCAGCGCATCTTCGGTTTTCCCGAGCGCGGATTCAGCACCATCTGGCTGGGGCATACCTTGCTAGGCATGGCCTATGCGACCGTGATCGTTCTGTCCCGCTTGCAGGAGATGAGCCCGTCGCTGGAAGAAGCTGCGCAAGACCTGGGTGCAAGGCCTTTGCAGGTATTCTTCCTGGTGACCTTGCCTCTGATCTCGCAAGCGATTGCATCAGCATGGTTGCTGACCTTCACCTTGTCACTGGATGATGTGGTGATCTCGGCATTCCTGAACGGGCCCGGGTCCACCACCATGCCTATTACCATTTTCAGTCGAGCCCGCCTGGGCCTGAGTCCAAGTGTCAATACGGTAGCAACCCTGACGGTAGCAGTGGTAAGCATTGGGGTGTTCGCGGCAAGTATCCTTATGTCCAGAGCAGAGAAGAAGCGCGCACTGGAAATGGCTGCCGCCTACCGCAAGGTGGATTGATAGGTAGTCGGTTTCGGTGTGTATTTGTATATAAATGTCGAGTTCAAAACAGGAGTAAGAAATGAGCTTTCAAAGAAAACTGATAGTGGTTGCCTTGGCCAGTGCCATGCCTTGGATGAGTGCCCACGCACAATCCTCCGCAGACTTGATTAAGGAAATCGAGGCGCTGAAGGCTCAGCTGCAAGCCCTGACACAGAAGGTTGAGGCCATGAGTGCGCAGCCTGACACCACTGCGTTGGTGCAACAGGTCAATCGCATCGAGCAGAAGCAGGACTTGGCGGCCGATGATCAGGAGAAGTCTGGCTTCAAAGGTTTGAAGGTCAATGGGACGATTGAAGCTGCGTATAAATACGATGACCTCGGCAAGAACCACTCTTTCGGATCCTCAGCGGGGTATGGTGATGAATATGGCATGCTGCAGATTACCAAGGAGTCCCAGGATGGCGAGGGCGTGGATTGGACATTGCGTTTGCTGCCTGGCTCCACCTCTTACAACCAAGTTCATGAGGCATCCATCTCCATTCCTCTGACCAAAGAGCATCGCATCATTGGTGGCTTGATCCCTGACTTTCAGGGGTATGAGTTCTCCTTTGCCAATGCCAACGCCACACTGGGCAACCAGCTGATTACGCACAATGCCCTGTTCGACTTGGCAGGCGCTACCTCCTATACCGGCTTGGGTATGTCGCACACCTTTGTGAACGGTACCTATGCGTTGAAATGGGTCGTGGGTAATATCGATAGCAATCTAGACCCCCATAAAGATTCGAGCGGCAATGTGGTCGTTGCAACAAGTTCCTCCGCCAGTAGCAACGATACGAAGTCCGTCGGCTTTGCCGCGCGAGGAGACTGGTTCATTGACGAGTTCTCGTACATCGGTCTGTCAGTGGCACACGGTTCCAACAACCGCAACTTTGACATCGTGGCGATCGACGGTGGCTACACGCACGGCGACTGGATGTTCAATGGCCAATTGAGCACAGGTCAGCAACGTAATGCGGCAGCCAATGGTGATGACGCTACATGGACCGGTGTTTCTGCCTTGGTCGGTTACAAACTGACGCCCCGTCTGAATTTGCTGGCTCGGGCCGACTACTTTGATAACCGCAAGAATGGTGGTGGCACGTACGTTTACAACGGAGCTGGTGGTAGTGGATCTGTTGGCCTTGGCCCAGAGCTTGACTCCTCTGGTGCCATCATCGATCCCAACGTTGGTGCGAACCTCACGCGTGTTTCCCTCGGTACCAACTACCAAATCAATGCCAACACGCAGTGGAAGGTTGAATACCGTTTGGATCAATCCTCCGGATACAACTTCACCGATGTGGATGGCAATGTCAAGCAGACAAAGAATTTCTTTGGAACATCGTTCGTGGTGTCCTTCTAAGACTGCCCTGTTTACCTAACCCACCCAGACGGGGTCGCAGCAATGCGGCCCCGTTTGCATTTGTGGCTTCCATTGGTGCCACTTTTTGAACATTTGAAGAATCCAGTTTGGCAGCGAGACAAGCCGCAAAGCAAGAGAGCAACTCCATGACTAACCCCCAAGCAATCATCCCCAAGACATTCGATGGCCGTGCCCTGATCAATGGCAAGCGCACCAACGCCGTGGACGGCCAGTTGTTCGACTGTATTTCTCCTGTTGATGGACGGATATTGACGCAGGTTGCGCGTTGCGGCGCGGCCGATATCGATGCCGCGGTAGGTGCGGCGCGTGCAGCCTTTGAAGATCGGCGCTGGAGTGGCATGGCCCCTGCCCAGCGTAAACGGGTGATGATCCGTTTTGCCGAACTGATCCAGCAGCATGGCGATGAGTTGGCCATTACTGAAACCTTGGACATGGGCAAGCCGGTGAAGTACGCCCGCGCTGTGGATGTCAACAGCGCTGCCAATTGCATTCGCTGGTATGGCGAAGCAGTGGACAAGATTTATGACGAGATTGCCCCCACGCCTGCCACTGCGCTGGCCCTCATCACACGGGAGCCCGTGGGCGTAGTGGGCGTCATCGTTCCGTGGAACTACCCCATGATCATGACGGCGTGGAAGATTGCTCCTGCGCTGGCCAGTGGCAATTCGGTGGTTCTCAAGCCCAGCGAGAAGTCACCCTTGACTGCTCTGCGCCTGGCGGAGCTGGCACTCGAAGCCGGGATCCCGGACGGGGTCTTCAATGTGGTCACCGGTTACGGACCGGAAGCCGGTTCGCCATTGGCTCTGCATATGGACGTGGATTGCATTGCGTTTACCGGCTCCACCCGCGTGGGCAAGCAAATCCATGTGATGGCGGGGCAGAGCAACCTCAAGCGCGCGTGGACCGAGCTGGGCGGCAAGTCGCCCAATATCGTGTTTGCCGATTGCCCCGATCTGGACCGCGCAGTAGCCGCGGCGGTTGGCAGCATCTTTTTCAACCAGGGCGAAAGCTGTAATGCGCCTTCGCGCTTGTTTGTGGAGGCCAGTATCAAGGAGCGGTTTCTGGAAAAGGCTCTCGCCCTGGTGCCGGGCTACGCGCCCGCCAATCCGACACTGCCAGGCACCGTTATGGGCGCCGTAGTGGACCAGCTGCAGATGAAGACGGTTCTGGGATACATCGAAAGCGGGAAAGCCGAAGGCGCCAAGCTCATTGCCGGTGGCGAGCAGGCATTGGCGGAGACGGGTGGCTGCTACGTGCAGCCCACCATATTTGACGGCGTGAAGCCTGAAATGAAGATTGCCCGTGAGGAAATCTTCGGGCCGGTGCTTTCCGTGCTGTCGTTCACCGATGCGGCCGATGTGGTGCGCCAGGCCAACGACAGCGTGTACGGCCTGCAAGCGGGTGTTTGGACTCGTGACATCAACAAGGCGCACGGCGTGGCGCGTGCTCTGCGTGCCGGTACCGTGCACGTGAACCAGTACGATGAAGACGATATCACTGTTCCCTTTGGGGGCTTCAAGCAGAGCGGGGTAGGGCGCGACAAATCGCTGCACGCCTTTGACAAATACACCGAAACCAAGACCACATGGATCCGCATCGATAGCCCGGTTTGACCGCGCGGCGATTGCACCTCACACTTACCTGTTACAGCATTTTCTCAAGGAGATTTCACATGAATGCAGCACTCAAACCTTCCGCTTTGGCTAGCGCCACTGCGGCCGGCACCAACGCCGAATGGCATGCCCGTCGTCTGGCTGCCACACCTCGCGGTGTGGCCGTGATGGGTGACTTCTTTATCGACCACGCCAAGAACGCCGAGTTCTGGGACATCGAAGGTCGTCGTTATATCGACTTTGCTGGCGGCATTGCAGTTCTCAACACCGGCCATGTGCATCCCAAGGTGCAAGCCGCCATTGCTGCACAACTGCAACGCTTTACCCACAGCTGCTACCAGGTTGTGCCGTATTCCGAATACGTGACTCTGGCAGAGCGCATCAACGCCATCGTTCCCATTGCCGGCGACCGCAAGACTGCGTTTTTCTCTACTGGCGCAGAAGCCGTGGAAAACGCGATCAAGATTGCACGGTCCTATACCAAGCGCAGCGGCGTGATTGCCTTTGGCGGTGCTTTCCACGGACGCAGCATGTTTGCGGTGGCCTTGACCGGCAAGGTCCAGCCCTACAAAGCCGGCTTTGGTCCCTTTGCCCCCGAGATTTACCACGCACCGTTCCCGGCTGAAGGTGCCAATCTGGAAGACACCAAGTACGCGGTGGAGCAGCTCTTCAAGTGCGACATCGATCCTGCGCGCGTTGCAGCCATCATCTTTGAACCAGTGCAAGGCGAGGGCGGCTTCAACCCGATCCAGGCCGAGGCCGTCAAATGGCTGCGCGAGCTGTGCGATCAGCATGGCATTTTGATGATTGCCGACGAAGTGCAAACCGGCTTTGCCCGTACCGGCAAGATGTTTGCCATGGAGCACTTCGGCGTATCTCCCGACATCATGACCATGGCCAAGAGCATGGCCGGTGGCACGACCTTGTCCGCCGTGGTGGGCCGGGCCGAAGTGATGGATGCGCCCAACCCTGGCGGTCTGGGCGGCACCTACGCAGGTCATCCGCTCGCGATTGCTGCGTCCCACGCTGTGCTGGACGTGATGGCCGAAGAGAAGTTGCCCGAGCGCGCCAACAAACTGGGTGCACAACTCAAGGTGCGCCTGCAAGCAGCCAAGGCCAAGAACCCATGCATGGGCGATATCCGCGCACTGGGCGCCATGGTGGCCTGCGAGTTTGTGAATCCGCAGACCGGAGCACCGGATGCAGACCTCACCAAGAAGCTGCAGCAGGCAGCGCTGAAAAAGGGCCTGTTGTTGCTCACCTGCGGTGTGTACGGCAACGTGATCCGCTTCCTGTTTCCGCTCACCATTGAAGACAGCGTGTTTGAAGAGGCGCTGCAGATCCTCGACCAAGTATTTGCCTGATTGGAAAGCCTATGAATCCGTATCAGCCGGTTATTGACAGCCTCAAGTCACAAGGCATCCATTCCATTCTCACCCAGTTTTGTGACATCCATGGGGTCGCCAAAGGCAAGCTGGTACCACTGGACAACCTGAAGGAGTGGGTCGAGCAGGGCGCGGGCTTTGCAGGCCCCAGCATTTGGGGTACGGGGCTGCCGCGCTTTGGCGCACGTAGCGAGTACTACGGCCGCGTGAACCTGGGGTCATTGCAGGCTCTACCCTTTATGCCTGGAGTGGCGCGGGCCGTTTGTGACGGATTCGCCGGGGGCGAACCGTTGGAAACCTGCTCACGTCAAATGCTTCAGTCCGTGTTGCAGCGCATAAGGGATCGAGGCTGGACCCTGTGGGTCGGCATCGAGCCGGAGTTCTTTCTGCTCAGGCGAGGAGCGGACGGACATTGGCAGGTGGCCGACGGACAGGACCAGCTAGACAAACCATCCTACGACCTCAAGGCGATTCATCGCAACGCAGGCTTTCTGGAAGACATGCGCAGCACCCTGGTGCAGCTGGGTTTTGAGCTGCAGCAGATCGACCATGAGGACGCGTGCGGCCAGTACGAGATCAATTACCGCTTTGACGACGCGTTGGCGGCTGCAGATCGCTACATGCTCTTCAAGATGACGGCGCATGCGGTGGCGCAAAAGCACGGCATGGTCTTCAGCAGCATGCCCAAACCCCTTGCAATGGCTCCTGGCAGCGGATTGCATTTCCATCTAAGCATTACCGATGCGCAAGGCAAGGCGATATTCACCGATGTGCGAGGTGCCGGTGGCCTGAGCGCGCAGGGACAACAATTTGCTGCCGGTTTGCTTCACCATGCCGATGCGCTCAGCGCACTTTGCGCACCCACAGTCAACAGTTACAAACGATTGGCCAGTAGCAGCAGTGCATCTGGCACGACATGGTCACCGGTCTGGAAGGCCTGGGGTGACAACAACCGTACCTGCGTGGTTCGCACCGTGGCCGGGCGGATCGAGTGGCGGCTGCCGGACCCCTCGTGCAATGTCTACGCGGCCATCGCCGCTACCTTGGCTGCTGGCGTAGATGGCATTGACCGCAATCTGCAGGCGCCGGCTCCGTGCGACGAAGATCTGTATGAGCGCCGCGCTAGCGGAAAGGACATGCCACCGCGTTTGCCGAGAAACCTGGAAGAGGCCATTACCTCACTGGATGCGGACAAGGCCTTGCGAGCCTTGGTGGGTGAAGCCTTTTGCCAGCAGTTCATCCAGCTCAAACGTGCCGAGTGGGATGCCTACAGTCAGCATGTGAGTGACTGGGAATTGGGGCGTTACGCAGACGCTTTCTAGCAGGGCTGAGCCTGGAAGCATCCAGGCTTTTATGTTGTGTTGCAACATTTTACATAATGAAATATTGGTTGATGTTTGTGTCAATCAATATTTTGTATTGTGGAAAATGCTTTCTACTCAATAAAACAAAGTGCCTAAGTAGTTGATTTAAAACGGAAAAATTTAAGTCTTATATAAGACATAAGATTGGTTTTAAGTCTTGTATAAGACTTAGAATTTGCCCATGGACAGCGAAAAATTCGCGAACAGTTCCACCGATTTAATCAACCTAGGAGTGTTTACATGCCTCAATCCCTGACAGAACAACTCAGCCGCGAACAACAGATTGCCGCCCTGGAAAAAGACTGGGCTACCAACCCCCGTTGGAAAGGCATCAAGCGCGGATACACCGCAGCCGACGTAGTGCGTCTGCGCGGATCATTCCAGGTCGAGCACACCCTGGCTCGCCGTGGCGCAGAAAAGCTGTGGAACTTGGTGAACAACGAGCCCTACGTCAACTGCCTGGGCGCACTGACGGGTGGCCAAGCCATGCAGCAAGTCAAGGCCGGTATCAAGGCCATCTACCTGTCTGGCTGGCAGGTTGCTGCAGACAACAACGAATATTCCGCCATGTACCCCGACCAGTCCCTGTACCCAGTGGACTCGGTGCCAAAGGTTGTGGAGCGGATCAACAACTCCTTCACCCGCGCCGACGAAATCCAGTGGTCCAAGGGTGTGAACCCCGGCGACGCGGGCTACATCGATTACCACGCGCCCATCGTGGCCGATGCCGAAGCCGGTTTTGGTGGCGTGCTCAACGCCTACGAACTGATGAAGGCCATGATCCGCGCCGGTGCCGGTGGCGTTCACTTTGAGGACCAGTTGGCTTCCGTGAAGAAGTGCGGTCACATGGGTGGCAAGGTGCTGGTTCCCACGACGGAGGCCGTGCAGAAGCTGATCGCTGCCCGTATGGCTGCCGACGTCTACGGCGTGCCCACGCTGGTGATTGCCCGTACCGACGCAGAAGCCGCAGACCTGCTGACCAGCGACTACGATGCCAATGACAAGCCTTTCCTGACCGGTGAGCGTACGGCTGAAGGCTTTTACAAGACCCGCAAGGGCCTGGACCAGGCGATCTCCCGCGCCGTGGCCTATGCAGACTATGCTGACCTAGTGTGGTGCGAAACCGGCACGCCTGATCTGGAATTTGCCAAGAAATTTGCGGACGCGGTGCATGCCAAGCACCCAGGCAAGATGCTGGCCTACAACTGCTCGCCGTCCTTCAACTGGAAGAAGAATCTGGACGACGCCACCATTGCCAAGTTCCAGAAGGAGCTGGGTGCCATGGGCTACAAGTACCAGTTCATTACGCTGGCCGGTATCCACAATATGTGGTACCACATGTTCGATTTGGCACAAGACTACGTCAAGCGCGGCATGTCCGCCTACGTGGAGAAGGTGCAAGAGCCGGAGTTCGCAGCACGTGATCGCGGCTACAGCTTCGTGTCGCACCAGCAGGAAGTGGGCACCGGTTATTTCGACGAGATCACCACCGTGATCCAGGGCGGCAAGTCCAGCGTGACTGCGCTGACAGGCTCCACCGAAGAAGAACAGTTCCACTGACCCTGGCAGTCGCCATCAAGGCCGGACCCCGCAAGGGGCTCCGGCTTTTTTTATTTCGTTTCGGGCTGAAATGGCCACAATTACAGGCGTGTGAAAGGACCAATATGTCCGAGCAACTGTCTTTGCCTGGTTTTGAGCCCGTGACCTCAAACTTCATCCGTCCGACCAATGTGCTGCGGCGTGTATGGCCGCGGCATAACGTATTTTTTGCATTGCTGCCCAGTGCCGAGGCGGGTGTTGAAATTGCGCGTGTAGCTGCGCAGTTGTCTCAGTCGCTCGGAATAGGAGGCAAGGCGGTATCGGTCGACCGTTTGCATATCTCCTTAAGGGGTGTTGGTGGCTACTTGGATGTGCCACCACCTGAAGTGGTACGGACGGCAAGGTTCATTGGTGATGCTGTGGCCGCATCGGCGGACGCATTCGATATTGTCTTTGATCACGTCATGAGCTTTCGCAATGCGGCGGCCTTTGTGCTTTGTGTGGGTGAGGGGCTGGAGGAGGTCAAAGCACTTCGCTTCCGATTGGGACTGGCAATTGCCAATGCTGGCGGACCGAACAAGGCAAACGCATTCTCTCCTCACATGACTTTGTCGTACCGGGGAAAGGTGGCGCAAACGCACGCTATCGCACCTATTCGTTGGACGGCAAGCACGCTTGCGCTCATTGACAGCCACGTTGGCGAATCGCACTACGAGGTGATGGGAAGTTGGTCTCTGAGGCGTTGAATCTCTGTGTGCGGATTCAATGATGGGGAATCTTCCTGGGTTTGCGTTCCTGGCGGAGTCATTCGAGCAGGGCAAGCGACTGCGGTTAAAATGGGCGACCCCAATTTATGTAAGAGCGAGAAAGGCACCTTGGTTATGACACCGCGAACTACACCGGCAGCCGATACCAGCATCTAAGGCCGTAGTCCGTGCGCCTTGGGCGCAGTCAGCTACCAACTTTCAGTCAAGCGCGGATTCCACCGCGCTTTTCTTTTTGCCCTCTCAACGCATTGCTTTTTTATGATTCAAATTACGCTCCCAGACGGTTCTCAACGTGAATTTTCAGGCCCAGTAACGGTGGCTGAGGTTGCTGCATCTATTGGAGCTGGACTGGCCAAGGCGGCGCTGGCTGGCAAAGTGGACGGCAAGGTTGTCGACACCAGCTTTCAGATGCAGTCCGACAGCAAGCTCTCCATCGTCACGGCCAAGGACGTTGACGGTCTGGAAGTCATTCGCCATAGCACGGCCCACTTGCTGGCGTATGCGGTCAAGGAGTTGTTCCCTGACGCGCAGGTCACCATTGGTCCCGTCATCGAAAATGGATTCTTCTACGACTTTTCGTACAAGCGCCCGTTCACCCCGGAAGACCTAGTCCTGATCGAGAAGAAGATGCTCGAACTGGCGAACAAGGATGAACCGGTGGTGCGTCGGGTGTTGCCGCGTGATGAAGCTGTGGCCTACTTCAAGAGCCTGCGTGAAAACTACAAGGCTGAGATCATTGCCAGCATTCCTAGCAATGAAGAGGTTTCCCTCTACCGTGAAGGCTCATTTGAGGATCTGTGCCGCGGCCCCCACGTACCTAGCACTGGCAAGCTCAAGCACTTCAAGCTCATGAAGTTGGCGGGAGCCTATTGGCGCGGGGACCACAAGAACGAGATGCTGCAGCGCATTTATGGCACCGCATGGGCTACTAAAGAGGAGCTTCAGCAATATCTGACCATGCTGGAGGAGGCGGAAAAGCGCGACCACCGCAAGCTGGGGCGCGAGCTGGATCTGTTCCATATTGACGACCATGCCCCCGGACTGGTGTTCTGGCATCCCAAGGGTTGGACTTTGTGGCAGCAGGTCGAGCAGTACATGCGTCAGGTCTACCGAGATAACGGGTACCAGGAAGTCAAGGGCCCTCAGCTTTTGGATAAGGGGCTGTGGGAGAAGACGGGTCACTGGGATAAGTACCGCGAGAATATGTTCATTACCGAGTCGGAAAAGCGCGAGTACGCGCTCAAGCCGATGAATTGCCCCGGGCATATCCTGATCTTCAAGCAGGGAATCAAGAGTTACCGCGATTTGCCTCTGCGCTACGGGGAGTTCGGCAACTGCCACCGTAACGAGCCGTCCGGAGGATTGCACGGCATCATGCGTGTGCGCGGTTTTACCCAGGACGATGGTCACATTTTCTGTACAGAGGACCAGATTCTTTCGGAGTGTGTGGCTTATACGACCCTGCTGCAAAAGGTGTACGCCGACTTTGGTTTCTCCAACATCATTTACAAGGTCGCGACGCGACCCGAAAAGCGTATCGGCTCCGATGAGAGTTGGGACAAGGCCGAGCATGCACTGATTGAGAGTCTGCGGGCCTCTGGCTGCGAATATGAGATCAGTGCTGGCGATGGCGCTTTCTATGGCCCCAAGATTGAATACACACTGAAAGATGCGTTAGGGCGCCAATGGCAGTGCGGCACCATGCAGGTAGATTTCTTCATGACCGAGCGTCTGGATGCGGAGTATGTGGCGGAAGATGGGGCCCGCCATCGTCCGGTCATGCTGCACCGCGCCATCGTCGGCAGCCTAGAGCGATTCATCGGAATTTTGATCGAAGAGAGCGCTGGTGCCTTGCCTGCCTGGCTGGCTCCGGTACAGGTTGCGGTGCTCAATATCACCGATTCTCAGGCGGAATATTGCAAAAACGTCGCAAAAACGTTGCAAAATCAAGGGCTTAGGGTCAAATTAGACCTGCGCAACGAGAAAATTACGCTTAAAATACGCGAGCATTCGATGCAAAAGCTGCCGTATCTGCTTGTTATTGGTGACAAAGAGATGGCAGCAGGCGCTGTTGCAGTGCGCGCCCGGGGTGGACAAGACCTCGGAGCAATGTCCCTTGATGCCTTTGTGCAAAAAATCCAGGCTGACATTGCGAGCAAGTCCTCGGTCTAAGGTCGTTTCCAAAGATGTCGGTTTGCCCGTGTGTGCTGTGCGGCATTCGCCACGTGTTGTGGCAAAAATAGTAAAGGATTGAGCCATCGCTACTGAATTTCGTGACCGCCGTCAGCGTGAAGAACGTAAACACCGTTTGAACCGGGAAATCATGGCCCCTGAGGTTCGCCTCACGGGCGTTGACAATGAGCCACTCGGTGTGGTCAGCCTGATGGAAGCCCTGCGCATGGCAGGCGAGCTTGATGTTGATCTGGTTGAAATTGCTGCCACGGCGAATCCGCCGGTCTGTCGATTGATGGATTACGGCAAGTTCAAATACCAGGAACAGAAAAAGGCTGCGGAAGCGAAGTCCAAGCAAAAGGTGATCGAGGTCAAGGAAATCAAGTTCCGGCCTGGCACCGACGATGGCGACTACAACATCAAATTGCGCAATATCCGGCGCTTTTTGGATGATGGTGACAAGTGCAAGATTACCTTGCGCTTCCGGGGTCGCGAGATCACGCACCAGGAAATTGGATTGGCTTTGTTGCAGCGTATGCGTGACGAGCTGGGTGACTCGATCATCGTGGAGCAGTTCCCCAAGCTGGAAGGGCGACAGATGATCATGATGATTGCACCGGGTCGCAAGAAGCCGGGTGGCGGTGCACCCAAGCCTGTAGTGGAAACTACAGCGTAATTTTTTCAACCGGTCTGGTCACCGGTTGAAACAAGTAGTGATGGGTCAAGGCCCGTTGCGAAAGTGGTGAGGTAATTCTCACCACACAAGTGGCGAAATCAAACTCGCCACAAAAGTGGCTCGGGGCCAACAAGGCTGGAAGTCGTTTCCAGACGCCTCACGAGCACAAGATAGAAGGAGCATAACAATGCCCAAAATGAAGACCAAGAGCGCGGCGAAGAAACGCTTTCGCGTTCGTCCCGGTGGAACCGTCAAACGCGGTCAAGCCTTCAAGCGTCACATTCTGACCAAGAAGACCACCAAGAATAAACGCCACCTGCGCGGATCCACTGGAGTTCATGAGACCAATATGGGTCACATGGCACAGATGCTTCCTGGCCGTGGTATTTAATTAACGACGAACAAGGAGTAACTCATGCCTCGCGTCAAACGTGGTGTAACGGCTCGCGCCCGCCACAAAAAAGTTCTGGCCCTTGCAAAAGGTTTTCGCGGTCGCCGCGGTAATGTCTTCCGCATCGCCAAAGAAGCGGTGATGAAGGCTGGGCAATATGCCTACCGTGACCGTCGTACCAAGAAGCGTGTCTTCCGTCAGTTGTGGATTGCCCGTATCAATGCTGCTGCGCGTCAGTGTGGCCTGACGTACAGCCAATTTGCCAACGGTCTGAAGAAGGCCAATATCGAGATCGACCGCAAGGTTCTGTCCGATATCGCTATTCATGACATGGCTGCATTTGCAAGCATCGTGGAGCAGGTCAAGGCCAAGCTGGCTGCTTGATTCACGAGTAGGGCGCATACAGTGCCTTGCGTACGAAGTAAGGGCTAGAGCTTTCACGGCACTAGCCCTTTTTCATTTGAACCGAATTCATCCCAAAATCGTATGACTACCGAGTTGAACGCCATCGTCGAATCCGCACAGTCCGCATTTGCGCTCGCTGCAACGCCTGCTGACCTGGAGAATGCCAAAGCCCAGTTTCTGGGTAAATCCGGCAAGATTACCGAGCTGATGAAAGGTATGGCGGCACTCAGTGTCGACGAAAAGAAAGCGCGCGGCGCAGCCATCAATGTGGCCAAACAGGCAATCGAAGCCGCTTTGACTGCACGGCGGCAGGCACTTGCCGACGCCGAGCTACAAGCGCAATTGCAGGCCGAAGCCCTGGATGTAACGCTGCCAGGACGCCAGCGCGGGCAGGGTGGACTGCACCCTGTATCACTGACTCTGGAGCGCATTGAAGCAATCTTCGGCTCCATGGGGTTCGATGTGGCCCAAGGCCCCGAGATCGAGTCGGATTGGTTTAACTTCACCGCGCTCAACACACCGGAAGACCATCCGGCGCGCTCCATGCACGACACCTTCTATGTGGAAGGTGGCTCGGAGTCTGCGCCCAATCTGCTGCGCACCCATACCAGTCCCATGCAAATCCGCTATGCGGTGCAGCACGTCAAGAAACACCGTGCGTCCGTGGGGGCAACGCAGGGCCTGTACTCCGGTGACATGCCGGAAATCCGTGTCATTGCACCAGGACGTACTTACCGTGTGGACAGCGATGCCACCCATTCCCCCATGTTCCATCAGTGCGAAGGGCTGTGGGTGGGTGAAAACGTGAGCTTTAAGGATTTGAAGTTCGTGTTTACCGATTTCTGCCGTACCTTCTTCGAGAGCGATGACCTGGTGCTGCGTTTCCGCCCCAGTTTCTTCCCGTTCACCGAACCCAGCGCGGAAATCGACATCCAGTTTCAGAGCGGGCCCTTGGCGGGTCGGTGGCTGGAAGTGGCCGGGTCCGGCCAGGTGCATCCCAACGTCATTCGCAACATGGGTCTGGACCCCGAGAAATTCATCGGCTTTGCCTTTGGCATGGGGTCGGATCGCCTGACCATGCTGCGTTATGGCGTGAACGACTTGCGCCTGTTTTTTGATGGTGATGTGCGCTTCCTGTCGCAATTCCAATAAGAGCCGTTAAGTACACCCGTTTGAGCTGAACATGCAATTCCCTGAATCCTGGCTACGCACTTTTTGTAATCCCGCCATCGGTACTGCCGAATTGGCCGAGACCCTGACCATGGCCGGACTGGAGGTCGAAGAACTCCAGCCCGTAGCACCCCCGTTCACCAAGATCGTGGTGGGCGAAATAAAGGAAGCCGAGCAGCACCCCAATGCAGACCGCTTGCGCGTTTGCAAGGTGGACGTGGGGCAGGGCGAACTGCTGAATATTGTGTGCGGTGCGCCCAATGCCCGCGTGGGTATTCGCGTTCCGTGCGCACTCGTTGGGGCCGAATTGCCGCCTGGCGAAGACGGCAAGCCTTTCCTGATCAAGGTAGGCAAGTTGCGCGGCGTCGAGAGCCAGGGCATGTTGTGCTCAGCGCGGGAATTGAAGCTGTCCGAGGACCATGGTGGTTTGCTGGAATTGGCTGAGGATGCACCACTCGGTCAGAACATTCGCGAATACCTGAATTTGGATGACACGTTGTTCACCCTCAAGCTGACGCCGAATCTGGCGCACTGTCTGAGTGTGTACGGCGTCGCACGCGAAGTCTCGGCCCTGACCGGCTCGCCACTTATCGCTCCCGGATTTCCGGCAGTTGCCATTGGAAACAGCGATCGCCTGCCGGTCAAGATCAGCGCGCACGATCTGTGCGGTCGCTTTTCGGGTCGTGTGGTCCGCAACGTCAACACCAAGGCCAAGACCCCCCAATGGATGGTGGACCGTCTGGCGCGCTGTGGCCAACGCAGCGTCACCGCGCTGGTAGATATTTCCAACTACGTGATGTTCGAGTTGGGGCGACCCTCTCACATCTTTGACCTGGACAAGATCCAGGGTGGTCTGGACGTGCGCTGGGGCAAGCCTGGCGAGCAAATCAAGCTGCTCAATGGCAACACCGTCACCGTTGACGACAAGGTGGGCGTGATTGCAGACGATGCGCAGGTCGAGTCACTTGCCGGCATCATGGGCGGTGACGCCACTGCGGTATCGGACGACACACGCAATGTGTATGTGGAAGCAGCCTTCTGGTGGCCAAAGGCCATTGCAGGCCGTTCGCGCCGCTTCAACTTTTCCACGGATGCTGGTCATCGGTTTGAGCGCGGTGTGGATCCTGAATTGACGGTGGAGCATATTGAGCGCATCACGCAGTTGATCGTTGAAATATGCGGCACGGCGGACACATCTTGTGGCCCCATGGATGATCAAAAGCCGGCGATGCCCCCCTCCAAACCGGTGAGTTTGCGCGTGGCCCGTGCGTCCAAGATCATTGGCATGCCCTTGTCGCAGCAGCAGTGCGCGGACGCGCTGAGTCGTCTGGGTCTGTCGCTGACGCAAACCGAAGGCCTCATTACCGTGACGCCACCGTCCTATCGCTTCGACTTGCAGATTGAAGAGGATCTGATTGAAGAAGTCGCGCGCATGGTGGGCTACAACAACTTGCCGCATACGCCGCCGCTGGCGCCAACTACGGCACGTATCCGTGCGGAGGCGCAGCGCAGTGCATTCGCTGTGCGCCGTGCATTGGCAGCGCTGGGCTACCAGGAAACCATCAACTTCAGTTTCGTGGAAGAACGCTGGGAGCACGAGCTGGCGGGTAACCCCAACCCTATCAAGTTGCTCAACCCGATTGCCAGCCAGATGAGCGTGATGCGCTCCTCGCTGCTTGGTTCACTGCTGCAGGTTCTCAAGTTCAACCAGGCGCGCAAAGCCGCACGCGTACGTGTCTTTGAAGTGGGTCGTGTCTTCCTGCGCGATGCATCCGTGAAAAGCACTGACGCCACGGTGGAAGGATTCAATCAACCCATGCGCATTGCCGGACTGGCCAGCGGTAGCGCCGATCCGTTGCAATGGAGCGTGGCCGACGCGCCGGTTGATTTCTTCGGCGTCAAGGGAGACGTCGAGAATCTTTTGGCGCCTCTGGTTGCCATATTCAAACCAGCCACACACCCCGCCATGCATCCAGGACGTTGTGCTTCGGTGTGGCTGAACGAAAAGTGTATTGGTTATGTGGGCGAGTTGCACCCCAAATGGCGCCAGTCCTACGAGCTGCCCACGGCGCCCGTACTGTTTGAACTTGACCTGGAGCCTGTACTGGCACGTCGCGTGCCCCTGTTCAATCCGGTTGCCAAGATTCAGGCGGTCCAGCGTGATGTGGCTGTGGTGGTGAAAGACGCGGTGACCTATGCCGAACTGATGCGAGTCATCTGGTCGGCACCTACCGCAGGCTTGTTGCGCGACGCCCAGCTGTTCGATGTGTATCGCCCCAAGTTGCCCAAGGATGCGGTTGCTGCCGAGGGCGCTACCGACAGGAGTCTGGCCGTACGCCTGACGCTCAACAGCGACGAGGCCAGCCTGACCGAGGAGCAAATTGAGGCGGCTGTGAAAGCCATTGTGGATCAGTTGATTTCCGCGTTGGGCGCCCGCCAGCGGGCCTAAACTACACGCAACATAAAGACGAGCGACACACTATGGAATTTTCTGTCGAAAGCCTGGAGACGCCTGCGCTGACCAAAGCGCAGCTGGCCGATTTGCTGTTTGAACAAATCGGTTTGAACAAACGTGAATCCAAGGACATGATTGACGCATTCTTTGACCTGATATCCGCCAGCCTGGTGGAGGGTACGGACGTCAAGATCTCCGGCTTCGGCAATTTCCAGATCCGCACCAAGGCGCCGCGCCCGGGACGCAATCCGCGCACCGGGGAGGCCATTCCCATCAAGGCACGGCGCGTAGTGACCTTCCACGCAAGCCATAAACTCAAAGAGCAAATCCAGGAAGAGGGCAAGCCGGCGGCTTCGGTTTAAACAGTTCGGCACAATTATTTGCTGCTGGCTGGCGAGTTGCTCTTTGCGTGGGGACAAACTTAGAGTAACCTCTGCGCTTTAGTCCGTACAGCATTGATTTCAATGGAGAAAACTCTCCCCCCTATTCCCGCTAAACGCTACTTCACCATCGGTGAAGTGGGCGACTTGTGTGGCGTCAAACCTCATGTGCTACGGTATTGGGAGCAGGAATTCACGCAACTGCGCCCCATGAAGCGCAGAGGTAATCGACGCTATTACCAACACCACGAAGTGCTGATGATTCGACGCATCCGTGACTTGCTTTACGACCAGGGCTTCACCATCAGCGGTGCACGCAACAAGATGCAGGAATTGCTGCAAAGCGAGCGGGACAAGAAGCGCAATGGCGAGGTCATGCTCGATGGCGTGGACGATCTGGATGTTGATGGCGGCGATTTGGATGACCTGGATTCCGTGATTGCGGTGGAGTCTTCTGAAGATGCGGGCGTGCCGTTGTTCCAATTGCGCCGCGAACTGTTTGAAATACGTGAACTACTCGCAGTCGTGGACTGAAAAAGGCGAATCTTTCGGGCTATAATGCTAGGCTTGATCGGTGTGTGGCGCAGCCTGGTAGCGCACTTGCATGGGGTGCAAGGGGTCGAAGGTTCGAATCCTTTCACACCGACCATTCAATAGTTTGAAAGCCTCCTGGTAGCAATATCAGGAGGCTTTTTTCATTGGGAAGTGGACGGCAATGTAGATTCCCTGCGCGATCTGGCCGATACTGGTGCCAAGGTGGTCAAGGAGTGGATCATTGAAAGCGCCCGACATTCCGGTTGATGAAGTGCATCGAATGGCTGCCTTGCGTTCGACGGGGACACTTTTTTCGCCGTCGGAAGAGCGCTTTGACCGGATTACCCGATTGACGTCGCAATTGCTGGGTATTCCCATGGCGGTCATCAGCTTGGTTGCTGATCAGACCCAGTGGCACAAGTCGTTCACGGGTCCTGTGACAGACGAAATTCCCAGGCGAATCTCCTTTTGCGCCCATGCAATTCTTTCCAGCAAGGCATTTGTGGTGGAGGACGCCAGGCTGGATCCCAGGTTTGCTGACAATCCGCTGGTAACGGGTGAACCCTCCATCCGCTTTTATGCCGGGTACCCGCTGGAAATGCCGGATGGAAGTCGCGTAGGCACGCTGTGCGTCATGGATACCCAGCCACGCAAGTTGACGCGACAGCAGCTTCAGGGGTTGCGGGATCTCGCCGCCATTGCGGAGTCTGAGTTGCAGCGCGGCCAACTCAATGCATCCCAGCGTGAACTGATTCGTGAAAGAGACGAGTTGAAGCTCAAGGCCTCGGTAGACGGCCTCACCCGCGTCTGGAACCGCTCGGCGATCACCGAGCTGGTGGCCGCAGAAATTGCCAGGGCCAAGCGTGGTGCCCCCTTGTGTGTGGCCATGGTCGACGTGGATCACTTCAAGAGGGTAAATGACACCTACGGACATCAGACTGGTGACATCGTTTTAGTTGAGCTTGCCGCGCGCATACGTCGAGCCGCGCGTGAGTTTGATGCGGTAGGGCGCTACGGTGGGGAAGAATTCATCATCGTCTTGAGCAACTGCAATTTGGAGACTGCAAAGGCGGTATGCGAGAGAATTCGTCGCTTTGTGGAAGACGATCCCTTTGCCGCCCCGACTGGCGAGCTGCGCGTGACGGTTAGCATTGGGCTTGCCGCATTGGATGCAGAACATGCGGACTTGGAAAGCCTTGTAGGAGTCGCCGATGCTGCGCTCTACAAGGCCAAAGGCAATGGGCGCAACCAGATTGCCTATTGAGTTGCAGACGTTTCGTAAGGTTGGTTTTCAGGATTCATGGAAAGGGAGATCGTGAGCGAGTTTTCTGAGGATATTTACACCGAGCCGGGTGATGTGGATGTGGATACTTTGCGCAATCTTGGGCCTTTGCGGTCCATGGCCGGTGTGTGGCAGGGGCAGCGTGGCCTGGATGTCAAACCCAAGGTCGATGGGCCACGCAAGCAGGCCTTTGTGGAGCGCATGGAACTTCAGCCTATTGATCCGCAGACCAATGGGCCGCAGCTTTTGTACGGCTTGCGTTACCACACCCATATCACCAAGCCGGAACAGGTCAAGACCTACCATGAGCAGGTGGGTTACTGGCTATGGGAGCCTGCCACCGGCACGGTGATCCATACGCTTACCATTCCGCGCGGCATGGTGTTGATGGCCTCGGGGAAGGCCAAGGCGGAAGACACATCCTTCGAGTTGACCGCGAACCATGCGGATCCCAGCTTCGGCATCCGCTCCGCACCGTTCCTGGACTATGCCTTCAAGACCACGGAGTTCCGCATCAAAGTCAGCATCAACAACGATGGAACTTGGACGTACGAAGAAGACACAGTGCTATTGATTCGCGGCAAGGAGGAGCCGTTTCACCACACGGACCGCAACACGCTCATCAAGATTGCGGATGCAACCCCCAATCCGCTGGCCAGATCCTGAAGGACGCACTTGAGGCAAGGCGACAGTCGCCTCAAGTGCTGTGCTACACGTTATCGTCTGCCGCGGCCTTGGCGCGCGCGCTGGGCACATCGCGCTCCCAACGGATTGGCTGGCCCCGGCGAGTCCACAGATAGGCGAGGGCGGCCAGGCAAAGAGCCACCAGGGCAACCAGGCCATACACCACGGCTACAGGAACACGGTCTGCCTCTGCCTTCTCCAGACGCTCGCGCATGGCAGCCAGGCTGGCTTCATTCTTCACAGCCTGATCAAGCAGCGTGCGCAAGTCTGTCTGCAACTGCTGCATCTTCTGTGCGTCACGCGCCATGTCGTCCTGCAGTGAACTTTGCGTTGTGGTGGCTTCCAGATTCTTGACCCGCTCAGCCAGGGTTTCCACTGGATCAAGCTTGAGCCGTGATTTACCGGTGCCCTTGGCCTGCGCAGCAGGCGGCTCAACCGGCTTTACAGGCTTGGTAGCGGGCTTGGGGGCGGGCTCCTTTTTGCGTGCCGGCTCCTTGGTTGCCTCCTTGGGGATGGCGGCCTTTGCAGGCTTCGGTGTCTTGGCCGCCTTGGTAGGGGCAACTGGCGCTGCGACGGCAGGCTCTGGCTTGGGGGAAGTCTGTGCCGGTGCACTTTCGGCAGGCGCTGCAGGAGTCACAACCGTGGGTACTTGTGGCACAACGGGTGCAGCCCGAACAGGCTGGCTCTGGGAGTCAGGTGGGAAATCAGCCAATAGCACGTATTTGCGCGAAGACTTTTGTCCACATCCCGCACGCAGATACACCGTGACCACAGGTTCATCGACCGGGGTGGAGGAAGTAATCTTCAGGTTGTAGGAGTCCGATTGTCCGGCGGGTTCAACCTGCACCTGGACCCGGCTTGCATCTTGGCGGCTTTCTCCGTGAAACACTTCAGCATCTGCGCAAAGACCGGAACCTGATTGCCCGGAATCCAGTTGCACGGGGACTTGTAATTCAAGAGGTTGGCCGATCCATGCTGCGCCTCGTGCTCTTCCCAGAGTCAGCGCTGCGCTTCCCAGCGCGGTTCCAGCCAAAACAACTCCCACAGTGACCGCTTTGAATCTCATACCCGCCTCATATGTTTTTTGCATTCTCGCATGCAGGATACATTTATGACACTCCGATGATGGGAGCGGCAGCATCAATTTGCGCTAGATGCAACTGTCAGCCATGCACCCAATTGTCTTCATTGCACGCAATCTTGATCGCTGGTCTCAATGGAGGCTGGCAAATGAAATAGGTCCGCGCCCGAAGTTTCCATCATTGCGAAGCGCTTGGTCAGCAGACGGTAGACGTCCAGGTCAAAGGCGAGAGGCTTTCTAGCTTGACTTAAGTCATCCAGTTCGGCCGCATCGTTGACCGTGGCGATATGACACCAGTGGTCAAATACATGAATGTCTGTCTTGCCAGAAGACTGGTGGTACTCACGGATTGCCACCTTGCCGGGATAGGGCCAGGCACGCAACTGGTGAGCCGCAAGTGCCATCTGTACCCGAACCCGATGCAGGGAAAGTGACTCATGTCCGGCGCAGGCACCCTTGCAGCGTCCCGTTTGGGCGGCAAAGCAAATGCCTTTGCCTGACTCCAGTCCCAGCAGTCGCGGGCAAAGCTGATAGGTGTCAGCCAGCAGCCGCAGGGCATCCGTGGCCTGACGCTTGGAGCGGTAGGTGCCGAAGATGCGGCCCCAAGCGCCGGGCTCCATGTCGTCCAGTTGGACCAATTTGAGCATGGGGTTGGAGCTGGGTGATTCATCCAACTGCCAGGCACACAGCGCTCTTTCGCGGCGAAGCTGGCGGTTGTAGACCGGCTGCTGCTCCTTGACCAACCGTGCTTCCAGCAGCAATGCACCCAGTTCTCCCGCGGTCTCCCGCCATTCAACCCTGCGTATTTCGGTCAGGATGCGCATCTCCCGTGCAACCTTGGTCGCGGACTGAAAGTGCGACATCACCCGGCTGCGCATGGACACGCTCTTGCCGATATACAGCGGCAGCGGGCCTTCCCCGTAAAACATATAGACACCCGGTACATCTGGAATGTCGGCCACATCGGTTTCCAGCTTGGGTGGCAGGCAGGCGCTGCCCTGCAGTAACAGTTTGGCGGCCTGCTGTACGGTATCCAGTCCCAACTCCTGTTGGGCGAGCTTGAGCCACTGCAACACCACGTCCACGTCACCCATGGCTCGGTGGCGTGCCAAGGTATGCAGCCCATGGCGCTGCATGATGGCGTCCAGGCCATGTCCCTTGAATTGCGGGTACAGTTTGCGTGACAGCCTGACCGTGCACAGTGTTTTGACTTTCAGAGGCAAGTCCAGGCGGGCCATCTCGTTTTGCAGAAAACCGTGGTCAAAGCGCACGTTGTGCGCCACCAGTACGGCGCCGTCCAGCATCGCAAGCAACGGTTGCACTGCCTCTGCGAAGGTCGGTGCGTCGGCCACCATGGCATCGCTGATGCCGGTGAGCGACTCAATGAATGGCGGAATCCGGGTACCGGGGTTGACCAGGGTGCTCCAGCGCGCAGTTTCTATCCCATCTTCTACCCGCACGGCCGCGATTTCAGTGATGCGGTCATGCACCGCGTTACCACCTGTGGTCTCCAGATCCAGCATGACATAACACGGCAGCATGCTGATCAGGCGATGTCGATGTGATGGATATTGAAACGCCCCGTACGACGGTCCGCGAAATAGCGCTCCAGCGTCTCCTTGGTGGTGCGAAAGGCAATTTCATCCCAGGGAATTTCGCTTTCCAGGAAGAGCCGCGCCTCGATGGTTTCCACACCGGGCGCGAACTGGTCACTGGTGAGTTGGGCTAGGTAGAACAGATGTACCTGGCTCACGCGGGCCACGTTGACTAGGCTGAAGAAGCCGAGCATCTCGAATTGCGCTCCGGCCTCTTCCAGGGTTTCACGCGCGGCGCCTTCCAGCGTGGTTTCGTTCAACTCCATGAAACCGGCCGGCAGCGTCCATTTTCCCCAGCGCGGCTCAATATTGCGTTTGCACAGCAGCACCTTGTCACCCCAGAAGGGCACCGTGCCCACCACGTTCAGCGGATTTTCATAGTGAATGGTGTTGCAGGCCGGGCATACGGCGCGTTCCTTGGTATCGCCGTCGTCGGGGATGCGGTAAACCACGGAGGTTCCACACTCTCTGCAAAATTTGATGGGAGGGCGCTGCATGGGAAACGTGGTTTAGTCAGTTCAAACGATCTGGACGCGCAGGCTTTGTAGTCCATCCACACGGGCCTCCAGCACGTCCCCGCGCACCACTGCCGCGACGCCCGCCGGGGTGCCGGTGAAGATCAGGTCGCCGGGCTGCAGTGTCCATGCAGTAGATAGCTGTTCAATGGTTTCGGCAATATTCCAGATCAATTGCGAAATGTTGCCGGATTGCCGTACCTGCCCATTCACTGTCAGTGAAATTCCCGCCTCCGCTATGCCGGGGACCTGGGATGCGGGTGTGATTTCGCCAATCGGGGCGGAATGGTCAAAGCCCTTGCCTATGCTCCAGGGGCGCCCCTGCTTCTTCATGTCGTTCTGCAAGTCCCGTCGCGTCATGTCCAGGCCTACGGCGTAGCCATAGATGTGCCGCTGGGCGTCCGCGGCCTTGATATGGCTGCCCCCGGTCCCAATGGCTACGACCAACTCCACTTCATGGTGCAGATTCTGGGTAAGCGTAGGGTAGGGCATGTTCGCCATCGCCGTGGCGGGCGCCGACACAATGGCGTCAGCAGGCTTGAGAAAGAAGAACGGCGCCTCACGCCCGGTGGCGCCCATTTCCTTGGCATGTTCTTCGTAGTTGCGGCCCACGCAATAAATGCGATGAACCGGAAAACGCTGATCCATGCCGTGGACAGGGACGCTTGCAACTTCTTGGGCTGGAAAAACAAATGACATATTCGACAAATATCCGGACTGAAGGCAGGTTACTGGCTGGACTTGGTCACCAGCTCAAAATGCTCCACAACAGGTGCCACCGCGAAGAAGGGACCCACGATGGCACGCCATTGTGCAAACGCATCTGATTGGCGGAAGTCCACGGTATGGTTTTCCAGGGTTTCCCAAAATATCTGCAATATGTACCGGTCCGGATTTTCAATTCCCTTGTTAACCTTGAACCCCCGAAAACCTTTGGCATGTGAAATGACCTCGCGCAGGCCGCGGGCGATGGCTTCATCAAACGCCTGGTTTTGACCGCTGTGTATACGAATGTCTGCCAATTCGAGAATCATGGGGGCTCCGTCTAGGTTGGGGAATTGCAGGGGGCATTATGCTGTGGGCCATGCAATCCCAATATTTTGACTGGCTGGTTCCCGACTGGCCTGCTCCGCCACACGTTCGGGCTGTATGCACCACGCGCCAAGGCGGTGTGTCGGAGGGCATTTACGCTGGTTTGAATCTCGGCACCCATGTAGGTGACGAGCCGCAGTCTGTTCAAGCCAACCGCCAGCGGCTCCAGGAGGCGACAGGTGCACACGCGGTGTTTCTGAACCAGGTGCACGGAACCCATGTGCAAGCGTTGGATTGCCAAAGCGCTGACGGTTTTTCCGCGGATGCGGCGATTACCGAGCACCCTGGCGTTGCTTGCACCGTGATGGTTGCCGACTGTCTGCCCGTTCTGCTGTGCGATGCGCAGGGGAGCCGGGTCCTGGCGGCGCACGCGGGCTGGCGCGGCCTGCTGGGTGCGCAAGGGCAGGGTGTACTGGAGCAATCGGTGGCCACTATGCGCGCTGGGTTGCCGTCTCGCGGGCAGGCGGGAGGCGAGAGTCTGTTGGCTTGGCTTGGCCCCTGCATAGGCCCCCAGGCCTTTGAAGTAGGCAACGAAGTACGCGAGGCTTTTGTCGCGCAATCCGAGGCTGCTGCTGTCTGCTTCATTGCCACAGGGCCTGGCAAATGGCTGGCCAATTTGCCTGCCTTGGCGAGACAGCGTTTGGCTGCACTGGGAATAGAACGAACGTTCGGAAATGACGGTAGTCAGGCGTGGTGCACGGTGGCCAATCCGTCAAGGTTCTTCTCGCATCGGCGTGACCGGGTCAGTGGCCGCATGGCCGCCTGCATCTGGCGTCTGGATTGACGCCGGATTCTCCACTTCCTGTGCCCGCGCCAGATAGGCGGCGCGTTCCTGTTCTTCGCGCGCTCGTATTGCGCGCTTTCTGGCAGGCGTCCCCATGATGTAGAACACCAGCCCTACCGGCAACAGGCCATACAACACAAAGGTGACAATGGCGCCCAACACCGTCCCATTGCTGTTGGTGGCCTCGGCAACACTCATCATCAGCGCAACATATAGCCAGGCAATTGGAACTATGTACATATAGGGTTTGTATATCTTCTTGTAAGGAAAAAGGGACTCTCAAGCTGAGATACTAGCGTCGTCAATGAAATCAACTAAAGAGGTGACACGTGGGGCAAAACAATCCTGATTTCCTGAATGAGGCAACCCAGCAATTCCAACAGGCTTTGACGCAGGGATGGACACAAGCGCTGGAAGCCTTCAAGAAGGTGGATGTGGGAGCCACCAACGGTCTTCCGGGTCTGGGCGCAATGCCGGGCAAACTGCCGGAAATCCATTTTGCTCCGGAAAAAATGCAGGAGTTGCAGCAGCAGTATTCCAAGGAAGCCTTGAGCTTGCTGTCCGAAGGCTTCAAACCGGCCAAGGTTGCTGCGGACCGGCGTTTTGCAGATGCCTCCTGGAACGAGAATCCGCTGGCAGCCTATTCCGCTGCGGTGTATTTGCTCAACGCCCGCACCTTGATGGGCATGGCGGATGCTGTGGAGGCGGATGCCAAGACCCGCAACCGCATTCGTTTTGCCGTTGAGCAGTGGGTCGCCGCCGCCGCACCCAGCAATTTTCTGGCCTTCAACGCCGAAGCTCAAAAGAAGGCCATCGAAACCAAAGGCGAGAGCATTGCCAAAGGTGTCCAGAACCTGGTGCACGATATTCAGCAGGGCCATGTGTCCATGACGGACGAAAGCCTGTTCGAGGTTGGCAAGAACGTCGCGACCACCGAAGGCGCTGTGGTGTTCGAGAACGATCTGTTTCAGCTTCTCGAATACAAGCCACTCACCGCCAAGGTCTACGAAAAGCCTTTCCTGTTGGTGCCGCCCTGCATCAACAAGTTCTACATCCTGGACTTGCAGCCAGAAAACTCTCTGATCCGCTATGCCGTGTCCCAGGGGCACCGCACGTTTGTGGTGAGCTGGCGCAATCCAGATGCGTCTCTGGACCACAAGACATGGGACAACTACATTGAAGACGCTGTGATCAAGGCGATCACGGTCGCGCAGGAGATCAGCGGTTCGCCCAGCATCAATGCTTTGGGATTTTGCGTAGGCGGAACCATGCTGACCACGGCCCTGGCCGTGCTGGCCGCGCGTGGAGAAAAGCCGGCCGCCAGCCTTACGCTGCTGACCACTTTGCTGGACTTCACCGACACCGGCATTCTGGATGTGTTCATCGATGAGGCGTTTGTGAAATTCCGTGAAGCCGAGCTGGGCAAGGGAGGGCTGATGAAAGGCACCGACCTCGCCAGCACCTTCAGTTTCCTGCGTCCCAACGACCTGGTCTGGAACTACGTGGTGGGCAACTACCTCAAGGGTGAAACACCGCCACCGTTCGATCTGCTGTACTGGAACTCCGACAGCACCAATCTGCCCGGACCGTTCTACGCCTGGTACCTGCGCAACACCTACCTGGAGAACAAGTTGATCAAGCCCGGCAAGGCCACGGTTTGCGGCGAGAAGATCGACCTGGGCAAGCTCGATCTGCCGGTCTACATCTACGGATCACGCGAAGACCACATCGTGCCCATCGGTGGCGCCTATGGCTCCACCCAGGTGCTGCCAGGCAAGAAGCGGTTCGTCATGGGGGCCTCAGGCCATATCGCAGGCGTGATCAATCCCCCCGCAAAGAACAAGCGAAGCCACTGGATCCGCTCCGATGGCAAGTTACCCAAGACACAAGAAGCCTGGCTGGAGGGCGCGGTGGAGCACCCTGGCAGCTGGTGGACAGATTGGGCAGCATGGCTCAAGAGCCATGCTGGCAAGCAAATTGCAGCGCCCAGGACTTACGGCAAAGGCAAGTACAAGGCCACCATGCCCGCCCCTGGTAGCTATGTGAAAGTCAAGGTCTAGATTCCCCCTCACCACTTCGGAGACTTAAAAATGGAAGACATCGTTATCGTTTCAGCTGCACGTACCGCAGTTGGCAAGTTTGGCGGCACGCTGGCCAAGTCGGCTGCGCCTGAGCTGGGAGCCGCCGTCATCAAGAGCCTGCTGGAGCGCACCAAATTGGGCGCAGACCAGATTGGCGAGGTCATCATGGGCCAGGTGCTGGCGGCCGGCCAGGGTCAGAATCCTGCGCGCCAGACCCTGATCAAGAGCGGTATCGCCAAGGAAACACCGGCGCTCACCATCAATGCAGTTTGCGGCTCGGGCCTCAAGGCCGTGATGCTGGCGGCGCAAGCCATTGCCTATGGCGACAGCGAAATCGTGATTGCCGGCGGTCAGGAAAACATGAGCGCCTCTCCCCACGTATTGCTGGGAAGCCGCGACGGCCAGCGTATGGGTGACTGGAAGATGATCGACTCCATGATCGTGGACGGCCTATGGGACGTTTACAACCAGTACCACATGGGCATTACTGCCGAGAACGTCGCCAAGGCCCACGGCATAACCCGGGACATGCAGGACGCATTGGCACTGGACAGCCAGCGAAAGGCTGCTGCAGCGCAGGATGCAGGCAAGTTCGCCGACGAGATCGTGCCGTTCAGCATTGCGCAAAAGAAGGGTGACCCCATAGTTTTCGCGGTTGACGAGTTCGTCAACCGCAAGACCAATGCCGACGCACTGGCTGGTTTGCGTCCCGCCTTCGACAAGACGGGCAGCGTTACTGCAGGCAATGCCTCCGGCATCAATGACGGAGCCGCGGCAGTGATGGTGATGACAGCCAAGAAGGCGGCCGCCTTGGGTCTCACACCCATGGGACGCATTGCCAGCTTTGCCACTAGCGGGCTCGACCCCGCCATGATGGGGATGGGCCCGGTTCCTGCTTCGCAAAAGGCGCTGGCCCGTGCCGGCTGGAAGGCCCAGGACCTGGACCTGCTGGAGATCAACGAAGCCTTTGCCGCACAGGCTTGTGCAGTCAATCAGCAAATGGGCTGGGACACCTCCAAGGTCAACGTGAACGGTGGCGCCATCGCCATCGGCCACCCCATTGGCGCATCCGGTTGCCGCATTCTGGTGACCCTGCTGCATGAGATGCAGCGCCGCAACGCCAAGAAGGGTATTGCCAGCTTGTGTATCGGTGGTGGTATGGGTGTGGCCCTGACCATCGAGCGTTAATTGTTAGTGCGTAGTCAATTCATATCAAAAAGGAGATAGCCATGAGTCAAAAAATCGCATACGTCACCGGAGGCATGGGTGGCATTGGTACCGCTATTTGCCAGCGTCTGTTCAAGGATGGCTTCAAGGTCATCGCAGGTTGCGGCCCCACACGTGACCACGCGAAGTGGATCGCCGAGCAGGCGGCTCTGGGCTACACCTTCTACGCCTCCGTGGGCAATGTGGGAGATTGGGACTCAACCGTGGAAGCCTTTACCAAGGCGCGAGCAGAGCATGGCACCATCGACGTGCTGGTGAACAACGCCGGTATCACCCGTGACCGCGTGTTCCTGAAAATGACACGCGAAGACTGGGATGCCGTGATCGACACCAACCTGAACTCCATGTTCAACGTCACCAAGCAAGTGGTGCCGGGCATGGTGGAAAAGGGCTGGGGCCGCATCATCCAGATTTCCTCAGTCAACGGTAACAAAGGCCAGGCCGGCCAGACCAACTACTCGGCTGCCAAGGCTGGCATGCACGGTTTCTCCATGGCTCTGGCCCAAGAAATGGCGACCAAGGGCGTTACCGTCAATACCGTGAGCCCAGGCTACATCGGTACCGACATGGTCAAGGCCATCCGCGAAGACGTGCTGGAAAAGATCGTTGCAACGGTTCCCGTGAAGCGTCTGGGCGAGCCGTCGGAAATTGCCTCCATCGTGGCCTGGCTTGCCAGTGATGAAGGTGGCTATGCCACTGGTGCTGACTTTTCCGTCAACGGTGGTCTGCACATGGGGTGATATCCCCTGTGGTGCCGCAGGCACCACAGACCGGCAAACCCTGCTGAGGCTTGACCTTCAGCAGGGTTTTTTCATGCGTGCTGTGCTAACCTTTTTGCCATGACCAACATACTGACGATCACCATGAATCCGGCGCTGGATGTGTCCACGGCCGTCGATGAAGTGCGGCACACCAGCAAGCTGCGTTGTGAGCCTATGCAACGCCGCGCAGGTGGCGGTGGCGTCAACGTGGCGCGTGAGTTGCACAAGCTCGGAGCTGGCGTGCTGGCCTTTTATACCGCTGGCCACAGCATGGGCCGGGTCATGTTGTCGCTGTTGCAGCATGAAGGTGTCTCCTGTCACCCCTTTGCCATCAGCGCCTCGTCTCGCGAAAGTTTTACGGTGCTCGAACACAGCACGGGGCACGAATACCGATTTGTCTTGCCTGGCCCAGAACTCACGACACAGGAGTGGGAGCAGGCATTGGTGGATATTGAAAAGCTGTGCAGCCCGCAGTCGTTGGTGGTGGCCAGCGGCAGTTTGCCCCCGGGTGTTCCAGTGGATTTCTATGCCCGCGTGTCGGAAGTGGTGCAACGCGCCCACGCTGCCTTGGTGGTGGATACCTCCGGCGAGCCCTTGCGAGCTGCACTGGCGCACGGCGTGTACATGGTCAAGCCCAGCCTGCATGAATTGCGGGACCTCTGCGACAAACCCTTGTCCCGTCTGTATGAAGTCCGGGATATGGCCAAGGATATGGTGCAGCACGGTGCTGCGCAGATCATGGTGGTTTCCATGGGGGAAATGGGCGCGCTGATGGTCACGCAGCAGGGGAATTGGTACGCGCCGCCGCTGCAAGTGGAAGTGCACAGCGCAGTCGGAGCGGGTGACAGCTTCGTCGCTGGAATGGTGTGGGGCCTGTCACAGCAGCAGAGCCCGGTGCAGGCATTTGCCAAGGGCGTGGCGTGTGCCACGGCGACGCTCATGAGCACAGCCAGCGGTCTGGGCGATGCTGCACAGGTCTTGCAGCTGCTTGAGCAGGTGCATTGCTTTGACCAGTTTCCAGATCAAGTGTTGCCTATTTGATAGACATTCTTAAAGCCTGCTGATTTAATTTGTAAAAGTGCGCTGCGAACACGTAGGGGGCACTTGGCCATAGTCATAATGGTTGCAAGGGGAATTTGCCGAACATTATTCCAAACGGCACCTTACGGATACTTGGGTTTATGAATACAGACGAATTCGACTTCGTTGCATTGGACGATTTGCGCGTCGGATTGTTTGTGGATCTCAATTTGGGATGGCTGGCCCATCCCTTTTCCAGCAGCCGTTTCAAGATTACCACCGAGCGTCAGATTGACACCCTGAAGTCGCTGGGTGTGGACCGTATCCGGTATGTTCCTGCCCGCAGTGACCCGATTGGAAGTGGGGAGCCCTCTCCCGCAGCATCGGCATTGAGCGCTTCCTTCCAGCCTCCCGCACCGGAAAAGACACAGGCTGCGACGGCCGCCACAAAGTCCGCGCTCAAGGCGGGCCAATGCGAGCGCCGCTTCACGGAAACCACTCAGCAATACCGGCAGGCGATGGAGTGGTTGCAGACCGACCCCAAGAACGCTGCACAACTTTGCCAAGACATGGTGCAATCACTGACGTCGGAAATGTTGACTCAGGGTGATGTGGCCATACGCCTTCTGACAGAGGCAGCGGGTGACAAGAGTGCCATGCACCCGGTCAATGTGGCGGTGATATCGCTGCTCCTGGGCAAAGCCCTGGGCGTACAAGGCACTGCGCTGGATGAACTGGGTCTGGCGGCCTTTTTGCACGATATGGGAAAAATCAAGTTGCCCGAGCGCGTGCGCCGCTGGGAGAGCAACTTCTCGTCCGGCGAGCTCAAGGTCTATCAGGACCACGTAGTTCAGGGCGTAGAACTGGCCCGCCATATGGGCTTGTCTGCCGGCACCGTCAGGGCCATTGCGCAGCACCATGAAATGGTGGATGGCAGCGGTTTTCCGCAGCACCTCAAGGGTGATGCGATGACGCTCAATGCGCGCATACTGGCGCTGGTCAACCGCTATGACGGCCTATGCAATCCGGGCAAGCTCAGTGCGGCCATGACGCCACACGAAGCGCTTTCCACCATCTTTTCCCAGCAGAAAACACGCTTCGACGCCAATGTGCTCAGTGCCTTCATCCGCATGATGGGGGTTTATCCACCCGGTTCGGTAGTGCAGCTCAATGACGAGCGCCATGCCATGGTGGTCTCGGTGAATTCGGCGCGGCCGCTCAAACCCCGCATCTTGGTGCATGAACCAACAGTCCCACGGCATCAGGCCGCGGTACTGGATCTCGAGCTGGCGCCCAACACCAGCATTCGCAGAAGCCTCAAGCCTTCGAGCTTGCCGGCCACAGCGCTGGACTATCTGCAGCCACGCCAACGCATCTGCTACTTTTACGAACCCGCACTCGACAGTGAGGCCGCAGCGCTCAATCCGTAGCGCTCAGCCGTGCAGGCCCTTCCACAGCATGTACGCTGCCAGCAGGTAGAGCACCAGCGCAAAGATGCGCTTGAGTTGTACCACGGGCAGGCGGTGTGCCAGCGCGGCGCCCAGGGGGGCCGTGAGCACGCTGCAACTGGCGATGACCGCCAGTGCGGGTAGCCAGATGTAACCCAGTGACCAGGGCGGCAGTCCGCTGACTCCCTGTCCACCCACTGCATATCCTGCTGCATTGGCTATTGCAATGGGGAAGCCCAGTGCCGCGCTGGTGGACACGGCGTTGATGATGGCGACGTTGTGGGCCACCATGAACGGCACGCTGATGAAGCCACCTCCGGCCCCCACCAACCCGGACACCAGACCGATGGTTGCCCCAGTTCCCAGCAGTCCTGCCATGCCTGGAATAGTCCGTCCGGGCTTGGGCTTCTTGTCCAGAAACATCTGGGTCGCCGAGAAACTGATGAAGGCCGCAAAGATGAGTGCCAGCGTCGTTCCCTTGAGCAAGGCAAAAATACCCAGGCTTCCCACGATGCCGCCCAGCACAATGCCCGGTGCCAGACCGCGCGCAATGTCCCAGCGCACCGAGCCACGCTGGTGATGCGCACGCATGCTGGAGAGCGAGGTGAAAACGATGGTGGACATGGAGGTGGCGATGGCCATCTTCACCGCCAGGTCGGCACTGATGCCGCGCGTGGACAGGATGATGGTGATGAAGGGAGCCAGCACCATGCCGCCGCCGATTCCCAGCAGCCCGGCCAGAAAGCCACCTGCGAGCCCCAGCATGGCCAGCTCGAAAATCAGTTGGGGTTCCAGCGTCATGCAAGGGGGTTGAATAAGGTGTCTGCGAATGCCACCGGACCGGCATCCTGAACCGGGGTTCAGGTGGGCGAGGTCAGCACAAACCTTGGGTTCATCTGACGCGAGATGATCACGCTGGAGTGGCAATGTTCCAAGCCCAGGCTCAATGAGCATTGGTTCAAGGAAATATAAAGCCCGGCGAGCTTCGCAGACCACTCCATTGTAGGCGCAGCTTTCAGCCGCGTGCCAGGCACCCTGCGATTGGCTGCAAAAAGATTCAGAGCAGCTGGCCGTCTTCGCTCAAGGCGTCGTCCAGGCGGGTCAGCAGGGACTGCAGCACGGCATTGTCTTCGGAAGCTGAGGCCGGTTGCGAGGGCGCAGCTGCCGCTTCTACGGCCACGGATTCCACAGCACCCTTGTCGGAAAGATCGAATGCCAGATTCAGTGCTGCCAGCACGGCAATGCGGTCACGCGCACGCACCTTGCCTGCATCTCGGATCTTGCACATGGCTTCGTCCACCCGCTGCACGGCTTCGCGCAGACGCTCTTCACCGCCTTCGGGACAGCCCAGCAAATAGCTTTGGCCCATGATCTGCACTTCCAGCTGGTTCATGGCGCATCCTTCTGTGCAGTGGATTCCGGCAATCGCTCCAGCAGCGCATCCACCCGCGCTCGGGCCGCGCTCAGACGGGACTTGAGGGAGTCTCGTTCCTGCGTGAGGAGTTCGAGCTGCCTGGCAAGCAGGGCGTTGGTGCGCTGCACCTCGGCATAGCGCAGCAGCAAACGTTCCACACGCTCGGCAATTTGGTCGACTTGAGACGGTTTCGACATGGGTGTCGCGTTGTTCACCATAGAAGTCGCATTGTAGGGTTTGGCGCGAGGGCCTCAGGCTAAAATGCTTTCGTTGGTGCTCGCGGTGTGGTTCACACGCCGCAGTTCAACGGGAAGCAGGAGGGCCGGACCTATTCAGGTCAGCCTAACCTGCGCTGCCCCCGCAACGGTAAGTGGACGCGTCCTCCGACGCAGCTTTCATCACAGCCACTGGACACTTGAACACGTGTCCGGGAAGGCGATGAGGGTCGTTCCATCAGCCCGGATACCGGCCAACCAGGTGGTTGCACGTTGGTGCGACCTTTTACGCCCATACGCCGTCGGGGAAGACAGCAAGGGTATTCAGTCGGGTTGTTTTCAATATGAAGTCTAGAGTTTTGGGTGCACGTGTCAGCGTGCTTGGTGTTGCCCTGTGTGCAGCGTATTCCATGGGCGCAGAGGCGCAATCCGTCAACCTTCTCAGGGAAGTGGTCGTCACTGCCAGCCGCTTTTCGGAATCGGTGGATGCACTTCCCTATGGAGTGAGCGTGATCACCGCCCAGGAAATCGAAGCATCCGGAGCCACCTCGGTGAGCGAGGCCATCATGAAGATTCTGGGCGTGCCCGGGCGTCTGGACACCAGCGGTGGCAACAATTACGCTGTTGATCTGCGTGGTTTCGGTCAGACGTCGGACAGCAACCAGGTTGTGATCTTGGATGGACGCAGACTCAACGAACAGGATCTGTCGGGAACCAATATGGGAATCATCCCGATTGAGTCCGTGCAAAGAATCGAGGTCATCCGGGGCAATGCGGCCGTGATGTACGGCGAAGGCGCAACCGGCGGCGCCATTCTGATCAGCACCAAGGCAGGCCAGGGCGTGGAGCGTCACAATGCGGCAGTGGTATCCGCATCCACGGGCAGCTATGGGTTGCAGGAACTTCGTACCAGCGCAACGGTGGCGGCTGGAGCCGTTTCGCTGGATGTAGCGGGCTCCGAGCGCAAATCCGACGGTCACCGGGACAATTTTGCGTCCACCAACAACAATCTGGACGCTACGGTGCAATGGTCCAACGACTGGTTGCGTGTGGGAGCCCAGGCTGCGCGCAACCTGTTGCACAGCGGATTGCCAGGATCACTCACGGCGGCCCAATATGACGCCGATCCGCACACTGCAAAGTCCATGGTGAACTATGGTCAGATCAAGAGCGAGGTCTATGGTGTGTTTGCAGAAGCCATCCTGGAGGACTGGAAGCTGGGGTTTGACTATGGCGAGCGCAACAAGAAGCAGGCCTACTACAGCCCGAGTTACTACTCCGATGCAAATGTGGACGCCATAAGTGCCAACCTGCGTGCGCGCAACGAACGCAAGGGTGAGACGTTTGCCAATGTCTTCACCGTGGGTGCGGACATGGGCGACTGGAAGTACGACGATCTCGCCCCATCCAAAGCCAGATCGCAGTCCAACGCCATCTACATTACCGACGATATAAGTTACCTGCCCTCGGGAACGCGGCTGAGCCTGGGCGTGCGCAATGAGACTGTCAAGAAGACACGCGACGGGGTTGCCACGGGCGTGGATGACTCGCAAACTGCCTGGGATGTGGGGCTCACGCAGGATCTGGGGCAGGGCGTTCACGTCTATGGCCGTACGGGCCAGAGCTTTCGCTTTGCCAACGTGGACGAGATCAATTTTGTGACTCCCGGCACTTCACTCAAGCCACAGACCTCCAAAGACGTGGAACTGGGTGCGCGTTGGCAATATGCCAAGGGCCGCGCGGAACTGCGTTGGTACCGCAGCGATCTGAACAACGAGATCGGCTACGACGGCACCGCCATCGGACCCAATTCCGTATTTGGCTACGACGGCGCCAATGTCAATTTTGATCCCACCCGCAGGGAAGGCGTCGAGTTTGAAGGCCGTCACGATATCAGCACATCCGTCGCACTGCGCGTGAATGCGGCAGCGCGCCAGGCCCGTTTTGTGTCCGGCCAGTACGCCGACAAGGACGTTGCCCTGGTGCCTGCACATACCGCCGGTCTGGGCCTGGACTGGAAGGTTGCGGCCGGCCATCTGTTGAACTTTGGTGTCAACTGGGTTTCGTCGCAAAGCCCCGACTTTGCCAACAAGTGCACCATGCCGTCGTACACCACGGTCGACGCGCGTTACTCCTACTCCATGAAGTCGGCTGAGTTTGCTTTGGGCGTCAGCAACCTGGGAGATACCAAGTACTACACCCAGGCCTATGGTTGTACCGCCGCTGGCGTGACGACTTCCATCTATCCGGAAGCAGGTCGTGCCGTCACTGCAACTGCGAAGCTGAAGTTTTGATGCCTTCTACCCGCTGCCCCGCCATCCTGGTTGCCGCCCCGGCCTCGGGCCAGGGCAAGACCACCATCACCTCGGCCCTGGCGCGTCTGCATGCGCGGCAGGGGCGGCGGGTACGGGTTTTCAAATGCGGGCCTGATTTTCTTGATCCCTACTGGCACACACTGGCCAGCGGGGCGCCGGTCTACCAGCTCGATTTGTGGATGACAGGTGAGGAGGATTGCCAGGCGCGGCTGACGGCGGCGGCACATGAGGCCGATCTGATCATCGTCGAAGGTGTCATGGGTCTGTACGACGGTGAGCCCAGTGCGGCCGATCTGGCGCAGCGCTTTGGTTTGCATGTGCTGGCCGTGGTGGATGCTTCCGCCATGGCAGGTACTTTTGGCGCACTGGCGTTTGGTCTGCAGCACTACCGCAAGGACTTGCCATGGGCAGGCGTACTGGCCAATCGCGTTGCCAGCACGGGCCACGCCTACATGCTGCGCAACGCCATTCCCGAGGCCCGCAACTGGCTGGGCGCGGTCATGCGCAATGCCGATATGACGCTGCCGGAGCGCCACCTGGGTCTCACGGTGGCCAGCGAAGTGCCTGATGCCATGGCCCGGCTGGATGCTGCGGCAGACGCGCTGCAGGACACGCCACTGGGGCAGATGAGCCTGCAGGACCTGCAGCGCTGGGATACCGAGTTCCCTCTGCTGCACGACGCCCGTGCAGTGCCCGCGTTGCTGGCGGGCAAGACCATTGCCATCGCGCGCGATGCAGCGTTCTGCTTTATCTACACAGCCAACCTGGATTGCCTGCAGTCCATGGGCGCAACGCTGCGCTTCTTCTCGCCATTGGCCAATGAAGCGGTGCCCGATTGCGACGCCGTGTGGCTGCCCGGTGGCTATCCGGAGTTGCACGCCGACCGCATCGCTGGAAGTGCGCAAACCCGCAGCAGCCTGGCCCAACACATCGCGGCGGCCAAACCGGTGTGGGCCGAATGCGGGGGCATGATGGCGCTGTTTGAGACGCTGGTGACCACGGATGGCCTCACCCACGCGCTATGGGGCCTGCTGCCTGGAGAAGTCACCATGCATGCGCGGTTGGCGGCCCTGGGCCCGCAGCAACTGGAGCTGCCCGGCGGCTTGCTACGCGGCCATACCTTTCACTATTCCACCACAGAGACCACGCTGCAGCCCGTGGCACGTACTGCACGCCCGCAAACCGAGCCATCGCCCCAGGCCGGAGAGGCGCTGTGGCAGCACGGTGCGGTGCGCGCCAGCTACTTCCATGCGTGGTTTCCTTCTTCACCGACGGCCGCGGCATCGCTGTTCCTTCCGACGGGGGTGGGCACATGAGCGCGACCCCGTTGGACTTTGCCCTGGGGCCACAGCGCATCGTCTGCCTGACCGAGGAGACTACCGAATGGCTGTACCTGCTGGGGCAGGAGCAGCGCATCGTGGGCATCTCCGGCTACACCGTGCGCCCACGCCGCGCGCGTGAGGAAAAACCCAAGGTCAGCGCTTTTCTGAGCGCCAAGATTGACAAGATTCTGGAGCTGAAGCCGGACTGCGTATTCGGCTTTTCGGACCTGCAGGCCGACATTGCATCGGCACTGGTACGCCAGGGTGTGCAGGTCACCATTTTCAACCAGCGCAGTGTGTCCGAAATCTTTTCCATGCTGTTCCAAGTGGCTGCCATGGTCGGTCAGTCCGAACAGGGGCTGCAGCGCGTCCACGCCATGCAAGCCGATCTGCAGGCCATGCGGCACACGGTGGCTGAGCGCCTGGCGCAGGGGGCGCGACGACCCAAAGTGTTCTTCGAGGAATGGGACACGCCGCACATCAGTGCCATCCGCTGGGTGTCGGAGCTGATCGGCATCGCCGGTGGCGACGACTGCTTTGCCGAACTGGCGTTGGAGCCACTGGGCAAGAACCGCATCATTGCCGATGGCGCTGAAATCGTGCGTTGCAGCCCGGACATCATCTTTGGCTCCTGGTGCGGCAAGAAGTTCCGGCCTGACAATGTGGCTGCGCGTGAGGGCTGGGCAGATGTCCCGGCTGTGCGCGGCCGACAATTGTTCGAGATCAAGTCGCCCGACATCTTGCAGCCCGGCCCGGCCGCACTGACGGATGGCGTGCAGAAAATCCACCGGCACATCCTGGCCTGGATGGATGCCGATTTGCAGGAGCGCATGCGCGGATGAGCGAAGGTATTGCACACAGTGAGCTGATTCTGGGCGGCCAGCGCAGTGGCAAGTCGCGCCGTGCCGAAATGCTGGCGCGCCAGTGGCTAGATGCCGATTCGGCGCATCAGGCCGTGCTGATTGCCACGGCGCAGCCCTGGGACGAAGAAATGCAGCTGCGTATTGCGCGCCACCAGGCCGACCGCGCGGCGCGCGTGCCCGGCATGCGCACCGTGGAGGAGCCTGTGAATCTGGCTGAGTTGCTGGCGCAACAGGCGCAGCCGCAAACGTTGGTCGTGGTGGATTGCCTCACCTTGTGGCTGACCAATCTGCGCATGCCACCCACGGTGAATGAAGCCGCTGTGGGCCATGGCGACGTGCAAGCGGACCACGATGCGCAGGCCGAAGAGCGCCACATCGCGAATCTGCTGGCGGCTATTGCACAAGCCAAAGGGCCGGTCGTACTGGTAGGTAATGAAATCGGGCTGGGCGTCATTCCCATGGGTGCGCAGGTGCGCTCCTTTGTCGATGCGCTGGGTCGGCTCAACCAGGAGGTGGCACGGGAATGCAAGCGCGTTACCCTGATGGCCGCGGGCCTGCCTTTGACTTTGAAAGACACTCCATGCGTTCCCTGATCCTCCGGTTGGCAAGCGGTCTGACTGTGCTGGTCACGGGTTGGATGCTGGCAGGTGCGGCACGCGCTACCGTGCAGGTCACGGATGACCGCGGTACTACCATTACGCTGGAGCGCAGCCCGCAGCGCATCGTCAGCCTGTTGCCAGCATTGACCGAAACCGTGTGCGCCCTGGGCCAATGCCAACGGCTGGTGGGCGTGGACCGGTATTCCAACTATCCCGAGAGCGTGACCAAATTGCCGCAAGTGGGCGGTGGCATGGATCCCAATATCGAGGCCATCGTGGCCTTGCGGCCCGACGTGGTGCTGGTCGCCTTGTCGTCACGCTCTGCCATGCGGCTGGCCGCGCTCGGTATTCCGGTGTTTGCCCTGGAGCCCAAGACCCATGCGGACGTGCAGCGCGTGATCGGCAAGCTGGGCCAGCTGCTGGGCGTAGGCGATGCGCAGAAGATCTGGCGCGAGATCGACGCCGGAGTGTCGGCGGCGGCGCAGTCCCTGCCGCCCCAGGTGCGGGGTACCCGCATCTACTTCGAGGTCAACAGCGGCCCCTATGGCGCGGGCGAGTCCTCGTTCATTGGTGAAATACTGACCCGGCTGGGTGTGAAGAACATCCTGCCGGCCAAGCTCGGCCCTTTCCCCAAGATCAACCCGGAGCTGGTGGTGCGCGAGAACCCCGACCTGATCATGGTCGGGCAGGCCAATCTGGAAGGCATGGAGCAGCGCCCCGGCTGGAACAATATCCGCGCCATCCGCGAGAAGCATGTGTGCGTGTTTCCGTCTGAAGAGTCGGACGTGCTGGTGCGCCCCGGTCCCCGCATGGCCGAGAGCGCGCGCATCCTGGCGCGTTGCTTGAGCGATAAGGCGCCTGCCGCAGCCAAGACCGAGGTGCGCAAGTGAAAGCCTCCTCCACCGGCTGGCTGATCGCACTGGCCGTGGTGGTGTGTGTAGCCATGGTGCTGCTGGGCCTGTGCATTGGCAGCGCCGGGTTTGAGAACACCGTAGGTACTTTGTGGGGTTCGCAGTCCGGTGAGGTGGAGCGTGCCATGGCTCACCAGATCGTCTGGGACATCCGCATGCCGCGCACCGTGGGGGCACTGGCAGCAGGTGCCTTGCTGGGCCTGGCCGGGGCGCTGGCGCAAGGCCTGTTTCGCAACCCGCTGGCTGATCCCTATCTGTTGGGCAGCGCATCCGGCGCCTCGCTGGGCGTGGCCCTGGCCCTGGCCAGCATGGGCGGCGCAGCGGGCATGGTGGGCGGCAGCATGATGAGTGACGGCGGTGGCGCCGTCAGCGTGTTTTCCAGCAGCATCTGGGTGCGCCTGGGCCTGACCGGTGCCGCATTTGGTGGCGCCGTGGCAGCGGTGTTGCTGACGCTGGCGCTGGCGCGCGGTGTGCAGCACACGCTGCGCTTGCTGCTGGCCGGTGTGATCGTGGGTGTGGTGCTGGGGGCGGTGACTTCGCTGGTGCTGCTGTTTTCGCCCGACTCCCTGCAAGCCATGCAGGCGTTTCTGCTGGGCTCCACCAGTTTCATTGGCTGGCCGTCCTGCTTTTTGATGACGGGGATTTGGGTGGTTTGTGTAGTCGCGGCCTGGGCCCTGGCGCGGGTACTGGATGGCCTGAGCCTGGGCGAGACGACTGCGCACACGCTGGGTTTGCCCATTGGCCCGTTGCGCGCTGCGCTGGTGGCAGTGCTGGCGTTGGCCACCGGCACTGCGGTGGCCCAGACCGGGCTGATTGCCTTTGTAGGTCTGGCCGCTCCACATCTGGTACGCGCCATGGTCAAGGTGCCGCATCGCCAGCTCATGCTGCTGGCCAGCGCCATGGGGGCGGTGCTGCTGGGAGGTGCCGACCTGTTGGCACGCTGGCTGATTGCCCCGCAAGAGCTGCCCGTGGGCGCATTGACCGCAGTGTTGGGCGGCGGCTATTTGCTGTGGCTGATGCACCGGGGCAGTGGCAGCCATGCGCTGGGAGGTCGTAGCGCATGAAGCAAACCGTTACCAGAGCACCCGCCATAGACACCGGCGTGGCACTGAGCGCCCATGGGCTCAACGCAAGCCTGGGTGGCCGGGCTGTGCTGCACGACATTGACCTGGACATTGCGCAAGGCCAATGGACCAGCATCCTGGGGCCCAACGGCGCGGGCAAGTCCACCTTGCTCAAGGCCTTGGCAGGCGTGTTGCCGCACCAGGGCACAGTGTCGCTGCTGGGCCGACCGATACAGCAGGTGCACCACCGTTTGCGTGCGCAGCAGCTTGCCTGGCTGGGGCAGAACGAATCCAGTGCCGATGACCTCACAGTGTGGGATGTGGTCATGCTGGGCCGCCTGCCGCACCAGGCCTGGCTGGCACCGCCCAGCGACGAAGACCGCGCGGCGGTGGAGCGCGCCCTGCGCTACACCCAGGCCTGGGACTGGCGCCATCGCGCCCTGGGCCAGCTCTCGGGCGGAGAGCGCCAGCGCGTGCTGTTGGCCCGGGCTCTGGGCGTGGAAGCCCAGGTGCTGCTCATGGATGAACCATTGGCCAATCTGGACCCGCCGCACCAGGCCGATTGGCTCTGCGTCGTGGAGGCTTTGCTGGCCCACGGCACGACGGTGGTGAGTGTGCTGCACGAGATCACCATTGCCCTGCATGCCAACCGGCTGGTGGTGATGCGCGATGGGCGTGTGACCCACCATGGCGCCACGGCCGACCCGGATACCCACCGCGCTCTGTGCGCGGCGTTTGACAACCGCATCGCCATCCATGCCTTGAACGGTCAATGGGTGTCCTTGCCCCAACTGATACGCCAGGACAGCCATGGAAATTGAAACCCCGCCCACCGAGAAACCCTATGAAAAGGCCGAGGGCGAACGCCGCGGCATCGTCATCGTCAACACCGGCGACGGCAAGGGCAAGAGCACCGCCGCCTTCGGTCTGGCGTTGCGTGCGCATGGCCGCGGCAAGCCCGTCAAGATTTTCCAGTTCATGAAAGTGCCCAGCGCACGCTTTGGCGAGCACCGCATGTTCGAGCAGCTCGGCATTCCCATCGAGGGCCTGGGTGACGGCTTCAGTTGGAAGAGCCAGGACCTGGAGCGCTCTGCGCAACTGGCGCGCGACGGTTGGGCCAAGGCGCGCGCGGCCATTCTGGGGGGCGACTACTTCATGGTGACGCTCGACGAAATCACCTATCCGTTGATCTATGGCTGGATGCCGCTGGACGACGTGCTGGAAACCCTGCGCAACCGCCCAGCCCATGTGCACGTGGTGCTGACCGGCCGCCGCTGCCCGCCTGAGATCGTGGCGCTGGCCGATACCGTGACCGAGATGACCCTGGTCAAGCACGCCTTCCAGGCCGGCATTCCCGCACAGCGCGGCATTGAAGACTGATGCCATGAGCACCGCCGCCGCTTCCAATGCCGTTGCCGCTGCGGACTTCTCTGCGGCAGAGCGCAGTGCGGTGTACCGCGCCATCTTTGAGCGGCGTGACATGCGGCACTTTGCTGGTGGCACAGTGGCGCCGGACGTCATGCGCCGATTACTCACTGCGGCACACCACGCGCCCAGCGTGGGCTTCATGCAGCCCTGGCGCTTTGTGCGCCTGTCGGACGCCGCTGTGCGCGAGCAGGTGCACGCATTGGTGGAGGCCGAGCGGCTGCACACCGCGCGGGCATTGGGCGAACGGGAAGAGGCCTTCATGCGCCTGAAGGTGGAAGGCATGCGCGACGCGGCCGAAGTCTGGGCCGTGGCCCTGGCCGACGGGCGCGATGCCCACGTATTCGGGCGGCGCACGCTGCCGCAGATGGATCTGGCCTCGGCCGCCTGTGCCATCCAGAACCTCTGGCTGGCTGCGCGGGCCGAAGGCCTGGGCGTGGGTTGGGTTTCCTTGTTCGACCCTGTGGCGTTGGCCCAATTGCTGGGCATGCCCGACGGTGCCGAGCCGATTGCCTTGCTGTGCATTGGCCCGGTGCATGCGTTTTACGAAGAGCCCATGCTGCAAAAGGAGCGTTGGGCCAAGCGCTGTGCATTGGATGACCTGCTCTTCGAGAACCGCTGGGGCACCGCGTTACAAACCCCGCCGCCGGCGGACGGCCCCGAGGATCCTGCGCCATGACTGGCCTGACATTGGTGACGGCTGTTCTGCTGGCCCTGGCGATTGACCACCGTTTGGGCGAGCCGCCGGTGCGCTGGCATCCGGTGGTCTGGATAGGCAATTACCTTTCGGCTGCTGGAACCTGGCTGCAGCGCCACGCGCAACAGGACCCGCAACGCAGGGATTACTGGGCTCTGCTCTTGGGTAGCGTAGTCTGGCTGGCGGGTGCGTTGGTGGTAAGCGCTCTTGCCAGGATGTTGCAAAGCGCGCTGCTGATGCTGCCATGGTGGGCCGCCGCACTGGGGTTGGGCGTGCTACTCAAGCCCTTGCTGGCCTGGGCCATGCTCAAGCGCGAAGTGCTGTCGGTTGAGAACGCGCTGGCGCAGTCACTGGCTACCGGACGGGAACGTTTGAGTTGGTTGGTCAGCCGCGATGTCACCGTGCTCAATGGCAGCCAGGTACGCGAGAGCGCCATCGAGACGCTGGCCGAGAATTTCAGCGACTCGGTGGTGGCGCCCCTGTTCTGGTTTGTGCTGCTGGGCTTGCCCGGTGCGGCCCTGTACCGCTTTGCCAATACCGCCGATGCCATGTGGGGCTACCCCGGCGTATACAAGGGCCGCAACTGGGCCTGGGCTGGCAAGTGGGCGGCACGGGCAGACGATGTGCTCAACTGGGTGCCCGCACGTATCACGGCGGGCCTGCTGTTGCTGGCCAGTGGCGTCAAAGGGCTGCGAGTAGCCGTGCAACTGCCGCAGGAGGCGGGCCGCACCGCATCGCCCAACAGTGGCTGGCCCATGGCGGCCATGGCACTGGTGCTGGGCGTGGGGCTGCACAAGCCCGGCGTCTATGGCCTGAATCCGCAAGGTCGCGCACCTGCCGCCGCCGATACCCATGCCGCGGTGCGCACCGGCAACCTGGCCTTGGTGCTGTTGCTGCTGAGCCTGATGGCCTTGGCGTTGGTCGGGTTGGCTTGGCACAGTGTTCTGGCCGGGCTGAGCGTGGGCGGCGTCGCTAGTGGAGGCATGCGAGCATGAACATACCGCCCCGTATGCATGGCGGTACCGACGGGCTGGGTGCTGCGCCGTTCGACTTTTCCACCAACAGCAATGGCTGCGGCCCTTGTCCGATGGCGTTGGAAGCGGTTCAGGCAGCAGACGCCAGCCGCTATCCGGACCCACATTACACGCAGCTGCGTCAGCGATTGGGGCGCTTCCATGGCGTTGAGTCCGAGCGCGTGGTGCTGGCGACCAGTGCCAGCGAATTCATTTTTCGGTTCACGGCCTGGATGAAGCAGGGTGGCACAACCGCTGTCTGGATTCCGGCCACGGCTTATGGCGACTACGCGCATGCCGCCAATGCTTGGGGCATGCATCGGTGCACGCATCCGCACGAGGCAGAACTGCTGTGGGCATGCGAGCCTTCCAGCCCGTTGGGTCAGGCGCACGCGCCGTGGCCCGCATGGCTGATCGAGGGGCATCAGGCCTCGCAGCATCTGGTGCTGGACTGTGCCTATGCGCCGCTGCGTCTGTCCGGATCACCCAGCCTGACAGAAACCCAGCGCGAGCAGGTCTGGCAGCTGTACTCCCCGAACAAAGCGCTTGCGCTGACCGGTGTGCGCGCCGCCTACGCCATTGCGCCGCTGCACGCACTGCAGGCTGTGTGCCAGCTCGATGCCCTGGCGCCGTCTTGGCCGGTGGGCGCGCACGGGGTGGCGATGCTACAGGCCTGGACGCAGGACGCCACCCAAGACTGGCTGCGCCAGAGTTTGGTCACCCTGCGTGCCTGGAAGGTTGCTCAGCTGCAGTTGCTGCAAGACCTGGGCTGGCAATGCCTGCCCAGCAATACCAATTTCTTTTGTGCCGTGCCGCCTGTTGGCACGGAGCTGAATGCGCTGCTGGACCAACTGCGCGCGCAGGGTATCAAGCTGCGCGACGCGGCCTCTCTGGGCTTGCCCGGCCACGTGCGCATCAGCGTGCAAGGGGCGGAGGCGCAGCGGGTCTTGGCCAATGCCCTTACTGCCCTACAACCCACCATGGAGGTCACGCAATGACCGCTCGTTGCATCATGGTGCTAGGTACCACCAGCGGCGCCGGCAAAAGCTGGCTGACCACGGCGCTGTGCCGTTACTACCAACGTCAAGGTCTGAAAGTCGCGCCCTTCAAGGCCCAGAACATGAGCAACAACGCAAGAGTTGTAGGCCCCCACGCTCCGCCGCTGCGCGGGTCGCTGCCCCCCGAGGGGGCCGCGTTTGGCCTTGGGGCGGCCCGGCGGCCAAACCAAGTTGCGCTTGAGAACATGGGTGGCGAGATTGGCAGTGCCCAGTACTTCCAGGCGTTGGCCGCACGAGCCGTGCCGGACGTGCGCATGAACCCCTTGCTGCTCAAGCCCGAGCATGACACCCACAGCCAGGTGGTGCTGATGGGGCAGGTGAACGAGGAGCTTTCGCGCATGCCTTGGCGCGGGCGCAGCGCCAGCGTGTGGCCGGTGATCGCCCAGGCGCTGGACGCGCTTTGCGCCGACAACGATGTGGTGGTGATCGAGGGTGCCGGTTCGCCCGCCGAGATCAATCTCTCCAGCAGCGACATCGTCAACATGCGGGTGGCGGTGCATACCAACGCCGCCTGTCTGCTGGTCACCGACATTGACCGTGGCGGCGCCTTCGCCCATCTGTACGGCACCTGGGCCCTGCTGCCCGAGAACGAACGCCATTTGATCAAGGGCTTTGTGCTCAACAAGTTCCGGGGCGACGTCGGCCTGCTGGCACCGGCACCGCAGATGCTACAGGACCTTACCGGAGTACCGACAGTGGCCACATTGCCCATGTGGTGGCAGCACGGCCTCCCGGAAGAGGATGGTGTGTTCGATGACCGCAGCATTGCCAGTGGCGCAGTGACCCGAACCGTAGCCGTCATCGCCTATCCCCGCATCAGCAACCTCGATGAGTTCCAGCCTCTCAAGAACGTGCCTGGCGTGCGCCTGCAGTGGGTGCGCAGTCCGTCCGAACTGGTGGGACTGCGTCCTGCGGACTGGATCATCCTGCCGGGTTCCAAGAACACCAGCGGCGACTTGGCCTGGCTGCGCGCGCACGGGCTGGATGCCGCCGTGGCCCACCATGCAGGGCAGGGCGGGGCGGTGCTGGGCATTTGTGGCGGCCTGCAGATGCTGGGCGAGTCGCTGATCGACCCGCACGGCATCGATGGCAATGCGCCCGGCCTGGGGCTGCTGCCGCTGGTGACCGTGTTCGAGGTCGACAAGACGGTTTGCCGTACCAACGCACGCTTTACAGATGCTCTGGCCGACGTGGAAGGGCCGTGGGCCTCGCTGGCCGGTGTGGAGGTGTCCGGTTACGAAATCCACCACGGGCAGACCCAACCCCACGCCGCCATGCGGGCCGCCGGCAATGTGGCAACCGAAGTGATGCCGGGTGGTCTGGCATGGCTGAACCCGCAGGGCAATGTGCTGGGCCTGTACCTGCACGGCCTGCTGGAGGACGCGGCCGCCTTGCAGGCCCTGTTTGGCAGCCACCTGGACAAGCCGGTGCCCACGCTGGACACGGTGTTCGACGGGCTGGCCGACTTCATCGAGAACAACTTTGCGCCCGGCGTGCTGCAATCCCTGCTGCGCTGAGCTTTCCCTTCTTTATTCACCTCTTTCACACCGGAGACCTTCATGCACAATCCCTTGCCCCAACTCAGCAACATCCAGAATGACGCGCTCACCCAGAGCCTGCAACACACGCTGGACAACAAGACCAAACCCCTGGGCTCGCTCGGACGTCTGGAAACTTTGGCCCTGAAGATCGGCCAGATCCTGGGCACCGAGCAACCCGTGCTGACCGCGCCGCAGATGGTGGTGTTCGCAGGTGACCACGGCCTGACCGCGCGCGGCGTGTCGGCCTTTCCCAGTGACGTGACGTGGCAGATGGTGGAGAACTTCCTGGCCGGTGGCGCTGCGGTCAGCGTGCTGTCCAAGCAGAATGGCATCGCGCTCACTGTGGTGGATTGCGGCGTTAAGCACGATTTCCTGGCGGGTCTGCCCGCGGGTGCTACGCGCCCTGGTCTGCAGGTACGCAAGGTGGCCGGTGCCGAATCCGGAACGGCTGACTCTTCCGCTGGCCCGGCCATGACGGCCGAGCAATGCACGGCGGCTCTGGAGCAGGGCATGGAACTGGTCAAAGGCTTGCCGGGTAATGCCTTGCTGCTGGGGGAGATGGGCATCGGCAATACCTCCGCCGCGTCGCTGATCCTCGCGCGCCTGGCTGGCCTGGATATCGAAGTCTGCACCGGTGCGGGTACCGGTCTGGACGCGCCCGCGGTGCAACGCAAGACGGCGGTGCTGCGCGAAGTGCTGCAAAAGCATGCCCACGCGAAGGCGCCGCTGGACGTGCTCGCAACCATGGGCGGCTTTGAAATCGCCACCATGGTGGGCGCGGTGATGCAAGCCGCCGCCGAGCGCCGCGTAATAGTGGTGGATGGTTTCATTGCCACCAGCGCGGTGGTAGTGGCCAACGCCTTGCAGCCACTGGTGCTGCAGCGCTGCGTGTTTGCGCACCGCTCGGGCGAGCGTGGCCACGAATTCATGCTGCAGCATTTGGGCGCCCACGCCTTGCTGGACCTGGGCCTGCGCCTGGGTGAGGGCTCCGGCGCTGCTTTGGCCTGGCCGCTGTTGCAGTCCGCCTGCACCATCCTGCGCGACATGGCCAGTTTTGCGTCGGCCGGTGTGTCGGAAAAGTCGGCCGATCCAGTGAAGGTCTGAAACACTTGCGCCCATCACCCGTTAGCCTATGAGCTTTCTGCGCAACTACCTGCTGGCCCTGCAGTTCTTCACCCGCATACCGGTGACCGGGCGGCTGGCTGCGTGGGTGGGTTACAGCCCGCAAATGCTGCGTGCCAGTGCCGCGCATTTTCCGGGCGTGGGCTGGTTGGTGGGCGTACTGGTGACGGTGCTGCAACTGGCATTGTTCATGGGGTTGCCGGTGGGGGGTTATTCGCCACTGGTGGTTGCCGCACTGGGTACCGCCTTTGGCATTCTGTTGACCGGCGCGTTCCACGAAGACGGTCTGGCCGATGTGGCCGACGGCTTGGGTGGTAGCTATCAGCGCGAGCGTTCGCTGGAGATCATGAAGGACTCGCGCGTGGGCGCTTTTGGCGCCATTGCCATCGCCATGGTGCTGCTGACCAAGGTTGCGCTGGTGGCCGAGCTGGCGTTCCTGGGGCCCGTTGTGCTCGCCGCAGTGCCGTTCCTGGCGCACGTGGTGTCGCGTACCTGGCCTTTGCTCACCATCCGGCTGTTGCCACACGTGGGCGATACGGCCCAATCCAAGTCCAAGCCGCTGGCCGAGCAAATCACCCGGCAAGCTTTGCAGGTAGCAACGGTATGGTGTGTGTTGGCTTTTGCGTTGGTGGCCGCAGTTTTGGGTCTGGGGCCGGTGATGCTACGCACCCTGGGCGGTGCATTGCTGGCAAGTGCCCTGGGTTTCGCCTGGATGCATAGGCTGTTTGCCCGCCGTCTGCAGGGTTTTACCGGTGATTGCCTGGGCGCCATCCAGCAGGTTTGCGAGCTGGCGTTTTACCTGGGCTTTCTGCTGGCCTGGGGGGCGCGCGCGTGAGCCTGTGGCTGGTGCGCCATGGCAAGCCCTTGGTGGCACCGGGCACCTGCTACGGCATGCTGGACCTGGACGCCGAACCCGCGGCAACGCACGCGGCGGCAGTGGCTTTGGCCGAGGTGGTGCCGCGCAATGCGGTGGTGCTGAGTTCGCCGCTCAGGCGCTGCCTGCAGCTGGCGCACAGCCTGAAGCAGCTCCGGTCGGACTTGCCTGCTGAGCAGGAGTCGCGCTTGCGTGAAATGGATTTCGGCGACTGGGAAGGCGTGGCCTGGGACACTATTCCCCGTGCCGCCGTGGATGCATGGACGGCAGACTTTGCATGCCACCGGTTCGGCGGAAAGGAGTCTGCCAACGAAGTGCTGGCGCGTGTTGCCGAGGTCTGGGATAGCTCTCTTGCATTGCAGGCAAGCCAGGGCCTCGATGTGGTGTGGATCACCCATGCCGGCGTGGCGCAGGCGGCCACGCTGATTGCACGCGGGATGCGTGCAGTTACGCGGTCCGAGGATTGGCCTTTGCTCGGGCTGCAATACGGTGCCTGGCTGAAGTTCTAGCGCAGGCAGGTTCGACGCATACCGTGGCCGGTTTCAGGTGGGCGCGGGCGTCTTGGGCTTGAAGTCGCACACGGCGCTCACTGCACATTGCCAGCAGAGCGGCTTGCGCGCCTGGCAGATGTAGCGGCCATGCAGGATCAGCCAGTGGTGGGCATCCACCAGATACGGTTTGGGGATGCGCTTGAGCAGTTTCTCTTCCACTTCCAGCGGCGTCTTGCCGGGTGCCAGGCCGGTGCGGTTGCCCAGGCGAAACAGGTGCGTGTCCACCGCCATGGTGGGCTCGCCAAAAGCCACGTTCAGTACCACATTGGCCGTCTTGCGACCCACACCCGGCAGGCTTTGCAGTTCCTCACGCGTGCGTGGCACCTCGCCATGGAACTGGTCCACCAGAATGCGGCAGGTCTGCATCAGGTGCTTGGCCTTGCTGCGGTACAGGCCGATGGTCTTGATGTAGCCCTCCAGCCCGTCCTGCCCCAGGTCCAGAATTTTCTGCGGCGTGTTGGCCACCGCAAACAACTTGCGCGTGGCCTTGTTCACGCCCACGTCGGTGGCCTGGGCCGACAGCAGGACGGCGGTCAGCAGCTCGAAGACGGAGGCAAATTCCAGCTCCGTTTGTGGGTGCGGATTGGCAGCCTGGAGCGTGGCGAAAAAGGTTTCAATGGCAGCAGGGTTCATATCAGCTGACGTTAACAAACTTTTCCCGATCCGGAAAACTTGCGCGCATCCAGCGGATGTCCAGCTCCAGCGCTGCGATCACATCCCATGGCAGTGTTTCTATGGAATCCGGGCTGGCGTCCTGGGTTTCGGTCAGCAGCCCCGCCAGATGAATCACCGCCCCTAGTCGAGAGAAGCCGTCTTCCGCCATAGGGTCTGCCGCATGTCTGAGACCCTGCACGATTTGGGGCGGAAAGTTCCAGTGTGCGGCCATTTCGGCGGTGATTTGCCCTTCGGTAAAGCCCAGCAGGTGTTGTTCGCGCTGCCAGCGCACACCCGGTATCACCGGCAGCGCTTCGATCGCTTGCAGGATATCGGGCTCTGCCTGCGCAATCAGCAACTGCCCCAGTCGCAGCATCATGCCGGTGAGCCAGCCGGTGGGCGCCGGAATGCCCGCAGGTGGCGCAAGCCACTGCGCATAGCCTGCGCAGTGCATGGCCGACGTCCAGAAGCGGTGGCGATCCAGTCCTGCAAACTCATGGATGGACGAGCTCAGACTGGCACCGATGGCCAGGCTGCCCACCCGCTCCAAGCCAACCAGCGTGACCGCGTCCTCCAGCAGGCCGACGCTGCGTGGCAGGCCAAACTGGCTGCTGTTGGCCAGTTTGAGAAGCCGCGCAGCGATGGCCGGTTCTTTCGAAATCACCGTACAGATATCGTCCATGGTCGCGCGCTCGTTGCTTAGCATGCTTATCAGGTCGACGGTGACCGGTGACAGTACGGGCAGCCGTACACCTGCAAAAAAAGATTCGAGATCTGCCACGGCGGTTCCTGGAGTTTTCAAAGGACAATCTTAGGGTATTTACCCCAAAAACCATCTGTAGAGACGCTATGCAATTCGCTGAAAGACTGAACAACGTAGAGACTTCCGCTATCCGTGAGCTGTTCAAACTGTTGGGAAAGCCGGGAATCATCAGTTTTGCTGGAGGGTTTCCGGACAGCACCATGTTCGACGTGGAAGGCATTCGCGAAGCCACCAACCTGGCCCTCACCGAAGAGCCCGGCCCCGCCTTGCAATACGGCGCGACTGAGGGCTACCAGCCGCTGCGTGAGCAGCTTGCCACTTTCATGCAGAGCAAAGGCGCACAGGACGTGGCATCCGAGCAGTTGATCGTCACCACTGGCAGCCAGCAGGCGCTGGATCTGCTGGGCAAGACCATGATCAGCCCCGGCGACAAGGTGATTGTGGAAGGCCCCACCTTCCTGGCCACCATCCAGTGTTTCCGCCTGTACGGCGCACAACTCATCAGTGCCCCGGTGGACGGCAACGGCGTGCAGACCGACACGCTGGAGCAGCTCATTGCCGAGCACCGGCCCAAGCTGGTGTACCTGATTCCCACCTTTGGCAACCCCAGCGGCGCCATGCTCAGCCTGGAGCGCCGCAAGCGCGTGCTGGAGCTGGCCGTGAAGTACCAGACCCTGATCGTGGAAGACGACCCCTACGGTGACCTGTACTTTGGTGAGGCGCCGCCGCCCAGCATGCTGGCGCTCAGCGGCCAAGTACCGGGCAGCCGTGAGCTACTGGCGCACTGCGGATCGCTCAGCAAGGTGCTCAGCCCCGGTCTGCGTGTGGGCTGGCTGATTGCGCCGCCCGAGCTCTTGGCCAAGGCCACCATGTGCAAACAGTTCAGCGATGCGGCCACCAGCACCTTTGCCCAGGCGACGGCGGCGCAGTACCTCAAGGCCGGGCGCATGCCGGGCACGCTGGCCCATGTGCGTAAGGTGTATGCCGAGCGGGCACTGGCCATGGGCAACGCTTTGCGCAAGGATCTGGGCGAAGCTATCACCTTCGTGCAGCCGCAGGGCGGTCTGTTCGTGTGGGCCCGGCTGACCGGCGCCAATGGCAAGATCAGTGATGGCAATGCGTTTGCCAAGCGCGCCATCGACAAGGGTGTGGCCTTTGTGCCCGGTGCCCCGTTCTACGCGGCCAATCCCGATCTGGCCACGCTGCGACTGAGCTTTGCCACGGCGGACGTGGCGCGCATCGAAGAAGGCGTGGCGCGGCTGGCGCAAGCGCTGTAATTTGGTGTTGTTCCTTGGCGCTACACCCGTAACGGGTTGCTTGGCATACCGCAAGGTTTTTTCAAATCGGGTCCAATCGAGGCTATGAAAAAGCAAATCAAGATCGACTTTGTGTCCGACGTATCCTGCCCCTGGTGCGCCATTGGCCTGCAGTCCCTGCAGACTGCGCTCAAGGAACTCGATGGTGAGCTGGATGCCAGCCTGACGTTTCAGCCTTTTGAGCTCAACCCGCAGATGGTCCCAGAGGGTGAAGACATCCTGGAACACCTGAGCAACAAATACGGCTCCACGCCCGAGCAGATGGCTGCCGCCCAGGAGAACATCCGCGCACGTGGTGAGGCACTGGGATTCACTTTCAACATGGGCAAGCGCAGCCGCATCTACAACACCTTCAACGCTCACCGCTTGCTGCACTGGGCCGAGCTGGAAGGCAAACAGGTTGAGCTGAAGAATGCGCTGTTCAAGGCCTATTTCACCGAGGGTGAGAACCCCAGCGACAACGCCTTGCTGGTGCGTGTGGCAGCTTCCGTTGGTCTGGACGCCACCCGGGCACAGGCCATCCTGGACAGTGACGAGTTCGCCGACGAGGTGCGGGAGCAGGAGCAGTTCTACCAGCAGAGCGGCATCCACTCGGTGCCAGCCATCATCCTCAACGACCGGCATCTGATTTCCGGCGGCCAGCCGCCGGAGGTGTTTGCGAAGGCCCTGCGCCAGATCGCGGAGATCTAACGCAATACTGTCAGCAGGCGGTCCAGGCCGCCGCTGTTGATGGCCACATTGGCTTTCTCTCTCACGGCAGGTTTGGCGTGATATGCCACTGACAGGCCGGCCACGTCCATCATGGGCAGGTCGTTGGCGCCATCCCCCATGGCAATGATCTGGTGCGGCTCCACCCCGATCAGCGTTGCCACTTCCAGCACGGTACGACGTTTTTCATTGCCGTCGCAGATATCGCCCCAAGGTTGGTCGACCATGCGTCCGGTGAGCACGCCGCAGCTGGGGCCGCTTTCCACTTCCAGCACATTGGAGCGGGCAAAGTCGATGCCCAGCCGCTCACGGATGCGGTCGGTGAAAAAGGTAAATCCGCCGGACACCAGCAGCACCTTGAGGCCCGCAGCCTTGCACGCCGCCACCAGTTCGGCGGCACCGGGATTGAGCTGCAGGCGCCGTGTGTACACCTCTTCCATGCGGGCCACCGTCACACCCTTGAGCAGGGCCACGCGCTTGCGCAGGCTTTCCTTGTAGTCGGCAATCTCACCGCGCATGGCGGCCTCGGTGATGGCGGCCACCTCGGCCTTGCGACCGGCGGCATCGGCGATTTCGTCCACGCACTCGATGTTGATGAGGGTGGAGTCCATGTCAAAGGCGATGAGCTTGAAGTCCTGCAGGCGCAATGGGGGAGTGATGCCCTGGATGACCAGGCCGGGTTCGATTTCGGTAGGGGATGTCATGGTTCTGTTGGGGTGCGGGAGGTCTCAGGCTGCGACCGATTTGGTATTGGGCTGGCCCAGGCTGCGCAGGATGTCGCGCACCATCTGGGCGCGGTCCTTCACCTCGGGCAGGTTGCGCTCGATGCGCAGCTTCTCGTTGCCGGCCAGCTTGATGTGCTTGTTCTTCTGAATCAGCTCAATGATGCGCAGCGGCTCGATCGGCGGGTCTTTCTTGAAGGTGATGGTGATCACGCCCGGAGCGGCGTCTACCTTGACCACACCGTAGGGCTTGGCAATCACGCGCAAGCGGTGCACGTCGATCAATGTCTGGGCCTGCGCCGGCAGCTTGCCGAAGCGGTCCACGATCTCTTCGAGCAGGGCGTCGATCTGGTCGGTGTTCTTGGCGGTGGCCAGCTTCTTGTAGAAGGACAGGCGCAGGTGCACGTCGCCACAGTAATCGTCGGGCAACAGCGCCGGAGCGTGCAGGTTGATTTCGGTATTGACGTTGAGCGGGCTCAGCAGGTCGGGCTCGATACCGGCCTTCAGGCAGCGCACCGCCTCGGACAGCATTTCGTTGTAGAGCTGAAAGCCCACCTCCAGCATATTGCCGCTCTGGTTTTCGCCCAGTACCTCGCCGGCACCACGGATCTCCAGGTCGTGCATGGCCAGATAGAAGCCGCTGCCCAGCTCTTCCATCTGCTGAATGGCGTCCAGCCGTTGCTGCGCCTGCTTGGTCAGGCCTTCGATGTCGGGCACCATCAGATAGGCATAGGCCTGGTGGTGGCTGCGACCCACGCGGCCACGCAGCTGATGCAGTTGCGCCAGGCCGAACTTGTCGGCGCGGCTCATGACGATGGTGTTGGCGGTGGGCACGTCAATGCCGGTCTCGATGATGGTGGAGCACAGCAGCAGGTTGCTGCGCTGGGCAATGAAGTCGCGCATCACGGCTTCGAGCTGGCGCTCGGGCATCTGGCCGTGGGCCACGGCAATGCGGGCTTCGGGCAGCAACTCCTCGAGCTTGGCGCGCCGGTTCTCGATGGTTTCCACCTCGTTGTGCAGGAAGTAGACCTGGCCACCGCGCTTGAGCTCGCGCAGCACGGCCTCGCGGATCACGCCGTTGCCCTCGGTGCGCACAAAGGTCTTGATGGCCAGGCGGCGTTGCGGCGCGGTGGCAATCACGGACAGGTCGCGCAGGCCTTCCAGCGCCATGCCCAGCGTGCGCGGGATGGGCGTGGCGGTGAGGGTCAGCACGTCCACCTCGGCGCGCAGCGCCTTCATGGCCTCCTTGTGGCGTACGCCAAAGCGGTGTTCCTCGTCGATGATGAGCAGGCCCAAGTCCTTGAAGTGGGTCTTTTCGCTGAGCAGCTTGTGCGTGCCCACCACGATGTCGATGGTGCCGTCGGCCACGCCCTTGAGCGCGGCGGTGATTTCCTTGGCCGAGCGGAAGCGGCTCATCTCCGCAATCTTCACCGGCCATTTGCTGAAGCGGTCCACCAGCGTCTGGTAGTGCTGTTCGGCCAGCAGGGTGGTCGGGGCCAGAAAGGCCACCTGCCTGCCGCCCGTCACAGCCACAAAAGCGGCACGCAGGGCAACCTCAGTTTTGCCAAAGCCCACGTCACCACACACGAGGCGGTCCATGGGGCGCGGGCTGATCATGTCCTGGATGACGGCGTGGATGGCGGCCTTCTGGTCGGCGGTTTCCTCGAAGCCGAAGTCGTTGGCAAAGGCCTCGTAGTCGGTGGGCGAATAGCGGAAGGCGTGGCCCTCGCGTGCGGCGCGGCGGGCATAGATGTTGAGCAGTTCGGCCGCAGAGTCGCGCACCTGTTCGGCGGCCTTGCGCTTGGCTTTTTCCCACTGGCCGGAACCCAGCTTGTGCAAGGGCGCCTCATCGGCGCTCACGCCGGTGTAGCGGCTGATCAGTTGCAACTGGCTCACCGGCACATACAGCGTGGCCTTGTCGGCGTACTCCAGGTGCAGGAACTCCTGCAGCTCCGGTTCGCCTTGGGCATTCTTATTGCCCATATCCATGTTGACCAAGCCCCGGTAGCGGCCAATGCCATGCGATGAATGCACCACCGGGTCGCCCAGGTTCAGCTCGGAGAGGTCTTTGATCAGCGCCTCGACGTCACTGACCTGTTCCTGCTTCTTGCGTCTGCGCGTGGCGGGGCCGGCGGCAAACAGCTCGGTCTCGGTGATCAGGTCCACGCCGGCTTCGAGCCAGCCAAAGCCCACGGTCAGCGCGGCGGTGGCAATGCCCCACTTTTCGCTGCTGTGGACAAACTCCTCCAGCGAATCGAAGGCGGGCGGATTGATCTGCGAGGCGCGCAGGAAGTCCAGCAGGCTTTCGCGCCGGCCATCGCTTTCGGCCAGAACCAGCATGCGCTGCTGGGTATTGCGGGCGTAGTCCTTGAGCTTGACCAGCGGGTCTTCAGTGCCGCGCAGCGCTGCCATGGGGGGCAGGGCGCTGATGTCGACAAAAGCGCCGGCGGTGTCCTCGGGCGACGCGGCTTTGATGGCCAGTTGCGCATGGCCGTTGCACAGCGCATAGAACTGCTCGGTACCCAGGAACAGACTCTCGGGCGGCAAGGCCGGACGCTCGGGGTCGCCCTGCACCAGGCGGAAGCGGTCCTTGGTGTCCTGCCAGAAACGCTGGAAGGCGGACTCCAGATCGCCATGCAGCACCACGGTGGCGTCGCCGCCCACGTAGTCGAACACGGTGGCGGTGTGCTCAAAGAAAAGCGGCAGGTAGTACTCGATACCGGCGGTGGCAACGCCGTTGCCCATGTCCTTGTAGATGCGGCTCTTGGTCGGGTCACCTTCCAGCAGCTCGCGCCAACGGCTGCGAAAGCGCGCGCGCGCGTCATCGTCCATGGGGAATTCGCGCCCGGGCAGCAGGCGGATTTCGGGCACCGGGTACAGGCTGCGCTGGCTGTCGGGGTCGAAGGTGCGGATGCTGTCGATCTCGTCGTCGAACAGGTCCACCCGGTAGGGCACGGGCGAACCCATGGGGAAGAGGTCGATCAGGCCGCCGCGCACCGCGTATTCACCGGGGCTTACCACCTGGGTCACATGGCTGTAGCCGGCCAGCGTGAGCTGGGCCTTGAGACGGGCTTCGTCAAGCTTTTGCTTGACCTTGAATTCAAAGGTGTAGCCCGCCAGAAAGCTGGGCGGCGCCAGGCGGTACAGGGCCGTGGTGGCCGGCACGATGATCACATCGGCGCCAGTCTCCTTGTTGCGCTGGGAAATGCGCCACAGGGTGGCCAGCCGCTCGCTGATCAGGTCCTGGTGCGGCGAGAAGGTGTCGTAGGGCAGCGTCTCCCAGTCAGGAAACAGCGCGCAGCGCAACGTGGGCGCGAAGAAGGCAATTTCATCGAGCAGGCGCTGTGCGTCCGTGGCGTCGGACGTGATGATGGCCAGCGGTTTGCCGCTCCCTTTTTCACGTTCGCCCAGGCGGGCCAGGAGGAGTGCGTCAGCAGAACCCGCAGGGCGGGGCAGGGTGTAGCGTTTGCCGCTGGAGAGTTTGGGTAAATCCATGGATGGCATCGATTTTAGAATGGGGCGGTACTCTGTAGCCCTCCATGCCCCAAACACCCTTGCAAACCTCCGACACTTTTTCTTCGCAAACCGCTGCGGAACACGACCGTTTATGGGCCCTGATTCCCTGCGCCGGCAATGGTTCGCGTTCGGGTGCACAAGGCCCCAAGCAGTACCAGTCGGTGGCGGGCAAGCCCATGGTGATGCATACGCTGGCTGCGTTTGCAGGGGTGGCGCGGCTGGCAGGCACGTTGGTGGTGGTGTCCGCTGGAGATGGTTTCTTCGAAAAATCCAACGTGCCAGTCCAGGTGAAAGCCTGCGGTGGTGCCACGCGTGCGCAAACGGTGGCCAATGGTCTGCATGCTTTGCTGCAGCAAGGTGCTTCCCCTCAGGATTGGGTGCTGGTCCACGATGCTGCGCGTTGCCTGGTCACCGCAGAGCAGATCGATGCCCTGATCGATGCATGCCTGATCGATGCGGTGGGTGGCCTGCTGGCACTTCCGCTGCCCGATACGCTCAAGCAGGGCCGCGAAGGCCGTGTGGCATGCACACTGGAGCGGGGTGATAAGTGGCTGGCGCAGACGCCGCAGATGTTTCGTATCGGCGCCCTGCAGGCCGCGCTGGCGGCTGTTGGTGATGCGGTCACCGATGAGTCCAGCGCCATGGAAGCCATGGGCCAAAGCCCTTTGCTGGTACACGGCTCGGCGCAAAATTTCAAGGTCACTTATCCGCAGGACTTTGCTTTGGCCGAAAGCGTGCTGCTGTCGCGCCGGAACTGAAGCCGCCCCTGTTTTTGCACGGCAGAAAGACTGTCTGACGGTTTTCTGACGCTTGCGAAAGCTATCGGGTTTGTCCTAGGCGGGGAAAAAAGTTTCGTCGGCACCATACGCCGCATGACGACAGACTGCATTCTCCAGACGCAAAAGCTCAGCAAGGAGTTCAAAGGCTTCGTGGCCGTGGACAAGGTGGACCTGTCGGTGCGCCGCGGCAGCATCCATGCGCTGATCGGCCCCAACGGCGCTGGCAAGACCACTTGCTTCAACTTGCTGACCAAGTTCATCAAGCCCACATCGGGCGTGATTCTGTTCAACGGGCAGGACATCACGCAAGATGCGCCGGCGCAGATTGCGCGCCGCGGCATCATCCGCTCCTTTCAGATTTCGGCCGTGTTTCCGCACCTGAGCGTGCTTGAGAACGTGCGGGTGGCACTGCAGCGCAAGCTGGGGACGTCCTTTCATTTCTGGAAGCCGGAGAGCTCGCTGCACGGGCTTAACGACCAGGCCATGGAGCTGTTGAATGCTGTTGATCTGGAACCCTATGCAGACACGCTCACCGTTGAACTGTCCTATGGTCGCAAGCGTGCGCTGGAGATTGCCACCACATTGGCCATGGACCCCGAGCTGATGCTGCTCGATGAGCCTACGCAAGGCATGGGCCTGGAGGATGTGGACCGTATCCGCCAGCTCATCAAGAAGGTCTCCACCAACCGCACGATTCTGATGGTGGAGCACAACATGAGCGTGGTTTCCAGCATTGCCGACACCATCACGGTGCTGCAGCGCGGCGCCACGCTGGCGGAAGGACCGTACGCCGAAGTGTCCAAGAACCCCGCAGTGATTGAGGCCTACATGGGCAGCGCCAACACCGAACTGGTGGGGGCCCACTGATATGAGCAAATTTCTTGAAATCCGTGATCTGCATGCCTGGTATGGCGAGTCGCATGTATTGCATGGCGTCAACTTCGATGTGAACGAGGGCGAAGTGGTCACCCTGCTGGGCCGCAACGGTGCGGGACGTACCAGCACCATGCGCGCCATCATGGGCCTGACCGGTAGCCGCAAGGGCTCCATCAAGGTCCATGGCAAGGAAACCATTGGCGCATCCACCCACGCCATTGCGCGGCTGGGCATAGGCTATTGCCCCGAAGAACGCGGCATCTTCTCCAGCCTGTCCACCGAGGAAAACCTGCTGTTGCCGCCCGAGCTGTCCAAAGGCGGCATGAGTGTGCAGGAGATCTACACCATGTTCCCCAATTTGCAGGAGCGCGCCAACAGTCAGGGCACGCGCCTTTCCGGCGGCGAGCAACAGATGCTGGCAGTGGCCCGCATTCTGCGCACCGGAGCGCGCCTGTTGCTGTTGGACGAAATATCCGAAGGCCTGGCGCCGGTGATCGTGCAGAAGCTGGGTGAGATGGTCAAGATGCTGCGCACCAAGGGTTACACCATCGTCATGGTGGAGCAGAACTTCCGTTTCGCCGCGCCGCTGGCCGACCGCTTCATGGTCATGGAGCATGGCGAGATTCAGCAGGAATTCACACAGGCCCAACTGCCTGAGCGTATGGCCCAGTTACACGAGTACCTGGGTGTTTGATTTGTCAAGAACCATCAACAAGGAGATAGCGATGAAACTCAAGAAGATTGCGGCCGTTTGCGCGTTCAGCTGTGCAGCAATGGGCGCACTGCCCACATCCGCCCAGGCACAGATTTCGGGTGACGTGATCCGTATCGGCATCATCACGGACATGTCGGGCTTGTATTCCGATATCGACGGTCCTGCAGGTGCAGAGGCTATCAAGATGGCCGTGGCGGAGATGGGTGGAGCCATCAACGGCAAGAAGATCGAAGTGCTGGCAGCGGATCACCAGAACAAGCCCGACGTGGCCGCCGCCAAGGCCCGCGAGTGGTTTGATACCCAGGGTGTGGACATGCTGATCGGTGGCACCAACTCCGGCACCGCTTTGGCCATGGCCAAGGTGGCTGCAGAAAAGAAGAAGCTGTTCATCGCCATCGGTGCAGGCTCTTCCGCTCTGACCAATGAGCAGTGCAATCCCTATACGGTGCACTATTCCTACGATACCGTGGCGCTGGCCAAGGGTACCGGCAACGCGGTGGTGAAGGCCGGCGGCAAGAGCTGGTACTTTCTGACGGCGGACTACGCCTTTGGCGCATCCCTGCAGAACGACACGGCCAATGTGGTCAAGGCGGCTGGTGGCACCGTGGTGGGCTCGGTCAAGCACCCCCTGTCTGCCAGCGATTTCTCGTCCTTTCTGTTGCAGGCACAAGGCAGCAAGGCGCAGATCCTGGGTCTGGCCAACGCCGGTGGTGACACCATCAATGCGGTCAAGGCGGCCAATGAATTCGGCGTGACCAAGACCATGAAGCTGGCCGGCCTGCTGGTGTTCATCAACGACATCCACTCGCTGGGCCTCAAGGCCACGCAGGGCATGTACCTGACCGACAGCTGGTACTGGAACAAGGATGCAGAAACCCGCACCTGGGGTCGTAAGTTCTTCGAGAAGGTCAAGCGCATGCCTTCCAGCGTGCAGGCTGCCGACTACTCGGCAACGCTGCAGTTCCTGCAAGCCGTCAAGGCGACCGGTACCGATGACTCGGACAAGGTTCTGGCCCAGATGAAGAAGACCAAGATCAACGACATGTTTGCCAAGGGCGGCTACATCCGTGACGACGGACGCATGGTGCACGATATGTACCTGATGCAGGTCAAGAGCCCGGACAAGTCCGTTGAGCCATGGGACTACTACAACGTGGTGGAAACCATCAAGGGTGAAGAGGCATTCACCACGAAGGCCGAAAGCAAGTGTGCGGCCTGGAAGTAATGTCCTGACCTCCTGGCCATGCCAGGTTGCCCAGGGGTGTTCGTCCCCGGGGCAATCTGGTGAATGGCTGCGATACCTGATTCATTGATGGAGATTTGATGATCGAGATTTTTGGCATTCCGCTGCAGGCATTTCTGGGGCAGTTGCTGCTGGGGTTGGTCAATGGCTCGTTCTACGCCATGCTCAGTCTGGGGCTGGCGGTGATCTTCGGGTTGTTGGGCATCGTCAATTTTGCCCACGGCGCGCTGTACATGATAGGTGCCTATGTGGCCTGGTACAGCCTGGAAAAGTACGGCCTGAACTACTGGGTGGCGCTGGTGCTTTCCCCGGTGGTGGTCGGCGCAATGGGGGTGGTGATCGAGCGTCTGTTTCTCAAGCGCCTGTACAAGCTGGATCCGCTCTACGGACTGTTGCTGACATTCGGCCTGGCCCTGATTGCAGAAGGTGTGTTCCGCGACCAGTTTGGTGTGTCGGGCCAGCAGTACCCGGTGCCGGAACTCCTGCAGGGTGCGACCAACCTGGGCTTCATGGTGTTGCCCAACTACCGTGCCTGGGTGATCGTTGCCTGCCTGTCGATCTGCATCGGCACCTGGTTCCTGATTGAGAAAACCAAGTTGGGTGCCACCTTGCGCGCCAGTACCGAGAACCCGGCGCTGGTGCAGGCGTTTGGTATCAACGTTCCGCTGATGGTGACCATGACCTATGCCGGCGGAGCAGGCCTTGCCGCACTGGCCGGGGTGCTGGCCGCGCCGGTAATCCAGATCACGCCGTTGATGGGCTCCAACCTGATCATCGTGGTGTTTGCGGTCGTGGTGATCGGTGGCATGGGCTCGATTCTGGGCTCGGTCATCACGGGGGTGGTGTTGGGCTTGCTCGAAGGATTGACCAAGGTGTTCTATCCGGAAGCATCCAGCATTGTCGTGTTCGTCATCATGGTGCTGGTGTTGATGATTCGCCCCGCCGGTTTGTTTGGCAAGGAAAAATAACGTGAGTTCCGCAACTTCCTCCTCCGCTGTGGCGTCCCGTCAGGGCAAGGTGCTCTGGCTGGTCGTGTTCGCCTTCCTGCTGATCGCTCCCGTGGTGGGCTTGTACCCCGTGTTCCTGATGAATGCGCTGTGCTTTGCCATCTTCGCCTGCGCCTTCAATCTGTTGCTGGGCTATACCGGACTGCTGTCCTTCGGTCATGCGGCCTTCATGGGCTCTGCGGCCTACGTTACCGGCTGGCTGGTGCGCAGCGCAGGTTGGCCTCCAGAAGCGGGTGTGCTGTTTGGTACCCTGTTCGCTTCCGCCCTGGGACTGCTGGTAGGGCTGGTGGCCATTCGGCGGCAGGGCATTTACTTTGCCATGGTGACGCTGGCCATGGCACAGATGATCTACTTCATCTGTCTGCAAGCGCCCTTCACCGGCGGTGAGGACGGTCTGCAAGGCGTTCCGCGCGGCAAGCTACTGGGCGTGTTGTCCCTGGATAACGACACGGCCATGTATTTCGTGGTGCTGGCGGTCTTTGTCGGCGTGTTCTTGGGCGTGATGCGTATCGTGCATTCGCCCTATGGGCAGGTGCTCAAGGCCATCCGCGAAAACGAGCCGCGCGCCGTTTCCCTGGGCTACGACGTGGACCGCTATAAATTGCTGGCCTTTGTTCTGTCCACCACCATCGCCGGTCTGGCCGGATCGGTCAAGACGCTGGTGTTGGGCTTTGCCACCTTGTCCGACGTGCACTGGTCCCTTTCCGGTGAAGTGGTGCTGATGACGCTTCTGGGCGGCATGGGAACCTTTGCCGGCCCTGTGGTGGGCGCGTTCACCATCGTTGGTTTGCAAAACTTCCTGGCGGATCGGGTAGGCTCTTGGGTCACGGTGATCATCGGTGCCATTTTTGTGTTCTGCGTGATTGCCTTTCGCAAAGGAATTGTGGGTGAACTGCTGGCCTGGCAACAACGTCGCCGGTCTGCGTGAACCCGCCAAGGGGTTCATGCCATGCAAATTCGGGTAGGTGAGGGCTGGGACATCCACGCCCTCGTGGAAGGTCGCAAGCTCATGCTGGGCGGGGTGGAAATTCCGCACAACAAGGGCTTGCTGGGGCATTCAGATGCCGACGCTTTGTTGCACGCCATCACTGACGCACTCTTGGGTGCCGCCGCATTGGGCGATATCGGCACCCTGTTTCCCGACACCGATGTCCAATTCAAGGGAGCCGATTCCGCCGTGCTACTCGGGCATGCTGCAAGCCGGGTGCGGGAGAAAGGGTTCACCATTGGCAACGTAGATTGCACAGTGATTGCCCAGGCTCCCAAGCTCGCACCCTATAAGGCTGCCATGGCCTTGCGCATTGCGCAGGTGCTCTCCGTTACCGTGGAGCAGGTCAATGTGAAGGCCAAGACTGCAGAGAAGATGGGCCCGGTGGGCGAGGGGTTGGCTATGGAAGCTCGTGCGGTTGTGCTGCTGACAAGGCCATAGTCCCGCGCTGCAGCTTGAGATTGGCTGATAGACCACCCGTGGTGGAATTGTTGAGAACAAAGGCGCCGCCCATGCGCCGCACTGTCTTTTCCACGATCGCCAGGCCCAGACCCGCGCCGTTGGCCGCCGTACGCGCAGTCTCGCCACGGTAGAACGGCTGGGTGAGATTCGCGATCTGATTGGACGCAACGCCTACTCCGTGGTCGCGCACCTTGACGTAAATCCACTTGTCGCGGGCCAGCGCGGTGATGTCGATTTCCGCAATCCCGGTGTTCACGGTTTTTCCGTATTTGCGTGCGTTTTCGATCAGGTTGGAAATCACGCGACTCAGCTCGACTTCATCGGCCAATACGGTCAAGCCGTCTTCGAGCTGGATGTTCAGGCGCATGTCGGCGTTGTCGCGAAACGGCAGTGCGCAGGCTTCGACAATGGGTTTGAGTGGCACGGGTGTTAGCGCCACCATGTCCGGCCGGGCGTAGTCCAGGAATTTGTCGATGATGGCGTCCAGTTGCGCTATATCGGCCGCCATGTGCGCGCGTGCGTCCAGGTCGGATACGCTGAGTTCGGTTTCCAGCCGCAGCCGTGCCAGCGGGGTACGCAAATCGTGTGAAATGCCGGCCAACATCAGGGCGCGATCCTGGTCCAGCTTGGCCAGACGCTGCGCCATGCGGTTGAAGCCGATGTTGACTTCTCGGATCTCGCTGGTCTGCACCGACTCATCCAGATGGCTTTCCTGGAATTTGCCTTCGCGCACCCGGCTGGCCGCAAAAGAGAGCTCCTTGAGCGGCTTGTTCACTAGGCGTGCTATCGCAGCAGCACCGGTCAGCGACAGAACGGCTGCCACCAGCAGCCAGACAATCCAGGTCTTGCCAACGGATGGGGTAAAGCGTTCCAGGTCCGTGAGAAACCAGTATGGGTCACCGTCCATGTCGAAACTGACCCACAAGCCCTTGTTTCCATTGACTTCCTTGGCCACTACCGTGTTGTTGCCCAGGTGCTGGCGCAACTCGATGGCGATGTCAGAGGTGTCGCCGTCCACTGGTATGAGCTTGTCCGAAGGCTCACGCGGCACGATGCGCAGGCCTTCCTCCTGGGCCATGGTCTTGAGCAGGGACAGGCGGGCAATGGCGTCTGCGTTGATCAGTGCAGCACGGCTCAGATTGACCTGCGACACGATCTGGTGGGCAGTCTGTATGGCCCGAGGTTCGAACTCCATGGCCCGCAAGGTCTGCAGCCACGCCAGGATGCTGCCCAGCAGCAACAGCGCCAGCATGAAAAAAGTGCGCCAGAAAAGGTTCAGACCACCGATGCGCGGTGTGTTGTGACCTTCTTCAGACTCGTCCAAGGCATTTACGGCGGCCTCTTCGAAGTCATTGATTACGGTTTGGGACACGCAGCCTCTTCAGGGATGAACACATAGCCCACACCCCAGACGGTCTGAATCATGCGCGGATTGGCAGGATCGGTCTCAATGAGTTTGCGCAGGCGGGAAATCTGCACATCCAGGCTGCGGTCGAAAGGTTCGAATTCGCGGCCACGGGACAATTGCGCCAGCTTTTCCCGGGACAGGGGCGTGCGGGGGTGTCGTACCAGGGCCTTGAGCATGGCAAATTCACCCGTGGTCAGCGTCAACTCCTCGCTCTGCCGGTGCAGCGTTCGCGCACCCAGGTCAAAGCGGAACGGGCCAAACTCCACCACCTCGTTGTCTACGGAGGGGGCACCAGGAACCTCGGGCACCGGGCGGCGGCGCAGCACCGCGTTGATGCGCGCGAGCAGCTCACGCGGGTTGAAGGGTTTTCCCAGGTAATCATCGGCACCGACCTCCAGTCCTACGATGCGGTCCACATCCTCGCCCTTGGCAGTGAGCATGATCACAGGGGTCAGGTCGTTGGCGGCACGCAGTCTTCTGCAGATGGACAAGCCGTCTTCGCCGGGCATCATCAGGTCCAGCACGATCAGGTCTGCGGTCTCACGCATCATCACCCGATTCAGGGACTTTCCATCTTCGGCCAGCAATACGTCAAAGCCTTCCTGTGTGAGATAGCGTTTGAGCAAGTCACGGATGCGGGCATCGTCATCCACTATCAGTATCTTGTCGGGGCGGTCGTGCGTTGCGGTCATGGACGTCTCAATTTGTAACAGGCGGGATTTTGCGTGCTGTCAGCCTGGTATGGAGCCAGTAGGGGCAACATTTGACACAATGTTACAAATATTCAACCCTGCGCGCCTTATGCACTGAGGACAATGTCCACAGGGTTGAGTGTTCAACCGTTGGACCTGTATGTTGCATCGTCATCTCTATCTTTCAATATCGTTGCTCTTGTTGTGCGGGTTCGGCTTGGCACACGCTGACCAGTCCAAAGGGTCGCGTGGGGGAAGCGATGGCGGGCCGCGTGGTGCCGACGGCATGGCCAGAGGCGATCAGGATCGTTCCGTCCAGGTGCGGCGTGACGTTCTGCGCGAAGCGGTCAAGTCGCAGGAGGATGATGCCCCCGTGATGCTTCGTCAGCTCTCCGCAGAAGAAAAGGCCTTGTTGCGTCAGCAACTGCGCCAGCAGCGCCTGGAAGGCTCCCGCTGAAACCCATCTTGAGACCGTATTTGCATGAATAAATTGCACCCCGTCGCGCGTTGCGCGGCTCTTGGTCTGCTGGCCGTCGTCTTGGTTGCCACCAGCGCACGAGCCGAGACCACCGTCGAACCGCACAACGTGGTGCAGCTTTCCGCCAGCGGCACTGTGGAAGCTGTACAGGACTGGTTGACGCTGACGCTTTCCACCACCAAGGAGGGTAGCGACCCGGGCGCGGTGCAGGGCTATTTGCGCCAGGCCGTTGATGGCGCCTTGGCAGAAGTGAAGAAGACGGCCCAGCCGGGAGCCATGGAAGTGCGCAGCGGGGCGTTCAGCCTGCAGCCGCGCTACAGCAATGACGGCAAGATGAGTGGCTGGGTCGGCACGGCCGAACTGGTGCTGGAAGGTGCGGACTTTCCCCGCATTGGAAATGCGGCCGCCAAGGCGCAGCCGCTGACCATCAGCAATCTGAATTTCAGCCTGAGCCGCGCCACCCGCTCCCTGTTGGAGTCGCAGGCGCAGAAACTGGCCATTGATGCCTTCAAGACCAAATCCGCTGAAATTGCGCGCGGTTTTGGCTTCGGGGATTACACCCTGCGTGAAGTGGCGGTCAGCGCGTCGGACCAGAGTCTCGGGCCCCGACCGCTGATGCTGGCCAAGAGTGCGCGATCCTTCGCTGCGGACAGTGCGCCAGTACCCCTTGAGAGTGGCAAGTCACAGGTGTTTGTCACAGTATCTGGAGCGATACAACTCAAGTAGCATCGGGTGCATGGCCGAATCTCCTGCAAATCAACAACATAGTCGTTCTCCTTCTTTACTCAAGCCATCGGACACCCTTGGACGCTTTGAGCTCAAGCGCCTTTTGGGCCAAGGGGCGCAATCCACCGTGTGGCTGGCGCACGATCCGCGCCTGGAGCGTGAGGTTGCCATCAAGGTCTTGCGACCGGTCGCCGGCGTTGACGAACAGGCGATCAAGCAGTGGCTGCAGGAAGCGCGCAACGTAGGGCGCGTCAAGCATCCCAGCATCGTTCCCGTTTTTGAAGCCGACATCCAGGACCAGCACGCCTATCTGGTGTTCGAGTACGTTGCAGGGGACACCCTGGCACAGCTTCTGGCGCGTAAGGGGCCTTTGCCGGCACGTGAGGCCGTGGCCTACATGATGGACGTGCTCGACGCCATTGCCGTGGCCCATACCGAAGGTGTGGTGCATAGGGACATCAAGCCTTCCAATATCCTGGTGGACAGCACAGGGCGGGCACGCATTATGGATTTCGGTATTGCCGCGCGCACCCACACCACTGCCGGTGGTGAGCAGGTGGCGCTGGGAGGCACCGTGGGTTATTTGTCGCCGGAAGCCATTGGCGGTGCGCAGCCCGTGCCTTCCATGGACTTGTTTGCCTGCGGCTTGGTATTGGCGGAGTTGTTGATTGGCAAGCCATTGGTCGATGAGGCCGATCCCAATCGCGCCATGTACCGTCTGGCCCATGAGCAACTGGTGCTACCAGCGGAAGTCGGGTCCGATGTGGACGACGCCTTGCGTTCCCTGGTGAACAGGGCGCTGGTACGAGATCCGCAGCAACGCTTCCCGGACGCACGCAGCCTGTTCAATGCCCTCAACGAATGGCGGCAGCCCGCGCAAAGCGACATCGTGCAGGGTACGGCCGGCGGGACTTTGGAATTCCTGTTGCGTCGCATGCGCCACAAGTCCGACTTCCCGGCGCTTTCCGAATCGGTGATGCGCATTCAGAGCATGGCTACCTCCGAGACCGAGAGCGTCAGCAGCGTCACCAACCAGATCCTCAAGGACGTGGCGCTGACCAACAAGTTGCTGCGGGTGGTCAACAGCGCGCATTTCGCTCGCAGCGGTGCCATCAGCACGGTTTCGCGAGCGGTCTCGCTGGTGGGGTTCAACGGCATCCGCAACATGGCGCTGAGCCTGGTCCTGCTGGAGCATATGCAGGACAAGGCCCATGCTGCCCAGATCAAGGATGAGTTCGTCCGCTCCTTGCTGGCCGGTACGCTGGGTGCCGAGATGTGTACCACCGCCAAGGAGGCGGAGGAGGCCTTCATTGGCGCCATGTTCCAGAACATGGGGCGTTTGCTGGTGCAGTTCTATTTCCCGGAAGAGGCACAGCAGGTCCGCGCCTTGATGGAAATGCAGGCTCCTCCGATAACCGAAGAGACCGCGTCCCTGAAAGTGTTGGGCCTGAGTTACGAAAACCTGGGACTTGGTATCGCCAGGGCCTGGGGACTGCCCGAGAGCATTCAGCGATGCATGCGGCATCCGGTTGGTTCACCGCCCAGCAACGTTTCTCTGGATCCGTTGGAGCGGTTGCGCTGGGTGGCCACGGCGTCCAACGAAATTGCCGATGTCTTGCTCAAGCATGAGCCCAAGGAAGCCGCTGCCCATGTGGCTCAAGTGGCGCGCAAGTATGCCCACTGCGTGGGCACCACCGAAAAACAGCTCAGTGCGGTGGTGGAACAGGCCAAAATCAAGTTGCAGGATATGGCCGGCGCAATGGAGATCCGGGTGAAACCTGGATCGGCAGCGCACAAGGTACTGCATGGGTCGGGCAGCGATGCCGACGCTGGACCCGCGTCCGGCGCGGATTCCAACTTTGTCAGTCTGGAGTTGCAGGCGACGCCGGCGGTAGACGTCACAACCCCGGTGCAGTCGGTCAAGTCGACCCAGGTGGCCGAGACCCTGGCTGCCGGTATTCAGGACATCACCAATGCCATGGTGGAAGACTTCAAATTGACGGATGTGCTGCGCATGGTTCTGGAAACCATGTTTCGCGCCATGGGCTTCGATCGCATCATCTTCTGCATGCGGGACCCCAAGACCGAAACCGTCACCGGCCGTTTTGGCCTGGGTGACAAGGTGGAAGTTTTCGTCAAGGACTTCAAGGTGCCGCTCAAGGCCGCCACGCCAGACCTGTTTGCCGTGGTCTGCATCAAGGGTGTGGACAGCATGATCAGTGATGCCAGCGAGTCGCGCATCCAGGCTCGACTGCCTGCCTGGTATCAGAAGACCTTGAATGCGCCTGCATTCCTGCTGCTGCCCTTGCACATCAAGGCAGCTCCGTTTGGCCTGATCTACGCCGACAAGACGACCAAAGGCGCTCTGGAGCTCAATGAAAAGGAACTGGCCTTGCTGCGCACGCTGCGCAACCAGGCCGTGATGGCTTTCAAGCAGTCGCGCTAGCGGACTGCCTTTCTTCCAGGGCTTGCCGGCTTATTGGGCGACCCAGCCGCCATCCATGTTCCAGGCCACGCCACGGACATTGTTGGCAGCCGGTGAGCAGAAGAAGACGGCCAGCGCACCCAGCTCTTCGGTGCTGGTGAATTGCTTGGAAGGCTCTTTCTCGCCCAGCAGCAGGCCGGTGGCCTCTTCGTTGGAAATCTTGAGCGCGGCGGCCTTGGCGTCTACCTGCTTTTGCACCAGCGGCGTCAGAACCCAGCCGGGGCAGATCGCGTTGCAGGTCACGCCGGAGGTGGCGTTTTCCAGTGCGGCGACTTTGGTCAGGCCGACGACGCCGTGTTTGGCCGCAACGTAGGCGGATTTTTCTGCAGAGCCCACCAGGCCATGCACCGATGCCACGTTGATGATGCGGCCCCAGTTTTTGGCCAGCATACCCGGTAGGGCGGCGCGGGTCGCGTGGAAGGCGCTGGACAGATTGATGGCAATGACCGCGTCCCAGCGCTCCACCGGGAAGTTTTCAACCCGTGCCACATGCTGGATGCCGGCGTTGTTTACCAGGATGTCCAGGCTGCCAAAGGTCTTGGTGGCGAATGCAACCATGTCTTCGATTTCGGCAGGCTTGCTCATGTCGGCACCGTGGTATGCCACCTGCACGCCCAGCGCTGCCACTTCCGCCTTCGGGCCCTCCACATCGCCAAAGCCGTTGAGCACGATGTTGGCGCCTTGTGCTGCCAAGGCCTTGGCGATACCCAGGCCGATGCCGCTGGTGGAGCCTGTGACGAGAGCAGTTTTACCTTTCAACATGGGTGTTCTTTCTGGAATGGTTGAGGGTTTGAATTAGGATGGAGTCATTATGAAACACAGAGCATCTGTATGGCTGACCCGACGCTGAATTTCATCCACTGTCCCGATGCAACAGGCGGCCACCGCATGGCATTCTGGCAGTGGGGCGATCCCCAGGCCGCCCATACCGTTCTGTGTGTTCATGGGCTGACCCGTCAGGGGCGGGATTTTGACGTGCTGGTGCAGTCGCTCATTGCGCGTTCGCCCCATCCCTTGCAGGTGATCTGCCCTGACGTAGCGGGCCGCGGCATGAGTGAGTGGCTTTCCGATCCCCAGGCATACGCTATTCACGTTTACGCAGGCGACATGCTGGCACTGTTGGCGCAACTCAAGCCCCAGACCCTGGATTGGGTGGGTACCAGCATGGGCGGGTTGATTGGCATCGGGGTAAGTGCCCACGCGCATACGGTGGGCACTACGGTGCGCCGGCTGGTGCTCAATGACGTGGGTCCGGCGTTGGAGTGGGAGTCGTTGCTACGGATCGGAAACTATCTGGGCAAGAACATGCACTTCGACACACTGGAACATGCAGCGGACCATTTGTGGGGCATCTCCACCGGATTCGGGCCGCATACGCGCCAGCAGTGGCTGGCGCTGTCGGCGCCCATGGTCAAGCCGGACCCGCAGGGGGGCGTGCGCTTGCACTATGACCCGGCCATTGCCGTGCCTTTTCTGGCCCTTACCCAGGAAGTGGCCCAGCAGGGCGAAGCGGCACTGTGGCAGCTGTATGACAGCCTCACTGCGCAGACTCTGCTGGTAAGGGGGGCGGAGTCGGATTTGTTGTCCGCCCAGACTGCCCACCAGATGACACAACGCGGGCCGCGGGCCCGTTTGCTCGAGTTTGCCGGCGTGGGGCATGCGCCCACCTTTGTCACGGAAGAGCAGGTGGGCGCGGTGTGCTCCTTCCTGCTGGACTGACCGTAACCAGACGCTTGTGCGCACCCATTTATGAAAAGTACATCTGCCGAATACGGCAGCGCGGTTCCGCCTCCTGTGATTGCCCTTGCTGGGGAGGCCCTGCCCGAGCAAGTCGGTGCGCTGGCGCGTGCGCGCGCATTTGCCGAGCCCCTGCTCACCAGCGAAACCCTGGATACGGGTGAGAACATCCTGGCGCACGCCGATGCCGTGGCCGCCATCCTGAAATCCATCGGTGGTTCGGAGGCTATGCAGACCGCCTGCTACCTGGTCTATGCCTGCGACCACCTGAACAAGCCGCATGATGTGATCGCCAAGGCCTTTGGTGAGAATTTTGCCAACCTGGCCATGGAGACCACCAAGCTGGTGCGGGTGCAGCGCATGGCGCGCGCCGCGCAGAACTCGGCGACCCATGCCGGAAGCAACGCACCCATGGCGCAGACCGCCGCAGCGCAAACCGAGAGCGTACGCAAGATGCTGCTGGCGTTTTCGCGTGACCTGCGTGTGGTGATGTTGCGACTGGCGTCACGACTGCAGACGCTGCGCTTCTTTGCCGCCACCAAGCTGCCCGTGCCTCCTGGCCTAGCCAGGGAATCGCTGCAGGTCTTCGCGCCCTTGGCCAATCGGCTGGGAATCTGGGAAATCAAATGGGAGCTGGAGGACCTGTCCTTTCGCTTTCTGGAACCCGAAACCTATCGCCAGGTCGCCCGGCTGCTGGACGAAAAGCGCACCGAGCGCGAGGCGTCGGTGGAAGCGCTTCGCCAGCAGATGGTGCAGGACCTGGCGGCGCAGGGCATACAGGCCATGGTGCAGGGGCGGCCCAAACACATCTACAGCATCGTCAAGAAGATGCGCGGCAAGTCCCTGGGCTTCGAGCAGGTCTACGATATCCGGGCGCTGCGCATTGTGGTGCCCACCATTCCCGATTGCTACGCGGCGCTGGCCTGGGTGCACGATCATTTCACGCCGCTGACCGATGAGTTCGACGACTACATTGCCCGGCCCAAGGCCAATGGCTACCAGTCACTGCATACCGTGGTGCGGGACAAGGCAGGCAAGCCGATTGAGGTACAACTGCGCACGCAGGCCATGCACGACCATGCCGAGCATGGCGTGGCTGCGCACTGGGCCTACAAGGAGGCGGGCACCAAGGGCTACGCGGGCGTTTCCGCCAGCAGTGAGTACGACGCCAAGATCGCCGTGCTGCGCCAGTTGCTGGCCTGGGAGCGGGATCTGTCGGGCGCACAGGAGGGCGAGGGCGCCCAAAGCGGCGCACAGGACGCCGCCCTGCTGGACGACCGCATCTACGTGCTGACACCCGACGCCGCCGTGGTGGAACTGCCCAAGGGCGCCACGGCAGTGGACTTTGCCTACAGCGTGCACACCAGCCTGGGGCACCGCTGCCGGGGTGCCAAGGTGGACGGCCAGATGGTGCCGCTCAACACGCCGCTGAAGAACGGCCAGACCGTGGAAGTCACCACGGTCAAGGAGGGCGGCCCTTCACGCGACTGGCTCAACCCCGAGCTGGGTTTCCTGGCAAGTCACCGGGCGCGGGCCAAGGTGCGCGCCTGGTTCAACGCCCAGGCCATGGGTGAAACGCTTTCCAAGGGCCGCGAAGCCGTGGAAAAGTTGCTGCAGCGCGAAGGCAAGACGGCCATCAAACTGGACGACCTGGCATCCCAACTGGGTTTCAATTCCGCCGACGACCTGTTCGAGGTGGTGGGAAAGGATGAATTCTCGTTGCGCAACATCGAGATCGTGTTGCGCCCGCCGGAGCCGGCACTCGAGCAGGACGAAGTACCGCTACTCAAGAAGCCCAGCACATCGCGGCAGACCGGCAAGGGCGGCGTGCTGGTGGTGGGCGTGGATTCGCTCATGACCCAGTTGGCCAATTGCTGTAAACCGGCGCCACCGGACCTCATCATCGGCTTTGTGACCCGTGGCAAGGGCGTGAGCGTGCACCGGGCCGACTGCTCCAACCTGCGCAACATGATCCAACGCAGCGGCGACCGCTGCATCGACGTGGCCTGGGGTACGCAGCCGGGCAAGGATGCCAGCGTCTACCCGGTGGACGTGGCCATTGAGGCGCACGACCGCCAGGGCCTTCTGCGTGATATTTCCGAGGTCTTTGCCAAGGAAAAGATGAACGTGATCGGTGTGCAGACCCAGACCATCAAGGGCACCGCCTGGATGACCTTCACCGTGGAGGTGTCTGAGTCCGGTCGGCTGGCGCGGGTGCTGGGCATTGTGAGCGAGCTGCAGGGCGTACGCTCTGCGCGCCGCCGCTAGCTCGCCATTGACCGGGGCACTCAGGGCTCCAGCGCGACCTCGGCCAGTGGGATACCGCAGAGTTCGGCCAGCGCTTCCACCACGATGGCGTGATCTTCACGTTGCGGCACGCCAGAGACAGTCACCGCGCCCACACAGCCCACGCCTTTGACGCGGATGGGAAAACTGCCGCCGTGCTCGGCATAGTCGTTGAGGGGCACGCCGGTCTTTTGCGGCAACGAGGTGTTGTCTTTTTGGTGCGCCAAGCCCACGGCATAAGAGCTGCGGTGCAGCAGTTCGACCACATTGCGCTTGCGCCGCACCCACTCGGCGTTGTTGGGTACCACGCCCGGCATGGCGTAGAAGAACAGGGTTTCCTTGGCGCGTCGTACCTCGATGGTCACGCCCACCTGGCGCGCCTCGCAGATCAGCTTGATGCGGCAGCCCAAATCCCAAGCCACGGTTTCGTCAAACTGGCTGAGCTGCAGCAACTGTTCCTGCAGCGCCAGACGCTGCATGTCCTGGTCTAGCTTGCTCATTGGGTGCCAAAGATACGGTCGCCCGCATCTCCCAGTCCGGGCAGTATGTAGCCGTGGTCATTGAGCTCACGGTCGATGGCGGCGGTGTAAATCGGCACGTCCGGATGCTCCTTGTACATGGTGTTGATGCCTTCCGGGCACGTCAGCAGGCACAGGAATTTGATGGATTTGGGGTTGCAGGCCTTCAGACGCGTCACGGCGGCGGCGGCGGAATTGCCGGTGGCCAGCATGGGGTCGACCACCACGATGTCGCGCTCTTCCATGTTCTTGGGCATCTTGAAGTAGTACTCCACGGCCTGCAGGGTCTTGGGGTCGCGGTACAGGCCGATGTGGCCTACGCGGGCACCGGGCACCACCGAGAGCACGCCGTCCAGAATGCCGTTGCCGGCGCGCAGGATGCTAACAAACACCAGCTTCTTGCCGTCAATGACCTTGGCGGTCATGCTTTCCAGCGGGGTCTCGATCTGCACCTCCTGCATGGCCATGTCGCGGCTGACTTCGTAGGCCATCAGGCTGCTGAGTTCATTGAGCAGACGGCGAAAGCTGTTGGTGCTGGCTTCTTTCTTGCGCATGAGGGTGAGCTTGTGTTGCACCAGCGGGTGCTCGATCAGGTGCACGTTGGCACGGGCGGCGGGGTCTATGGGGATCATGTGAGCCTTTCTTCTTGACTAAGCTTTGTAAGTTGTGACCATAGTGTCGCAGGCCCGGGGTGACATTGCCAGGCCATCGAGGGTTTAGCGGCGGCTAGAGCCGAATATGCCTCCGAGCACGCCGCGGATGATCTGCCGGCCGACTTCCCGGCCTATGGAGCTGGCCGCACTCTTGATGAGCTGCTCGCCCGCACTGGCGCGGGTGCGGCGGGTTCCGCCACCCAGCAGGTCGCCAAGCCCGTCCAGCAGGCCGCGTTCCTGTACCGAGGCCGTCGCTGCCGCGCCGGATGTCCCTTGGCCGGACGGCGTGGAAGCTGCCTGTGCGGTTGTGGTCTGGTTGGCAGGCGCCATGCGTGAAACCGTGCGCCCCTTGAGTGCCTCGAATGCGGATTCCCGGTCCACTGCCTTTTCATACACGCCGGCAACGATGGAGTTGTCCAGCAGCTCCTTGCGCTGCGCCGCGGTGATGGGGCCGATCTGGCTGGCCGGTGGAACCACGAAAGCACGTTCGGTCAGGGCGGGACGACCTTTTTCATCCAGCAGGCTGACCAGGGCTTCGCCCACCCCCAGCTCGGTAATGGCTGTGGCCACATCCAGCCCGGGATTGGCGCGCATGGTCTCGGCCGCGGCCTTGACGGCCTTCTGGTCGCGCGGGGTGAAGGCGCGCAGGGCATGCTGTACCCGGTTGCCCAACTGGGCCAGCACCGAGTCCGGGATGTCCAGCGGGTTCTGCGTCACAAAGTACACGCCCACGCCCTTGCTCCGCACCAGACGTACCACCAGCTCGATGCGTTCCAGCAGCACCTTGGGCGCGTCGTTGAAGAGCAGGTGGGCCTCGTCGAAGAAGAACACCAGCTTGGGCTTGTCCAGATCGCCCACCTCCGGCAGCGTCTCGAACAGTTCGCTCAGCATCCACAGCAGAAAGGTGGCGTAGAGGCGCGGCGCGTTCATGAGCTTGTCGGCGGCCAGGATGTTGATCACACCCCGGCCATTGCTGTCGGTCTGCATGAAGTCGGCAATGTTGAGCATGGGCTCGCCGAAGAAGCGGTCGCCACCCTGGCTTTCCACCTGCATCAGTCCGCGCTGGATGGCACCGATGCTGGCGGCGCTGATGTTGCCGTATTCGGTGGTGTAGGTAGCGGCGTTGTCGCCCACATGCTGGCACATGGCGCGCAGGTCTTTCATGTCCAGCAGCAGCAAACCGTCGTCGTCGGCAATCTTGAACACCAGCTGCAGCACGCCTTCCTGGGTTTCGTTGAGGTTGAGCATGCGCGCCAGCAGCAGGGGGCCCAGGTCGCTGACCGTGGCCCGCACCGGATGCCCTTGCTCACCGAACACGTCCCAGAGGGTGGTTGGGTAGGCCTGGAAGGCAGGTTCTTCCAAGCTACGTTCCTTGAGGACCTTGGCGAGCCGGTCCGTCAGGCTGCCAGGTTGCGAGATGCCGGTGAGGTCACCCTTGATGTCGGCCATGAAGACCGGCACGCCCAGGTTGGAAAAGCCTTCGGCCAGGGTCTGCAGCGTGATGGTCTTGCCGGTTCCGGTGGCGCCGGTGATCAGGCCGTGGCGGTTGGCTTTGTCAGGACGCAAAAAACACTGGACGGGGTTCTTGGCCTGCGCATGCTGGGCAACCAGTATGCCCTCCGGGTTGTTCTGAGGCATGGGATTCCTGAAAAGTACAATTCCGCCGTAGCGTAACGAATTTTTAAAGGATTTCGCGTGGCAGGACACAGCAAATGGGCCAATATTCAGCACCGCAAGGGTCGTCAGGACGAGAAGCGGGGCAAGATCTGGACGCGCATCATCCGTGAAATCACCGTTGCCGCCCGCGCAGGTGGGGGCGACCTCAGCGCCAATCCCCGACTGCGCCTAGCCGTCGAAAAGGCCAAGGCCGCCAACATGCCGGCTGACCGGGTCAAGTACAACATCGATAAGGCCACGGGCAATGCCGAAGGCGTGAGCTACGAGGAAATCCGCTACGAGGGCTACGGCATTGGCGGCGCCGCCATCATTCTGGACACCATGACCGACAACCGCGTGCGTACCGTGGCCGAAGTGCGCCACGCGTTCAGCAAGCACGGTGGCAACATGGGTACGGAAGGCTCGGTGGCATTCCAATTCAAGCATTGCGGACAATTGATATTTGCTCCGGGCACCAGTGAAGACAAAGTCATGGAAGTGGCGCTCGAAGCCGGTGCTGAGGATGTCATTACTGATGAGGATGGTGCGGTCGAGGTGCTGACCACCCCTTCTGATTTCGAGGCGGTCAAGGCTGCGCTGGAAGCGGCGGGCTTGGTGGCCGAAGTGGCAGGCGTCACCATGCGCCCCGAGAACACCATTGAACTCAGCGGAGAAGACGCCGAGCGCATGCAAAAGTTGCTGGACGTGCTGGAAGATCTGGACGACGTGCAAGAAGTCTTCCACAACGCTGCTCTGTAAAGGTCCTTATGAAAGTACTCGTAATTGGTGGCGGAGGCCGTGAGCACGCGCTGGCCTGGAAACTGGCGCAGTCGCCCAAGGTGCAAATGGTGTACGTGGCACCGGGCAATGGCGGCACGGCCACCGACCCCCGGCTGGAAAATGTGCCGATTACCGACATCGTGGAGCTGCGCAACTGGGCGCAGGAAAACAAGATTGCATTGACTGTTGTCGGCCCCGAAGGCCCCTTGGCAGCCGGCGTGGTGGACGAGTTCCGTGCCCACGGCATGCGCATTTTCGGCCCGACCAAGGCAGCTGCGCAGTTGGAAAGCTCCAAAGCCTTTTCCAAGGCGTTCATGCGCCGCCACGGTATTCCGACTGCCGAATACGCCACATTTTCCGACCCTGCTGCGGCGCACGCCTATGTGCGCAAGATGGGCGCGCCTACCGTGGTCAAGGCCGATGGCCTGGCCGCCGGCAAGGGCGTGGTGGTGGCGATGACGGAGCAGGAAGCCCACGAGGCGATCGACTTCATGCTGGTGGACGACACGTTGGGTGTCACCCACAACGAGGGCGGCGCCCGCGTGGTGGTGGAGGAATTTCTGGAAGGCGAAGAGGCCAGCTTCATCGTGCTGTGTGACGGCAAGAACGTATTGGCCTTGGCCACCAGCCAGGACCACAAGCGGCTGCAGGACGGCGACCAGGGGCCCAATACCGGCGGCATGGGTGCCTATTCGCCGGCACCCGTGGTGACGCCCGATGTACACGCCAAGGCCATGCGCGAGGTGATCCTGCCCACCATCCGTGGGATGGAAAAGGACGGTATTCCGTTCACCGGTTTTCTGTATGCAGGGCTGATGATTGACGCACATGGTCAGCCCAAGACGCTGGAATTCAACTGCCGCATGGGCGACCCCGAGACGCAACCCATCATGATGCGCCTCAAGACCGACCTGGTGGATGTGCTGTGGGCCGCTACGGAGCCCGGACCGCATGGCAAGCTCGATGAGGTGGAGCTGCAATGGGACCGGCGCGCGGCTTTGGGCGTTGTGCTGGCAGCCCCTGGCTATCCGCTGAATCCGCGCAAGGGCGATGCGATCACCGGCATTGGCGAGCATACCGAGGACTGCGCAGTTTTCCACGCAGGCACCGTGCTGAAGGATGGCGTCCTGCAGACCTCAGGCGGGCGCGTGTTGTGCGTGACAGCGCTGGCCGACAGCTTGCGCCAGGCTCAGCAGAAGGCCTATCAGGTGATCAAGGATATTCACTTCGATGGCATGCAGTACCGCACCGATATTGGCCATCGGGCGCTCAAGGGCTGAGGCGTTGCGTCCAGCGTTGGAGTATTCGCGTGGCAGATGACTTTCCCCGGCCGCTTCCGGTACAACTGCCAGGCAGCCGTCTGGCCCGCTGGGTTTTTGAAGCCATAGGCTGGAGCATCCAGTTTGATGGTCTTCCGTCCAGGCAGGGTGTGATGGTGGTGTATCCGCATACCAGCAACTGGGATTTCGTTTATCTCCTGATTGCCAAATGGACGGTCGGCATGCAGCTGCGCTTCTGGGCCAAGGACTCACTGTTTCGCTGGCCCTTGCTGGGTCACTGGATGCAGTGGCTGGGCGGGGTGCCGGTGGACCGGCGCTCACCCCATGGCGTCGTAGGGCAGATGGTACGAACCATCCAGCAATGCCGGGAAGAAGATGGTTACTTCTGGCTGGCTCTGACACCCGAAGGCACACGCAAATGGACGCCTGGCTGGCGCAGCGGCTTCTATCAGGTGGCGCTGGCCGCGAACGTGCCCGTGGGAATCTGCAGCGTGAACTACCGCGAAAGGCGGGTGTATGTCTCCCACTTTTACCACCTGACGGGTGACGTGCAGGCAGACATGGAACATATCGCAAACGCTTTTCAAGGTGCCGTTGGCAAGCACCACGCGCAAGCTGCGCCCATACAAATCATGGAGAAATAGGCTTGATGCCGTCCGAATCCACACTTTCACCGGTCGTCGTACGCGACTACCTGATGGGACTGCAAAGCCGCATTACCCAGGCCATCGCCGACGTCGATGGCACACAGTTTCTTGCAGACCCATGGGAGAAGGCGCCGACTGAGCCTTTGCAGGGTCGTGGCATTACCAAAATATTGGAGAACGGCAACGTCTTTGAGCGTGCCGGCTGCGGGTTTTCGCATGTGCTGGGCCCCAAGTTGCCGCCCAGCGCTACCCAGCATCGCCCGGAACTGGCCGGTGCTCCTTTTGAGGCCATGGGTGTCTCGCTGGTGTTCCATCCCCGCAATCCGTATGTTCCCACGGTGCACATGAATGTGCGCATGTTGATGGCCAAAGCACAAGATGGGGCCCTCGTTTGCTGGTTTGGCGGCGGCATGGACTTGACGCCCTACTATGGGTTTGAAGAGGATGCACGTCACTTTCATCGGGTCTGCAAGGATGCGTTGGACCCGTTTGGCAGCGACAAGTACCCACGCTTCAAGACCTGGTGCGATGAATACTTTTTCCTCAAGCACCGCAACGAACCCCGTGGTGTGGGGGGCGTGTTCTTTGACGACTTTTCCGAGCTGGGCCAATCGGGCAGCTTTGACATGCTGCGTGCCGTGGGTGACGGATTTCTGGCGGCCTATCTGCCCATTGTGGAACGGCGCAAGAACACGGCCTACGGCGAGCGCGAGCGCGCGTTCCAGCTGTATCGGCGTGGGCGCTACGTGGAATTCAACCTGGTATGGGACCGGGGCACGCACTTCGGCCTGCAGTCCGGCGGGCGCACCGAGTCCATACTGCTGTCCATGCCGCCCCACGCCACCTGGTCGTACCAAACGGTGCCCGAAGCCGGGTCGCCAGAAGCTGCGTTGTACCAGGACTTCCTGGTGCGCCGGGAGTGGGTGTGAGTGGCTTGAAGGCCCAGCGAGTCGGCTTGTTTGGTGGCGCATTTGACCCACCGCACCGGGCGCACGTTGCGCTGGCTCAGGCGGCCATTGAGCAGCTGAACCTGGACGTGTTGCATGTGGTTCCCACCGGACACGCCTGGCACAAGCAACGCACCTTGACCGAAGCCCGGCACCGCCTGGCTATGTGCCATCTGGCATTCGCCAATGTGTACCGTGCCCTGGTAGATGATCGTGAAATCATGCGCAGTGGCCCGACCTACACCATCGATACGCTCAGGGAACTGCAGGCCATTTATCCCCAGGCGCAGCTCTATCTCGTGATGGGTGAAGACCAGGCCAAGGCACTCCCGAGCTGGCACCGCGTGGAGGAGTTGGGGGGCACTGCTATAATTTGTGTAGCTTCACGCTCCGATTCGAACGTTGCCACGGCTATGTCCAGCAGCGGTTCCGCACTGCGAGGCGCTGTTTTTCAGCCCGTGCAGATGCCTCCCAGCCCTTTGAGTGCCACCGAAATCCGCGACAAATCCGCCCGCGGACAAAGCGTTGCGCCTCTGGTCTTTGAGTCCGTTGCGCGTTATATTGACCAACACCACCTCTACCAATCAGCCTGATGACCACTTCTACCGTTGCCAAAAAAGACACCCAAAAGCTACAGCGCGCCATTGTTGATGGCCTGGAAGACGTCAAGGCGCAGGACATCGTGGTGTTTGACACGGAACACCTGTCACCCCTTTTTGAGCGGGTCATCATTGCCTCCGGCACCTCCAACCGCCAGACCAAGGCGCTGGCCGCCAGCGTGCGCGATGCGGTGCGTGAAGCCGGATTTGCCAAGCCCCGCATCGAGGGTGAGGACAACGGCGAGTGGATCATCGTGGACTGCGCACAAGTCGTTGTCCACATCATGCAACCCAACTTCCGCCAGTACTACCACCTGGAAGAGCTGTGGGGTGAAAAGCCCGTGCGCCTGAAGCTGGGTGCCGCCAAGCCCACCACGCTGGTGAAGGCCGAAGGTACGCCCGCAGCCAAGGAAAAGGCACCCACGACGCTCAAGCGCTCCAACGCCGCCAAGAAGGGCGTTGCCGAGGCCTTCCCGTCCAAGGCTCAGGTGAAGAAGAACGAAGCGGCAGCGGCCAAGAAGACTGCTGCCAAGAAGGCTCCTTCCAAGTCCACCACTGCCACAGCGCCGGCCAAGAAGGCCGCAGTGAAGACGGTTGCCAAGACGGTCGTGGTCAAGGCGCCCGCCAAGACCGTGGCGCGGACGGCAGCCAAAAAGGCCGCGGCCAAGAAGCCAGCCAGCCGCAAGGCCTGATTGCACCTGTGCGACTGCTGATTGTTGCGGTCGGACTTCGGGTGCCCGATTGGGCGCAGACGGCCTGGGATGATTACGCCAAGCGCTTTCCCCACGAGATCAAGGTCGAGCTCAAGGCGGTAAAGACCGAACCCCGCGGTTCCAAGACACTGGATACGCTGTATGCGGCCGAACGGGCACGCATTGAGGCTGTCATTCCCAAAGGGTGCCGCATTGTCGTGCTGGACGAACGTGGCAGCAACCTGACGACCATGGCGCTGGCAGGGCGCCTGAAGGACTGGCAACTGGGCGGCGGTGATGTGGCCCTGGTGATTGGTGGCCCGGACGGCATAGACCCAGCCTTCAAACAAGCTGCGCATGAGCGCATCCGTCTGTCAGACATGACCTTGCCGCATGCGTTCGCGCGCGTCTTGCTGATTGAGCAGTTGTACCGGGCGTGGTCCATCAACGCCAACCACCCCTACCACCGCGAATAATTGCCGCTGCCGGTCATGGCACCCGGCCACGCCTCTACACTCTTGCCCATGCCGCGTTTTATCTATCTTGCCTCCCAAAGCCCTCGCCGCAGCCAGCTGTTGACGCAATTGGGCGTTGCCCATGAATTGCTGCTGCCTGGTGCAGAAGAAGATGCCGAGTCGCTGGAGGAAGTACTGCCAGGTGAGGCGCCCAAAGCCTACGTGCAGCGGGTCACGCGCTTGAAGCTGGAAGCTGCCCTGAAGCGCTTGAAGGCCCGTGGCTTGCAAGAGGCACCCGTGCTGTGTTCGGACACGACGGTCGCTCTGGGGCGGACCATCTATGCCAAGCCAGCGGATGCAGCGGATGCTGTACGCATGCTGCAGGCCTTGTCCGGACATACGCATAGAGTCTTGACGTCTGTCGCTATTGGCTGGAGTGGTAAGCAGGCACAGGCGTGCAGCGAGTCACGGGTGACGTTTGCGCCTATGACCGCGGCCGAGATTCAGGCTTATGTGGATTCGGGTGAACCCATGGGCAAGGCCGGTGCCTACGCGGTGCAGGGGAGGGCGGCGGCTTACATTTCCCGCATCAGCGGCAGCTACACTGGCATCATGGGATTGCCACTGTACGAGACCGCACAACTACTCAAGGGATGCGACTGATGCCAAACCAGCACGACATTCTGATCAATTGGGCACCGCAGGAAACCCGTGTTGCCATTGTCGAAAACGGTGCCGTGCAGGAGTTGCACGTAGAGCGCACGCTGGAGCGTGGGCTGGTCGGCAATGTGTACCTGGGCAAGGTGGCCCGCGTGCTGCCCGGCATGCAGTCTGCCTTCATCGACATCGGTCTGGAGCGCGCCGCTTTTCTGCACGTGGCCGATGTGTGGCATCCGCCGCAGGATGGCGAGACCATCAGCGCTGCACGCAATGCGTCGGCACAGATTCCCATCGAAAAACAGGTGTTCGAGGGACAGGCGCTGATGGTGCAGGTGATCAAGGATCCGATTGGAACCAAGGGCGCACGGCTGTCCACCCAGATCAGCATTGCCGGTCGATTGCTGGTGTTTCTGCCGCAGGATGATCACATCGGGATTTCGCAACGCATTCCGCCGGCCCAGCGGGAGGAGCTGCGTGCACGCATGCTCAATCTGGCCGGCAGTGAGGGCGGGGGTTTCATCCTGCGTACCAATGGTGAAGACGCCAGCGACGCCGAACTGGGTGACGACATACGCTATTTGCGCAAGGCCTGGGCACGCATCAAGGACGCCTCCGTACGCTTGCCGCCGCAAAGTCTGCTGCATCAGGACCTGAACCTGATGCAGCGCGTGTTGCGCGACCTGGTCAGCGAATCCACGCAGACGATACGGGTGGATTCCCGCGAGCAGTTCGAACTGCTCAAGACCTTTGGCGCCGAGTTCATGCCCATGGCCGCCGAAAAGCTCCAGCACTACAAGGGTGAGCGCCCCATCTTCGACTTGTTCTCCATCGACGAGGAAATTGCCAAGGCGATGGCGCGCCGGGTGGAACTGAAATCTGGCGGTTACCTGATCGTGGACCAGACTGAGGCTCTGACCACGGTGGATGTGAACACCGGTGGCTACGTGGGTGCGCGCAATTTTGACGACACCATTTTCAAGACCAATCTGGAGGCGGCCCAGGCGATCGCTCGCCAGCTGCGGCTGCGCAATCTGGGCGGCATCATCATCGTGGACTTCATCGACATGGCGCGCGAAGACCACCGGGAAGCGGTGCTGGCAGAGTTCCGCAAGCAGTTGGCGCGCGACCGCGTGAAGACCACGGCCGGTGGTTTTTCCCAGCTTGGGTTGGTGGAGATGACGCGCAAACGCACGCGCGAATCTCTGGCACACATGCTGTGCGAGCCTTGCCCGGTATGCGAGGGCAAGGGCATAGTGAAGACCGCGCGCAGCGTGGCCTACGACATCTTCCGCGAGATATTGCGCGAGGCGCGCCAGTTCAATCCGCGCGAGTTCCGTGTGGTGGCTTCGCCCAAGGTGATCGAATTGTTCCTGGACGAAGAGAGTCAGCACCTGGCGGGCTTGAGTGAATTCATCGGCAAGCCGGTGTCGCTGCAAAGCGAGGCGGCGATGGCGCAGGAACAGTACGACATCGTGCTGCTGTGACACAAAGCAGGAGCAGCACGGTTTGCGCATAGCGGTCCTCAGCAGAAATTTTTCCAGCACCGGTGGAGGTGCCGAGCGCTATGCCATTGCACTGGTGGAACAGCTCGCTCCCCGCCACGAAGTGCACGTCTTTTCGCAGACTATTGCGCACCAGTTTCCTGGGGTGACCTACCACACGGTCCCCTTGCCCATGAAACGGCCACGCTGGATCAACCAGCTGTGGTTTGCCTACGCAACCTGGAAAGCCACGCGATCGGGCTTTGACATCGTGCACTCGCACGAAAACACTTGGCATGGCAATGTGCAGACTGTTCACGTGCTGCCGGTGAAGCACACCTTGTTTGACGGCAAGACAGGTGTGGCCAAGCTGCTGGGCTGGGCCAAGGTGGTCACCAGTCCGCGATTGCTGGCCTATCTGTGGCTGGAAAAAGCCCGCTACGCGATTGCGCCACGACGCACCGTCATCGTTACTTCGGACTGGCTACGTCAGGTGATGGAGCGTTGCTTCCCACAGGTTCGGACGTCCCTGAAGATGGTGGCGCCTGGTGTCACTGGAGTACTCGCTAGCGCTGATCTGGATGAGAAACGAACTGCACGCGCCGCACTGCAACTGCCCAAGGCAGGGCAAGGGCTGCTTTTCGTGGGCAATGATTTTCGCAAGAAGGGTTTGCCCACGTTGTTTCAAGCCTTGCTAGGTTTGCCTGACATCTGGTTGGCAGTAGTTGGTCAAGGTGAGCAGGACGCCGCCATGCGGCAGATGGCATCCGAGCTGCACTTGACGGAGCGTGTGCATTTTGTGGGCGCGTTGCAGCAAATGGATACCGCCTATCGTGCGGTCGATTGCCTGGTGCATCCCACGCTGGAAGACACGTATGCAATGGTGGTGCTGGAAGCGATGTCGCATGGCTTGCCCGTGGTGGTCAGCGGTCCGCGCTACTGTGGCATCGCGGCAGAGTTGACGGCTGGCTTGAACGCCGTTGTGTTGCAGAACCCCCAATCGGCGCAGGAAGTCCGGCAGTCCATAGCTGGAATTTTGCGCGACCCTTTGGCGGCCTCCGCGCTGGGCAACCATGCCAGGGCGTTTGCCGCGCAACATACCTGGCAGCAGGTCGGCCAACAACACGAGCAGATTTACCAACGGGTGGCACCGCGCTTTCAACAGCGCTGGCTGGTTCTGTCGCATGCGTTCAACATGGACGGTCGTGCCGCAAGCCAGACCATTACCGACAAGCTGCCCCATCTGGAAGCAGCGGGCATTGAACTGGTGGTACTCAGCGGTGTGTCGGGACGACAGGATGCCTGGTATGAGCACTATCAGGTGTGGCCTGTGGGTCCGGCAGGCATTCGTTTCGAGCTACGCCACGTGATGCGAAAGCATCTGGGGCCGGGCATGGGCTACCGCGCAGTGATGCTGTTGGCTTCTTTGGTACTTCTGCCATTCATGTTAGTGGAAAAGCTGCTGCGACCGGTGGAGAGCTCCTGGTCCTGGTGGCTGAGCGCGTACATCAAAGGACTGCTTTTGCTGCGCGCGCGCAAATTTGACCTGATCTATTCCACGGGTGGAGCATTTGCCGCCCATGTGGGCGCGGCGGCACTGAAGCGAGCCACGGGTGTGCGCTGGTTAGCCGAGGTGCACGACCCCATGGTGACACCCGGCTCCGTGCCAACGACACCGCAGCAGAAGATGCAGGCGCGCGTGGAAACAACCATATGCCGAGAAGCCGATGTGGCCATATGGTTCACGGAAGCGGCACTCGCAAGCGCCAAACGGCGTAATCCGGAGCTGGGTGAGCGCGGCCACATGATGTTGCCCGGGGTTGATGCTCCGGCTTTTCAACTGGAGCCCTACAAGCCCACTTCGAAGTTTGTCATCGGGCATTTCGGCTCCCTGTCGGAAACCCGAAACCTCAGTCTGGTGATATCCGCGATGGACCAGCTGATGGACGAAATTCCCGCCTTGGTTGGCGTGATGGAGTTGCACGTGTACGGTGGACCGCTGGACCATATATCCGATGCGGCAAGGCAAAATGCCAAGTATGGATTCCTGCGGCATTTTGGTCGCATAGAAACCGACCCGGTTACTGGCAAGAGCGGGCGAGAACAGATTCTGCAGAAGATGCGCAGTGCCGATGTGCTCTTGCTTCTGCACGGCATCGAGCCCATTTGCGCCGAGTACATTCCGTCCAAGATGTATGAATATCTCTGGATGCAGCGGCCCATATTGGCGCTGGTGTATTGCAATACGCAGATGGCGGACATGCTGGTGTCGTCAGGCCATAAGGTGTGTTTCACGGACTTCGAGGCACAGTCGAACGACATGACTGCGTTGAAGGCGGCGATAGTGGAGTTGCATGCCCATTGGGCGAACAAGACGCTGGAAGACAACGCTCTTCAAAGCCCCTACTCGACGCTGCGGGCTGTGGACCAGATGCTTGGATGGCTTTCAGGCCCATGACGCCATTTCAAATTGACCTTATGACCTCAGATAAAAATCCCCCTTTGAGCAGAATAGTGCTCTGGTTGCTCCTGCTGCTGTTGGCAATCTTTCCAATTTCAAGCACGATAGCTTTGCGCAACGTGATACTGCTATTGCTCAGCACCGCTTTCCTGGTGTTGCTTGCATTCAAGCAAGAGCGCTTTGCATATCCCCTGCGCCAATCATTGAAGACTTTGCCTTTCCCCATCCTGCTTTGGGTAGGTTTTTTGTTTTTGTTTCCTCTTTGGGCGCGTCAGAGCGCAACTGCTTGGCAGAGCCTGGGAATGGAATGGATTGAGGCGTTGCTTGCCGGTTTTGTCGGTTTCGCGGCTTTTCATTGGTTGGGTCGTAGGGGACCGGGACTGTTGGCTCTTGGGTTTGCAAGTGCTGTACCTTTGATTCTGCATTTGCTGCTATGCATTGCTGCGTTGCTGGGACTGCTTAGCAATGCCTTCTACGCGGATCCCACTATTTCAACACTTTGGGATTCTTTGGTGCATCCCATGGCATACCAGACAAACCCCCATTGGACGCTTCAGCAGTTGATGCATGGATTTCGCGGCATTGAGCCCATGCACGGCAATCTGGGCTATCCAGCTTGTCAGGCGATTGCCCTGTTTTGTGCCTACCTTGTACATGCCATACGCGGCAGGAATGCACGTGGTCAGTTTTTGTCGGTCAGCGGCATAGCGCTTTGCTTATTGAGCATATTGATTGCGCAATCGCGAGGTGCCATCCTGTACTCCTTCTTGATCATGATCGTTTCTTTTGCGTTGGCGAGATCGGGACTGGGGTCAGCCGCAACCAGATCCAAGAGTGTTGAGAAATTGCAAGGTAGTTGGCGCGGTGCGGTGCTTGGGTTAATGACTGTTGGTCTGCTGCTTTCCGTCACTTACCAATATGTCAAACGTGACCCGCGTTGGTTCAACATGGCCGACAGCGTGCAGGCTGCCTTTGCAATTCAAGATCCCACGAAGGTGATATGTGAGGGGTTGGACAGCACTACCCAGGACGGTATTCGCTTGCGATTGCAAGGCCGGAACCCGGCTTATGTTCAGGCGGTGATAGAAGGGCTCAAGTCCGATGGTGGACGAGTGCTTCTCTTGCGCGTCGGTTGGCAGCTCGTGCAGGAAAACCCACTGGGGTTGGATGGCTCGCGTCATACCTACCAAAAACTCATTGCGGAAAAATGCGGTCACGTGCCGATGATGCAGTTTGCCCACTCGCACAATTCCTGGCTCGATCTGGCGTTGGCCCTGGGCTGGCTGGGTGCCTTTGCGTTTGCAAGCATGATGGCGTATTTTCTGTACAGCGGCATGTCCGGTATGAAATCAAATCCAGATAGCCCCTGGGCGATGGCGCTGGTGCTGATAAGTCTTTTTTGGATACTGCGCGGATTTGCCGATTCCGTATACAGGGAGCACTACATGCAAATGCAATTGCTGCTATTGATGTATCTATTCGGGTACCGCAAGCTTGCTCTCGGACGTGTGCAAGCCGCAGCTAACGAGGCGGGGTGAACAGTGCGCGGAAGGCCTTGTTCCTTCGCACCAGATTGAGTCGAAGGCGTTCCTTGATGCGGCGTTTCCACGGATTTTTGTAGTACTTCCCCGTGCCGCCGCCTACACCATCAATGACAGGCGGCGTATTCAACAGTACGCCGGTGAGACTGCATTCATTGAAAATATTCAAGAAGCAATCTTCTAGGCCTTTGCCCGAGGCCACATCGATTTGCAAATGTGCCAATTCAAAATAGCGTTTGTAATAAGGCACCGAGGCAATGTAGAAGCGCGTATCTATGTAGCTAAGTCGGGATTCTCGCAAGGGCGAAAACACATTGTCGAAAACTCCCTTGCAGAGGAATTTGCCGTTCCAGTCTGCCAAACATTCGGCGTAGTTGCATACCCACAGCTTGGACGTACATTTGGCAAAGGCTCCGGCCTGCTTGATCCACTGAGAGTGTGCGATCGCGTAACGCACAATTTCACCTTCTCCAAAGCCTCGGCCATGCAAGCTGACGGCAGCAGGGTCATTTTGAAAGAAGATGCATTCAATGGAAGCCTTGGGGAACCTTTGTGCCACTGCCGCACTGAAATCGAAATTGGATCCGTCACAGAGCACCAGGCGTATCCTTGGAGATAGCTCAAGCCACCGTGCTACGGACTCCAACGCATAGTCCATGCGCTGACTGGTGTCCGTCAATGCAACACGTGTGTCGTGTGCAATAACACTGGAGGTGAGCAGGACAGGAATGCTCTCAGGATCTATTGTTGGTTTCGGAAGGAAATCGCCCTGCATTAGATGCGCCCCAGCTTTCGTCGCAGTCTACGCCCCGTGCGGGAGAGCCAACTGCCGCCTTCCTCGGGCCAGTCCAAATCGCGCTCCCAGGCAGACTGAAGAATCACGCCGCAATACAGGCGGGCAAGTTCGGACATGCCGACTCCGCGCTTGCGGTCCTGATCGTATTGCCATGCGTAGTGATACACCTTGAATAACGCTTGGGTCGGAACAAGAGGTATCGCTGCATAGCGCAACAGTGCTTCACCGTACCAGCGTGATTCAATGGGCGCCAGGGCAATGGCATCGGCAATATTCATTCCCCTTGGGTGCAGGTAATTTTTTTCCAGGCTTTCCCAAACGTCTCGGTGCCAAACCAGGGGAAATGGGCCAAAGCTGTAAGCCTTGCCCTTTCGTTCAAACAGTGCTTGCACCTGGGCAGCTTCCCTTTCAAAAGCATCCACGATGCGGGGACGTCGTTGACGGAGAGCATCTTCCAACAGGTCATGACCTTCGTCCAGCATGGTGTAAGGCACGCCATCGGGCGTCAGAAAGTCCAAGGGACCGAAAGGGCGAATGAAAATGGAATCAGAGTCAATGCAGACATAACTGGTGGAAATCCCCAGTTTCCAAAAGCTGGACTTGATTACTTGTTGGGACACACTGCCAGTCATCTTCTGAATCTGTTGCAGATTCAATCCTGATGCTGCAATGATGTTTTCGTCCGTGTGAAGTATGGATGGGATGCTGCGCAGATGTTCCGAGAATAGCGCGTGATCGTGTGCAGGAATCGAGATATGCAGTTCCAGCGAATCGTTGTTGAATTCCCGGACGGACTTTGCCAGTCGGACTACGCGCTTGAGGTCTGTGCTGTAGCTTTTGCAATAGAGCACCAAGGGCTTCATGATCTGCGGTCTTCGTAGCCAGTCATGATTTTTGCCGCAAACAGGCCCAGGTGGGTGGCCCGCGCCACCATGATTCGGCGCAGAGCGTAAGGGTCTGCGGGCACACTGACTTTTCCACGCGTGGTAGTTGTCGCGGTGCGGTATCCGGCACTTTCGACCATTTGCTTGTGTTCGTCGGAATACCAGCCGTAGGGATAGCAGAAATGCCGAACTTCGCAGGAAAACTGTGTCTCCAAATCCTCCCTAGAGCCGGAAATTTCAGCCATGGCCGCTTCAGAGCTGAGCTTGCGCAGATCGGCATGGGTACGCGTGTGTGACCCAATTTCCATACCGGAGCGCAGCCATTTGCGCCAATCGTCATCGCTCATCAAAGGCTTCTGTGCAATGCCGAGATTTTTGTCCCAGCTATTGGTACCACCTATCGCGTGGCTTACTGCATAGCAGGTGGCGGTAAATCCATGTTTCTGAAGTACCGGCAGTGCATGCTGCACGTTGTTCTGGAAACCGTCGTCAAAGGTCAATCCCACGACTTTGCCTTGTTTTTCACCTGCAAGGTAGGGCTCCAGATCCCTCATGGAAAGTCCTTTGTAGCCCAGCCATTTCAGTAGTGCCATTTGTCTGGCAAATGAAGAGGGCGCCACAATGAGTCCACGCAGCGACGTGCCGCGCTTCGGGGGGACGTCAATCTGGTGGTACATGAGTATGGGGATCTTCATGCTTGCAACTTGTGAAGGTTGGAGTAGAAGCCTGCCATCTTAATTAGTTCAATATGGGTTCCCCGCTCCACGATTCTGCCCTGGTCGAGCACGAGGATTTGATCGGCCTTTTCGATCGTACTAAGACGATGCGCTATGACCAGGGTGGTCTTGTTCTGCATCAAAGTGGCCAAGGCGCCTTGCACTTGACGTTCAGACTCGGTATCCAGAGCAGAGGTCGCCTCATCCAAAATCAGGATGGGGGCGTTGCATAACATGGCGCGTGCTATGGCGATGCGCTGTCTCTGTCCACCAGACAGTTTGGCGCCGTTTTCACCAATCAGGGTATCGAGTCCCTTTGGCAACTGCTCCACAAACTCCCAGGCATTGGCTGCTTGGGCCGCCGCAACAATACGTTGTCGATCCACTTCGCCTTTCATGCCAAACGCAATATTGGCCATCACCGTGTCGTTGAGCAACACAATATCCTGACTGACCAGTCCGATATGCGAGCGCAGATTGGACAGTTCGATACCACCAATGTCCCGCCCATCTATCCGGATACTTCCACTGACGGGTGCATAAAAGCGAGGTATCAACGCACCAATTGTTGACTTGCCGCCACCCGAGGCGCCAACCAAAGCTACCGTCTGTCCGGCCGCAGCTTTGAAGCTGACATCAAAAAGTGCATCCCGTTCGGCTTGGGGGTAACGGAAGCAGACATGCTCGAACTCGATATCACCACGTACTTGAGACAGCAGCTCGCCGTGCTGATCGGGCTCACTTGGGCTGTCGAGCAAGCCAAACACACTTTCACATGCGGACAGTCCGCGCTGCATGATGGGACTGATTGTTGTCAGCTGCTTGATGGGTGAGATCAGCAGCAGAAGCGTGGTTACAAAAGACACAAAACCGCCCGCAGAGGTTCCGCCTCCATCCACGCTTTGACTCAATGCCATGAAGGTAATGGCTGCAATGGCTACCGAAGCAGTCAGATGCGTAATGGGTGTCAAAGCGGAGGCTGGCACTGCCTCACGCATCATGGAGCGACGGAAGCGTTCCGTATCCGCAAAGAAGCGCTGGCGCTGCTGCTCCTGTGCTCCGTAGATCTTGATGACTTTATTGGCCACGGCGCTTTCTTCGACCGTGTGAGCAATGGTCTGCATTGCGTTGAAGCTATCCCTGCTGGCACGCCGAATGCGCTTGCCGAAGCCACGAATAATGAAGGCTATGGCTGGAGCAATTGCTAGGGACAGTAACGTGAGCTTCCAGTTCATGTACAACAGGTAGGTCATGAGCGCTATCGCGGTCAACGATTCACGTACCGCAATTACCAGAACATTGGTTGCGGCCTGGTTCACGTTGTCTACGTCGTACAGGATCTTGGAAATCAGTTGCCCGGATGACTGGTCATGGAAAGACTGCGTGGGCAACACCAGAATTTTGGCAAATAGTTCGCGGCGCAGGTCGCAAATTAGACGCGTCGATATCCAGGTCATGAGGTAGCTGGTTACAAAGGACAGCACGCCCCGTACAAAAAACAATGCCACGATGCTCAGAGGGATGAGCCAAATAAGCCGATGGTCTTCCGTCTTGAAGCCATGGTCCAGCAGGTATTTCATGATGGCAGGAAAGGCCGGCTCGGTGGCTGCTGTTCCCATCATGCCAATGACCGCCAATCCGAAGGCTTTCCAGTAAGGCTTTACATAGCCCAGCAGACGCAAGTAGAGAGCGCTGTCTGACCTAGCCACGGGGCTGCCTTTCCTTCGTGCCTGGAGCGCCCCAGGCCGCCCCCTTTTGCAATTCAATCGCTTTCACATACCGGTAAAAGGTTCCCTCAAAATTGCCCAGAGCAATGACGAAACCGGCCCATCCGTCCAGAAAGCCTAGCTTGAAAACATAGTGCTTCACAAAGGACCAGGCGCCGTGGGAAAGAGCAGAGCCCATGCTCAGCTTCTTGTGTTTGATTTTCTCTGCGCCTAGGCTGGAATAGCGGTTGGCTTTGTGCATGACTTCCGCCATGTTCTTGAACGGGAATTGCCAGATGGCGTTGCGCATGTGGCCTATGGGTTTGCCGCTATCCAGCACATAGCCCTCGTGTACAGGCTTGAGGTCGTAGTGCATCTTGCCCTTGCGAAAGAGTTGGGGTTGGCGGTAGTTGGGGTACCAGCCTGAATACTTGATCCACTTGCCCATGAAGAAGTTGCGCCGGGGCGTCCAGTAGGCATCGGCGGCATCCGGGCTGCTGATCAGCGCACGGATTTCTGCTGCAGCCTCCGGGGTGCAACGCTCGTCAGCGTCCAGGCTGAAAATCCATTCGTGTGAGCATGCCGCAATGGCGTTGTTGCGCAAATCGCCAAAGCCGTTGAACTTGACTTGCACCACGCGCGCACCCATTTCTGTGGCGATTTCGGGTGTGCCGTCGGTGCTCCAGGAGTCCACCACAATAATCTCGTCCGCCCAGCGTGCGCTTTCGATCGTGGCGCGGACCTTTTCCGCTTCGTTGAAAGCGATGATGTACACGGAAACCAGAGGCATTGAAGGTGATACCATCAAAAAACGTTAGGGGCGATACGCCAGCTTGTAGGGGCTATGCCCGGGCGGCTAAGTCTATTCCAAAATGCCACACGCCGATTTGATCTCCCTAGTCATCACCACCTACAACCGCAGCGATGCCTTGGCTGCTGTATTGAAGGCGCTGGCCGCCCAGGATGACAAGGGCTTCGAGATTGTGATTGCCGATGACGGCTCCACACAGGAACACCAGGACAGTGCCCGCGCGGCCATTCTGCGCAATGGTCTTTCCGCAACCCATGTTTGGCACCCGGATGTGGGTTTTACCGCTTCACAGGTACGTAACCTGGGAGTCGCCGCCGCAAAAGGTGACTACGTGGTCCTGCTGGATGGGGATTGCGTTCCTGAAACAGACTTCGTTCGCAGGCACCGGATGCTGTCCGGGACGGGATTTTTTGTGAATGGCAGCCGCGTCATGCTGTCCGAGCCGTTTACTACGGAGGTACTCCAGAACCGGGTTACGGTGTTCGGGCGCAACTGGCTGTTCTGGCTGGGCAGGCGCTTGGCTGGCGAGTCCAGCAAATGGGCTGCCCTGATGCGTCTGCCGGACTTTGCCGGCCGCAAACATGCCGAATTCAAGTGGAAAGGCATCCGCAGCTGCAACATGGGGGTGTGGCGCCAGGATTACGAAGCGATCAACGGGTTCGACGAGTCCTTTGTGGGCTGGGGCCATGAAGACGCCGACTTCGTTCTACGTTTACACAATGCCGGTATAAAACGCAAAAATGGGTTTTGCGCCACCGAGGTCTTTCACCTGTGGCACAAGCAATCCAGCCGCAGCGAAGAGTCCAGAAACGCGGCGCTTGTGCGGCAACGCATGGGCAGTGGACAGACCCAGGCAACACTTGGTTACAGGGAAAGCCTGGGCGCAAAAGATGTGGTGATTAGCAGATGGGGATAATCGGGTCACGATGACGAAAATTCTTTCAGTATTTCTTCTGGTCTTGGTGCAATCCACGGCATGGGCACAGTTCCGTGTGGAGGTCTCGGGAGTGGGGCTTACGCAAGTTCCTGTGGCCATCGCTGCTTTCCGTGGAGAAGAGGCTGCCACCCAAAAAATTTCCGCCATTGTCCAGGCCGATCTTGAGCGCAGTGGCCAGTTCAGAGGCGTGGATGCCGCTGGCGCCAGCCTGGATGAGACAACGCGCCCGGACTTCTCCAACTGGCGGCAGAAAAATGCAGACGCTTTGCTGGCTGGCAGCGTCACCCGCTTGGTGGATGGACGCTTTGATGTGCGTTTTCACTTGTGGGACGTCGTGCGCGGACAAGATTTGGGAGCGCAAAGCAAAGCCGTGGTAGCAGGTGACCTGCGCGTGGCCGCCCACGAAATTGCCGACTTCGTTTATGAAAAGTTGACCGGCGACAAAGGCATTTTTTCAACCCGTATTGCCTATGTCACCAAGAGAGGGCAGGGCTTTAACCTTTGGGTGGCGGACGCCGATGGAGAGAGCCCGCAAAGTGCCTTGGCAAGCCCGGAGCCCATCATTTCTCCCGCCTGGTCGCCCAATGGCCGCCAGTTGGCCTATGTGTCCTTTGAAGCCCGCAAGCCCACCATTTATGTGCATGAGGTTGCGAGCGGCAAACGGCGTCTGGTAGCCAATTTCAAAGGCTCCAACAGTGCTCCGGCCTGGTCGCCCGACGGCAAGACACTGGCTTTGACACTGAGCCGGGATGGCGGCTCGCAGCTCAATTTGCTGGACCTTTCAGTTCCAGGATCAGAGCCGCGTCGCATTGCGCAGTCCGGCTCCATTGACACCGAACCGGTTTTTACCGCTGACGGCAAGACCATTTACTTTGTAAGTGACCGCGGCGGATCACCACAAATCTACCGGGTAGCTGTTGCGGGCGGGAATCCGGAGCGCGTCACGTTTTCTGGCAACTACAACATATCTCCCGCGCTGAGCCCGGACGGACGTTGGCTGGCGTACATATCCCGCGTAAGCGGTGCGTTTAAGCTCCACGTAATGGAACTGTCCTCTGGTACTGCGACACCCATCACAGACACGGTTGCTGACGAGCGACCCAGCTTTTCGCCCAATAGCCGCATGCTGATTTACGCGACCCAGCAGCAGGGCAAAGAAGCTTTGATGACCACCACACTGGATGGAAAGATCAAGGCGCGTCTGGCAGGGCAGACCGGCGACATCAGGGAGCCCAACTGGGGCCCCTTTCAAAAATAGTCAATTGCAACAAGGAGTTCGGAATGAAGCGTTCATTAGTGGTTATCGGGCTGGTAGCCATACTCAGTGCCTGTGGATCGGCAGTCAAGTTGGACAAAGTGCCGGTTGAGGACAAGGCAGGCGCCACTTCCCAGACATCCACGGCCGACGCAAACAAGGCAGATGGGTCTGCTGTTGGAAAAGGTGCCGTGACTTCCGTGGACCTCACCAAGGCGGGGCAGGATGCGGCTATCCAGAACGTCACCCGCGTGGTGTACTTTGATTTCGACAGCTATGTAATTCGACCTGAGTTCCAGTCTGTGATCGAGGCGCATGCCAAGTACATCCGCTCCGACAAGAACCGCAAGGTATCCATTGAAGGGCATACCGATGAACGTGGGGGCCGTGAATACAACCTGGCTCTGGGGCAGAAGCGAGCCGAAGCTGTACGCAAGGCCTTGACACTGCTGGGCGTGCCCGACAGCCAGTTGGAAGCCGTGAGCTATGGCAAAGAGAAGCCGGCTGTCCAGGGCACAACAGAAGCCGCGATGGAAAAGAATCGCCGTGCTGAGATTTCCTACCGATGAGTACATTCATGTTGGCAAATCGGCCCCTTATTTCGCGCTTCTGTGCACTTGCCTGCATGCTGGTAATGGCCAGCTCTGCCTCTGCGGGCCTGTTTGATGATGAAGAAGCCAGGCGTGCAATCCTGGATCTGCGCCAGCGCCTGGAGGCGGTCAAGCAGGAAAAGGCAGACACTGACCGCAAGATCGCTGACGAAACCCAGCGCGCTTCCGATGAGGCTGCGCAGCTACGCCGCAGCATTCTGGACCTGCAGAATCAGCTCGAAACTGCACGAGGCGATATGGCCAAGCTGCGCGGACAGAATGAGCAGCTTGCACGCGATGTATCTGAGTTCCAGCGCAAGCAAAAGGACGCCAACGCCGGATTGGAAGATCGACTGCGCAAGTTTGAACCGCAGACCGTCAGTGTGGACGGCCGCGAATTTTTGGCGGATCCCGCAGAAAAGCGGGACTATGAAGCCACGTTGGCGCTGTTTCGCAAGGGAGACTTCGCCAACTCCGGCAGCGGCTTTGTGGATTTCCTGAACAAGTACCCTCAGTCTGGCTACCGGCCGTCTGCGTTGTTCTGGTTGGGCAATGCGCAGTACGCTACCAAGGACTGCAAGAGCGCAATTGTGAATTTCCGCAGCCTGATATCCCAGACGCCAGATCACGTGCACGTTCCCGAGGCCCGCTTGACCATCGCCAATTGTCAACTCGAGGCCAAGGACACCAAAGGTGCCAAGAAGACCCTTGAAGAGCTGATCGCGGCGCATCCGTCCACCGATGCGGCCAATGCTGCCAAAGACCGCCTGAGCCGGATGAAGTAGGCCCCTGCCGCGTGGAAGACTTGCAAGCAGATAACGCGCGGCGGTTTGGCGGGCTGCAGCGCCTGTATGGCATTGAACCAGCCCAACGCATCCAGGCCAGCCACGTCGCGGTGATCGGCATTGGCGGTGTGGGTTCCTGGGTAGCCGAAGCGCTGGCGCGCAGTGGTGTGGGGGCAATCACGCTGGTCGATATGGATCACATCGCCGAATCCAATGTCAATCGGCAGATCCATGCGTTGTCCGACACCCTGGGCATGGCGAAAGTCCAAGCCATGCAGGCGCGCATTGCCCTCATCAACCCTGATTGCAAAGTCCATTGCATTGACGCTTTTGTGGAGCCCGACAACTGGCCCGGTTTGCTTCCCAGAGATGTCACGGCGGTAGTCGACGCGTGTGATCAGGTGCTGTCCAAGACTGCCATGGCGGCTTGGGCGCGGCGTACCAAATTGCCCTTTGTCTGCGTCGGTGCGGCTGGAGGCAAACGCCTGGGGCACTTGGTGGATGTGGCAGATATTTCCAAGGTCACACATGACCCTCTGCTGGCCCAGGTGCGCTACCGGCTACGCAAGTTTCATGGTGCGCCTAAAGAGGGCAAGACGATGGGCGTAACCTGCATCTACAGCCGTGAGGCAGTAGCTCCGCCAGACGCCTCCTGCAGCCTGGAATCCGACGGCTCACTCAACTGCCATGGGTACGGCTCCATGGTCACTGTGACTGCAACGTTCGGGATGTGTGCTGCTGGTGCATTGATTGAGATAATTTTTGCTTCAATGAAAGAATCGAAAAAATTAACGCTATAATCTTAGGCTTGGCAGATTACAAGGACGTCACTGTCTAAGTGAGCTGACGGGACGTTAGCTCAGTTGGTAGAGCAGCGGACTTTTAATCCGTTTGTCGTGGGTTCGACCCCCGCACGTCCCACCAAAGATTTTTGGTTTAAGTGGGTTCTTAGCTCAGCTGGTAGAGCAGCGGACTCTTAATCCGTAGGTCGAGAGTTCGAATCTCTCAGAACCCACCACTTAATCAAGGACTTAGCCGCAAGGCTAGGTCCTTTTTTCATTGTGGCGCGGTGCTATGTTGCGTTGTTAGGAAGCCTTGCGCCCAGATCCTGCATGCATCTACGACGCCAGCTATCTTCTGACGATCACCGTGTTGGATTTGAGTGCCGCGTGTTTTTGCGCCGAACGCTTGTTTTCAGCACTTACTGCCTCATCAACCGCATGCAGGCTTTGCACTAGCAGTTCCACGATTTTTTCCGTGGTAGGTTGACGATATTCGCGCAAAAGCGCTGCGGCAATGATTGCCGCCGATTCCAGTCTTTTGTCCAATTTCTGCTCCAACGATGGGACTCTGAAGGTCCATGTCTGATGCGATTTTAGCCCGGTCCGCAGATGCCTTGCGGGCGCAATCCAGCCAACACGAAACCGTATTCAGTGATGTGTCATTTCACGTGCGATGACCATTCTGGCGTGCGCGTAAGCGGCTTCAGCCGCGGCGGTGTCGGAGGGGTAGCTGTTGGGCACCTTGATTGGTTCCGGATGGGAACTCAGGCGCGCAAAGTCACTGCCCCTTTCCAGGGTGACAAAAGCCTTCCAGCGTCCACCTTGCGCCTTCTCTACCGAGATCGAGGCACAGTGCCCATCGAGTTCTAGCAACGGGTAGTGCATTGCCGTCTCCTTTTTTGCGAATGAGATAGTTTCAGCGTAGCAAAAGCCTAATGAAATTCAACCGCATTTTCGGGAGATCAGAGACAAAGGGTTGACTAAAGAGCCTTGTTCAGAGGTGGGCCTAAGGGGTTTATAGGCTTGAAGCCTTGCCTTCCTGCGCCATGAAAACAATCAATACGATCCAGCCGACCAGGGGGATGAAGCCAATCAACTGCCACCAGCCGCTTCTGCCGGTGTCATGCAGTCTTCTGGCACCTGCTGCAATCGAGGGCAGCAGTGTAGCCAGGGAAAACAGGCCACTCAGCACCGGCGAAATCAGTGAAGTGGCTGCGCTCACCAGAAAGATAAACAGCACAAACCACCAGAATTCGGGGCGCTTGGCAGTTCCGTTAAATTCGGCATACTTGGTGAAGCAGGTCTTGATCGCGTCTTGAAAGTTCATGGCGGATAGGTAATTTGAAGTGAAACACGTAAGGGCCGCCGCCATTGTGGGGCAGCTTTACATTCACGTCCAATACCAAAAACGTGTGCAGACAACTGGCAAAGGAGGATTCCTAATGATTGAAAACACCGAGAAATTCAAGGTGATTGCCGACAAGTTCCCCAAGGTCGCCTCTGAGTTGAAGCGTTTGTGGGGCACGCCCGGTTTCAATACCTATCTGCTGAGTCTGGAGCAAGACACCAGCGAAGAGCACCGGGTGGGTTTTCCGGAGGCGGTACTGCTGGCGCTCTTTGACCTGGGCGCAGAGCACGACAAACAGTTCCCTGACCTGGTCCAGGGAGACAAGTGGATTTCCTAGGGGCGCCCAAGCATAAGGAGGGTCAACCCTCCAGCCGCGTGGTGAGATCCAGCCATTGTTCTTCGAGTACCTTGAGCTCCTGATTCACCAGCTTCAGGCGCTTGCCAGCCTCGGCAATTTCGGACGGGTGCGGATTGGTAGACAGTTTGGCTTCCAGCGCGGCCCCCTCTGTGTTGAGGGTGGCCATCTTGTCCTCCACCGCCTGCAGTTCTTTCTTCCATTTGCGGATCTGCTCCGGCGTATTGGTCGGTGGCGCGACCGGCTCCGGCGTCACGGCAGCCTTGGGTGCCTGCGATTTGGCTTGTTCCTTGGCTGCTTCGCGCTGGCGTTTGGCTTCGTCCAGCAGGTAGCGCTGGTAGTCATCCAGGTCGCCGTCAAAGGGCTCCACGCCGCCGCGTGACACCATCCAGAACTCATCACACACGGCGCGCAGCAGTGCGCGGTCGTGGCTGACCAGCATGACGGTGCCTTCGAATTCGTTCAGTGCCATGGACAGCGCTTCACGTGTTGCCAGGTCCAGGTGGTTGGTAGGCTCGTCCATCAACAGCAGGTTGGGGCGCTGCCACACCAGCATGCACAACACCAGGCGCGCTTTTTCGCCACCGCTCATGCTGCCCACGGCCTGTTTGACCATGTCGCCGCTGAAGTTGAACGTGCCCAGGAAGCTGCGCAGGTCCTGCTCCCGTGTGGGTTGGCTGCCAATCTTGCCGCTGGCCGCCAGGTCCTTGGCGAGGCGGATCATGTGCTCCAAGGGATTGTCGGTGGGGCGCAGCACGTCGAGTTCCTGCTGCGCGAAGTAGCCGATATTCAGCCCCTTGCCTTCGGTCACTTCGCCGCCCAATGGCGCGAGATCGCGGGCAATGGTCTTGACCACGGTCGATTTGCCCTGGCCGTTGGCGCCGAGAATGCCGATGCGCTGGCCAGCCAGGACCGACTTGCTGACGTTACGCACGATGACGGTGGGCGGCGTCTTGGGCGGTGCGTCTTCTGGCGGCGGGTAACCGAAGCTCACGCCTTGCATGGACAGCATGGGGTTGGGCAGATTGGCCGGCTCGCTGAATTCGAAGGTGAAGTCGGCTTCTGACAATAGCGGAGCAATCTTCTCCATGCGGTCCAGCGCCTTGACCCGGCTTTGGGCCTGCTTGGCCTTGCTGGCCTTGGCCTTGAAGCGGGCGATGAACTTCTGCAAATGCGCGATCTTGTCCTGCTGCTTGGCATAGGCGTTTTGCTGCAGCTCCATCTGCTCGGCACGCATGTCTTCAAACTTGCTGTAGTTGCCGCCGTAGCGCACCAGCTTGCCGCCATCGATGTGCAAGGTTACGTTGGTCACTGCGTCCAGAAATTCGCGGTCATGGCTGATGACCACCATGGTGCCTTCATATTTCTTGAGCCAGGCTTCCAGCCACACCAGTGCGTCCAGGTCCAAGTGGTTGGTGGGTTCGTCCAGCAACAGCAGATCGGAGGGGCACATCAGCGCGCGTGCCAGTTGCAGGCGCATGCGCCAGCCGCCTGAGAAGCTGTTGACGGGGTTATCCAGCTCGGTGGTCTTGAATCCCAGCCCCAGGATCAGGGCCTGGGCGCGGGCTGCGGCGTCATATTCACCAGCATCGTGCAGGCCGGTATAGGCATGCGCCATGCGGTCATAGTCATCGGTAGCTTCCGCGGCCGCAACTTCGGCCCGTGCCGCAAGCAGCGCCACATCGCCTTCCACCACGAACTCAGTGGCACTTTGGGATGTTTCCGGCATGTCCTGCGCCACCTGGCCCATGCGCCATTGGGTGGGGATGAAGAACTCGCCGCCGTCTTCGTGCAGCGAACCATTCAGCAGCGCAAACAGGGACGACTTGCCCGCACCGTTGCGCCCCACCAGACCGACTTTTTCACCGGGGTTGAGTGTGACGGACGCGCCATCGAGCAGCACCTTGACGCCGCGGCGCAAGGTGATATTTTTCAAATTGATCATAGAAGCGCGTCGCGCGTAAGTAAGAGGACCTGGTCTTCGCCAGCGCTGGTTTCCAGCCAGACGGCAGCAAGATCAGGAAAGGCGGCTTCAAAGAAGTCGCGCTCGTGGCCTATTTCAAGGACCAGAACTGCACCCTCGTTCATGTACTGAGGGGCGTTCTTGAGCAGGGTGCGGACAAAGTCCATGCCGTCGGTGCTGCCTGCCATATTGCCGTCCAGCGCAATGGCCGGTTCGGCCTGGTATTCCGGGGGCAGGGTGGTCATGCTGTGTGCGTTCACATAGGGTGGGTTGCACAGAATCAGGTCGTAGCTGCGTGGCACGGCATGGAGGCCGTCGCTCTGGTACAGGGCAATGCGCTCCTGCAGATGGTGGCGCTCCACATTGATCGCCGCAACGGCCAGCGCGTCTGCCGAGATGTCTGCGCCGTCCACCACGGTATCGGGGTACACCAGGGCCGCGATGATGGCCAGGCTGCCGTTACCGGTGCACAGGTCCAGCACGGTGTGCGTCGCGTCCGTAAGCCAGTAGTCCAGGCTGCCATTGACCAGCAACTCGGCGATCAGCGAGCGCGGAACGATCACGCGCTCGTCCACATAGAACGGCAGGCCCTGCAACCAGGCCTCGCGCGTCAGGTAGGCGGCGGGCTTGCGTGACGAGATCCGGGCTTCGATCAGCAGGGCGCACTCCTCGATTTCGGCAGCGCTCACCGGGCGCATCTCCTGCGAGTCGTCACCTTCCAGCGCGGTATCCAGCGGCAAGCCCAGGCGCCACAGAACCAGCCAGGCAGCTTCGTCGCGTGCGTTGGTTGTGCCGTGGCCAAAATGTACCTGCGCCTGGCTCAGACGCTCGGCAGAGTTTTCGATAAGTTCCAGCAGCGTCATGTGCCAGCCTGACGGTTGAGCAAATGCAGCGTGCGCTTGTAGATGTTTTTCAAAGGCTCGATGTCGGCGACACGCACATGTTCGTTGATCTTGTGGATGGTCGCGTTGGGCGGGCCGAGTTCGATCACTTGGGGGCAGATCTGCGCAATGAAGCGCCCGTCGCTGGTGCCACCGGTGGTGGAGAGCTGGGTGTCTATGCCGGTCTCGTCACGAATGGCATGCACCACCGCATCCACCAGTGTGCCGGGCGTGGTGAGAAAAGGCAGGCCGCCCACCACCCAGGTCAACTCATATTCCAATCCATGGCGGTTCAGCACCTGCGTCAGGCGCTGTTGCAGGGACTCGACCGTGGATTCGGTGGAAAAGCGGAAATTGAAGTCGATGACCACATGCCCCGGTATCACGTTGCTGGCGCCGGTGCCACCATGGATATTGCTCACTTGCCAGGTGGTGGGCGGGAAGAAAGCGTTGCCGGCATCCCACTGGATGGCGACCAACTCCGCCAGTGCTGGCGCCATCTGGTGAATGGGATTGCGGGCCAGGTGCGGATAGGCGATATGGCCTTGCACACCCTTGACGGTGAGCTTGCCGCTCATGGTGCCCCGGCGGCCGTTCTTGATCATGTCGCCGGTGCGCTCCACCGAAGTGGGCTCGCCCACGATACAGTAGTCCAGCTTTTCGCCTCGCGCCTTGAGCGTGTTGCAGACGACGACGGTGCCGTCGTTTGCGGGGCCCTCTTCATCGCTGGTAAGCAGCAGCGCGATGTTCAGCGCAGGGGAGGGGGTATCGCGCAGAAACTCTTCAATGGCCACCACAAAGGCGGCCAGCGAGGTCTTCATATCTGCAGCACCGCGGCCATAGAGCTTGCCGTCCCGGTGCGTGGGTACAAAGGGGGCGCTCTGCCATTCGTTGAGCGGCCCGGTAGGAACTACGTCGGTATGACCAGCGAAAACCAGCGTGGGAGCGCCGGCAATCGGGCTGCTGCGCTTGGCCCAGAGGTTGGTAACCCGGAAATCATCCGGACCACTGACAATGGATTCGCACACAAAGCCCAAGGGGGCGAGGCGTTCTGCGATCAGTTGTTGGCAACCCTCGTCCAGAGGGGTGACCGAAGGGCGGGCAAGAAGTTGTTCCGTCAGATAAAGGGTGGATCCCATCAGTGCTTCACATCCAGTGTGATTTCGGTGAATGAGGCGCCTTCTTCTTCCTCCTGCGGCTCCACAGCAGCCTGTGCCTTGGTCGTGAAATCGTTTTGCATGCGCCACATCAGGTTGGTGGGCGAGTCGGCGTGGGACAGGCCTTCCTTGCGATCCACCACACCGCTGACGATCAGGCGCGCAATGTCTTGCTCGAAGCACTGCGAGCCTTCGGCCATGGACTTTTCCATGGCTTCCTTGACGCCGGAGAAGTCGCCTTTTTCAATCAGTTCGGAAATCAGCTTGGTATTGAGCATGATCTCCACGGCAGGGGTGCGCACGCCCGAGGTGGTACGCAGCAGGCGCTGCGAAACGATGGCCTTCATGGCCGCGCCCAGGTCGCCCAGCATGGTGGCGCGCACTTCCACCGGGTAAAAGCTCAGGATGCGGTTGAGCGCCTGGTAACTGTTGTTGGCGTGCATGGTGGCCAGGCACAGGTGGCCGGATTGCGCGTACGCGATGGCCGCTGACATGGTCTCACGGTCGCGGATTTCGCCGATCAATATCACATCGGGTGCTTGGCGCAAGGCGTTCTTGAGCGCCGTCTGCAAGTCCTTGGTGTCCGTGCCGATTTCGCGCTGGTTGACCACCGACTTTTTGTTCTTGAACAGGAATTCGATCGGATCCTCAATGGTCAGGATATGGCCGGTCACATTTTCATTGCGATGGTCCATCATGGAGGCCAACGTGGTGCTTTTGCCAGCGCCGGTAGCCCCAACCATCAGTATCAGGCCGCGCTTTTCCATGATCAGATCGGCCAACACCATGGGAACGTTCAAGTCTTCCAGGGGCGGCACATCCACTGCGATGTAGCGAATCACCGCAGCCACCGTACCGCGCTGGCGCATGGCACTGACGCGAAAACGCCCGACACCGGCAATCGGAAAGCCCATGTTCAGCTCACCCTCTTCATCCAGCTCCGCCATGCGCTCCGGTGGAAGCACTTCAGCCAGCAGGCTGCGTGGCGCATCAACCGGCAATATCTGCGAGTTGATCGGCACGCACTGCCCGTTGATCTTGATGAGGGCTGGCGCCATGGCTGACAAATAGACGTCGGACGCCTTCTTCTCGCCCATCAGGCGAAGAATCCGTTCCATTGTTCCCGTCGGAGTTGTCGTAGCCATGTGCAGCCTCCCGAAGAAATGAATTTAGTCGCGCAGCAGGTCGTTCAATGACGTCTTGGCCCGGGTCTGGGCATCCACGCGCTTGACGATGACAGCGCAATATAGGCTGTACTTGCCGTCTGCGCTAGGCAGATTGCCAGAGACAACCACGGAACCAGCAGGAATGCGGCCATAGCTCACGGTGCCGGTGGCGCGGTCATAGATCTTGGTGCTCTGGCCGATGTACACGCCCATGGAAATGACCGAGTTCTCTTCCACGATCACGCCTTCGACCACTTCGGAGCGGGCACCGATGAAGCAGTTGTCTTCGATGATGGTGGGGCCAGCCTGCATGGGTTCGAGCACACCGCCGATGCCTACGCCGCCGGAGAGGTGCACGTTCTTGCCGATCTGGGCGCAGGAGCCCACGGTAGCCCAGGTATCCACCATGGTACCTTCGTCCACATAGGCACCAATGTTCACATACGACGGCATCAGGATTACGCCCTTGCCCAGGTAGCTGCCGCGGCGGGCCACGGCGGGCGGCACCACGCGCACGCCGGACGCCTTCATGCCTTCTTCGTCCATGTGGGCAAACTTGGTCGGCACCTTGTCGTAAAAGCCCAGGTCGCCCGCCTTGATGATGTCGTTGTCCTTGAGGCGGAAGCTCAGCAACACGGCCTTCTTGATCCACTGGTGGGTAGTCCACTGGCCGACCGATTCACGGGTGGCCACGCGCAGCTTGCCGGAATTGAGCTCGGCAATCACATGCTCGACGGCTTCGGTAACTTCCTTGGGGGCGCTGGCGATGGACAGGGAGGCACGGTTTTCCCAGGCTTGGTCGATGATGGTTTGCAGTTGTTGTGTCATGGCAAATGGTTGTGGTTGGAATCAGGATCTGGATTGCACGAACTGGACGATGCGCTGCGCAGCTTCCACGCATTCCTCGGTTTCAGCGACCAAGGCCATGCGGATGCGACCGGCGCCGGGGTTGAATCCTTGCGCTTCGCGCGCCAGATAGCTGCCCGGCAATACCGTCACATTGTAATTTGCGAGCAAGTCCCGCGCGAAATCGGTGTCACTGCCCTGGACCTTGGCCCACAGGTAGAAGCCTGCGTCTGGCAGCGCCACGTCCATCACGGCAGACAACATGGGTGTGACCTGGGCAAACTTGGCCCGGTATTTGGCGCGGTTTTCCACCACATGGGCCTCGTCATCCCAGGCCGCAATGCTGGCGGCTTGTACCACTGCACTCATGGCGCTGCCGTGGTAGGTGCGGTAGAGCAGGAACTGCTTGATCAGTTTGGCGTCACCGGCACAGAAGCCGCTGCGCATGCCCGGCACGTTGCTGCGCTTGGACAGGCTGGTAAACGAGACCAGATTCCTGAAGTCGCTACGCCCCAGCTTGGCTGCTGCTTCCAGCCCACCCAAAGGCGGCTCTTCGCGGAAATAGATCTCGCTGTAGCACTCATCGGAGGCGATCACAAAACCATACCGGTCACTCAGGGCAAACAGTTTCTCCCATTCGGACAGGGGCATGACCGCGCCTGCAGGATTGCCGGGGGAGCATACAAAGAGCAACTGGGTACGCGACCACACAGCCTCGGGCACGCTATCCCAGTCCTGTGCGAAGTTGCGGGCTGGATCGGACGGCACAAAGTAGGGTTCTGCACCGGCCAGATATGCGGCACCTTCGTAGATTTGGTAGAACGGATTGGGGCACACCACCGTTGCGGATGTGCCACTCGCGCCGGGGTTTATGACGGTCTGCGCGAATGCAAAGAGCGCTTCCCGGGAGCCGTTGATGGGCAGTATCTGGGTAGCGCTGTCGAGCTTCAGTGCGTAGCGACGCTCCAGCCAATGTGCCATGGACGCGCGCAAGGCGGGGTCACCCGCAGTGGCCGGGTAAACCGACAACCCACCGCTGTTCTGGATGGCATCGCAATAGGCCTGCTTGACCAGATCCGGCGCGGCATGGCGGGGCTCGCCAATACCCAGGCTGATGGGGGAATAGGCGGGGTTGGGCGTGACTTGGGCAAACAGCTGCCGCAAGCGCTCAAAAGGGTAGGCCTGCAGGCGGGACAAATTGGGGTTCATGGTGCGGAATTATGTCTGAGCATTGGCTACACTCGCACAGGCTTGGCATGCTGTTGTCTGCCAAGCCTGTGCATGAGGAGTGCTATTCAATGTCAACGCCAACATTCACCTATCTGGATACCGAGCTGGCCTTTTCCCAAATTGGTGATGCGCAAGTGATGGACAGCATGCTGGTCATGTTGCAGGAGTCGTTGCAGCGGGATATTGCGCTGATAGCCGATCTGCTGGCTTCGGACGAACTGGCCGGCGCCAACCGGGTGCTGCATGCTCTCAAAGGTTTTGTACCCATTTTTTGCCATGAAGGCTTTTGCACGCAGGTGGTCGACGTGGAGGCAAAGAGCAAGGTGGGCCCCTCCAGCAATGTTGCGCAGGCCTATGCGGCCCTCCGACCCGAGTTGCAGCGGCTACTGGATGACGTCAACACGTATCTGGCGCAGAGCCGAAGCGCTGCCTGAACGAATCACGGAGCCCTCCATGGATATCAAAAGAGCGCGCGTTGTGGTGGTCGAAGATGAAAAAATCATGTGCACATTCGTCATGGGCAATTTGCGCCGGCTGGGCATTCTGGATCTGTTTGCCTTTGAGGACGGTGCCTCTGCCATGCGTGAACTGCCCAACCTCAAGCCCGACCTGATCATCACCGACGTGCACATGCAACCCGTTGGCGGTATTGAGTTTGTGCGCAGCCTGCGGGCCTCACCCCATTCCCAACTGGCCAATACGCCGGTGATTTTCCTGAGTGCGGATTCCAGCGCGGCCACTGTGGGCGAGGTCCTGCCGCTGGGTGTTGCGGGGTACATCGTCAAGCCGCCCAGCCTGGCTGCCATGGACGCAAAAATAGAACTGGCCCTCAATGGCCCCAAAGGCAGCAAGCCGCGCTAGCAGCCGCTACCGTGCAAGGAGTTGCCTGCACGGTATCATCCAAGCTTGTGCCGCGCCGATGCGGCTCCAGAAGTTTCAATGAAATCAACCGCTTAACGCAAGCTAGACCGTCACGTGCGTCTCAATTCAATCAAGTTATCGGGCTTCAAGTCATTTGCAGAACCCACCAACTTCCTGTTGCCGGGCCAACTGGTCGGCGTGGTGGGGCCCAATGGTTGCGGGAAGTCCAACATCATGGACGCGGTGCGCTGGGTCCTGGGTGAGAGCAAGGCCAGCGAGCTGCGCGGCGAGTCCATGCAGGACGTGATCTTCAACGGCACCAACACGCGCAAGCCGGCCAGTCGCTCCAGCGTGGAGCTGGTATTCGACAACACCGACCACCGTGCCGGAGGCCAGTGGGGCCAGTTTGGCGAAATCGCCGTCAAACGGGTGCTCACCCGCGACGGAGGCTCCAGCTACTTCATCAACAACCAGCCAGTGCGCCGCCGCGATGTGCAGGATGTGTTCCTGGGCACCGGTCTGGGGCCACGCGCCTACGCCATCATCGGCCAGGGCACCATCAGCCGCATCATCGAATCCAAGCCGGAAGAGTTGCGCCTGTTCCTGGAAGAAGCTGCGGGCGTGTCCAAATACAAGGAACGCCGGCGCGAGACTGAGAACCGGCTCAGCGACACCCGCGAAAACCTCACCCGCGTCGAAGACATCCTGCGCGAGCTCAATGCCAATCTGGAAAAGCTGGAGAAGCAGGCCGAGGTTGCGCAGAAGTACAACACTCTGCAGGCCGAAGTCACGCAAAAGCAGCACCAGCAGTGGTTTCTGAAGCGCGCCGAGGCGCTGGCCGACCAGACCAAGGTGCAGACCGAAGGCCTGGCCGCCGTCAATGCGCTGGAAGCGCGCATGGCCGATTTGCGCCATATCGAATCCGAGCTGGAATCCGTGCGCCAGGCGCACTATGCCGCCGGCGATCAGGTCAACCAGGCCCAAGGGCTACTGTACGAAGCCAGCACCGATGTGGGCCGCTTGGAGGCAGAAATCCGCTTCGTGGTGGAAGGTCGCCAGCGCGTGGAGCAGCGCCTGGTCACCCTCAAGGAACAGATCGCCCAATGGGCTACCCGCAAGGAAGATGCGCAAGCCGAGATGGAGCGCCTGGCCGAAGTAGCCCTGTTGGGCGAAGAGCAGGCCGAACTGTTGGCCGCCCAGGTGGAAGACCAGGCCCAGCAACTGCCTGCTATGGAAGTGTCTCTGGCCCAGGCGCAGGCCGCTGCCAATGAGCAGCGTGGCGCAGTCGTGCAGGTGCAGCAGCAAATCCAGGTGCTGGCCGCAGAGCAACGCAACATCGAAGAGCAAAGCCGCCAGCTCGGCACCCGCCGCGAACGCCTGTCCGCCGACCGCAATGCGCTCGCGGCGCCGGATGAGGAACGGCTGCAATCGGTGCAGGAGCAGCTGGAAGAGTCGCAAGAAGCCAAGGCCATTGCGGAAGAACGTCTGCATGAGCTGCAGGAATCGGTCCCCGCGCTGGACGAAGCCCGCAGCCAGGCCCAAAAGACCGTCAATGAAGAGTCCGCACGCCAGGCCGATCTGTCGGCGCGGTTGGAAGCGCTCAAGACACTGCAGGAAAAGGTCAAGACCGACGGCAAGCTGCAGCCCTGGCTGGCGCGGCATGGGCTGGACCACCTGCAGGGCTTGTGGAGCCGCATCCATATCGAACAGGGCTGGGAAAATGCCCTGGAGGGCGCTTTGCGCGAGCGCCTGGGTGCCCTGGAAGTGTCGCGCCTGGAGATGGTGCGCGCCTTTGCCAATGACGCGCCTCCTGCCAAGCTGGCGTTCTATACGCCGCCCCTGGCCGCGGTACCCGAAAGCGCCTCGGCCTTGCCACGCCTGTCGGACTTGCTGCGCGTGCACGATGCAGGCCAGCGCGGTGTGCTGGTGGACTGGCTGCACGGCTGCTACACCGCTGCCAGCTTTGAAGATGCCCTGGCCCAACGCAGCCAGCTCAAGCCGGGCGAAGCCATTTATGTGAAGTCCGGCCATGTGGTGAGTTCCCATGGCGTGAGCTTTTACGCCCAGGACTCCGAGCAAGCCGGTCTGCTGGCGCGTGCCCAGGAAATCGAGAATCTGGAAAAGCAGCTGCGCGCCCAGATGCTGATCGCCGACGAATCGCGTCTGGCCCTGTCGCGAGCTGAAAGTGCCTACGCGCAAAGTGCCCAGGCGCTGGTGACCGCGCGGCGCGAAGCGGCCGATGTGCAGACCCGCAACCACGCCTTGCAGGTGGAGGCCCTGCGCCTGACCCAGTTGGCCGAACAGGCGCGCGCCCGTAGCGCCCAGATCGAAAGCGATATCGCCGAGGTGGATGCCCAACTGGAAGATCTGCAGGAGCGCCGCGCTACGGCAGAAGGTCGTTTCGAGGCGCTGGACATGCAGTTGGCAGACAGCCAAGAGCGCCACGCGCAGCTGGAAGAAGCCGTCATCGAATGGCAGGGCAAGCTCAACCAGTGCCGCGAGCAGCAGCGCAGCCTGGAGCGCCAGGCGCAGGAAGCCAGTTTTGCGCAGCGCAGCCTGCAGGCGCGCAATGCCGAGCTGTCGCGGGCCATGGAAACGGCAGACCAGCAAACGGCATCCATCCATGCCGAAGAGCAACGTGCCCAGGAAGAATTGAACCGCCTTACCGATGCAGCCGCACAGGCTGGTCTGCAGAACGCCTTGGCCCTGAAGCTCGAACGCGAACAGGCCCTGGCCGCCAAGCGCAGCGAATACGATGACCTGACCGCCAAGCTGCGCGGCAGCGACGAGCGCCGCATGCAGCTCGAACGCGAGCTCGACCCCTTGCGCCAGCGCATCACCGAATTCCAGCTCAAGGAACAGGCCGCCCGCCTGGGCTTTGAACAATACGAAGCCCAGCTCGCGGATGCCGGTGCGGATCTGGCGGCCATCGAGCAAAGCATCAAGGACGGCAATGTGCGTCTGTTTGGCATGCAGAGCGACATTGACCGCATCCAGCGCGAAATCACCGCCCTGGGCGCAGTCAATCTGGCCGCATTGGATGAGTTGACCGCCGCCCGCGAACGCAAGACTTTCCTGGATTCCCAAAGCGCCGACCTGACCGAGGCCATGAACACGCTGGAAGACGCCATCCGCAAGATCGATGCGGAAACGCGCGATCTGCTGTCGGGCACCTTCAACCAGGTCAACGAGCATTTCGGCCGCATGTTCCCCGAGTTGTTCGGCGGCGGCAATGCGCGGCTGGTGATGACGGGCGATGAAATCCTGGACTCTGGCGTGCAGGTGATCGCCCAGCCGCCCGGCAAGAAGAACCAGACCATCCACCTGCTGTCGGGTGGAGAAAAGGCGCTGACCGCCATCGCGCTGGTGTTTGCGATTTTCCAGCTCAATCCCGCACCGTTCTGTCTGCTGGACGAAGTGGATGCGCCGCTGGACGATGCCAACACCGAGCGCTATGCCAAGCTGGTGGCCAGCATGAGCAAGAGCACCCAGTTCCTGTTCATCAGCCACAACAAGATCGCCATGGAAATGGCTGAGCAGCTGATCGGCGTGACCATGCAGGAACAGGGCGTATCGCGCATCGTGGCAGTGGACATGGAGTCTGCGGCCACCTTCGCCGAACTGGCTTGAGGGCTAGCACAAGATGAGCAATTTACAGATTGGATTGGCCGTCGCCGGTGGACTGGCGTTGGTCGGTGTCGTGGGCTACAACACCTGGATGTCGCGCAAGAATGCGCCACGCCAGGCTGCCCCGGACGCGCTCGTAGAACCCGCCATGGACGCGGTGGAGCCCAGCTTTACCGAGGCGCAGGTTCACGCCACCGACATGGCTTTGCCTACGCCGGCCAAGAAGCCAGCTTTGGATGCACTGATCGATGTGATTGCACCACTGGCGCTGGACCCCAGCGCTGCACCGGTTTCCGGGGAAGCCGCCATTGCCGCACTACCGGCCACACGCCGAGCTGGCACCAAGCCGTTTGCAGTGGAGGGCTTCAACACGAACACCCAGCAATGGGAAAGCCCGGCCAACGGACAGCGCTACAGCAGCTTTCAGGCTGGGGTGCAGCTGGCCAACCGTACCGGTGCGCTCAACGAGATCGAATACTCCGAATTCGTCGTCAAGGCCCAGGCCTTTGCCGACGCCGTAGGAGCCACACCCGACTTCCCCGAGATGCTGGACGAGGTGGCGCGTGCCCGCGAGCTGGACCAGTTTGCCAGCGCACATGACGCGCAGCTGGGTTTTTGCATCCGCGCGCGCAATGCCTCCTGGAGCCCGGGCTATGTGCACCAGAACGCTGCCCGCCTGGGCTTTGTGGTCGGTGTGATCCCTGGGCGCATGGTGCTGCCCGCCGCGCAGGAGGGTCTGCCGCCCGTGCTGGTACTGAGCTTTGACTCGCAGTCCGCATTGGCCGAAGACCCAGCGCAGTCTGCGATCCGCGATATCAGCCTGCACCTGGATGTGGCCCAGGCCGATCGGGCAGAACATCCGTTTGAGCGCATGCGTGACGCCGCTTTTGCCTTGGCGGAGGGCATGGACGGCGTGGTGACCGACGACAATGGCCAGCCTTTGGCGCTGGAGACCATGGAAGTCATCGCCTCCGAGCTGCAAACGCTGTACAACACGCTGGAGCAGCGCGATCTTGCGGCCGGCTCGGCAGTGGCACGTCGGCTGTTTTCCTGAGCCATTCCCCCACCTTTTAGAAGAGCATAGGCCATGGCCAATCTGGACTTGTTTGCAACAAACCCGGACGAGGCTCAGGATCGGGCTCGGCTGGATGCACTGCGCGCACAGTTGCACACGCTGGCGCACCAGTACTACGTGCTGGACGCGCCCACGGTACCCGATGCGGAATACGACCGCTTGTTCCGGGAGTTGCAGGCGCTTGAAGCAGCGCACCCCGACTGGCTGACACCGGACTCTCCCACCCAGCGTGTGGGTGGCAAGCCCTTGGACCAGTTTGCATCGGTGCGCCACGCCGTGCCCATGCTGAGCATCCGCACCGAGACCGATACCGAGTCCAGTGGCGCTGAAGCCTTTGACGCGAGGGTACGCAAGGAGCTCGAACTCACGGAAGCGGATGCCGCAGTCGAATACGTGGCCGAGCTGAAGTTTGACGGCCTAGCCATCAATCTGCGCTACGAAAGCGGTGTACTGGTGCAGGCGGCCACCCGTGGTGACGGAGAGAACGGTGAGGACGTGACACAGAACATCCGCACCATCGGGCAGATCCCGTTGCGGCTGCCAGCTGTGGTGCCGCAGGTACTGGAGGTGCGAGGCGAGGTTTATATGCGCCGCGATGACTTTGAAGCCCTCAATGAGCGTCAGCGTGAGAAGGGCGAAAAGACCTTCGTCAATCCGCGCAATGCTGCAGCCGGTGCCGTGCGCCAGCTGGACCCTGGCATAGCTGCACAAAGGCCTTTGAGTTTTTTTGCGTATGGCCTTGGCGAAGTGACACCGGCAGAGCAGGGTGGCCCCGCCTTTGCCACCCATTACGGCATGTTGCAGACACTGAAGTCGTGGGGCTTTCCGGTTGCGGCACAAGTGGAAGTTGCGCACGGCGCGCCTGCTTTGATTGCCTATCACCAGCGTATAGCGCGTGAACGTGATCAACTGCCGTATGACATTGATGGCGTGGTCTACAAGGTCAACAGCTTGGCATTACAGCGGCAGCTCGGGTTTGTTACCCGAGAACCACGGTGGGCAGTGGCCCACAAATATCCGGCGCAGGAGGAGATCACCAAGGTATTGGGCATTGATGTGCAGGTGGGGCGCACCGGCAAGCTCACGCCTGTGGCGCGACTGGAGCCTGTTTTTGTGGGCGGAACCACCGTGTCCAACGCCACGCTGCACAACCTGTTTGAGGTGCGCAAGAAAGAAGTTCGTGTTGGGGATTCGGTGATCGTGAGGCGTGCGGGCGACGTAATCCCCGAAGTGGTGGGGAAGGTTCAAAGTGTTTTGAACCCGGAACCATTCAGGCACTATCCGCGAAGCCCCTATGTGCCCAACTTTCGCATGCCCACCAAATGCCCCATTTGTGGAAGCGATGTCGTGCGCGAAAAGGGAGAGGCAAACCATCGCTGCACGGGCGGGCTCTTCTGCAGTGCCCAACGCAAGCAGGCGATATTGCACTTTGCCCAGCGCCGTGCCGTTGAAGTTGAAGGTCTGGGCGAAAAGCTGGTGGATCAATTGGTAGAAAGCAATGTGGTCCGCACGTTGCCGGATTTGTACAAGCTCGGCCTGACGACGCTCGCCGCGCTGGAGCGGATGGCAGACAAATCCGCCCAAAACATCGTAGACGCGCTGGAAAAATCCAAGCAGACCACCTTGCCGCGCTTTCTGTTCGGGCTGGGCATTCGACATGTAGGAGAGGCCACTGCCAAGGAACTGGCGCGCCACTTTGGCTCGCTGGACGCCATCATGGACGCCAGCGAGGAAGCCCTGTTGCAGGTCAGCGATGTGGGGCCCATCGTGGCCAAGAGCATCCGTACCTTTTTTGACCAGGCGCACAACCGCGAAGTGGTCGAACAGCTGCGCGCCTGCGGCATCCATTGGGAAGAGGGCGCGCCTACGTCCGACACACCCAAGCCGCTGGCGGGCAAGACCTTTGTGTTGACTGGCACCTTGCCTACGCTGGGCCGCGATGCGGCCAAGGATTTGATCGAGGCGGCCGGTGGCAAGGTCTCCGGCTCGGTCAGCAAGAAGACGCATTTTGTGGTCGCAGGCACCGAGGCAGGCAGCAAACTCGACAAGGCCAATGAATTGGGTGTTACCGTACTGGATGAAGCCGCTTTGCTGGAGATGCTGAAATGACCGTTCGGGACATATTGAAGATGGGCGATGTGCGCCTGCTGCGCGTGGCACAGCCGGTGACGGAGTTCGACACCGATTTGTTGCACCTGCTCATCACCGACATGCTGGACACCATGCGCGCGGCCAACGGCGCGGGATTGGCCGCGCCGCAAATCGGCGTGGACCTGCAACTGGTCATTTTCGGTGGTGATGGCGCCAACCCGCGCTATCCCGATCGCCCGCTAGTGCCGCCCACGGTGCTCATCAACCCCACCATCACGCCACTGAGCGACGAAGAAGTAAGTGACTGGGAGGGCTGCCTGTCCGTGCCCGGGCTGCGCGGCATGGTGCCGCGCTGGGCACACATCCGCTACACCGGTTTTGACCAATATGGGGACGCGATAGACCGGGTGGTTGATGGTTTTCATGCCCGCGTGGTGCAGCACGAATGCGATCACCTCTGGGGCAAGCTGTATCCCATGCGGATTCGTGATTTTTCACGGTTCGGGTTTACCGAGGTGCTGTTTCCTGGCCTTGCCAGCATGGAGGATGACTGAATGACCGCAACCGGCCGGATTCATCTGTTTGCCTTTGCCTGCGCTACGTTGTTGTCGGGTTGCGCCACGACCCGCGTGGATATTGCGCCGTCGACTCCCGCGAACCTGTGCCAGCCGATCGGTCGTGAGGAGACTGCGCTGGTCCTTTGGCGCACCCAGTGGCGCCCCGATCAGAAGGATGTGCTGGAACGCGTGCAGGCGGCAGATGCCGGAATCCGGCGTTTCTTCACCACATCGACCTGCTACACACGCGCTTCTGTTCGCCGCGTGGATACGCTTGTAGAGCCGGAACAAAGCACCGATTTGCTGGTGCAGGAGTCGCAGGCGGACGTGCTGGTGGCCCTCAAGATCAAGGAGCTGGGGCCGGTGGTCAAGATACTGGCGTCACCTTCGCTGGTGGAAGGCTTCACCGAAGTGGTCTTTGATCTGTCAGTGCAGCGCCGGGGCGTGCCTGAGGGCGCAGGGGAATACTCGGTTCACTGGACCAATGGCGGCCCCGGTGTGGTCAGAGGCACGGCAAGCCTGCCCAACGACATGCACGATGCCCTCGCGGCAGCCTTCTTCGCCCACTGAAATCAGGACGCCAGAGCGTCAAGCAACTCGGTTTCGATCTCGATCTGGGTCCTGTTGTGCTGCAACTGCGGCCCCTGGATGAGGAAGGTATCTTCCACCCGTTCCCCCAGCGTCACCACCTTGGCCAGTTTCACCTCAATCTGGTGGTGTGCCAGCACACGGGTGATGGAATACAGCAGACCCTGACGATCGCTGGCCGAAATATTCAGCAGCCAGAGCTGCGCTCTCTCATCGGGACGCAGCGTCACGCGCGGCGCGATGGGGAAGCTCTTGACGCGGCGTGACACCCGGCCACGGCTGGGTGCGGGCAGCGGCGTCTCCTTGGCAATGGCATTGGTCAGGCCGCTTTCGACCATGGCGGTGAGTTCACGGAAGTGCTCGTCAATGCCACCGGCGGTGATCACCTGGAAGGTGTCCAGCGCGTAGCTGGTTTTGCTGGTGTGGACCTTGGCATCCAGGATGCTGAAGCCGCTCTGGTCAAAGTAGCCGCAGATGCGGGCAAACAGATCCGGCTGGTCATGGGTATAGACCATGACCTGCAGACCCTCGCCTATGGGCGAGCGCCGTGCCCGGACGATGGGGTGGTCGGTATCCACATGGCGGGAAATCTGCTTGGTGTGCCAGGCAATGTCGGACGCTTCGTGGCGCATGAAATAGCTCACGTCCAGCGTATCCCACAAGGGCTTGTGCGCCTCAAACGGCATGGCGTAAAGGGCCACCATCACCAGGGCTTCACGCTTGCGGGCTTCTACCTCGGCATCTGGATCGGGTGCGCGGCCGCCCAAGGCGCGGGCGGTGTACTTGTACAGGTCTTCCAGCAGCTTGCCCTTCCACGCGTTCCAGACCTTTGGGGAGGTGCCGCGGATATCTGCAACCGTCAACAGGTACAAGGCTGTCAGGTTGCGCTCGTTGCCCACGCGTTGAGCGAAGTCAGCGATGATCTTGGGATCACTCAGATCTGCCTTCTGCGCGATGCGGCTCATGGTCAGGTGCTCGCGCACCAGGAACTCAATCAGGGCCGTGTCTTCCGCATCGATCCCGTGTGCCTTGCAGAAGCGCCGGGCCTCGATCGTGCCGAGTTCGGAATGGTCGCCACCACGGCCCTTGGCGATGTCATGGAACAGTGCCGCGACGTAGAGCACCCAGGGCTTGTCCCAACCGGAAGCCAGTTGCGAGCAGAACGGGTACTCGTGCGCATGCTCCACGATGAAGAAGCGGCGCATATTGCGCAATACCATCAGGATGTGCTGGTCCACGGTGTAGACATGGAACAGGTCGTGCTGCATCTGACCGACGATGCGACGGAACACCCACAGGTAGCGCCCCAGCACCGAGGTCTGGTTCATCTGCCGCATGGCGTGGGTCAAGCCCTCGTGCTGCGTGATGATTTGCATGAAGGTCTTGCGGTTGACTGGGTCGCTGCGGAACTTGGAGTCCATCAGGTCGCGCGCGTTGTACAGGGCGCGCAGGGTACGCGCCGACAGGCCCTTGATGCCGACCGTGGTCTGGTAGACCAGGAAAGTTTCCAGGATGGCGTGCGGATTGCGCTGGTACAGGTCGTCGCTGACCACATCCAGCGTGCCGGCCTTGTCATTGAAGCGGTCGTTGATGCGCTGCGGTGTGTGCGTGGAGGGGTTCAGCCGCTCCTCGATGTTCATCAGCAGAATCTGGTTGAGCTGGGCCACGGCCTTGGCGGCCCAGTAGTAGCGGCGCATCAGGTGTTCGCTGGCCCGCACTACGCCCTTTTGATCGGCATCGCTTTCGCTGTTGCTGTAGCCAAAGGCCTCGGCCACCGCCGTTTGCAGATCGAATATCAGGCGGTCTTCACGGCGTCGAGCCAGCAGGTGCAGCCGCGCCCGGATTTGGACCAGCAGCGCCTCGTTGCGCTGGATCTGCTTGATTTCGAAGGCGGTTGCCAGACCATTCTGGGCCAGTGCCTTCCAGTTGTCGCCCAGACCCGCCGCCTTGGATACCCACAGAATGATCTGCAGGTCGCGCAGGCCACCGGGTGACTCCTTGCAATTGGGCTCCAGGGAGTAGGGCGTGTCTTCAAACTTGGTGTGGCGCTGGCGCATCTCCAGCGTCTTGGCCACAAAGAAGGCCTGGGGGTCCATGGCCGCGAAAAAGGCCTTCTGGAATTTGCTTGCCAGTTTGCCGTTGCCGGTGATCAGGCGGCTCTCGAGCAGCGCAGTTTGGATGGTCACGTCCCGTTCGGCTTCGCTCAGGCATTCCGAGAGGCTACGCACGCTGGAGCCTATTTCCAGACCCAGATCCCAGCAATTGCTGATGAACGCTTCGATGCGGCCTTTGAGGTCGGAATCGGTATCGGGCGAAGTACCGTCCGGTAGCAGCACCAGCACGTCCACATCCGAATAGGGGTACAGCTCGCTGCGGCCAAACCCGCCCACCGCAAGCAGGGCACAAGCTTCCGGTAGTGCGGCCATTTGCCACAGTTCCACCAGCATCGCGTCTACCAGGTCTGAATTGGCGCGCAGGGCGTGGCGTACGGTTCGGGTGGATGCGGCGCGTTCGCCGAGGGTCGCAAGCAGCTCCGCCTTGCGGGTGCGGTAGGTTTTGCGCAACGCGCCGATATCAGTCATGCAGCAATCGGGCTCAGGCAGCGGCTGGAACGAATGCAGGTATGGGAGGGCTGCCAGCGGACAGCGTCAACACTTCGTAGCCCGTGGGGGTGACCAGCACTGTATGTTCCCACTGGGCAGATAGCGAATGGTCCTTGGTGACAATGCTCCAGCCGTCTTTCTCGGGGCCTTCCTTGATGTCGCGTTTGCCGGCGTTGATCATGGGCTCGATGGTGAAAGTCATGCCTTCCACCAGCTTCTCCAGCGTGCCGGGGCGGCCGTAGTGCAGCACCTGGGGTTCTTCATGGAAGCCGCGTCCTATACCGTGGCCGCAGAATTCGCGCACCACGCTGAAGCCGTTTTTCTCGGCAAAGGTCTGGATGGCATGGCCGATGTCACCCAGATGGATGCCGGGCTTGACCATTTTGATGCCATGCCACATGGCGTCATAGGTGATCTGGCATAGGCGCTTGGCGGCGATGGAGCCTTCGCCTACGATGTACATGCGGCTGCTGTCGCCATGCCAACCGTCCTTGATGACGGTGACGTCCACGTTGACGATGTCGCCTTTTTTGAGCGGCTTGTCGTTGGGAATGCCGTGGCAGACCTGGTGGTTGATGGAGGTGCAGATCGACTTGGGGTAGGGCGTGTTGCCACCACCGGTGTAGTTGAGCGGCGCGGGGATGGCCTTTTGCACGTCGACGATGTAGTCGTGGGCCAGTTTGTCGATGGCGTTGGTGGTCACGCCAGGCTTGATGAACGGGGTCAGGTAGTCCAGAACTTCGGCAGTCAGTCTGCCCGCAAGGCGCATGCCTTCTATGCCCTCGGCATCTTTGATGGTGATTGTCATGCCCTCAATTATCCCATCGGGCTGGGGGCCGGGTGGGCGCGGGTAAAATTGTCCCTTTCCCGGTCCCCTCAATCCAGCCCATCTTTCAGGCCCCCACAAGTGACCCTGCATATCTCTTCCTTCGAGGGCGGCAACGCGCTCAGCAATTTCCGAGTCCAACAACTTCTGCCCGCACTGCAGGGTATTCACGAAAAAATCAACGCAATTTCCGGACGCTACATCCATCTGGTCGCCACCGAGGCTCCGTTGGATGCCGCTGCCAGCGACAAGCTGGCCGCTTTGCTCACCTATGGTGACCCGTATGCTGGCCCTGCGGAAGGCCCGGTCATCGTAGTCAGTCCGCGCTTTGGCACGGTATCTCCCTGGGCTTCCAAGGCGACCGACATTGCACACAACTGCGGCTTTACCCTCAAACGCGTGGAGCGCTTGGTGGAATACCGCCTGACCTTGAAGAACGGGTTGCTGTCCAAGACAGCCTTGACGACAGAGCAATTGCAGGCCGTAGCCGCCTTGCTGCACGACCGCATGACCGAAAGCGCCATGCTGGACCGCAGCCAGGCCAATGACCTGTTCCACGCGCTGGAAGCTACACCCATGGACCATGTGGATGTGCTGGGCGGGGGCAAGGCGGCGCTGGTGGAAGCCAACAAGAGCTGGGGCCTGGCCCTGGCCGCAGACGAGATCGATTACCTGGTGGAGGCCTTCACCAAGCTCGGGCGCAACCCCACCGACGTGGAACTGATGATGTTCGCCCAGGCCAATAGCGAACACTGCCGCCACAAGATCTTCAACGCGCAGTTCACCATTGACGGTGTGGCACAGAGCAGCAGCCTGTTTGGCATGATCCGCCACACCCACCAGCAGAATCCGCAGCATATGCTGGTGGCGTATTCCGACAATGCCTCCGTGATGGAAGGCGCAGAGGTCGAGCGCTTCGTGGCGACCGCGGCGCACAGCGTGACCGGCGACAACGGCCCGGCCGCCTACAACCGCCAGAGCGCGACCCAGCACATTCTGATGAAGGTCGAGACCCATAACCACCCCACCGCCATTTCGCCTTTCCCCGGCGCATCCACCGGTGCAGGTGGCGAAATCCGTGACGAGGGCGCCACAGGCCGTGGCTCCAAGCCCAAGGCGGGCTTGACCGGTTTTACCGTGTCCAAACTCTGGGGCGGCTGGTCGGACCAGGCCGACGGCAAGCCTGAGCACATCGCCAGCCCGTTGCAGATCATGATCGAAGGGCCTTTGGGCGGTGCTGCGTTCAACAACGAGTTTGGCCGACCCAATCTGCTGGGCTACTTCCGCGAATACGAGCAGACCGTGACGACCGACCAGGACAGTCTGCAGCGCGGCTACCACAAGCCCATCATGATTGCGGGCGGGCTGGGTGTGATTGACGCCAGCCAGACCCACAAGGTGGAGTTCCCCGCTGGCAGCCTCCTGATCCAGCTGGGTGGCCCCGGCATGCGCATCGGCATGGGTGGCAGCGCAGCCAGCTCCATGGCCACCGGTGCCAACGCGGCGCACCTGGACTTTGACTCGGTGCAGCGCGGCAACCCCGAAATCGAACGCCGGGCGCAAGAGGTGATCAACCAGTGCTGGATACTGGGCCAGAACGGCGGTCCCGATGGCCGTGGCAACCCCATCCTGGCCATCCACGATGTGGGAGCGGGCGGCCTGTCCAACGCCTTCCCCGAGCTGACCAACGATGCCGGGCGTGGAGCCCGCTTTGATCTGCGTGCCGTTCCCCTGGAAGAAAGCGGCATGGCACCCAAGGAAATCTGGTGCAACGAGAGCCAGGAGCGCTATGTGCTGGCCATTGCCCCCGAGTCGCTGGACCTGTTCAATGCCTTGTGCGAACGCGAACGCTGCCCGTTTGCGGTGGTGGGCGTGGCAACTGAAGAACGCCAGTTGGAATTGGTGGACGCAGGCAAAGAGTCACCGGTGGACATGCCCATGAATGTGCTCTTGGGCAAACCACCCAAGATGCAGCGCGATGTGACCAGCATTGCACGCCACGCCAGGCCGCTGGACTTGAGCGGCGTGACGCTGCAGCAGGCCGTTATCGACGTGTTGGCCCACCCCACGGTGGCCTCCAAACGCTTCCTGATCACCATCGGTGACCGCACCGTGGGTGGTCTGTCGCACCGCGACCAGATGGTGGGCCCCTGGCAGGTGCCGGTGGCCGATTGCGCCGTTACCCTGGCCGACTACAAAGGCTTTGCCGGTGAGGCCATGTCCATGGGCGAGCGCACACCGCTGGCCGCGCTCAACGCACCGGCGTCCGGTCGTATGGCCGTGGCCGAAGCCATTACCAACCTGCTGGCCGCTCCCATCGAACTGAGCCGCGTGAAGCTCTCGGCCAACTGGATGGCAGCCTGCGGTGAACCCGGCGAAGACGCAGCCCTGTATGCAACCGTCAAGGCCGTCGGGCTGGAACTGTGCCCGGCACTAGGCGTGTCCATCCCCGTGGGCAAGGATTCCTTGTCCATGCGCACGCAGTGGAAGGCCGCTGACGGCGACAAGAAGGTGACCTCGCCCGTGTCGCTCATCATCTCGGCCTTTGCAACTCTGGCGGATGTGCGCGGCACGCTCACTCCTCAGCTCAATGCCACGGAAGACACGACGCTGGTGTTGGTCGATCTGGGCCGAGGCAAGAGCCGCATGGCGGCCAGCATCCTGGCGCAGATACTCAACCAGAGCGGCGACACCGTGCCCGATCTGGACCAGGCGCAAGACTTGGTCAATCTGGTAAACGCCGTCAATACCCTGCGCGCCAAAGGCCAGCTGCTGGCCTACCATGACCGCGGCGACGGTGGCCTGCTGGCCACTGTGGCAGAAATGGCCTTTGCCGGCCATGTGGGCGTGAGCCTGAATGTGGACATGCTGGTCACGGAAGGCGACGGCATCAGCGACAGCCGTATGGACGTGGGCGACAGCAAGAATTGGGCAGGCCAGGTCAGCGCACGCCGTGACGAGCTCACGCTCAAGGCGCTCTTCAACGAAGAACTGGGCGTGGTGCTGCAGGTACGCACCGACCAGCGCAGCGACGTCATGCAGACCCTGCGCGAACACGGCCTGTCCGCCTTCAGCCACTTTGTGGGCAAGACCCGTCCGGCGTCGAGTGCAATCGATGCAGGCAAGGGCGAGCTGCAGATATGGCGCGACGCCAAGGCCATCTTCAGTGCGCCATTGTCAGATCTGCACCAGGTCTGGGACGCGGTGAGCTGGAAGATCTGCCAACAGCGCGACAACCCGGTCTGCGCCGACTCGGAGCACGCCGCTGCCGGCCTCGCTTCCGATCCCGGAATGCACACCCATATCCCTGCATCGCTGCAAGGGCTGCTGGAACGCGCTCCCGCCGTGCTCAAGAGCCGACCCAAGGTGGCGGTGCTGCGCGAGCAGGGCGTGAACTCCCATGTGGAGATGGCTTATGCTTTTGCCGAAGCTGGCTTTGACCCGTTTGACGTCCACATGACCGACCTGCAGACCGGGCGTGCCAAGCTGGCCGACTTCCAGGGTGTCGTGGCCTGCGGTGGCTTCAGCTATGGCGATACCCTGGGTGCCGGCATTGGCTGGGCCCGTTCCATCACCTTCAATAACGCGCTGTCGGACCAGTTCCAGGCCTTCTTTGGTCGGAGTGACACCTTTGGCCTGGGCGTTTGCAACGGTTGCCAGATGTTTGCCGAGCTGGCCGACATCATTCCCGGTGCGCAGGACTGGCCGCGTTTCACCACCAACCAGAGCGAGCGCTTTGAAGCACGCCTGTCCCTGGTGGAAGTGCTGGACAGCCCCAGCTTGTTTCTCAAGGACATGGCGGGTGCACGTCTGCCGATTGCCGTGGCGCACGGGGAAGGCTATGCCAACTTCAAGTACCGTGGCAATGCTGCCAAGGCCATTGCGGCCATGCGCTTTGTGGACCACACCGGTGTTGCTACCGAGACCTATCCGTTCAACCCGAACGGCAGCCCCGCCGGCCTCACTGCGGTGACCACGGCAGATGGCCGCTTCACCGCCATGATGCCGCACCCCGAGCGCGTGTTCCGCAACATCCAGATGAGCTGGACCGACCTGGACAAGAGCGCCCACAGCCCCTGGATGCAGCTGTGGCACAACGCTCGCAGGTGGGTCGGCTGATTCAGTGACCGAATTCCGTTGCTGACGGCCGCTGTTTGTAGAACTTCAGCGGCTGCTCAGTAGCGGCTTGGGCGAGTTCTTCGCGTGACTGCCGCGCCACCGCGGTTTTCATCTTGCCCACCACATGCATTTCGCAGGGCTTGCAGTCAAAGCGCAGGGTGAGCTTCTCCTTGCCATTGATGAGTTGCAGCGGCTCGGCCTTCACCTGGCCTTGCACGCCGGTCACGCCCTTGGCCTGCTTGGGGCACAGGCTGAGTGAAAAACGCACGCAGTGCTTGGTGATCATCAGACTGACTTCGCCCAGCTCTTCAATGGCTTCGTAGGCCGGTGCAATGACCTTGACGCCGTGGCGCTCGTAGAACCGATGTGCCGCCTGGTTGAATACATTGCCCAGATAACTCAGCGTGTCTTCCGGGAAGGGCACTGGTGGCTCCACGGCCAGCGCACGTGGTAGCCGCGTGAAGGCAGCCAGACGGGCGGCTTCCAGACGTTCCACCGCATCGCGGCGCAAGGCGTTCAAGGTAGAGGAGGGCACAAACCAGGGTTGGCTGAATTCCACCGACACATCCAGCGCCTGGTAAATGGTGTTGCCCATGCGGCTCAGGTTGTCATGCAGTGCCTGCTGCGCGACGAGCCCGTCCTTTGCCAACTGGCGTTGCAAGGGCGTATCGGCGCTAGCTGTGTGGCCATCTTCATCCGTAAGGGTCAGCCGCACACCTTCGGACGTTTCGCTCAGCTGGAACCACACGCCGATGCGCCGGTCGCTGGACTTCTTCTCCAGCACCCGCGTCCAGTGCACATCGCGGTTGCGGTTGACTTGGGTGCCTTTGCGCAGGTCTTTCAATGCGGCAACGGCATCCTTGGGAAAGACGCGCCATTTGCCCTTGGCCGGGCTGATGGCCTCGACGCGGTTCACGGCCAGACCCACCAGCTCCTTTTGCAGGTCGTAGTAGCACAGTCCATCGCCATTGTGCAGGGCCATGGAGCGGTCATCGAGCTCCAGTTCCACCCAGTTGGGACCAACCTGGGTGACGTAGCCAATCGGCTGGCCGGGGTTCTTGGGGCTGTCGAAGGCGCCTATGGTGTCCTGGCGGCCATTGACAAAGTAGTCGGTGAACTCCCGGTTGAAGTTCTGGTCCGGGTCCGGTGTGAAGGTGAAGGTCGTGGTTCCGCTGCTGGATCGGGCCAGCGGCTGATCACCTCCCTGACGGTTTTCAATCAGTTCGTCCAGCAGCTTGCGGTAGTGGGCTGTGATGTTCTTCACATAGCCCATGTCCTTGTAGCGCCCCTCGATCTTGAAGCTGCGGATGCCGACATCCACCAAAGCGGCCAGATTGGCACTCTGGTTGTTGTCTTTCATCGAGAGCACATGCTTGTCGTGCGCGACAAAGCGGCCTTTGGAGTCCACCACCTGGTAGGGCAGGCGACAGGCCTGGCTGCATTCGCCCCGGTTGGCACTGCGTCCTGTGTGCGCCGCGCTGATGTAGCACTGGCCGCTATAAGCAACGCACAACGCGCCATGAACAAAAAACTCCAGGGTGCAGCGCTGCGGATCCGTGGCGTCGCGAATGGCGGCGATGTCCTTGAGCGTGAGCTCGCGTGCCAGCACGATTTGCGACAGGCCGGCGTCCTGCAGGAAGCGCGCCTTTTCCGGTGTTCGGATATCGGTCTGGGTACTGGCATGCAGTTGGATGGGGGGCATGTCGATTTCGAGCAGACCCATGTCCTGGATGATGAGTGCATCCACGCCTGCGTCGTACAGCTGCCAGGCCAGCTTGCGCGCAGGCTCCAGCTCGTCATCGCGCAGTATGGTGTTGAGGGTGACGAAGATGCGGCTGTTGAACCGGTGGGCGTGGCTGGCCAGCTCGGCAATGTCACTGACGCTGTTGTCGGCGCTGGAACGCGCGCCAAATGACGGACCGCCGATGTACACGGCGTCGGCTCCGTGGTTCACGGCCTCCAAGCCAATGTCCAGGCTGCGCGCGGGAGCCAGCAGTTCCAGTTGGTAATCTAATAGCGACATGGGGCGTGATTATCCCAGTCATGGTGCCAGCGCGCTTGTGGCCGCCAGGCGCATTTTCCATGCCACGGCCATGGCCGCGCAGTTCAGCCTAGCTGATGGACCTAGAATGCCTCACATAAACACATTGCTTTGGGGGTTGACAACTATGGCAAATCTGCAATGGGAGGAAACTCCCTCAGTTTGGACCGCATCACTGGATGGCATTCCGGTGTGCACGCTCAAGCCCAAAGACATAGGCGGTTGTATCGCCAGCTGGCTTGATGGTCGGCTCTGGGCGCCACCTGCCCATTTGCCCAAAGCCATGCCCCAGCCCACCCGGTTTTTTGCCGATCTGCAAGAAGCCAAGGCTGCTGTGGAGCAAATCCTCCAATAGTTTCTGCACTTACCCGCGCGCATAAAAAAACGCGGCCTTGGCCGCGTTTTTTTGTTGGAGAGGGATGTACGCCTTACTCGATCTTGGCCTTGGCGCGCAGTTCTTCCTGGTATTTGGCCATCTTCTGTTGCAGCAATTGCTGGGCAATCTGCGGCTTGACGTCCTCAAATTTGGGCAGCTGTGCATCGCGGACATCGTCCAGGCGGATGATGTGATAGCCGAACTGGCTCTTAACCGGTTTTTCAGTCATCTTGCCTTTTTGCAGGGCCACCAGCGCTTCGGAGAATTCCTTCACGTAGTTACCAGGATTGGCCCAATCCAGATCGCCACCCTTGGCGCCGGAGCCTGGGTCTTTGGACAGCTTCTTGGCCAAGTCTTCAAACTTGGCGCCCTTCTTGATTTTGGAAATGATGTCCACTGCATCGGCTTCCTTTTCCACCAGAATGTGGCGGGCCTTGTATTCCTTGCCGGCATTAGCGGAAGCGAACTTGTCGTACTCGGCCTTGGCTTCTTCGTCCGAAACGGCATTGTTCTTCTGGAAGTCGGTGAACAACTCACGAATCAAGATGGACTGCTTGGTCAGTTCGATCTGGTTCTTGTAGTCGTCGGTGGCGTCCAGGCCCTTGTTGTGGGCTTCCTGGGCAAAAATTTCGCGGGCGATGACTTCATCACGCAGCTGACCCTGCATTTCAGGGGTGATCTGGCGTCCGGAGCGGGCCACCTGCTGGGCCAACGCATCGATGCGCTCCTTGGGGATGGCAACGCCATTCACGATGGCTACGTTTTGGGCCAAGGCTGCGCCCGACATGGCTCCAATGGCGGCCGCAAGGGCCAGAGCCGAGAAAATTTGCTTCTTCATGTGGTTTCCTGGTGATCAATCTAAGGTTTCTATGGCCAAAGCGTGCACTCCCGCAGCCATGAATTCTTGCAGCGCATCATACACAAGGCGATGACGCGCCACGCGTGACTTGCCGGTAAATAAGGGTGAAGCTATGCGGACCCTGAAATGGGTTCCCACACCGCTCGCGCTGGCCCCAGCATGGCCTGCGTGCTGCGCGCTTTCATCCAGCACTTCCAACGTACGGGCCTGCAAGCGCTCACGCAGGCAGGATTCCATTTGCGCCGCGGTGGGCTCCAACGCAGTATTCATTGGGAAGCCCCGTCGTGCGGAACGTCGCCACTCTTGATATGGGGCGCGATATAGAAGCCCTGCGCAATGAGGAAGGTGAGTGGAAACACATAGCCCCACACCTTGAAACTCACCCAGGCCTCCGTGCTGTAGTACAGCACCACATAGGCATTGATGGCTGCCATGAAGGCCGTGTAGCCTACCCAGGCGATGGTGAGGCGGTGCCAGATGCGGTCAGGCAGCTCCAATTGGCCGCCCAACATCAGCTTCAGAACGTTCTTGCCCATGCCCCAGAGCGCAACGGCCAACGCAATGGACATGGCGGCATACAACACCGTGGGCTTCCACTTGATGAAGCGCTCGTCATGCAGTGCCAGCGTCAGAGTACCAAAGACCAAGACCAGCAGCAACGTGATCTTCTGCATGGTCTGCAAACGGCCGTCCATGCGGTACACCACAAACATCTGCAATGCGGTAGCTGCCATCAGTACCGCCGTGCCAACGTAAATGTCAAAGAGCTTGAAAGCCCCGAAGAAAAGCAGAAAGGGTAGAAAGTCGAGCAGTGTTTTCATTCAGGCTTGAAGTGTAGCGAAGCCGAGTTCATGCAATAACGCAGCCCGGTAGGATCCGGTCCGTCGTTGAATACATGGCCCAGGTGGGCACCGCAATCGGCGCAGTGCACTTCGGTTCGCTTCATCCACAGCATACCGTCTTCCTGTGTACCTATTGCGTCAGGACTAACTGGCTGGAAGTAGCTGGGCCAACCGGTGCCGGACTCGTACTTTGCGTCCGACGCGAACAAGGGCTTGTCGCAGCAGATGCAAAGGTACATGCCCTTGGACTTGTTGTTGGCCCAGCGCCCGGTGTGTGCGCGTTCCGTGGCTTCCTTACGGGTGACGTCAAAGGCCAAAGGCTCGGCGCCCTTGGCTTTGAGCAGGGCTTTCCATTCGTCGGCGGTTTTCTCGATTTTGTAGGTCATGACGGTTCTCGGGTTGTACGGGTTCAGGAACTGCAGCTGATTTCGATGCTGGGCGCCCAATCGGGCGGAAAGTCGGCAAAAGCCGCATGTTCTGGGTGTTCGTCGCAGGGCGACTGCAAAACTTTCAGCAAATCGGCCACCATACCGAAATCTTTCTGCCGGGCCGCCCGGATTGCCAGTTCACCCAGGTGATTGCGCAGTACGAACTTGGGGTTGACTTGCAGCATACGCCGCGAGGCAGACTGCCGGTCTGGTGGTGTGTGAAGATTTGCAAAGCTGCTCAGCCACGCGTCGATTCCGTCCCGATTCAGGAACAGATCCCGCACGGAGGCATCGGCCGGGTCCTGCGCAGCAGTCCAATGGCTTAGCCGACGCCAGAAGATGGTGAAGTCCACGGATTCGCTGGCCAGCAGTTGCAGGATGGACTCCAGTAGCTCTGTTGGAGCCTCTGTACCTTCCGGCAGGCCCAGCTTGGCGGCAAACCGCAGTGCCAGAGCCCTTGGGTAGATGGTTTGAAAGGTCTCCAGTGCGGCGATGAGCGTCTGTTGATCCTCGACCAGGGGAACCATGGCCTGACCCAGGCAGAACAGGTTCCAATAAGCAATCTGGGGCTGCTTGCGGAATGCGTAGCGCCCCTCTTGATCTGAGTGGTTGCAGATGTGGGCCGGGTTGTAGCCATCCATGAACTGGAACGGCCCGTAGTCAATCGTCAAACCCAGAATACTCATGTTGTCGGTGTTCATGACCCCATGGCAGAACCCCACCGATTGCCAGTGCGCCACCATATGTGCCGTGCGCTCGGTCACTGCGGCTACGAAGGCAATATAGGGGTTGCCGCCCCAACGGGAGTCACCTCGGCAAGCAGGGTAGTACCGGTCTATGAGGTAGTCGGCCAGGACCTTCAGTGCTTCGTGCTGGTTGCTGTGGCAGAAATGTTCAAAATGGCCAAAGCGGATGAAGCTGGGCGCCACACGGGTGACCACCGCTGCTGTTTCCATGGTCTCGCGGCGCACCGGCATGTCCGACCCCACCACGCTGAGTGCGCGCGTGGTCGGAATGCCCAGGCCATGCATGGCTTCGCTGCACAAGAACTCGCGGATGCTGCTGCGCAGGACGGCTCGGCCGTCTCCCATGCGCGAGAAGGGCGTCAGCCCGGCTCCTTTGAGTTGCAGCTCCATGCCTGCCGCTTCGCCCAGCAAAATGGCGCGCCCGTCGCCCAATTGGCCGGCCCAGACGCCAAACTGGTGTCCGCTATACACCGACGACAGCGGCTTGCTCCCCTCAAGCTCGGCATTGCCACAGAGCGCCTGCAACCACGAATCCGAGTGCATCCACTGCGGCGGCAGACCCAGTTCTGCGCCCAAGGCGGCACTGTGTCCGACCCAGTAAGGAGCGGGCATGGGCGCTGATTGCATGGGAACGTAAAAGCGCTCGCCCAAGGCGGCAAAATGGTGTTGCCAGGAAAGGCCGTGGTCGAGCACAGGAGGAGCGGGCGGGAAGGGCATCTAGGGATTCTCCCTTAGAGGGCTAACTCCCCGGGTTTCTGGGGCTTTGCTACGGGTACTATGACATCACAAAAATCACGGAGACTACCCATGCTTGGATTAATGCAAAGTCAGCAACTTCTCATTTCTTCCCTGATCGAATTTGCGGCCCGCAACCACGGCGATTCTGAGGTGATTTCCCGCCGTGTGGAGGGCGACATCCACCGCTCCAATTACAAACAGGTGGCAGCGCGCTCGCGCCAGGTGGCCAATGCGCTGGACCGCTGGAACCTCGGGTTCGGGGACCGGGTTGCCACGCTGGCGTGGAATGGTTACCGCCACCTGGAACTGTATTTCGGCGTGAGTGGCTCCGGGCGCGTGGTGCACACGCTCAACCCGCGCCTGCACCCGGACCAGATCGTCTGGATCGTCAACCATGCCGAAGACCAAGTGCTGTGCTTCGATATGACCTTTCTGCCCATCGTGCAGGCCGTGCACAGCCGTTGCCCCACCATCAAGCATTTTGTCGCCCTGTGTGACGAAAGCAAACTGCCGGCGGACAGCGGTGTGCCCGGACTGATCAGCTATGAGAGCTGGATTGGGCGCGAGTCCAGCACCTATGACTGGCCTGATTTTGACGAGAACTGTGCCTCCAGCATGTGTTACACCAGCGGTACCACGGGCAACCCCAAGGGCGCGTTGTACAGCCATCGCTCCACCGTGCTCCATGCTTATTCGAGTGCCTTGCCGGACGGACTCAACGTGAGTGCCCGGGACTCCATCTTGCCAGTGGTACCGATGTTCCACGTCAATGCCTGGGGCTTGCCGTACTCTGGAACCATGAACGGTGCCAAGCTGGTGTTTCCCGGTCCGGCCATGGATGGAAAGTCCATCTATGAGCTCATCGAGTCCGAAAAGGTCAACTTCGCTGCTGGCGTGCCCACGGTCTGGCAGATGCTGCTGTCGCACGTGCAGTCAGCCAACGTGCGTTTTTCCACCCTCAAGCGCACCGTGATCGGTGGCTCGGCCTGCCCGCCGGCCATGATTAACCTGTTCAACGATGTGTATGGCGTGGAAGTGCTGCATGCCTGGGGCATGACGGAAATTTCACCCCTGGGCACCGTTTGCTCACTCAAGAACAAGCATCTAGCGCTGCCGCCCGAGGAAAGGCTGAAGTTGCGCCTCAAGCAGGGCCGCAACATCTTCGGCGTGGACATGAAAATCGTGGACGGCGAAGGCAAGGAGCTGCCCTGGGACGGCAAGGCCTGCGGCGACCTGCTGGTCAAGGGTCCCTGGGTTATCAGCGAGTACTACAAGGGCGAGGGTGGCTCGCCGCTGGTAGATGGCTGGTTTCCCACAGGCGATGTGGCAACGATTGACCCCGAGGGCTATATGCAGATCACCGACCGCAGCAAGGACGTGATCAAGTCCGGCGGCGAATGGATCAGCTCCATCGACGTCGAAAACATTGCCATGGCGCACCCGGCGGTAGCCATGGCAGCCTGCATCGGCATGCGCCATCCCAAGTGGGACGAGCGACCCGTGATAGCGGTGATGAAGAAACAGGGCGCCGATGTGAGTCGCGACGAACTGCTGGCCTTCTTTGAGGGCAAGACGGCCAAGTGGCAGATCCCGGACGACGTGATTTTCGTGGATGCCATTCCTTTGGGCGGCACCGGCAAAATGCAAAAGAGCAAATTGCGCGAGATGCTGATGGACTACCGCCTGCCCAATACCTGAACCATCCGTCACCGTCACAGGGTAGGCGGGGTCGCACCCGTGACAACCCTGTGATTCCCGTCACAAATAGCTTCTAGAATCAAAAAGAACGACCGTTCTATTTTGAGGAGACCGCATGACTGCGCATTACCAAGTCCATGGCGACATCGCCGTAATCACCCTCGACAACCCGCCCGTCAATGGTCTGGGTTTGTCGACCCGGCTGGCGATTGCCGACAGCATGACCAAGGCATTGGCCGACAGCGCGGTACAGGCCATCGTCCTTACCGGGGCCGGCAAGGCATTTTCGGGTGGCGCAGACATCAAGGAGTTCGGCAAGGACGTAGCCTTCCGGGAGCCCAACCTGCTGAGCATCATCGCCTTGCTGGAAAACTCCACCAAGCCGGTGATTGCCGCCCTGCACAGCGTGGCCATGGGCGGCGGGCTGGAACTCTCGCTGGGCTGTAACTACCGCATTGCCGCGCCCGGCACCAGCATCGCGTTGCCCGAAGTCAAGATCGGCCTCATCCCCGGCGCCGGTGGTACACAACGCCTGCCGCGTGCCTTGGGCGTGGAGCCTGCGCTGAACATGATCGTGAGCGGCGAGACGGTCAAGGCCGAGATGCTGGCCATGCTGCCGGGGCAGAAGCTGTTCGACAAAATGGCCGCGTCGGCAGATTCCCTGGTGGAAGAGGCCCTAGCCTTTGCGCGTTCTGTGGCTGCAGTGCGCCCGCTGCCGCGCGTGCGCGACCTGCCATGTAAACACCCGCAGGGAGATGCCTATTTCCAGTTCGCCCGCAACATGGTCAAGGGCATGGCTAAGCATTTTCCTGCGCCGGCCAAGTGCGTGGATGCCGTGGAGATCGCCACCAAGAAGAAATTCGAAGAAGGCATGGCGGCGGAGCGTGAGATTTTCCTCAACCTGATGTGGACCTCCGAATGCCGCGCCCTGCGCCACCTGTTCCTGGCTGAACGGGCCGCCTCCAAGATCCCGGACGTTCCCTCGGACACGCCCCAGCGCGACATCAAGAGCGTGGCCGTCATCGGTGCAGGCACCATGGGCGGCGGCATTGCCATGAACTTCCTCAACGCCGGCGTTCCGGTGAAACTGCTGGAAGCCAAACAGGAAGCACTGGACCGGGGCGTGGCCACGATCCGCAAGAACTACGAATCGCAGATCAAAAAGGGCAAACTCAAGGCCGACAAGTATGAGCAGCGCATGGCCCTGCTCAGCACTACGTTGCGCTATGACGAATTGAAGGACGCGGACCTGGTCATCGAGGCCGTGTTCGAGGAACTGGGCGTCAAGGAGGCCGTGTTCAAGGAACTGGACCGCGTCATGAAGCCCGGCGCCATTCTGGCTTCCAACACCTCCACGCTGGACCTCAACCGCATCGCCGCATTCACCAACCGTCCGCAGGACGTGGTGGGTCTGCACTTCTTCAGCCCTGCGAATGTCATGAAGCTGCTGGAGATCGTGCGCGGTGAAAAGACCGGCAAGGACGTCATGGCCACCGTCATGAGCGTTGCGAAGAAGATCCGCAAAACGGCTGTGGTCTCGGGCGTGTGCGATGGCTTCATCGGCAACCGCATGATCGAGCAGTACGCGCGACAAGCCGGTTTTCTGCTGGACGAAGGCTGCACGCCGCAGCAAGTGGACAAGGCCGTGGAAAAGTTCGGCTTTGCCATGGGTCCGTTTCGCATGAGCGACCTGGCCGGCAACGACATCAGTTGGGCCATCCGCAAGCGCCGCTACCAGGAAAAGCCCAACCTCAAATACAGCAAGACGGCCGACCTGCTGTGCGAAAAGGGCCGCTATGGCCAGAAGACCGGTGCTGGTTGGTACGACTATGTGGCGGGCAAGCGTGATGCCATCCCCAATACGGAAGTCGAGGCCATGATTGCGGAGCACCGCAAGGCACTGGGCATCACCCCGCGCAAAATTTCGGACGAGGAAATCGTGCAGCGCCTGGTTTTCTCGCTGGTGAACGAGGCCGCGCACATCCTGGAGGAGGGCATAGCCAACAAGGCCAGTGACATCGACATCGTCTACATCTTTGGCTACGGATTCCCGGTGCACCGCGGCGGGCCGCTGCGCTATGCCGATGAGCTGGGCCTCTTCAATGTGGTGCAGACCATGCAGCGTTTTGCGCAGAACCCGCTGGACGACGCGGCCTTCTGGCAGCCCGCGCCGCTGTTGCAGCGCCTGGTCGCTGATGGCAAGACCTTTGGCCAATAAGCCCCCCGAACAGGAGAACCCGACATGACCCGCGCAGTAATCGTATCCACCGCCCGCACCCCGCTTGCCAAGAGCTGGAAGGGTGCCTTCAACATGACCCACGGTGCCACGCTGGGTGGCCATGCCATTGAGCACGCCATCCGCCGCGCAGGCATCGATGCCGCCGAAGTCGATGACGTGCTCATGGGTTGCGCCACACCCGAAGGGGCTACAGGCGCCAACATTGCCCGCCAGGCCGCGCTGCGCGCCGGTTGCCCGGTAACGGTATCGGGCGTGACCATCAACCGCTTCTGTTCCTCCGGGCTGCAGACCATTGCCATGGCGGCCCAGCGTATTGTTGCCAACGAGGGCGATGTGTATGTGGCCGGTGGTGTGGAAGCCATCTCCTGCGTGCAGCAGGAGATGAACCAGCACATGCTGAGCGATCCCTGGCTGGTAAAGCACAAGCCCGAGATCTACTGGAACATGCTGCAGACCGCCGAAAACGTGGCCAAGCGCTACGGCATCGGGCGCGACGCCATGGATGAATACGGCGCAGCCAGCCAGCAGCGCGCCACGGCCGCCTTGGAGGCTGGGCTGTTCAAGGAAGAAATTGCGCCCATTACCGTCACCATGGGTGTGGCCGACAAGGTCATGGGCCTGGTGACCCGCCAGGTAACGGTGGAGAACGACGAGGGTATTCGCCCCGGCACCACGAAGGAGGGCATCAGCGGGTTGCGCTCGGCCTTGCCCGGTGGATTGGTCACGGCGGGCAATGCCAGCCAGTTTTCCGATGGCGGTGGCGCCGTGGTGGTGGTGGACGAAACACTGGCCGAACGCCGTGGTCTGAAGCCGCTAGGCCGCTTCCTGGGCTTCGCCGTGGCCGGCTGCGAACCGGATGAGATGGGCATAGGCCCGGTATTTGCCATACCCAAGGTGCTCAAGCGCCTGGGCTTGTCCATGCAGGATATCGACCTGTGGGAGCTCAACGAGGCCTTTGCGGTGCAGGTACTGTATTGCCGCGACAAGCTGGGCATTCCCGCAGACCGACTGAACGTCAATGGCGGCGCGATTGCGGTGGGGCATCCCTACGGCGTGTCCGGCCAGCGGCTGACCGGTCATGCGCTGATTGAAGGCAAACGCCGCGGTGCCAAGCGGGTGTGCGTGACCATGTGCATTGGAGGGGGCATGGGCGCTGCGGGTATCTTCGAGGTTTTATAGGTCGAACAAGATGAGCTTTTTCAAGAAATACAACGGCAGCACGCACGCAAGCCATGTGCGCCTGGAGCGCACGGTCTGGACACTGATTTATGGCGGGCTGCTGGCGCTGGTGCTGGGGTATTTCACCGAAACCACGCAAGGGGCTGACGCCAGCGGTCTGTATGCCGTAGGCTCGATTGCGCTGGCCATGGGCCTGGTGGCGTTTTACCTGCGCGCCCGCCAGCGCGACAAATGAAAAGAGGTGGCATATGACAGCACGCACGGTTCAACAGCTGTTTGACCTCAGCGGCAAAACCGCGCTGGTCACTGGTGGCTCCCGCGGGCTGGGGCTGCAAATGGCGCACGCCTTGGGTGAGGCCGGCGCGCGCATCATGCTCAGCGCCCGCAAGGCCGATGAACTGGAGCAGGCGGTGGCCGAACTGCAAGCCGCCGGCATTGACGCACGCTGGACCGCCGCGGACTGCGCCAAGGAGGCCGACATCGAGCGCCTCACCACCGAAACCCTGCACCGCATGGGCGACGTGGACATTCTGGTGAACAACGCTGGCGCCAGCTGGGGCGCCCCGGCCGAAGACCACCCGGTGGATGCCTGGGACAAGGTCATGAACCTCAATGTGCGGGGCTACTTCCTGCTCAGCCAGGCCATTGCCAAACGCAGCATGATTGCGCGCCGATCCGGGCGCATCATCAATGTCGCTTCCATCGCAGGGCTCAATGGCAACCCGGCCTTCCTGAAGACCATTGCCTACAACACGTCCAAGGGGGCGGTGATCAATTTCACCCGAACCCTGGGCGCCGAATGGGGCGCCTACAACATCACGGTCAATGCCATCTGCCCGGGGTTCTTTCCCAGCAAGATGACGGCAGGGCTGATCGCATCGGTGGGGGAGGAGCAGATGAAGGCGGGCGTGCCGCTGCAGCGCCTGGGTGACGACGAAGACCTCAAGGGCGCCTGCCTGCTGTTCGCATCAGACGCTGGCAAACACATCACGGGGCAATGGCTGGCGGTGGACGGCGGTATCAGCGTGGTGACAGGCGCATAAGACATTGAAAGCCCCAACAACATGACGCAAACGCCACTTTCCTTCGGCGCAGACATCCCTTTTGTCAAACACCTCGGAATGGTGCTGACCCGATTTGATGGCGGGCATTCCGAAATTGAACTCGCCCACAAGCCAGAGCTGCTGAACTCCTTTGCCGTGACCCATGGCGGCGTGGTCATGACGCTGCTGGACGTGACTATGGCCAGCGCTGCACGCAGCGTCTGTCCGGAGCTGGGCGTGGTCACCATCGAGATGAAAACCAGCTTCATGCGGCCCGCTACGCCCAGCGAATCAGGGCCGCTGGTGGCCAAGGGGGAACTGATGCACCGCACTGCCACCATGGCCTTCACCCAGGCCACGGTCTATGACGCCCGCGGCCACGCCTGTGCGCATGCTACCGGCACCTTCAAGTACATGAAGCGACTGGCCGTAACCGGTCGCAGCGTGCATCCGCTGCAGATCAGCACGGACTGAAATCAGGAGCCGACCTTGCGCGTAAGCGCCAGGTTGCGCCAGCGCTCCCAATACTCCACGGCGATGCGGTAGGTGTTGAACTGCACCTGCACCGTGGTGCGTATATCGGTGCCATAGCCGCCGCCCATGGCAAACACGCAGGGCAGGCGGCGCGCAAAGCACCAGTCAAACACCCGCCGGTCACGCGCCTGCATGCCGTCATAGCTCAGCTTGAGGCGGCCCAGGCGGTCGCCCTCGTGGGGGTCGGCACCCGCCAAGTACAGCACGACACCGGGCTGGAAGCGTCCCTCCAGCTCCAGCAGGGCGTTCTCCAGTGCGCTCAGGTAGTCGCCATCGGTGCAACCGTCCGGCAAGGCAACGTCGAGCTGACTGGCTTCCTTGCGGAAGGGGAAGTTTTTGTCCCCGTGAAGGGAAAGGGTGAATACGCTCTTGTCATTCCGAAAGATGCTGGCCGTGCCGTTGCCTTGGTGCACATCCAGGTCCACGATGACCACCTGCAATGGGCGCTGAGTTCCGTGCAGGCGCCCCCATTCCGCCTGCAACACGCGGGCGGTGACGGCCAGATCATTGAACACGCAAAAGCCACCGCCCTTGTCGGCGTAGGAGTGGTGCGTGCCACCGGCCAGATTGGCGGCGACGCCTTCACGCATGGCTGCACGTCCGGCGGCGATGGTGCCGCCTACCGACCTGCGGGCACGCGCCGCCATGGCCGGGCTCCAGGGAAAGCCAATCTCCCGCAGGATTCTGCTGTCGACACTGCCGTCCGCAATTGCCTGGATGTAGGCCGGGTCATGGGCCAGGGCCAGTTCGCCTTCGGTCGCCTCTGGCGCCTGTTGCATGCTGACCTGGGGCAGGTGTTCGGTCAGTTGATCGCGCAGCAGCTTGTACTTTTCCATGGGGAAACGGTGCCCCGGGGGCAGGGGAAGCACGAAGCGGTCGCTGTAAAAAGCTTGCATGCGGGGATTGTGATGCAAGCCCGTGAGGCAGAGTCAGCAGGGACTCTTCAAAAAATGTTCAAATATGGGGGTATTCACTTTTTCTCTTGGAAATTCAAATGGGCAACAAAATCGTTACCGAAGCCGATCGCAAGGCTACTCCCCGTCCCGCACCCCAGCCCGGCTTCACCCTGCCCACAGGCGGTCGTGGTCAGCGCATCAGCCTGGAGCGCGGTGTGGCAACGCGCAGCAAGAAGAACCCCGGCAAGCGTCCGAGCAAGGGCGGCTAAGCCAACCGGTTCCCCAAAAAAGGCCCTCCCAGAGGGCCTTTTTTCATGGTGCCGTGAAAAGTGTGGATGGGGCGTGCGCGCAGGCACACAATGGAGGGGTTCACCCGGGAGTATTCATGTTCGAGTCAGCCGAAATAGGCCACAAGGTCAGCAAAGCACAATACAAGGAGCAGGTACCCGTTCTGCGCGAGTCTCTGCTGGAGGCGCAGGCCACGCTGTTTGCCCAGAAGAAGTTGCCCGTGGTGGTGCTCATCAGCGGGGAAGACGGCGCTGGCAAGCGCGAAACCATCAGCGTGTTGTATGAGTGGATGGACCCGCGCTACCTCTCCACCCTGGCATTTGAAGAGCCTACCGACGAAGAGCGGGAACGCCCGGCTATGTGGCGTTATTGGCGTGCACTGCCACCCAAAGGCCGCATCGGCATTTTTTCCGGGTCCTGGTATTCCGACCCTATCCGCATGCGCATCAGCGGGGAACTCAGCGAAATGGAGCTGGACGCCCGCGCCGCGCAGATCAACCGCTTCGAGACCATGTTGGTCAACGAAGGCGCTCTGGTGCTGAAGTTCTGGATTCACCTCACCAAGGAAGCGCAGCGCGCGCGCTTCGAGGCGCTGGAGAGTGATCCGCACACCGCCTGGCGCGTGACCCCCTGGCATTGGCAGCGGCTCAAGACCTATGACGCCCTGCACGAAGTTTCCAGCCACCTGCTGCGCATGACCAATACGGCTGCTGCGCCCTGGGTCATCGTGGAAGGCGTGGACGACCGTTTCCGCTCGCTCAAGGTGGGCCAAGTTCTGCAGGCGGCGCTGGCGGCCAAACTGGCGGAAAAGCGGCACCCGACCTTCCCCGGTGCGCCCATGGTGCGGGCCGATACCGATGGGCGCAACGTGCTGTCTGCAATGGATCTATCGCGCAAGTTGCCGGACAAGGACTACAAGGCCGAACTGGGGCTTCTGCAGGGGCGACTGTCCGAATTGGCCCGCGATTCGCGCCTGGCCAAACGGTCCGTGGTCGTTGCTTTCGAAGGGGCGGACGCAGCAGGCAAGGGCGGGGCGATACGCCGCGTCACGGCGGCATTGGATGCGCGCCAGTTCCAGGTGATTCCCGTGGCTGCACCCACCGAAGAAGAACGGGCCCAGCCTTATCTGTGGCGCTTCTGGCGGCACCTGCCTCGCAAGAACCACTTTGCGATCTTTGACCGCACCTGGTATGGCCGGGTGCTGGTGGAGCGGGTCGAGGGCTATTGCACTCCCGCCGACTGGCAGCGGGCCTACAGCGAGATCAACGACTTCGAACACGAGTTGATCGAGTCCGGCACCATCGTGCTGAAGTTCTGGCTGCAGATCAGTCAGGAGGAACAGCTGCGTCGCTTCAAGGAGCGCGAAAAGATTGCCTTCAAGCGCTTCAAGATCACCGAGGAGGACTGGCGCAACCGCGAAAAGTGGGACGCATACCAGCAAGCCATCTGCGACATGGTGGAGCGCACCAGCACCGGCGACGTGCCCTGGACCCTGGTGGAGTCCAACGACAAGAACTTTGCACGAGTCAAGATTCTGCGCACCATCTGCGAACGGCTGGAAGCGGCACTGCAGGAGTCCGACAAGGGGTTCAAGGCACCCAAGCCCCCAAAATCAGAGCAGGGCAAGAAGAGTGGCAAGAAGAAACGCGGCGATAAGGCCTCCGGGAAATAGCTGCCCACAGCGGTCAGGGCCTGCCTGCATCGGACCGGTCAGCTACTGTGGCAAACTTCGGGCCGCTGCCGGCTAGGCCGGCGTATTCAAGGCAGATTGCCTTCTTTCGGAATTTCTCACTCTCTTCTTTCCATGCAGAAAATCATCGCGCAAATCGCGCAAGAAATCCGTGTTCGTCCCGATCAGGTGGCTACCGCTGTGGAGCTGCTGGACGGAGGCGCCACGGTTCCGTTTATTGCCCGCTACCGCAAGGAGGCCACTGGTGGCCTGGACGACATCCAGTTGCGTGAACTCGAAGCCCGCCTGAGCTACCTGCGCGAGTTGCGTGACCGCAAGCTGGCCGTGATCAAGAGCATTGAGGAGCAGGGCAAGATGACGCCGGTACTGCTGGCTGCCATCGACGCCTGCCCAACCAAGCAGGAGCTGGAAGACCTGTACCTGCCCTACAAGCCCAAACGCCGCACCAAGGGCATGATTGCCCGTGAAGCCGGCATTGAACCGCTGGCCGACAAGCTGTTTGCCAACCCCGCCCTGGTTCCCGCGGACGAAGCCCAGGCCTTTGTACTCAAGGAAAAAACTGAAGCCGGTGACGACTTCACCACCGTGCAGGCCGTGCTGGATGGCGTGCGCGACATCCTGTCGGAGCGTTGGGCCGAAGACCCGGTGCTGGTGCAGGACCTGCGTGAATGGCTGTGGCAGGAAGGCTTGCTGCAGAGCAAGCTGATCGAAGGCAAGGATGAGAACAATGCCGACATCGCCAAGTTCCGCGACTACTTTGATTACGACGAGCCCATTGGCCGTGTGCCTTCGCACCGCGCGTTGGCCGTGTTCCGTGGCCGGGCCCAGGACATTCTGGATGTGAAACTGGTCCTGCCTGAGCCGCCTGAAGCGGCACCGGTGGCGGTGGCCGGAGCAGCCAAGACGCGCCCGGCACCGGTGGTAACGCTGGCCGAAGGCCGCCTGGCACTCAAGCTGGGCTGGAGCCACACGGGTCGCGCCGCAGACGACCTGATCCGCAAATGCGTGGCCTGGACCTGGAAGGTGAAACTCAGTCTGTCCACCGAGCGCGATCTGTTTGCCCGGCTGCGCGAAGAAGCCGAAAAGGTCGCCATCAAGGTCTTTGCCGACAACCTGCGCGACCTGCTGCTGGCCGCACCCGCCGGGCCGCGCGTGGTGATGGGCCTGGACCCCGGCATCCGTACCGGCGTCAAGGTCGCTGTGGTGGATGCCACCGGCAAGCTGGTGGAAACTTCCACCGTCTATCCGCATGAACCGCGCAAGGACTGGGAAGGTTCTCTGCACACCTTGGGCGCCCTGTGCATGCGCCACGGTGTGAACCTGATTGCCATCGGCAACGGCACGGCCAGCCGTGAAACCGACAAGCTGGCGGCAGACTTGATCAAGCTCATGGCCAAGGGCAACGGCCCCGCCATCGACAAGGTGGTGGTATCCGAGGCCGGTGCATCGGTCTACTCTGCCAGCGAGTTTGCCTCGCAGGAAATGCCGGACGTCGATGTGAGCCTGCGCGGCGCGGCCAGCATTGCGCGGCGTCTGCAGGACCCGCTGGCCGAACTGGTCAAGATCGACCCCAAGAGCATTGGCGTGGGCCAGTACCAGCACGACGTCAACCAGAGCGCGCTGGCCAAGTCACTCGAATCGGTGGTGGAGGACTGCGTGAATGCGGTCGGTGTGGACCTCAACACCGCCAGCGTGCCGCTGCTCTCGCGCGTGTCCGGCCTGTCCGGCACGGTGGCCAAGGCGGTGGTGCGCTGGCGCGAAGCGCACGGCGCATTCAGCAGCCGCCAGGATTTGCTGCAGGTGACCGGCCTGGGCGCCAAGACCTTTGAGCAAAGCGCCGGTTTCCTGCGCATCCGTGGCGGCACCAACCCGCTGGACATGACCGGCGTGCACCCGGAAACCTATCCGGTGGTGGAGCAGATCATTGCCAAGGTGGGCAAGCCGGTGAACGAGGTTATGGGCCGCGCCGAAATGCTCAAGACCTTGCGCCCCGAGCTGTTTGCCAATGCGCAGTTCGGCGTCATCACTGTCAAGGACATCCTGTCCGAGTTGGAAAAGCCGGGACGTGATCCACGTCCAGACTTCAAGGTGGCCCGCTTCAACGACGGCGTGGAAGACATCAAGGACCTGAAAGAAGGCATGGTGCTGGAGGGCACGGTGAGCAATGTGGCCGCGTTTGGCGCGTTCGTGGATCTGGGCGTGCACCAGGACGGCTTGGTGCACGTGAGCCAGTTGGCGCACAAGTTTGTGAACGACGCGCGCGAGGTGGTCAAGACCGGAGACATCGTCAAGGTGCAGGTGGTGGAAGTGGATGTGGCGCGCAAGCGCATCGCACTGACCATGAAACTGGGCGCAGCGCCTGCACGTTCGGCATCCGACAGGGCAGGGGACAACCGCTACCAGGGCGCGGCGCGCGGCGAGCGCCAGCAAGGTGGCCGTCGCGATGAAGGCTTCGGCGGTCAGTCCGCCATGGCCAGCGCATTTGCCAAGCTCAAGCGCTAGTCGGCTCGGCAAGGGCCGATTGCAGACCATAATGTTTGCATCTGTTCTTCCCGAGCCCTGAGTCCGATCTCCATGAATATCAACGCGTTGTTGGTTCGCCAGTTCAACCTGCCCAGCATCCCCAAGGTGGTGGCGCTACTGTTGAATGAGCTGGATCGTCCGGAGGTGGACCTCAAGAGGGTCAACCAGCTCATAGGCACCGACCCGGCGCTGACCACCCAGATCCTGCGGCTGGCCAATTCGGACTTCTTCAAGCTGGGCGGCCAGATCAACAGCGTCTCGGAAGCATTGGCCCTTCTGAACCTGTCGCTGGTGCGCACCATGGCCCAGGAGGCCGCGCAGATCGCCTCGGTCAAGGCGGTGCCCGGCATCAACCTGCAGCGCTTCTGGGACTACAGCCTGAATGTGGCGCGTGTTTCCCGCGCCCTGGCGCGCGTGGTCAAACTGAACCAGCAGGCCGCTTTTACCTGTGGGCTGATCCACGCCATCGGTGAGCTGGCCATGCATCTGGCCATGCCGGAGGCTACCGCCTTGCTGTCCGAGCGGTTCGATCCGTTTGACATGCGCCGCGCGCAGTCTGAGCGCAATACCTTTGGCTATTGCTACGCGACGGTGGGTGCCGGCTTTGCCCGCATGTGGCACTTTCCGGATGCCATGGTCGACGCGCTGGAGCACCAGTACGCGCCGTTCGAGAACAATGTCTACGAACCCTTGGCCGGTGTGATCCATCTGGCGTCCTGGCGCGCACGGGGCAAAGAAGCACGCATGAACGAGCGCGCCCTGGCCGTGACCTTTCCCGGCACCGTCGGACTGGCCCTGGGCCTGGACATCGATATGGTGTTGCAGCAGGACCCGTTCGACTGGGCCGCCCACGCCTAGGCAGCATGGCAGTTCGCGCACTGCAGATCTACGCCGGCCCCAAGGCGCTGACCCACATGGCCCGCAATGGGCTTTCCCCACACGATGTACACACCATCGCCGCGGCAGCCGGTGGCCCTAAGGGGCTGTTGCTGGGCCAGCTGGACCAGTTTGTCTTCGGTGACTGGCTGACGCAGTCTCAGCATCCGGTGGATCTGATTGGCGCCTCCATTGGCGCCTGGCGCATGGCCACGGCCTGTCTGGCGGATACCCGAGTCGGGTTTGAGCGACTGGAACATGACTACATTCACCAGCACTACGAAATCCCGCCGGGCCGCAAAAGCCCCAGCCCTGAGCAGGTGAGCGAAACCTTTGGCCACACCATTACCGCGTTCTATCAGGGCCGGGAAACGGATGTTGTCAGCCATCCGCGCTACCGGCTGCACGTCGTCACCTCGCGCGGGCGCCATCTGCTGCACACCGAGCACCGGTTGGGCACTCCCCTGGGTTACCTGGGTGCCTTTGCCAGCAATGCGATGCACCGAAAGGCCATGGGTGCATGGCTGGAGCGCGTGGTGTTCTCCAGCCAATCGGTTAGCGACCTTCCTTTTGCCACCGATGACTACCGCACGCGCCAGGTGGCCTTGACGCAAACAAATCTTCGCGCGGCACTGCAAGCCAGTTGCTCCATTCCCTTCGTGCTGCAGGCGGTGCACAACATTGCAGGTGCGCCGCCCGGTGCCTATTGGGACGGTGGCATAACCGACTACCACCTGCACCTGAACTATGCCGCAGCGCGACCGCAAGGGGTGGTGCTGTACCCGCATTTCCAGAAGCAGGTGATCCCGGGCTGGCTGGACAAGCGCCTGCGGTGGCGCCACAAAGCCACTGCGTTTCTGGACACCGTGGTGCTGCTCGCGCCCCGGGCCGAATGGGTGCAGACCCTGCCCTATGGCAGGCTGCCTGATCGCAGTGATTTCCTGCGCTACGGGAACAACGTGGGCGCACGGGTGCGTGCCTGGTCCACGGTGACCGCCGCCAGCCTGCAACTGGCAGACGAGTTTGCACACTGGTTGCGCCGACCGGATATGGCGCAAGTTTTGCCTTTGTAATCCCGCACCTGCGCTCTACAATTTCACCTCAATACACATGTTTGAGGGAGTTCGTATGCGCAATCACCTTGCTGCCTGGATTCTGGGTTCCGGCCTGCTGGCCACCACAGCCTTTGCAGCTACCGGCGAATACTGGGAAATCACCAACAAGATGGAAATGCAAGGCATGGCCATGCCCGGTATGACCAACAAGGTGTGCATGGCCAAAGGCACCGAGAGCGACCCCCGCAGCAGCACCGACAAAGATTGCGAAATGACCGACATGAAGGTGTCGGGAAACAAAAGCTCCTGGAAGATGCGCTGCACCAAGAACGGTGAAGTAATGACCGGCAGTGGCGAGATGAGTGCCACGCCGGACCGCACTGAGGGCACGATTCATTTCTCCAGCGCCAAGACCGGCGCCATGACCATGAGCTTTGTCAACAAGCGCATAGGTGGGGCTTGCGATACGGATGAATTGAAGAAGAAGATCGAAGCGCAGGTTGCGGCTAACAACAAGGAAATGGCCAAGATGTGCGAGGGTGCGACCACCAGCCGCGAGTGGCTTAGCAAGGCTTCCTTGATTGTGGGCAAGGACGCGATTTGTGCCGCCAAGAAAGACCAGTTTTGCGAGATCGTGAAGCGCGACGCGGGGCGTGATGTTGAGGTGTACTTCTCCATCAAGAATCCCCAGCCAGCCGTCAGTCAGGCCTGTGGCATCAGCCTGGATGCTGCAAAGAAGTCGCTGTGCAAATCCATAGACGCTGGCAATGCCGACTTCAACAAGCAGATGCGCGGTGACATGCGCTCATACAACGGCCAGCGCCTGCGCGCCGAATGCCCGGCCGAGATGAAGGTCTACGCTGAGCAAAGTCGCAAGCGCTATTGCGAGGGCCGCGGCTTCACGGAAAAGCAGCGCGTTTCGCTGGCCGATTGCCTCAAAGGTGGCTCCGGTGATGACCAGGCCATGAATACACCAGACCCGGATGAACCTGCCATGCCCACGTCCGGCGGCAAGCAGACAGCTTCCCAGTCGAGCACTCAGTCCACGCAGACCGAATCTGGCAAGTCCGGAGTCTCCATTCCCGGCCTGCCGGGAAATATTCCGGCAGACGCGGTGATTGACGGAGCCAAGAAGCTCAAGAATCTGTTCGGTTTTTGAGTGCCTGGGTTGCGCCAGTGGTTCGTGCTGCTCGGCCTGAGCCTGCTTGCAGGCTCGCAGGCGTGTGCGGCAGCTACCCCGGCGCCATCGGCTGAAGACCCTTTTCCTCAGGTTGCGCAGTCCTACCTGGTGGAGTTGGACGGCCAGCGGATCTGGCACCGCAATACGTCGCAGCGCCTGGCACCGGCCAGTCTGACCAAGCTGATGACAGCCTTGCTGGTGTCCGAACAGATGGCACCCGAAGCTCTGGTGCAGGTGGATGCTGCAGCGGCCAAAGAGACCGGAAGCAAGCTGGGACTGCGCTCTGGTGAAACCTGGCGCACGCACGACCTACTGGCGGCCACACTGATTGCCTCCGCCAATGATGCGTGCAGAGCGCTGGCCGATCAGGTGGCCGGAACCGAGACAGCATTCGTGCAGCGCATGAACCAGCGAGCCAAAGAGATGGGCCTGCGCAACACCCGCTACGCCAACGCATGCGGCCACGATGCGCCCGGGCACTACGCCAGTGCAGAGGATTTGCGAGTGCTCGCCCTTGCCGTGATGAAGACCCCTCTATTGGCTACGTTGGTGGCACAAGAGCAGATGCAGATCACCAGTACGAACACCCAGCGGACCTTCGCGCTTGCCAACAAGAATGCGCTGATCGGTCGCTATGAGGGTACCGTAGGGATCAAGACCGGCACCACACCGCTGGCCGGCAAATGCCTGGTGGCTCTGGTACGACGGGGGACGCACAGCGTGCTTCTGGTGCTGCTCAAAGGCAAAGACCGCTGGTGGGACGCGGTGGACATACTGGACATAGCCCTTGCACGCGCCAGCGCTTCCTGAGGCGTGCCGGCAACGTTCCCCCGGCGCAGTAATCTGGCTGGGGCTGCTGGTAGTGCTGGTCTGTGCCAGTTCGCTGGGGGGCGTCTTCCAGTTTGATGACTACAACGTCATCGTCGACCAGCTCGCAGTACACAGCGGCTCGGCTTGGCTGGCCGACTGGGGCGAGGGCATACGACCCTTGCTCAAGCTGAGCTACCTGCTCAACTGGACTTCGGGCTGGGGAACCATCGGCTTTCACTTGGTCAATATCCTGATTCACTTCGGAGCGGTGCTTCTGGTGTACCGCCTGTCGCACATACTGCTGCTTGCCAAAGGCATGGCCGATCAGCTGCCATACGCGCCCTGGCTGGCCGCAGCACTGTTTGCGCTGCACCCGGCCCATACCGAGGCGGTGACCTATATCTGCGGGCGTTCCTCATCGCTGATGACCTTGCTGTTTCTGGCCGGCGTATGGAGCCACGCCACTGCGGTGTCTGTGCCTTCCACGGCGCTGCGCAAACTGTTGCCGCCCTTGTTCATGGTCCTGGCCCTGAGCGTCAAGGAGACCGCCATGACATTTCCGCTGGCGCTGCTGCTATGGGATACGTTCAGCGGAATGGGCATCAAGGCCGCATTGAGAAAGGCCTGGCGGAGCTGGGCCGTGTTGCTGTTGGCCGCATTCTTCTTCCTGCTCAATACCGCTTACCGGGAAGCGATGTGGCGCAGCCTGGAGTTCAATTCGCTCCCGGGCAACTTGGCCACGCAGCTAACTGCACTGCTGTATCTGGCAAGGCAGTGGGCAGTGCCGCTGTGGCTCAATATCGACCCCGACCTTCCCGTGCAGCATGACTTTGCGCACGCATTGCCAGGCCTGGCCCTGCTGTTGGCCTCTTTGGTGGTCCTGCTGTACGGCTGGCACTCCAGGTCAATACCGGCCTTTGCCATTGCCTGGGCCTTGCTGGACTGGATGCCTTTGTACCTGTTTCTTCCACGGCTCGATGTGGCCAATGATCGCCAGTTGTATCTGGCCACCTGGCCTTTGGGTCTGGCGTTGGTGGTGGAGTTGCAACGCCGGTTGCCGCAGCGTGTTGCGACGGGTGTATCCGCTGCGCTGCTGCTCACCGGTGGGGTGCTGACGGTGCACCGCAACCAGGGTTATCGCAGCGAAATTGCCCTGTGGGAGCAGACGGTTGCGCTGTCCCCCGGCAAATCAAGGGCGCGTAACAACCTGGGGTATGCCTATATGGAAGCGGGCCGCACAGTGGAGGCGCGGCGCGAATACCTGCAGGCTTTGCGCCTGGATGCTGGCAACGTCAAGGCGCGCCTGAATCTGCGGCGCATGAACGCGGCAAGCGCTTCACATTGAGGCGGCCAACATCTCGCGGTACTGTTCGGGTGTCGCGATGCGCGGGTTGGTCTTGTGGCAGTGGTCAGCCATGGCGCCCTGGATCACGGCATCCCACTGTGCTTCGGTAACACCCATGGCGGTCAGTCCGTTGGGCAGACCCAGACGGGCATTCATGTCCTTGATTGCTGCACCTATGTCAGCCGCATTGCTCAAGCCCATGGCATGGGCCATACGCTGCAAACGGTGGTCCTTTTGCATGGACGGCGCAGAAGCGTTGAAGGCAATCACGGCAGGCAGGAATACCGCATTGAGTGTGCCGTGGTGCAGCCGCGGGTTGACGCCGCCCAGGCTGTGGCTGAGCGAGTGCACGCAGCCCAAGCCTTTCTGAAACGCCATGGCGCCTTGCATGGAAGCGCTCATCAGGTTCAGCCGCGCTTCACGGTCTGCACCGTTGCGGGTAGCGCGCTCGATGTGGGCCCAGGCGCGCTGCAACCCGTCCAGGGCAATGCCATCTGCGGGCGGGTTGAATGCGGGCGCCATGAAGGTCTCCATGCAGTGGGCAATGGCATCCATGCCGGTAGCCGCAGTCAGCATGGACGGCAGCCCCAGCGTGAGTTCCGGGTCACAAATGGCTGCCTTGGGAACCAGATGCCAGGAGTGAAAACCCAGTTTGCGGTGATCGTCCACGATGATGATGGCGCCGCGTGCCACTTCGCTGCCTGTGCCACTGGTGGTGGGTACCGCAATCAGCGGTGCTACCTTGTCGGAGATGCGGGGTGAGCCGCCTTCGATGGTGGCGTAGTGGGTGAGGGGGCCCTCGTGCGTGGCGGCTATGGCCACGCCCTTGGCGCAGTCAATGGCGGAACCTCCGCCCACGGCAATCAACCCGTCACAGTGCTGTGCCCTGAACACATCCACGGCCGCACGCACTGCACTCTCCGTGGGGTTGGATGGTGTCTGGTCAAACACCGCGCAGTCCACGCCTTGCAGTGCGTCCAGTGCCTTTTGCAGAATGCCGGCAGCCTTGACCCCTTGGTCGGTCACGATCAGGGGGCGACTGATGCCCACGCGCTGGCACTCTGACTTGAGTAGCTGTATCGCGCCAAAATCAAACTGGACCTGGGTGATGTAATAGATAAGTGACATGGTGGAACTGCCTGCTTGCCCGTGTAGGATGACCGCCAGACTGTAACAAGCTTGCCCCCACCCAGGCACTATGACAAACCATCACCGCAACCCGCTTTTGCTGCTCACGCCCACCATGCACAAAGTGCTGGAGCGCATGCATCGCGTGCAGAAGATCCCCATGCATGCCATGACGCCGCAACAGGCCAGGCAGGCCTATGCCGGTGCCGCCGATGTGCTGGAGATACCCGCGCAGGCACGCGACCGGGTGGAAGATTTCACCGTGATGGCACGCGACGGTTTTGCCATTCCGGTGCGGCTGTACGCACCCACCGGCAGCAATCTGCCGGTGCTGGTGTACTTTCATGGCGGAGGCTTCACCATCGGCAGCATCGCCACACACGACGTGTTGTGCCGGCGCCTGAGCTGCCTGGCCCATTGCGCGGTGCTGTCGGTGGACTACAGGTTGGCACCGGAACACAAGTTTCCGACCGCGCAGGACGACGCCTGGGACGTACTGCGCTGGGCGTCCACCGCCGGGGCCGAGCGCGGGCTCGACAGCAGTCGAATTGCCGTAGGTGGAGACAGTGCAGGGGGTACTTTGGCCGCGGTATGTGCCATTCAAGCGCGCGACGAACAAGTGCCATTGGTATTGCAACTGCTGTTCTACCCTGGCACGGCCGGCCATCAGGACACGCCTTCGCACCAGCGCTTTGCCAAGGGCTTTGTGCTGGAGGAGCCCCACATCACCTACTTCTTTGAACTGTACATTCGCGGCCCACAGGATCGCGACGACTGGCGTTTTGCTCCACTGGATGGACGCACGCCAGATGGCTACGAAGCCGATCTCAGTGGTGTGGCCCCGGCCTGGCTGGGTTTGGCCGAATGCGATCCGCTGGTGGATGAGGGCGTTGCCTATGCCGACCGGCTACGCATGGCCGGTGTCCCCGTCGATATGGAAATCTACAAGGGAGTGGTGCACGAATTCATCAAGATGGGGCGTGCCTTGCCGGAAGCGGCGCAAGCGCACGCAGATGCAGCCAGAGCGCTGCGCAGCGCCTTCGATCTTTGATTGATTAAAAGCCCAAAGAGGCCAGCAAGTCGTCCACGTCGGTTTGTTGCAAGGCTTTGTCTGCTGTCTGGGGGCCGTGCAGGACATGGGTGTCCACCGTGGCGGGTTCAGTTTCTTCGGGGACCGCAGGTTGTTCTGGTGAACTATCGACCAGCAATTGAACCAATTGCAATTCGGTCTTGGTGATGATGTCGATGACCTTCTGGATCACCTGACCGGAAAGATCCTGAAAGTCCTGCGCCATCATGATGTCGCTGAGTACTTCGCTTTGCTGTTCAGCAAACTTGGACGTGCTTTGCGCAAACTTGCCACAGGTCACCATCAGGCCGCGGGCCATGTCGACGTTCATATTGGGATTGGCAGCCAGGCGGGTCAGGGACTCCCCCAGCTGGATTCCACGGGTCTGAAGATCGTTGCACTCCGGTTTGGCCTTTTCGACCAGCGTCAACACTTTGTTGGCAGCGTCTTCAGTCATTTTGCCGACATAGGCCAGACGATCACGTGCGTTGGGGATTTCCTGGACGATGTTCTGCAGATTGTTGTTGCCCAGTACCGTCAGCGCTTCATGCATTTCACGGGTGATGGCGCCCAGGCGGGCAAACGCTTCTTCTTTTGAGAGAGGTGTTGACATTATTTTTGCCGTTTGAGATGTGTGACGTGGCTGGCTGACATTATGAAACCGAAGTCAGCCCCCAACTGGCAAACGCCACGCAGTTTTATCGACTTTGCACGGCCTAAATATCTTCCATCAGCTCATAAGGTAAAGGAAGGAGCTCCAGCAAAGCACCGGTGGCCGATTCCAGGTGCAGACTGCCCGCAGTCAAGGCAGACAGCTGCAACGAAACAATGGCATCCCACCCACCGTCAGGGTTTGCAGCCGCCTGTACCACCAGGCCCACGGGTTGGCTGGCATCTTCGTTGTGGAAGATTTCTTGGCCCGAGGCCAGGCTGGACGCGCAATGAACCACCATGGCACGGCGCTTGAGCGTGCCACGGAACTGGCTGCGGGCCACCACTTCCTGCCCTGGGTAGCACCCTTTCTTGAAGTTCACACCGCCCACGGATTCGTAATTCAGCATCTGCGGCACGAAGGCCTCAAACACAGGCTGGCTCAGGGTTGCCACGCCGCTGCGCACTTCGCCCCAGATCCAGGTTTCCAGCGCCAGGGCTTCACCCGCCGGTGGCTGGGTTCCGTTGGGGGCAATCCAGAGTTGGCGCTCCACGCCCAGCGCGGGGTACAGCTGGACGACGGTTACGTCTGCGCTGTGGGTCAGGACCCAAGCCGGCTGCCCAGCTGCCAAGGCGGCCTGTCCAGCCAGCCCGTACAGCGCGAAGCTGTCACTGGCATCCGTCAGTTTGGCCTTGGCTCTGAGCACAAACATGGACAGGCGTTTGAGTGTGGCGGCCAGCAAATCGCGGCTGCACACCAGTAGCACCTCGGTCGGACTGCGTTTGAAACCGATGAAGCTGGCCTGCATGCGTCCCTTGGCCGAGCAAAACGCAGTCAGGCGCGCCTGGTCCAGGCCCAGCAGCGAAAAGTCCTGGGTAAGCTGACCATGCAGAAATTTGGCGGCATCCTCGCCCTCCACACAGATCACGCCCAGATGGCTGAGTTGCGCAACGCCGTTCAGCTTGGCTGCGGAGTCAACAGAAGAAGAGGTCGGTTGGGTGGTCGTGTTCATGTGTCCATTATGATTCCCCTCATGTTTTCCCACCTGGTTTAGGGCCGTGCGCTTTGTTTTTTCTTTGTTAGTTACTGCGGCTTTGGGATTGGGCCTGTGTGGTTATGTCTGGATCAACAGTTCCATGGACCTGACGGCTGACTCGGTGGATTTATCCATCGAACCCGGCTCCAATCCGCGCGATGTGGTTCAACAGGTGCAGCAGGCTGGCGTTTCCGTCAATGCATCACTTCTGTACTGGTGGTTCCGCCTGTCCGGCCAAGCACGCCAGATCAAGGCGGGCAGCTATGAGCTGGACCGCGGCATCACGCCTGAGCGCCTTCTAAGCAAGCTGGTGCGCGGCGAAGAAGCCTTGCGCAGTGTCACCTTGGTGGAAGGCTGGACCTTGCGCCAGGTGCGGGATGCCCTTCGCAAGGCGGACCAACTGAAGCCCCTTACCGCAGACCTGACGCCGGACGAACTGATGCAACAGGTCGGCAAACCCGGGGTGCCGGCAGAAGGGCGGTTCTTTCCGGATACCTATACCTATTCCAAGGGCAGCACGGACTTGGCCTTGCTGCAACGCGCCGCGCGCGCCATGGACAAAAAGCTGGAGGCCGCCTGGGCTCAGCGCTCTGCGCAAAGTCCGCTCAAGTCTCCCCAGGAGGCGTTGACACTCGCCAGCATTGTGGAAAAGGAGACTGGCAGGGCCAGTGACCGCCCCCGGATTGCCGCTGTCTTCTCCAACCGCCTGCGCATGGGCATGCGCTTGCAAACCGACCCCACTGTTATATACGGCTTGGGCCAGGGCTTTGACGGGAACCTGCGCAAGGCGGATCTCCAAAATGATACGCCATGGAATACCTACACCCGCACGGGCTTGCCACCTACGCCGATTGCCATGCCGGGGCGCGGCGCGTTGTTGGCGGCAGTGCAGCCGGCGACGTCCAATGCGCTGTATTTTGTTGCCCGCGGAGATGGCAGCAGTGAATTCAGCGCCACACTGGACGAGCACAATCGGGCAGTCAACAAATACCAACGCGGGCAGCAATGAGCGGAACCTTTATCAGTTTTGAAGGCATCGACGGGGCTGGCAAGTCCACCCACATCGAGCGGCTGTCCCAAGCTTTCAAGGCCCAGGGAAAGGTTGTTACCTTGACCCGGGAGCCGGGTGGAACTCCTTTGGCTGAACGCTTGAGAACCATGGTGCTCAACGATCCGATGGATGCCATGACCGAGGCCTTACTCGTATTCGCCGCCCGCCGCGACCACATCGTCGAGGTCATCCGACCAGCCTTGGCGCGTGGCGAAGTGGTGCTGTGTGACCGCTTCACCGATGCGACATTTGCCTACCAAGGTGGCGGGCGCGGTTTTGATTGGGGGGTTCTGGAGCGTCTGGAGCAATGGGTGCAGGGTGGTGACGTGCTGCTTCAGCCCCATTTGACCATCTGGTTCGACCTTCCACCCGCAGTGGCCGCTGCTCGGCTGGCGTCAGCACGGGTGCCGGACAAGTTTGAGGCCCAATCTGGCGCTTTCTTTGAAAAAGTGGCCGCAGCCTATGGTCGCCGCTATGCTTCCGATCCCCAACGCTTTGCCCGTATCGACGCCAACCTGACGCCTGATGCGGTCTGGGAACAGGTGATTGCCTCGGTGCGCATAAAGGCGCTGCTGCCATGACCGAGCAGATCGATCTGCCCCCGCCCTGGATTGCATCGCAAACCCGGCAATTGTTGACCCAACAGGGCCACGCCTGGCTGTTGCACGGTCCCTCGGGCCTAGGGCAATACCGACTGGCACTGGAATTGGCCCGTGCCTGGTTATGCGAGAGCCCGAGCGACCATGGTGCCTGCGGCCAGTGTTCCAGTTGCCACGCCATTGCGGTGCGTACCCACGCCGACCTGTGCGTGCTTATGCCTGAGACCACCATGATGGAGCTGGCCTGGCCTTTGAGCGAAAAGGCACAGGCCGAAATCGATGACAAGAAGCGCAAACCCAGCCGGGAGATTCGCATCGACGCCATGCGCGACGCCATCGAGTTCTCGCAGCGCACCAGTGCGCGTGGCCGCAGAAAGGTTGTGCTGGTTTATCCGGCAGAGCAGATGAACGCGATTACCGCCAATGCCTTGCTCAAGACTCTGGAAGAGCCAGCCGGCGATGTGCGCTTTGTTCTGGCTACCGAGTCTTCGCACCAGCTATTGCCAACCATTCGCAGCCGCTGCCTGGGCCATGCCATGGTCTGGCCCGAGACCACCGTGGCACAGCAATGGCTGCAAAGCCAAGGGGTGGACGTGGCCCAGACTTCCAGCCTGCTCAAGGCTGCTGGTGGCCGTCCGGAAGACGTCTTGAGTTTGCAGGCTTCTGGCCGTCGTGCGGAAGATTGGCAAAGATTTCCGCAGGCGATGGCCGCAGGGGAAACAGCGTTTGTGAAAGATTGGTCTGTTCAGCACCTGGTCGACGCGCTACAGAAGCTTTGCCACGACACTTTGTGTGTGCTTCAGGGGGCTGAGCCGCGCTTCTTTGATCTCAAACGCCCCGACTCGGCCCACGCGCCGTCACTGGCTGCGCTTTCCCGTTGGGCGGCGGCCTTGAAACAAAGCCGCAGCACGATGGATCATCCATTCAATGCCGGGCTGATGCAGGAGGCGCTTGTGGAACAAGCCAGAACGGCCCTAAACTCAGCCCACTGAAGAATATCCATGGCCACTGAATCCGTATCCCCCCGCCCCAGCGTCATCCAGCTTTCCATCAAGGAGCGGGCTGCCCTGTACGCAGCCTACATTCCCGCCTTTGCGGACGGCGGTGTCTTCATTCCGACCACACGGGATTACGCCTTGGGTGACGACGTCTACGTGCTGCTGTCTCTGCCCGACGACATGCAGCGCTACCCGGTCGCCGGCAAGGTGGCCTGGGTCACGCCGGCAAGGGCTGCAGGTGGTCGCACGCAGGGTGTGGGAATCACCTTCCCCAAAGACGAGAAGAGCAGGGCGCTCAAGCTCAAGATTGAAGAGATTCTGGGCGCCCACATGGCGTCCGAACGACCAACGCAGACCATTTGAGTGTTTACCGATTCCCACTGCCATCTGACCTTTCCCGAGCTCGTTGAATCACTGGACACAATCCGGCAGGCCATGTCGGACGCCCAGGTTACACGGGCCCTGTGCATCTGCACAACGTTGGAAGAGTTTCCACAAGTTCATCAACTGGCCACCCAATACGACAATTTCTGGGCCAGTGCCGGTGTGCACCCGGATAACGAGGGTGTGGCCGAACCCAGTCTGCAGGACCTGCTACATCTTGGCGCACTGCCCAAGGTGATAGCCATTGGCGAGACCGGCCTGGACTATTACCGCCTGAATGGACGCAGCATTGTCGACATGGAGTGGCAACGGGAGCGGTTTCGCACGCATATCCGTGCTGCACGCCAGTTGCGTAAGCCTCTGGTCATCCATACCCGCAGTGCCTCCGATGACACCTTGGCATTGCTCAAGGAGGAGGGTGAAACTGGTGGTTCTGATTGCGCGGGTGGCGTATTCCATTGCTTCACAGAAACCATGGAAGTCGCCAAGGCGGCACTGGACCTGGGCTTTTACATTTCCTTTTCCGGCATCGTGACTTTCAAGACGGCAGGCGATTTGCGGGAAGTGGCCGCCATGGTGCCGCTGGATCGCATGCTTATCGAGACGGATAGCCCCTATCTGGCGCCTGTGCCATTTCGTGGGAAGACCAACAATCCGTCTTATGTTCCCTATGTAGCGAAACAGCTGGCTGCGGTTAGAAATGTGCCTGTGGAAATCATTGCCAAGGCCAGCAGCGATAATTTTTCACGCCTATTCCGCGTTTGATATCTTGATGCATTACCTTAAAAGGTTCTTGTATCTATATGTTTTTGTTGTATTTTCATGCGCGCATGCCGGATCCTATGAGAACTTCTTCGTTGCGATCACGCATGACAACACCTACGAACTCAAGGCACTGCTTGCGCGGGGCATTGACCCCAACACGGTAAACCCCGAAGGCCAATATGCGCTACTGGTAGCGCTTAGGCAAGACTCCTTTGCTGCAGCTCAGCTGCTGATATCCCAACCATCCACCCTGATTGAAGTCCGCTCCAACAAAGATGAGAGTCCTCTGATGCTGGCTGCGCTCAAAGGCCAGACAGCCATCTGCCGACAATTGCTGGATCGCGATGCCGACGTGAATAAGACAGGCTGGACCGCATTGCACTATGCCGCGACTGGCGGTCATCCTGAGATCGTCCGGCTTTTGCTGGACCATTACGCCTATATCGATGCTGAATCTCCAAACGGAACCACACCTTTGATGATGGCAGCCATGTATGGCAACGCAGATACGGTTCAAGTGCTGCTGGATGCCGGTGCCGACGTCACAGCGAAGAATGCACAAGGCCTATCCGCCTTGGAGTTCGCACAAAAAAATCAGAATGCATCCACCGTGCCGGCCATTTTGGCGGCCATACGGGCAATCAACAGCAAGGCCGGGTGGTGAATGTGAAGTAACGATTGCTTCATACGATGTATAAAGTTGTTAAGTTCCGCTAAGACTTGCTACAGATTATCAAGATACCGTACTTATAGCAGAATTTAATCCAGTCATGACACGCAAAAAAAGCCCCGATCCAGGGGCTTTTTTCATGCTCAAATGTTGACCGGCAGATTTGCCGCGATAGCAGTCCTCCAAAGAAATTCTCCACATTGATAGCTTCGTGAAATGAGACATCTTCGACGCCCCCACAAAACCATCATTACGCGCACGAAAAACTACCGCTCTCGATTGATTCGCATGCCGAAAGAGCGGATGCGAGGGGTGGTGCGAGGCAGTGTGGGGCGATTTCGAAATTTTGTGCCTGGCAGTGCTAGACGTACATTGGGAAGGCGAATTAACCGCCTTCTGCAACTCTACGAACTGAGCCAAGGTCAGGACGGCTTCGTCCAAGAAATCAAGACTAAGCTTGTAACTCCCTTGCCTCGGTTCAATTGGCTTCCCGGCGGTTTCGCATATTGGAGAAATCGCATCACTGGTTAGTGACTGAACGACCGCTTTGGAGCGTCGGAAAAGTCGGCTTCCAGCCCTAAGCGGAAGTAGATCGGCAGCATCCCAGCCCCGAACAAAAGCCGCTTTCAAGGTGCTGGCGTCGTCAATAACTTGCGTCATCGCCAGCCCCAAAATCCACTCGGCGTCAGCCCATGGCTTTTGGTAGTCCACGGTCCAACGCCAAGCCCCGTCGCAGTCACCGCCGAGTAGCAGTTTCACATCTGGCTCATGCCGCCGTCGGCAATGATCTCAGTCCCGACGATGAAGGCGGACTCCTTGGACACCAGGTGCAGGACCGTGGCGGCGATTTCTTCGGGAGTGCCGAAGCGGCCCAGTGGCACCTGTGTCTGGATGCTGGTGGCCATGGTCTGCAGTTGGTCGGGTGACAGGCCCAGCTTGCCGTACAGCGGGGTGGTCACTGGGCCGGGGCTCACCACATTGACGCGCACACCTTGAGGTAGCAGCTCGGCAGACAGGGTCTTGGCCAGCGAGATCAGCGCGGCCTTGCTGGCGGCGTAGACGCTGGAGTTCGGCATGCCGATGTGGGCGTTGATGGAGCCGTTCAGCACAATGGCGCCGCCACGGGTCATCAGCGCAGCCAGGCGCTGGATCAGGAAGTAGGGGCCTTTGACATTGGTGTCAAAGCTGCTGTCCCACTGCGCCTCGTCGATCTGTGCCAGTGGGCCGAACTTGGCTGTGCCGGCGTTGATGAATACGCCGTCAATCACACCCATCTGCGCCTGCAGCTCGGCTACCAACGCGGTCTGTGCCGACACGTCGCCGGCCTCGCTGACCAGGGCCAGCGCGTTCGGGCCGAGTTCGGCTTTCACCCGGGCCAGGCCTTCGGCATCGCGTCCGGTAATGGCCACGCGGGCGCCTTCACGTGCAAAGGCGATGGCGGCAGCAGCGCCTATGCCACTGCTGCCACCGGTGACCAAGATGTTCTTTCCTTCAAAGCGGTTCATGATAATTCCTTCGGTTGTTTCGTTGATGTATTTCAGGGTTTCTCAACTCATTCCGAGTTGATGGAATGAAGTTTCTTGCAATTGCTTGCGCTACAGACGCCATAATCTCGATAAACTTGTACGAAACAATCGAATATGTTGAGCCTTGAAGACTTGCAACTGCTGGAAGCGGTGCGCGCTACTGGCAGTCTGTCGCGTGCGGCCGAGCGTTTAGGCAAGGCTGCATCCACTGTGTCGTATGCAGCACGCCAACTTGAAGAACGAATGGACGCGCTTCTGTTTGACCGGGCGGGCTATCGCATAGCGCTGACGCCTGCAGGGCAACTGCTCGTCGAGCAGGGTGCGCAGCTGCATGCCCAGGCGCGGCACCTCACGGAGCGTGTCAAACAGGTGGCGCGCGGTTGGGAGTCCGAGTTGCGAATTGCGACCGATGAGCTGGCAAACATCGAAGCCTTGTTGCCCCTGGTAGCCGACTTTGACGCGCTCAACAGCGGCGTGCGCCTGCGCTTCGCGCACGAGGTGCTGGGAGGCACCTGGGAGGCTCTGCTGGACCAGCGTGCGGACCTGGTAGTGGCTGCCACTAACGAACCGCCGGCGATGGCGCATCTGCAGTGGTTTGAACTAACGCAGCTGGAGTGGGTGTTTGCCGTGTCACCGCGGCACCCGTTGGCGCAGGAAGAGCAGCCGCTGTCGATGGAGGCAATATCTGCGCATCGCTCGGTAGTGGTGGCCGACACCTCGCGCCTGGCCATGGCCCGCAGCTACGGTGTGCAGATGCACCAGGAGCGGCTGGCCATGCCCAGCATGCGCGCCAAGATTGCCGCCCAGGTGGCAGGCCTGGGCGTGGGTTGGCTACCGTTGGAGAAAGTGCGCCAGCACCTGGCGCAAGGCACGCTGGTCGCGCTGGAGACGCAAGACCCGCGTGAACCGAATCTGCTGTTTGTGGGCTGGCACTCGCACCGTGCCGGGCCCGCATTGCAGTGGTGGGCGAAGAAGCTGCGTGATCCGCGCCTGGTGCCCGCGCTGCTTCACCTGAACTACTGATCTCCCGATTCAAATATCAAGAGGCCACCGGAGGCTGGGGTGGTGGTGAGCTTGAAGCGCACTGCGCAGAGCGGGAAGGCAGTCGGTATACTAAATGTAAATAAATCACATTTAAAGTTCGGTGCCCTTTGTGTTCACGGCCAGCCATGCGCGCCACTAGATCGATGCGTTGCGCAATCCTTTGCGTCGGGCTCTGGCTCAGCGCAAACCTCTGGGCCGCCTGTTCCCCCTATCTGGGCTCCGTGGTGTTCAACGAAGTCCAGAATCCAGCCAGCGGCACAACCTACCTGGAGCTGCGGGTGCTGGACCCCACGGTGGTGGCCGCGACCAACAATTTTGTGAGCTGGAACATCGCCGTCTACAAGGCCAATAGTGGCTCATTGACGGCGTCTGCCAGCAAGGTGACCAGCCTGAAGACGGTCTTCACTGATACGACCAAAAACACTTGTGGCCAAAGCTCCCCTTGGATACAGATTCCGGATGCGTCGCTCGGCTCACTCATCAACAACGCCAATCCCAACTCAGACCTGAATTTCGTGCTGTATGACACGTCATCCGGCACCAACCAGATCATCGACGTGCTGCGGCTGGGCAATGCCAACTCGTTCTATGGGGCGGGCACCAATTACGCCAGTTGCCCCACCATCGAATCAGCCTACGGAGCCAAATACAGCCGCACCTGGGCTGGCAACGGCAACAAGGACTGGTTCCGCTCCCCGGACGGAACCGGCGCCTGGACGGGCGCACAGACTGCCAACAGTGCCAACTCCATCTGCGGCAGCAACGATGCAACACAGCCCGCACAGGTCGGGCTGACCAAAGTGGCCAACACGGCGACGGTCAACACCAATACCAACTTCACCTTCACGCTGTACGCGCAAAACCCCCTGACCGGCACCACGCAGTCCAACGTGGTGGTGACCGACAACCTGACCACAGCAGGGCTGACCTTTGTGAGCTGTGCGGTTAGCGCGCCGGACACCTGCACCAATAGCGCGGGTACCGTGACCTGGACTGCGGCGACTTCGGCCAGCCCCCTGTACGCCAACTCCACGCGGTCCGCCCTGCTGACGGTGTACTCCACGGGTACCGGAACCAAGACCAATACCATCACTGCCAACACGTCCGGTACCCCGACTGCCAGCGCCAGCGTCGCCGTATCGAATACGGCACCCATCGTCAGCACCAGTGCCGCCACGTCGGTCACCGCAACCAGTGCGGTGCTGAATGGCACGGTGAATCCCAACAACGTGGCGACCACAGTCACATTTGGCTACAGCGGTTTTACCGGCAGCTACACGACGGCTTGTACGCCGGCCAGCAACGCGTTTAACGGCAGCAGCACGCAGGCGTTTTCCTGCAGCGTCTCTGGGCTGAGTTGCGGAACCACCTACTACTACCGCGCCAGTGGCAGCAGTTCGGGCGGCAGCGCCAATGGCATCGAGGTGAGCTTTTCCACGCCGTCCTGCGGTGCTTCGTTTGATGCCTACGAGACCTCATACACCGCTGCGCAGGCCATTGCGGGCGCTGCCCGGATCAAGACGCACGTGGCAAGCAATACGGGCATCTGCGTCTATGGCGGAGCCTGTGCTCTCACGGTGGGAGCGTTTGATGGAGGCAAGACGGCGTTGCAAACGTCTTTCACCGGCCCGGTGAAGGTGGAGGTCGTCGATGCGTCTGCAGGTGCCTGCGCAAGCTACCCGCTCATCGCTACGGTGTCGTCCTCGCTCACGCTCAACGCCAGCGGAGAAACACAAGTCACCCTGCCTGCGGTTGCCAACGCCTATGCCAACGCACGCATCCGCATCAGCTACCCTGCGAGCGGCGCTGCTACTTCGCAGAGCTGCTCCAGCGACAATTTTGCGATCCGGCCATCGGCCTTCACCGCGGTCACAGCAACCGACGGAACATCGTCCACGGCGGGCACGGTCAACACGTTGGGGACAACCTCGTGGACAACACCGCCCACGGCGGCAACCCCGATTCACAAGGCTGGCAGGCCATTCCGCCTTAGCGCAGCGGCCACCAACGCATCGGGCTCCACCACCACCAACTATGCGGGCACGCCAAGCGTGGTGCTATCGCAATGTTCGGGCACTGCCTGCACCGCCTCGCAAGGCAGCCTGACGCTGGGTGGCACGTTTGCATCGGGCGTGCTGTCTTCCAACAATGCCAGCTACATCGACATTGGCTCCTTTGCTCTGGTGCTTCAGGACGCGAGCTTTTCGGCGGTCGATGCCGCAGACTCCACCACGGCGGAGCGGACCATCGTATCCAGTGCAGTTTCGGTAGGGCGTTTCGTGCCCGACCATTTTGATACCGTGATCACCAGCCAGGGCTGCAATACATTCACCTATTCGGGCCAGCCCTTCACCATGACCGTGACGGCCAAGGATGCTTCTGGCAGCACGCTGACACGCTATGCCAACACCGGCCTGTCCAACACCGTGGCGCTGACCGACCCCAACGGAGCGGCAGGCGCGTTTGCGACCACAGCGCTATCCACTTTCAATGCGGGCGTCTACACATCGTCCCTCGCGACTTACACCTTCAGCAACCGGGCTACGGCTCCTTCCCCCGTCAAGCTCAGAGTCACAGATACCGACGGCGTCACCTCCGCCACAGGCAGCGACGGGACCTCTGCCACCGCCACGGAAGCAACAGCCACCATTGTGAGCGGGCGACTGCGGATGCTCAATGTGTATGGATCCGAGCAGTTGCCTTTGGCGCTTGCGGTGCAGGCGCAGTACTACGATGCTTCCGTCTGGAAGAACAGTGACAGCAGCTACCCCGACACCTGCACCACACTTGCTGCCTCCAACTTTGCCTTTACCACGTCGGCGCCAGCCTGCGGTGCCGCCATCTCCTCCTGCACTTCTTCTGTCGCCCTGAGTGCCTCTGGAAGCGGCCCCTACAAGGCGCCCTGGACCGGGGCGCTTTCCAAAGCCACTGCCACCGGCAGCTTGTGCGTCACGCTCAATCTGGATGGTTCAGCGGCCGGAAACCAGTGTGTTTCCACGGGTGCAGCCGGGCCGAGCCCAACCTCTGCAGCCGCGCCCTGGCTCAAATATCCGTGGAATGGCGCATCCGCGACCAACCCTTTTGCGCAGGCCATGTTCGGCGTCTACAAAAGTAAACTGATTTATCGCCGGGAAAATTACTGAACGGCGAAAAGCGGGGCTGCGCAATGCACCCTGCGAACTGCTGCGCCAGATACATGGCCCGCATTCCTCAAGCGCAATGCGCCTAAATCCTGAATAAAAGTTAAGAAATCCTTCAGGTTGCCTACAGGTTCGGCAAGCAATATGCGCTGCCTTGTGGGTCATCAACAGGGCTTGTGACCCATCCCGCCTACGGAATGAAAGTGATATGAACGCCTCTTTTCGCAAAAAACTGCTTTGGCTCCACACATGGACAGGCCTCACCATCGGATTGGCCGTGGTCTTTCTTGCACTGACGGGGGCCGGCTTTGTGCTCAAGCCGCAATTGGAAGACGTGGTCTATCGCGACCTGCACGTGGTTCCAAAATGTGTCGCCCCAAGACCACTCGATCAACTCGCAGCCAGTGCCAAGGCAGTGCACCCTGGCGCAAAGCTGCACAGCATTGAATTGACGAACGAAGACACGGCATCGGTGGCAGTGATGTTCACCGACAAGGACTACGTCTATGTGGATCCCTGCACGTCGCTGGTGCTGGGCGTACAGAATCAATATGGCGGTTTCTTTGGCGTCATGGACTGGCTGCATCGGTTTCGCTTTTTCAGCGACTTGAAGCTTGGACGCACCGTGGCTGGCTGGGTCAGCACGGCATTCCTGGTGGTGCTCATCGTGGGCGGCATTGCACTGTGGTGGCCGCGGAACAGGCAGGCACTGAAGGCGGCATTGAAGTTCAACCCCAGGCTGCCGGGTACCGCGCGTACCCTGAGTCTGCACAAAGTGGTTGGCCTATACACCGCCATCGTGCTGCTGGTGATCACCATCACCGGCCTGCCCATAGGATTTGAGCCGGTAAAGGAGGCCATCTACAAGGCCACGGGCTACGTCCCGCCCGAAAAGCCGAAATCCAGACAGGTTAAGGACGGGGCTGTGCGTCTGCCCATTGAAAGCTTTTGGCAAAAGACCAAGGAGATGGTGCCGCAATATGAGTGGGTGTCCTTGCGTTTTCCAGCCAAGCCGGACGCCGCATACGAGGCAGAAATTGTGGAAAAGGGCAGGCCCCACGCCAACGCCAAAGGCTACTTCTACATGGATGCCTTCTCGGGGGACACGCTCAGGCTGGAGCACTACAGCGAAGACCAGAAGCTGGGTCGAAAGATCTACCTCTACTGCATTGCCATCCACTCAGGGTTGATCTGGGGTCTGCCGTACCAAATGCTGCTGTTGGTGGGAACACTGGGCGTTGGTGTCCAGGCCTATTCAGGTTTCAGTCCCTATCTGAGGAGAAAGTTCAAGAAGTCGGTCAAGTCCCAGCTGGCACTCAAGCTGGTGAAGAAGACCCGGGAGGCCGATGACATCTTCAGCTTTGAATTTGCTGATCCGAAGGGAAAAGAACTGCCTCCTTTCAGCGCAGGCTCCCATATAGACGTCCATATCGCCGATGGTCTGACGCGTCAGTACTCCTTGTGCAATGACCCCACGGAGTCTCATCGCTACGTCATCGGAGTATTGCGGCACGCGGATTCACGCGGTGGGTCGCGTGCCATGCACGAAGACCTCAAGGTGGGCGACGTGGTGGCCATCAGCGCGCCAAAGAATCACTTTCCGATAGATCACTCCGCCAAGCGTTTCCTGCTGTTTGCGGGCGGAATTGGTGTCACGCCCATCTTGTGCATGGCCGAACGTCTGTCCAATGTGGGCGCCGACTTCTTCATGCATTACAGCGCACGCTCGGTACGACGCGCTGCGTTTCTGGACCGCATCCAGAAGTCCGCATTTGCGAAGCGTGTTGCCTTTCACTTCAGTGACGGCCCGCCCGGTCAGTTGCTGGATGTTCATGCGAAGCTGGATCGCGTGGATCCCAACACGCACATCTATGTATGCGGACCCGTGGGATTCATTGAGCTGATAACAGCTACTGCGCGTGAAAAAGGATGGAGCGACGCGCAGGTGCACCAGGAGTATTTCTCCGGTGAAGTACAGAGTGTCGATCTCAATGTGCCATTTGACGTGAAGATTTCCAGTACAGGGAAAGTCATACACATCGCCAAGGAAAAGACGGTTGTTTCGGCATTGGCTGAACATGGCATCGAAATACCGACCTCCTGTTCGGAGGGGGTGTGTGGAACGTGCCTGACACGGGTGCTTGATGGTGAGGTTGAACACCACGATCGCTTCCTGACGGCAAAGGAGCGATCCATGAATGATCAGTTCACCCCTTGCTGCTCGCGTGCGCGCAGCTCCATGCTGGTTCTGGATCTATAGGCGCCGATCATGAATACACAACTTCTCAAGGATGTTCGCTGGGGACTTGCCATGTCCTTGCTATGTCTGCTGATCGGCGTGGGGCTTGGAGTGTCCTTTGGCCTGTATGAGGACAGCTATCAGAACTACATCGCAGTGGGAATTGCTGCCCATCCCGAGCTTCACGATGCCATCAGCCAGAACTCGATCTGGCGGTGGGTGCTGCGCGCCCATTTTCATGCGGCTGGCATTGGTGCCTTCCTGACGGGACTGGTGGTTGTAGTTGCGCTCTCCGACATGGGTGCCATGCGCAAGCAGACCACCGCCATTTGCATGGGACTGGGTGGTCTGTATCCCATGGCGTGGTTCTCCATGTTTCTGCTCGCACCTGCATTGGGGCGCAAAGCGGCAAAACACCATTGGCTCGTCGAGTTGCTCACCTACGTTTCCATCGGCGGTTTTCTGCTCGGAATGCTGTCCCTGCTGGTGGGTCTGTTCCTGGGGAGACAGCGCAAAAACTAAACGGAAATTCAGAAAGTATTCAGACTGAATTCAGAATGGATTTCTACCATCACCGCGGGCGATACGGAATTCAATACTAGAAACAATATATTTACCGGAGACACTAGAACATGAATGCGAAACAACTTCACTTTTCAAAAATACTTTGCCTGACCCTGGGCGTGGTTGGCACAGGGTTCCCCATCGGAGTTGCAATGGCGGCTGACTCTGTAGCACCTCCGGCTGCCACTGTGGAGGAGGGTGGAACTTCCGCCTCGCATGCGGTTGGTGAGATTGAAGCATCGACACAGACCAAGGTGGTCGTGTCCCGTGAACAGATCGAAGCAGGGGATCAGCAGGAAGGGTATAGCGACGCTGTCAAGAACGTGGCCGGTGTGGCAAGCAACAACGGCGCTGGGAGCGCCAACGCCAGCGTGAAGTTCCGCGGCATCCAGCTTGGCCTGTATACGAACTACCGTCTCAACGGCGGTCTGGCAATCACAAACGTCATCACGATTCCCACCGAAGACAAGGAAAAGATCGAAGCACTCAAAGGCGCGAATGCGCTGATGTTTGGACTGGCCAGTCCCGCGGGCATCATCAATTTGCTGACCAAACGCCCCGCAGACAAAGACATTTCGTCTGTCTCCATGTCCGGCAACGGATTCGGGCAACTCGGTGCCTCGGCGGACATCAGCCGCAAGTTTGGGGAAGAGAAGCAGTTCGGACTGCGGGTGAACGCATCGGACACCCATATCGAGACAGGTGTGGACGGCGTCACAGGGTCTGGAAGCTTCGGCAGCATTGCGGCCGACTGGAAGGCCAGCAGAGACCTGAGTTTCAAGTTTGACTACGAGAGCTACCAGAAGGATGTAACGGAACAGGGCTCCATTGCCCCCAACTCCCCGGTCAATGGTGTGATTGGTGTGCCCAACATACCGGACCCACACAAGATGCTGGGCGTAACCTGGGGGAAATACACGCCTCGCACCGTCAACACCATTTTTCGGGGTGACTATCAGATATCGAGCGATTGGAGTCTGCTGGCTGAAGTGGGAAGGTCTGACTCCATACGGTCACGTGTGCAGGCACGTACGACTGGCGATGTCAATCTGGCTACGGGCGCCGGCACCATGCAAATACAGTGGATCAAGGACCAGCAATACAACAACAAGTTCAGCAGGGCGGAACTGCTGGGCAAGTTTGAGCTTTGGTCCATCAAGAACGAAGCCTCCTTTGGTTACTCATCCAGCGAACGGGATTCCAACAACCCTTTCAATCCGGGTTCAAAGACGGTTGCAATCAATATTTACAACCCGACTGCCATCCCGGTGTTGACCGATCCCATGAAACCGGTTTCCTATGCTCCTTCGGTGAATCTGGAGAACAGTCTCTATGTGTATGACACGGTGTCGCTGGGTAAGTCATTGAAGGTGCTGGCCGGGGCCAGGTATTCGGATGCGGCTTTCACCAGCACCAATCAAAAGACCTTTGTACAGACCACCAAGCGAGCAACGCCTACCGCGCCGGGTCTGGGCGTGTTGTGGGAGCTGGCACCGCAGACAACCTTGTACGGTAGCTACATGCGTGCCTTTGAGGACGGACCCACCGCCACTTCGGGCTCCACCAACGAGTTTCAGAATCTGGAGCCCACCGAGTCAACACAGAAGGAAATCGGCATCCGCTCCACCTTCTTCAAGGGCCTTTACGTCAACATCGACTACTTCGACATTGAGCGTGCCAATGCGGTGAAAAATTCCGTCGCAGGGCCTCGATTCAACGAGTTTCTCTATGACGGAACCAGCCACTTGCGCGGTTTTGAGATTGCCTGGAATGCCAGCATCAACCGCGCATGGAGTCTCGATGGAACAGCGCAATTCATGCAGGGAACACAGGAGACGGTGATCGACCCCTCGCTGAATGGCAAGACACCTGAGAACATGGCCGAAGCCATGGGTACTTTGAACGTGACCTATCGCCCAGCCACCCTGAAGGGCTGGAGCTTCAAGGCAGGGGCGAACTACGTTGGCTCGCGTTACGTCAATGCGGCGGACCAGGCGTCCATTCCCGAAGTGACTTTGTACTCTGCAGGGGCCTCCTACCAGACCAAGATTGCAGGGCGCAAGACCAGTCTGTCATTGAATGTGACGAATCTGGAAGACAAGCGCTATTGGGCTTCAGTGACCAGCAGTGCCTACGGGGCTGGCATGGGGCGCGCGGTCAGCTTCAACGCCAAAGTGGACTTCTGAGTTCAACAACACTTTGAATCCAGGAATCCAATCATGAAGCACTTGAAGATCCTTGTCTTGCGGGCTCTGTCCACTCTTGTCTGGGGTCTGTCGGCGCTCGGCAGTTCACAGGCCGCAGAGCCTGTGGCGCCTGCGCCTGCATCCCTGATCATCACCTACCGCGTGGCGCCTGCCGCCCGCCCTGCATTTCGTCGAGAGCTTGAAACTACCGGTGTACAGCAGTTTCAGGCTTGGAAGAACGCGGGCATGTTGAGCACCTATCGGCTACTCTTCAGCCGCTATGCCGACTCGGACAACTGGGATGCCATGGCGTTGCTCACGTTTCCCTCGGTGGCTGAAGCAGAGCGCTGGCGAGGTGTTGAGCGGGATAGTCCCGCGGGGTTGACGCAAGGTGCACTGGCCATGACCCGAACCATTCAGACGACAGCTGTTTCCCTGGCCCGTGGGAAGGCGGCTACGGAGACACCAACGAATCCTGTGTATCTGGTCATTCCATACGCCAACCTGGTTTCCGCTTCCGACTACCTGAAATATGCCGACGGCTATATGGGGCCGCAGTTTGACGGTTTGATAGATGAGTCGGTTCTCTCGCGCTATGAGTTGTTCGTGGCTACCTTTTCGGCAGGACGTCCTTGGTCTTCCATGGTGATTCTGGAATATAGAAACAACGATGCGCTGGCAAGGCGCGATACGGCGGAAAGCGGTGTGCGAAGCCGTCTTTCAGCGCGTCCCGAATGGAAGGCATTCAGCGACACCAAGAAGAGCATCCGGGAGGAAAAGCAGCTGGTGATTGCTGATCAGATCAGCTTGCGTTAAGTGTCCGCCTGGGGCGCAGCGCAGTCAATTTCAATGACAATTTGCAGCCCCGGTGCAGTCGGCGCCGGAGCTGCAAAGATTCGGCCCTGGTGCAGTCCAACAATGCTGCGGCAAATGGCGAGCCCTAATCCGCTCCCCTTGTATTGGGTCTCTGACGATGGAAGACGCACATACCGCTGAAATATGCGTTCGTATTCATCGCTTGGCAAACCCGGGCCTTCGTCTTCGATACTGAGCCGCCAGAGCCCACCTTCCAACAGAGAGCGCAAGGTAATGCGGCCACCCAGCGGTGATACGTTGATGGCGTTGCTGAGCAGGTTCAGCAGCACCTGGCGCATGCGCTTCTCATCAAAGGCGACTGCTCCTTCACCGGCATGGGTATGGTTGAAACGCATTCCATAGTGTTCTGCCAAGACCCTTGCGTCCTTGACAAAGGTCTGCAGAAAGGCAACGGGGCTGATCGTGCGCAGGTCCAGCTTGATGGCGTGCGCCTCGGCGCGTGACAGGAATAGCAGCTCCTCAATGATCTGGTCCAGGCGTGCCAGCTCGCCGAGCTGCACATGCACGGCCTCTTCGTTGGACGGGCTGAGGCCGCCTTCGAGCAGCATCTTTTCGGCATGGAGTCGAACCAGGGATAACGGTGTCTTCAACTCGTGAGAGGCCTCCGCTGCGAACATTCTTGTCTGTTTGAAAGACGACTCCAGGCGGTCAAACATTTCGTTGAGCATGTGCGCCAGATCGGACATTTCATCATGGACATCGGCCACTGGAATTCGCTGATTCAGGTTGTCGGAATGAATACGCATGGCGGTGTCACTGATGATGCGTATGGGTTTGAGCGCCAGGCGACTGAAGACATAGCCAATAGCGGCGCTGGCCAACATCATTCCAGCCAGTAGGCCGATGCAAATTTGCGTATAGGCCTTCATCACGTCGCGCACGTCACGCAGCGGCGTGCCGATCTTGATGGCAAAGGGCTTGACATAGAACTCGGCTACGCGCAGTTCACCGATTCCATCCATGGTCAGGTTGAAGGGGCGCTCGCCGTTCGCACCCGGAATGTTTCTTCCGTCCAGATTGCGGGACTGAAAGACGGTTCCCTTCTCGGTATCACGAATGTCAATATAGAAGAGTGCGGCAGTGCGGTCCGATGACACGCGCAATCGCTTCTCCAGCAGTTGAGGGTCATTGGGATCAAATTCACGGAATACATGGATCTTGATGACTTTGAGCTGGGAGCTGTTTTGAACGTCCAGGCCCTGGATCAGGTGGTTTTGCAGCAGGACATAGCCCGTCACAAACACGCATGTCAGCGTCACCGTGACTGCCAAGGTGTACCAGAGGGTCAGCCGCGTGCCAATGGACTTTGGCAGCTGGAGTCGCCACTTGGGAGCGGGCGACGCTGGCTCGGGCGCAAGCATGCCAGTAGCGTTGACGCTCTGGTCAGATAAGTTGATAGCCGACACCGCGCACCGTCTTGAAGAATGGTTGGCCGGAGAACGCATCCAGCTTGGTACGCAAACGGCTCATGTACACATCCAGCAAATTGGTGTCCACATCGTAGTGTGCATCCCATATCTTTTCGGAAATGAGTGTGCGCGGCAATATGCGGCCGACGTTTTGCATGAAGATCTCCAGCAGCGCATATTCCCTGCTGGTCAGGTCCAGCGGTTTGCCATCAATCTGCACGGTATGGCCCAGCAGATCCAGCCGGATTCCCTTGTATTCAAGCACGGTCTCCTTGACGGCTGAATGCCTCCTCAACAGCGAACGGATTCTGGCCAGCAGCTCTTCGAGGCTGAAAGGCTTGGGCAAGTAGTCGTCGGCGCCAATGTCCAGCCCCTTGATACGGTCGACGACCGTATCGCGCGCACTCAGAATCAGCACCGGCTCGGTGAAACCGTTTCTGCGCCACTCCTGCAGCAAATCCAGGCCGTCACCATCGGGCAACCCCAAATCGAGTACGACGGCGTCATACCCGGTTTCGCAGAGCGCATCGCGCGCCGCGCGGCAACTTCCAACCAGTGTTGCGGTGTAGGAACACTCCTGAATGCCTTGTTGCAGAAGCCGCCCCAGTCGCAATTGATCTTCTACTATGAGTACCTTCATTCCTGTATTCCATTCTCTCCAAGGGGGTGACTATTGAGATGAGATCGATGTCGCGCACCTCTCAATGATGCGGCATATGCCGTCTTTCTACCATTGGGGAAATCCTAGCCCTCCGCTAAGATGCCGCGCATGCAAAGCCTTGGCCCCATCGCCTTTCTGAACGCTCTGAGTGACCCAGGGCAACACCGCCTGTTTGCGCTGTCTTCGCAGGCCGTTGCACCCGCACCCAGCGACTTCCAGCGCTGGTACTGTGCCGACCGTCCGTTGGGCCTGCTTTCGCCCGAGCGGGCCCACTGGTTGGCGCAGCAGCTTGCGCCGTGCAGGTTCACACCGGGTGGCCTGGTGTGGGAGGCTGAGTCCGCAACACGTGAACAGCGCAGTGCGCAGTTACAGAACGCCTTGCTGAAGGCGTGTGCCCAGGGCTTGCTGCCGGGCTGGCGCAATGAGCGATTCAGCTTCTGGCATGCCGACTGCATAGCGCCCGATCCGGATGTGCCGGCCTTGCTGGATGTGGAACGTTCGGGTTTCCGTTTTCTGGGCATGCTCAGCCATGCGGTGCATGTGAATGGCTTCTTGCCCGATGGCCGCTTGTGGTGCGCCCGGCGGGCGCTGACCAAGGCCACAGATCCTGGCATGTTGGACAACGTCACAGCGGGCGGCCTGCCCAGTGGCGAGACGGTGCAGGACTGTCTGCAGCGTGAGCTGGCGGAAGAGGCCGGTCTATTTGACTTGCAGGGGCACTCGTTGCAGGCAGCAGGACAGGTGCGCACATCGCGCCTGGAGCGCGAGGGCTGGCATGACGAGATCCTGCATGTGTTCAACCTCACTTTGCGGAATGGCTTTGCGCCACACAACCAGGATGGCGAGGTGGCCGAGTTCATGTGTCTGCACCCGGGCGAAGTGCTGGCCAGGGCGGAGGCCGGTGCATTCACCGTGGACGCGGTGCAGACCCTGATCCAGGGCCTGCGGGCGCATTCAGCGCACGTTGTGTAGCAGCAAACTGGGCAGGTAGGTTGCGGTTGCCGGGACCCAGGCAATGGCCAGCGTACCCAGAAAGATCGCCAGCAACGCGGGCAACACCGCAGCGGCCACATAGCGCACCGGCTTGTCGAACATGGCCGAGGCAAAGTAGATGTTCATGCCGGCTGGCGGGCACAGAAAGCCCAGTTCCATGTTGGCCAGAAAGATGATGCCGAAGTGCACCGGGTCTATGCCGTAGCTCAGCGCCACCGGCAGCAGCAAGGGCACCAGCACCACGATGGCGGCGAAGATCTCCATCAGGGCGCCCGCGATGAACAGGAACACATTGAGCACCAGCAGGAAGACCCACTTGTTGGGTATCACCCCCTGCACCCATTCAATGGCCGCATCGGGAATGCCCGCGTCGATCAGGTAGTTGGTCAGGCCCAGTGCCATGCCCAGGATCAGCATGACGCCGCCAATGATCTGGGTACAGTCGCCCAGCGCAGCGCCCAGTTTGCGCCAGCCCAGTTCTCGGTGCGCAAGCACCTGCGTGAGGATGGCATAGGCGGCTGCGATGGCCGCGCTTTCGGTAGGCGTGGCCAGGCCGCTGACCAGGGCGCCTATGGCAACCACCGGCGCCAGGATTTCCCACTTGGCGGCCCACAGGGCGGCAGTCACAGAGGGCAGTGAGGCTGTTGCTACCGTTGTGGCCGGTTCGGCAGCAGAGGGACGCTGGCGCCGCAGGTAACCGCCAAACGCCAGCAAAAACACCACCATGATGCAGGCGGGCAGCAGGCCGGCCAGAAACATGGTGTTGATGGGCACGCGCGCAATGATGGCGTACATGATCAATGGCACCGAAGGCGCCAGCAGCACGCCCAGCGCACTGGCACTGGTGACCAAGCTGATGCCGCGCCGCTCCGGAAAACCGGCGTTGCGCAACAAGGGCAGCAGCAAGCCGCCCAGCGCCAGGATGGTGACGCCGCTACCTCCGGTGAATGCCGTAAAGGCAGAGCACAGTACCGCGCTGGCCACCACGGTGCCGGTGGCACCACCACCGAAAAGCGCGACGAAGACGGTACCCAGACGCTGCGCCGCACCGGTGCGTGCAAACACCAGGCCCGCCAGCGTGAACAGTGGCAGCGCGGGCAACGACGGGTTGACGGTGATCTGGTAGTGCGACAGCGGTATGGAGGCCAGGGGCAGGGCGTCCTGCCAGAACAGCGCCAGTGCCAAAGCGCCCAGCATGGTGAAGATGGGCGCTCCACACAAGAGGGCGCACACCAGCACAATGACGCAGGGCCAGAGCGGCACGGCCGTGCCATCCAATTGCCAGCCTAGCGCCATGCCGGCCGCCATGGGCAGCGCCGCACCCAGCAGACGCAGCCACACGCCTGACGCACTTTGGGCTCCCAATTGCAGACCCAGCAGCAGAAACCCCAGCGGCATGGTGGCCTGAAACCACCACACCGGAATGCCATAGGCCAGCAGCTGTGCCACCTGCCGCTCGCTATCCACCAGACGCCAACTGGCCATGCACAGAATGCCGCAGACCCCAGCCGCGAACAACTTTCCAAACGCCTTGCTGAATGCCAGCAGGCGCGGGTAATGGGCCGGCACAACGCCACTGCCAAAGGTGCTCAGGTGCCCGTTGCGCAGGGCCGCCACCGAGCCGAACATGGCCATTACCAAGCCCAGGTGCTGCACCAGCACCGGCGCGTTTTCAATACCGCTGCCCGCCAGCGGGCGCACCAGGATTTCCACCAGCGGAATCAGTGCCATTAGCACCAGTGCGAAGGATGCCAGCCTTTCGTCGATGCGCAACAAGGCGGGCAGGGTGCGTGCCTGGCTCATTTACCCTGCGTGGCCCGGTAGGCTTTGACGTGGCGGAACACTTCGTCAAAGGTATCGGCGGGCACCATGGTGCCGCGTATGCGTGGGTAGAGCTTGTCGGCCAGTTCGTTCCACTCCTGCATCTCCTGCGCGTTGGGCTTGTGCACGATCAGGCCGCGCTTCTTCATGGCGTCCACAGCCTCGTCCACCTCGCGCCGGGCCTGTGCACGCATCTGTGCGCCAGCCTTTTCACCCGCAGAGCGCAAGGCCTCCTGTGCGGCAGGTGTCATGGCGTCCCAGGCCTTGGTGGTCACCACCATGGCGCCCACGATGGGCGCCCAGTTGATCTCCAGCATGTGGGGTGCAGTGTTGTAGATCTGGCTGGCCAGCGCAAAGTAGGGCGTGGAGGGCACCACATTGATCATCCCGGTCTGTATCGAGGGCAGGATGTCGGCGGTCTCCAGTGGCACCGGCGTATAGCCCAGGCTCTTCATGATGGACTGCTGCTCTTGCTCAGAACCCCAGGCAAAGAACTTCATGCGTTTGTAGTCATCCGGACGCACCGCAGCCTCTTTGGAGAAAAAGCGCACCCAGCCGGCGTCACCCCAGGCCAGCACCACAAAGCCTTTGTCCAGGAATTTCTTTTCCATGGCCGGGCGCATTTTTTCGCGCACATAGTCCAGCTCTTCCCAACTGCGAAAGAGCAGCGGCAGGTTTTGCAGCGCGGCAATGGATGACTCGATTTCGCGCAAGCCCACCACCGACAGCAGTGCCGACTGCAACTGGCCTATGCGCATGCGCCGCGCCATTTCGGCTTCGCCACCCTGGCTGCCATCCGGGTACACGATGTATTTGGATGCACCGCCTTGCGCATTGCGCCAGGCCTCACCCATTTCCATCAGCTGGCGGTGGTAGAGCGAGTTCTTGGGTGCCAGCGTGCCTATCCGCAATTGCATGTCGGCGGCGAGCGCTGCGGGCGCATTCAAAAAGCTCAGGGCGAGCAGCAAGATGGCTGACAGTTTTTTCATGGAGGAGGTAGAGGTGGAGATGCGTTAGAACAGGTCATCGGCAGTGCCCAGCAGCCACAGCGCGCGTTCGCGCATGACCGTGTTTTGCAGGTCCGGGTGGGCAGCGCCGACTGCCAGGGCCTGCTGCAGCAGTGCTTCAAATTCGGGGCGGTTACCCGCGGGTAGCGCAATGCTCTCGGCCTTGGCTACCAGCGGGCCCGCGCTGCGCTGCGCGCTCAGTGCAATGGCGCTGTCGAAATACTGCAAAGCCTGTGCACTGGAGCCGCCGGGGCGCGCGACTTCAAAGCTGCCCATCAGGCCAGCCAGTGATCCATTGCCATAGCCGGGTTCCTTGTCATAGGCCAGGCGGGCCAGGCGCATGGCCAAGGGCAAATCGGCCACCGTATCAGGCTGGTCCTTGGAGAGCGAAATCAATCCACCCCAGGACGCCGCTGCCCAGTACGCCAGACCGATCTGGTCCGGCCGGAGTTGCGGCCAGTCCGCAGGCTGGTTGCTCTGCAGGGCCTTGCGAAAGCCGGGGTTCATGCGTTCCAGCGCCGCCATGGCGTGGCGGTGGGCGCGCCCATACAGTCGGGCAGCGCGCTCGCGCAGGGCCTGTGCCGCCTTGGCGTCGCGGGCTTCCAAACGCTCTGCATCAAAGGCTACGAAGGCGTAGGCGTACTGGGTGAATCCGGTTGCCAGCGACTCAGCCAGCTTGGCGTTGTCCGGCACTTCACGCAGCAGGCTTTCCGACAGTTTGAGGTAGAAGGCACTCGCCTCACGCGCCAGCACGAGATCGTCTTCCGGCGCCTGGCCCTGCGTGGCCAGTTCGTCGGCGATGCCTTGCACGATCAGGTGTTTGGGGGAACAGGCGGCAAGTCCCAGAAGCAGGCAGCTGACGCCTAGCAATTGACCGTATGAACGGAGCCTTGCGCGAAGACCGGGAGTTGCAAACAGAAGTGACATGAAGATAAGACCCGCTAAGGTCAATGGACAGCATGCGCGCAGGCATGCCGCATTCATGTAACGAATTTAGCCGGGCTGTATGAAGGTTCGGTGACACGTCACCGGCGCGTCACGGGGACACGCACGTCGGCACTATTGGCGCTTGCGGGCCATCTCGATCCAGCAGGCGCCGCAGCGCCATTTGCCGGGTGCCAGTTCGACGCCACCTTCGGGTGGACGTTCTTCCTGGCATCGGCCAGAGCAGAAGCGGAACTGGGAGGAGCCTCGCAGGACTTCGGGGGATGCACCGGTCTCAACAGTGGGCCAGGTGAAGGAGCGCGTAGAAGACATCGGCAATTCAACTTTCACGGTGTGCATGTGCGACCCATACTAAGGCATAAGTCTGACAGCCTCATGCCAAGACCCTTTGCGGGCGGTTCGCCTCCGGGTTCAGGCGATCACGTCGGGCGCCATGGTGGGCAGCGTCAGTTCGAACGTGGCACCTTCGCCGGGCTTGGAGCGTATGGCAATCTGGCCGCCCAGGACCTTGGTCACAATGCGGTGCGAAACCGACAAGCCCAGGCCGGAGCCGCCGCGCCCCAGCTTGGTGGTGAAGAAGGGGTCGAATATCTGCCCCAGGTTTTCCGGTGGGATGCCAACGCCATCGTCACTCACCAGCACCTGCACGGTTGCCGCATCGAGCTGGTGTGCACGGACCGTAATCAGCCCGGACGCCCGTCCCTCAAAGGCGTGGGCCATGGCATTGGTGAACAGGTTGATGATGACCTGGCCCAGTGGCCCCGGGTAGCTTTGCATGGCAATGCCCACTTGCAGGTCCAGTTCCAGCCGCACGCTGACGTGCCGCAGGTTGGGCTTGAGCGTGTCAATCACTTCGCCCAGCACCTGTGCCAGATCGAATGCGCGGCGGCGCTCGGATGCCTGGTCCACCGCCACCTGCTTGAAGCTGGTGATCAGGGCAACCGCGCGTTGCAGCGAGCGCAAGGTCAGCCCGGCGCCTTCCGAAACGCGGCTCAGGAAGTTGTCAAAGGTGGAGCGCTTCATCTCGCCAGCGGCCACCGCCCGCCGGATGACGGCCACATCTTCGGACACGCTGCTGGCGGCTACCAGGGCGTTGCCAATGGGCGTGTTGAGCTCATGCGCCACACCCGCGACCAGACTGCCCAGCGAAGCCAGCTTGTCTGCCTGGATCAGCTCGTGCTGGGTGCGCTGCAGCGTCTGCATGGTGACCAGCAGCTCTTCGTTGGAGCGATTCAGATCGCGTGTGCGCTCCACCACGCGTTGCTCCAGGTAGGCGTTGAGCTGCATCAGCTCGGACTCCATGGCCTTGCGCTCAGTCACGTCAATCGACATGGTCAGCACGCACTCTTCGTCGCCGTATAGAAAACGCTCGGAAGACAGCATGAATATCTTGGAGGAGCCGTCGCGCATGCGGAAGGTCACCTCGTAGCCGCTGACGCGTCCATCGACATTGAAGCGGTCCAGCCAACCCTGGCGCTCCCGCGCGTCCTTCCAGAAGCCCAGGTCAACCGAAGTCTTGCCGAGAATCTGCGCTTCCTCATACTGGAACACGCGCTCCCAGGCCGGGTTGACGCGCACGTAGACACCGGTGTGGAAGTTGCCGACGGTGATGGGCAGCGGGCTGGCGGTCAGAATCTGGGACACCCGCAGCTCGTTCAGGCGTGCGCTCTGTTCCTTGGCCGAAATTACTTCGGACTGTTCCCGCATGTCGGTCAGGCGGGACGCCAGCAGCGCGGTCATGCGCACGATGGCGCTGCGCAGGCTCTCCAGCTCACCGTGGAAGCGGCCTGCATCCATGCGCGGAAGCTCGTCGCGGATACCGGCCAGACCAGCATAGGCTTCAATGCGCTTGAGCGGCTTCAATATGGTGCGCCACAGGACGTAGTACAGCGATATCACCAGCAGGAAGTCGATGACCGCGATGTAGAGCAGCGTCTGCACCAGCACGATGTGCAGACGCTCCTCGATGAAGCGGGTGGTTGCGAACATGCGTATGCTTCCCACGGCCTTTTCCGTCGTGTGCACGGTGCGCGCCACCTCCAGCAACCCCTGTGTGTCAAAGGGCGCCTTGCCATTCATCACTTCCCAATCATTGCCACGGATCTTGATGTAGCGCGGTTTGGCGGGCGCTTCGCCCAGCGTGAGCGTGATGCCGTAGACGGATTCGAACTTCATGGCGCTGGTGAGCAGGGACTCGATCTGCTCTTCGTCGAAATTCCAGAGTGGCAGCGCCACCGCCGAGGAGAGCTGCTCTGCGCTGTACGTGAGCTCTTGCTGCAGCTGCTCGTACTGGCTGAGCTTTTGCATCCGGTAATTGATGAAGCCGAAGGCACCCAGGAAGATGGTGATGACTGCCACCAGTGCCATGATGACAATGAAGGCGACCGAGATGTTTGGTTTTTTCATGTCCTGTCCGTAGTACCGCCCAACGGCACCGCGCGTGCGGCACACGAACCCCAGTATGACAAAAAAAACCGCGCAGGCGCTATTGCGCGTAATTCAGCGCAATATCAAAGGCGTCGAAGTTGCGCAGCCTGCGGCTGGGGTCGGGCAAACGGGCCAGCCGGTTGACGATCAGCGGCACCGTCTGCTCGCCCCGGCCGCCGTGGGAGCGCAAGGGGGCGTCCAGTCCTGACAGGTCGTGCTGGGCCGCCGTGCTGCCCAACGCGGTGAAGCGGTCCGCCATCACGACCACGTCACCGATGCGGTCCGCCGGGATTTCCAAGGCATGTGCGGCGTCCATGCGGGTCAGGGCCGCATCTATCCCCTGCACCTGGCCCAGTTCTGCGCAGACAGCCTGCGCCGAACAATCGCCTGGCAGGTAGATAGTTGCAAACGCGCCCAGCGCGCCGTGGTGGACCACATAGGGGTCTGTGATCGGCAGAATGACACGTGCATCATCGCGGCCCAGGAAGCGCTGCAACCAATCACTGAGGTAGATGACCTGGGGCGATCCATCCATGCGCGTCTTGGCATGCATGCCATGGTCCGCCGTGATGGCGATGACGCAGCCCAGGTCTTCGAGCTGCTGCATGTAGCCGTCCAGCATGGCGTAGAAGTCGTTGGCCGCAGGCGTGCCCGGGGCATGCTTGTGCTGCACGTAGTCGGTGGTGGAGAGATACATCAGATCCGGCTTGCGGGTCTGCATCAGGCGCACGCCTGCCGCGAAGACGAATTCCGACAAGTCGGCGCTGTAGACCGATGGCAGTGGCCTTCCAACCAATTCCAACACATGGTCTATGCCGTGGGTGGCCACTGTCGCCGCGTCGGCACGCTCCGCCGAAAAGCAGATGCCCTGCAGCTCGTGGCCCAGCAGGTTTCGCAGCTTGTCTTTGGCCGTGACCACGGCGACCGAGAGCCCGGCCTGCGACGCCTGGGCCGGCAGGGTGGGGCAGCGCAGCCACTTGGGGTCGTTCATCATGACGGCTTCGCCGCTGGCACTGTCCAGAAAGTAGTTGCCGCAGATGCCGTGCACGCTGGGCGGCACACCCGTCACGATGGACAGGTTGTTGGGGTTGGTGAAGCTGGGCAGGGCGCTTTCGGCGCGCCATGCCATACCGTGAGTCAGGCTGCGCTGCAGCCAGGGCATGCGGCCTGCCGAGACGGCCTGTGTCAGGTAGTCGGGTTCACAACCATCCACACATACCACCACGGTGGGAAAAGAGGGGCGCTGGTAATCGCGTGCGTTGACGTGCAGAAAGGCGGGGGCGGTTGCTTGCATCGCTGCCATGGTATGCAGCCCGTGTTTCGAAACTGTGTCACTCACGTGAAACAGTCGCTGGCTACGCTGTTCGCTCCGCTCCGTTTGCCGAACCATTGAAAGCATCCCATGGACAGAGACAAGATACTACTGACCCCCGGCCCCTTGACCACCACACTGCGCACCAAGCTGGCCATGCTCAAGGACTGGGGCTCCTGGGACGCCGACTTCAATGCAGTCACGGCGCGCGTGCGCTCCAGCCTGCTGGGCATCATCCACGGCGCGGACTCCCACGTGGTGGTGCCCCTGCAAGGCAGCGGCACCTTCAGTGTGGAGGCGGCCATCGCCACACTGGTGCCGCGCGACGGCCATGTGCTGGTGCTGGACAACGGCGCCTATTGCAAACGCGCAGCCAAGCTCACCACCCTCATGGGCCGTGAAGCCACCAGCCTGGCGTTTGACGAGTCGGAGCCGGTCGATCCCGATGCATTGGACGCCTATCTGCAAAAGGACGACTCCATCACCCATGTGGTGCTGATCCATTGCGAGACGGGTGCGGGCGTGCTCAACCCGCTGCAGGCGGTGGCCGACGTGTGCGAACGCCGCGGTGTCGGCTTGATCGTGGACGCCATGAGCTCGTTCGCCGCCCTCGAGATTGACGCGCGCAAGACACGCTTCGACGCGTTGATCGCCGCCAGCGGCAAGTGCCTGGAAGGCGTGCCCGGCATGGGTTTTGTATTCATCCGCAAGGAGGTGCTGGCGGCTTGTGAAGGGCAGAGCCAGTCCCTGGCCATGGACCTGTACGACCAATACGTCTACATGGAAAAGACCGGTCAGTGGCGCTTCACGCCGCCTACCCATGTGGTGGCGGCACTGGCCGAGGCAATTGCGCAGTTCGAAGAGGAGGGCGGCCAGCCCGCGCGGCTGGCACGCTACACCAGCAACTGTCAGACCTTGGTGCAGGGCATGCAGGCGCTGGGTTTCCAACCGTTTCTGGAGTCCGCTGTGCAGGCGCCCATCATCGTCACCTTCCATGCGCCGAGGGTTGCGGGCTATGCGTTCAAGGACTTTTATGCCGCTGTGCGTGAGCGCGGTTTTCTGCTGTATCCGGGCAAGCTCACACAGATAGAGACTTTCCGCGTGGGGTGCATAGGTGCGATTGGTTCGCACGAAATGCAGCAGGCTGTGCATGCCATTGGGTTGGCTTTGCGTGCTTTGGGGTGAACTCTCTGGTCGGTTTTGCGGTGTCGCGTATGGCCGACGCCACTGGGGCAGATGGTTCCGTTCGTGTCCCCCGAACCGGGCTTCACCCGGTTCTCCTCCTTTACTTGGCAAAACCCCAAGTCCACACTGCACCATCCGCCCCAGTGTCATCGGCCGCCAACACCGTTGGCACGCGGTGTCTGAATACATTCGCATGCCAACCGTTTTTGCAGACTCAGGATGGCGTGGCGCTCTGCGCCGGTAGGTAAAGGAGGAGGCCGAAGGCCGGGGGACACGGACGGCGCAGAGTGCCACGCCGTCCTGAGTCCCCCGAGGTGCTTCGGGGATTACTCACAAACTTCAATGGTGTTGTGTCAACGGATCCAGACGCTGACCACGCATCAGTGCCAGAGGAGAGGCCCAGTACTCCAGCACATTGTGAACCGGGTCCAGCAATATCTTGCAGGCCCAGGCCAGACCCCAGGACGGGCCGCGCAAGAAGAACAGATGCACCGTGCGGAACAGCAACCCGCCTGCGCCCAGAGCCAGCCACATCAGGCCCACGTCATGGGCATAGCCTGCAAAACCGCTGGCCGGCTTGATCAGACCGAACAGACTGGGCGACAGCGCCAGCAGCACCGGCAGCGACAGCCAGACCGAAATCAGAATCGCCTTGCGCCGCATGTTGAAGCCCACCTTGATGGACTCCTTGTGGTCATACGTGGTGTTGTGGATAGTGTCAAAGCCGCGCGGCTCGAAGAAGATGTGACCGGACTGGCGCGTGACCATGCCCACCAGCCAACCCACCAGGCCGGCAGCTGCCGGGTCTACAAACAGCAGACAGTAGGCCACCAGAAAGCTGATCGCACTGATGAGATGCAGCGTCTGGTTGATACGGCACTGGTGGTAGTAGCGGTGGTCGTCCCACTGCAGCTGTTGAATATGTTTCCAAAAATTGCGCATGTGAATCTGCTCCTTGGTTGCCACATTGAGAATGTGCGCCGCGGCACACACGGGTCAATGTAGAAATCGCGAATGACAGATCCGTGAAAACGCAGATGACACTGCAATGACTTTTGCGTTAGATCAAACGCGCAGGCTGCCAAAGGACGCGCCACGCAGAAATTCCACGATGCCCTCGGGTGCGCCCAGCTTCTGCGCAATGCGCAAAGCCTGCTGATGGTCACGCGCGACGCCGATCTGGGTTTGCTGTTGCGTTGCGTGCTGGTACCAGCGTTCGGCACGCCTGGCTGGCAGCAGAGGCCGCAGGCATTCGACGCTGTAGCGCAGCCGTTTGCTGAGTATGCGCAGCGCATGCAGTTGCGCCGGGTCCGTGCTGTGTGACGGCATCTCGTCCAGCTGATCGGCCAGTTGTGCCACTCGTTTCTTGAGCCATTTGCCCACCGTGGCTTTCTTGTCGGACTGCAGTTCGCGCGGAACCAGCATCGGCTGGATTTCCAGCCAACGCGTGATCTGCACCAGCACCTGGCCCACGGCTGGGTCGGACAGGGTGCGGCGCAGTTCTTCACGTTGGTTGTTGCGCTCGCGTGCCAGGGAAGCTTCCAGCGCTTGCCAGTTGCGGGTGCGCTCTGCATCTTCCGCCTGGTATGCGCTGGCGTAGAGCGGGAACACCTCGGTAGCGGCCACATCCAGGTCCCGCAGCGCTGTCATGGCCGCGAGCAATGGCTGCAGGCGCTCCCTTGCCGGGAGGTGACTGCCTTCGCCGGTTTGGCGCAGTAGCTTGAGCGTGCTCTTGAAGCGACGCCAACCGATGCGCGCCTGGTGCAACAGTTCGGGAGCGTCACTACTGCGCAGGGCGTTGAGGTTAGCCGTGAATTGCAAAAAGCATTCGCGCAGTACTGACTGTGCAATACGGGCGAAGTCCATGCTGTCATCCAGCGCCGGCGGTTTGGCCCGCAAGGGGGCGTCCAGCGTTCCCTGCGCCAGGCGGTAGGCACGCTCGGCCTTGCTCATGTGCAGCGGCATCAGCGACAGATGCCGGGCGATGCTGGAGGCGATTTCAAACAGTGCGTCGGGCGTGCCTTCGAGCAGCTCTATCTCCAGCTCGCACAGGGGCGTGGTGTGGCCATCCATCAGCACCTCGCCCAGGTCCAGCGCAATTTCTGCACGCGCCTTGCCCTGCTGTACCACCCAGCTCATGCGGTCAAAGGTGGTGCTGAACACCGGCGTCAGTGCCGCAAACACATTCCCCTGCGGGTCGAATGTGGTCCAGGGAGTTCCGCTCAGCAGGTCCGCGTCCAGCTGGTCGGCAGCGAGCGGCAGCTCCCATTCGCCGCGCTGGCTCAGGGCCGAAGCCGCGGCGCCGCCAATCTTGAGTGTCTGTACCCAGCGTGGCTGAGCACCGTCTCCGAGCTGGCGTACCCGCAAGGCCATGCCGCTGGTCTTGAGCAGATGGTCCGGCGTGTCGTAATACACGTTGTGCAGCCGTTCCTGGTGCGGGTGGCGCCGTCCGATCAGGGCGCAGCGGGCCAGCTGCTTTTGTAGTAGCAGCCGGTCCAGCGCGGGCAGTGCAAATTTGAGTTCTAGCTCCATGGGGTGTGATGCGTGCGCACGTGCCTCGCTGTGGCGATGAAGGGGGGCACGATGATGTGCCAGAAGTATGTCAGTCCGGTGACGCGCGGCCCAACCAGTCGTTGGCGTCCGTCAATTGCGCAAACACCCGCGTCTGGTGCATGGTGAGGCGCGCGGCAATGGTGGAGGCCATGCGCTGCTGGATTTCCGGGTCCCGCGTGATGATGGCCACCTTGATGCGCGGGTTGTTCATGAACGAGCCAATGCGCACTGCGCGCACCTCGTTGAGGAAGTCCTGGGAAAAGTCGGTGCGCTCTGCTGGCAGGTAGTCGGACACCTCGTAGCGCAAATTGAAAAAACGCGCGTCGCTGGCGATTTCCTGGACCGACTGCAGCAACTCGGCACCCGTGACGAGGCCGGTGAAGTGTTTGTAGACCCCTTGGGGCTCCCAGATAAGTGAGTAAGGCATTTTTCCCGTACGTGAGGCGCCAGGTGGCATGTTCCGGTGGTTAAGTCTACGACGAATTCAAGCCCCAGTCTCCTTGGTGCGGCTTGCGCAATGTCATGAATTCTTCATATCTCTGCCATGAATGGGTCATGGCGCGTTTGGACAATTTCAGTCATGAACACCTTGAACGACCCAACCATTATCGTGCGCGACAGCGTTGTCGCGCAGGCCGCAGTTGCCGCTCCGCAGCATGCAGCCAACCCGTCACAGGGCATTGCCGTGTCCTGGGCCAAACACCTGGACGAAGTCCGGGCCGCGCAGAAATTGCGCTTTGATGTCTTTGCCGGAGAGATGGGCGCGCGTCTGAGCACGCCGCTGCCCGGACACGACGTGGATCTGTTTGACAACTACTGTGAGCACCTGCTGGTGCGCGACCAGGCCACCGGTCAGGTGATTGGCACTTACCGCGTATTGACGCCGGTGCAGGCCAAGCGCGTGGGCAGCACCTACAGCGATACCGAATTCGATCTGACACGCCTGCGCCTGTTGCGGGACCGCATGGTGGAGTTGGGCCGCAGCTGCGTGCACCCCGACCATCGTCACGGTGGCGTCATCATGGCCTTGTGGGGCGCATTGGCAGAATTCATGCTGCGCAACCAGCTCGACACCATGATCGGCTGCGCCAGCATCCCCATGCTGCACAACGGCGTGGTCAGTGGCGATGTGGCAGCCAGCATCTGGCGCCAGTTGCAGGCCACGCACCTGGCACCCATTGAATACCACGTGCGGCCACGCCTGGCACTGCCGGTGGAGCGGCTCGACGCCTCCCTGGACGTGGAGCCGCCGGCGCTGATCAAGGGTTATCTGCGTTTGGGCGCCAAGGTGCTGGGCGCGCCGGCCTGGGACCCGGACTTCAATACCGCCGACCTGCCCATGCTGATGCGCATCGCCGACCTGCCTTCGCGCTATCGCAAGCACTTTCTGGGGGCCTGAATGCGAGCCATGGTTGAATCTATGGCAAGTGGCTGGCAGGGAGTTGCCGCCGAGCAGGACTCCGACCATGAAGACGATCCGCCCAAACGCCGCTACCGCGCGGTGTTCATCTCCGATATCCACCTGGGCACGGCGGGTTGCCAAGCCGACGCCTTGCTGGATTTCCTGAAGCACCACTCCAGCGAGTACCTCTATCTGGTGGGTGACATCGTGGATGGCTGGCAGCTGCGCCGCCGCTGGTTCTGGCCGCAGGCCCACAACGACGTGGTGCAAAAGCTGCTGCGCCGGGCACGCAAGGGTTGCCATGTGGTGTTCATACCGGGTAACCACGATGAGTTTGCCCGGGGCTTTGTGGGCCACAAGTTTGGCGACATCACGGTGCAGCGCGACACGGTACACACCACGGCCAAGGGTGTGTCCCTGTGGGTCACGCACGGCGACTACTTTGACGGAGTCATCCAGTGTGCCAAGTGGCTGGCCTATCTGGGCGACAACGCCTACGAGCTCACCTTGCGCCTGAACCGCAGCCTCAATAGCCTGCGCGCGCGCATGGGGTTGCCATACTGGTCCCTGTCCCAATACCTCAAGGGCAAGGTCAAGACCGCGCTCAACTACGTTACCGACTTCGAGGTGGCGGTTGCCCATGAAGCCCGGCACCGCGGTCACGCCGGGGTGGTGTGCGGGCACATCCACCGCGCCGAAATGCGCGACATCAACGGCACCCTGTACTGCAACGACGGCGACTGGGTGGAAAGTCGCAGTGCCCTGGTGGAGCACATGGATGGCACGCTGGAAATCGTCTTCTGGGATGCTTTGCTGCTGGCTTCGCAGAGCGAAGTCAAAGCCGCCGAACTGGCCTTGGGGTAGTCTTCATCATGCCTGCCCGTTGGTGGTCTGATGCACCGACATGGGGTTGTCATAAAAATGACATTTAAGGCGTCAACAATACTTCATTGTTTTGTCACAGTCAGGATAGTGCTCCATGTCGCGCTCTGCCGTTTCGCCAAAAAACCCTACGCCCGCACCCTTTGCCGCTCTGCTGGACCGTGACCACAGCATCCTGGCCTTCAACGAGCGGGTGCTCAACTGGGCCGAGCGGGAAGACGTGCCTTTGCTGGAGCGCCTGCGCTACCTGTGCATCGTGTCCTCCAACCTGGATGAGTTCTTCGAGGTACGGGCCGAGCCCCACCTGATTGCCAATCAGGCCAGTGACAGCAAGGGCCTGTATACCGTGGGCACCTTTGATCGTCTGGCGGCCGCCCTGCATGCGCTGGTGGAGCGCCAGTACACGCTGTACAACGAAAAGCTCTTGCCAGCGATTGAAAAGCAGAACATCAAGATCATTTCCCACGGCGAACGCAACGCAGCACAGCGTGCCTGGGTGCGGCAGTACTTCAACCGCGAGGTCAAGCCGCTGCTCATCCCAGTGGGCCTGGACCCATCACATCCGTTCCCGCAGGTGGCCAACAAGTCGCTGAACTTCATCGTGCGGCTGGGTGGCAAGGACGCCTTTGGGCGCTCCAACGAAATTGCCATCGTGAAGGTGCCACGCGTGCTGCCGCGCATGATCCGCATGCCGGCCAAGGATTCCGGCAACAAGGATTTGCTGGTGTCGCTCTCCAGCGTCATCCGCGCCCACCTGACGGACCTGTTTCCCGGCCGCAGCGTGGAGCAGTTCTCGCAGTTCCGGGTCACCCGCCACAGTGATCTGGCGGTGGACGAAGACGACGTGAAGAACCTGCGCACCGCCCTGCGCCAAGGTCTTGTGCACCGCCACTACGGTCAGGCAGTGCGGCTGGAAGTCTCCGCCGGTTGTTCGGATTTTCTGGCCGACCTGTTGCTCGACCAGTTCGAGCTGCCACAGAAGTCGCTCTACCGCGTGCCGGGTCCGGTGAACTTGGTGCGACTGACGCAGGCCATCGATCTGGTGAACCGGCCCGACCTGTGCTTTGCGCCGTATCGCGGCTCCTACCCGCGCCAGATCAAGCCGGGCCAGTCCATCTTTGAGCAGCTCAAGGCGGGTGACATCCTGATCCACCAGCCTTTCGAGAGTTTTGACGGCGTGCTGGCCTTCTTGCGCGAGGCGGTGCACGACGAGAACGTGCTGGCCATCAAGCAGACCATCTACCGCACTGGCCCGGAATCCGAACTGATGGACCTGTTGCGCGAGGGCGTTCGCCGTGGCAAGGAGGTAACGGTGGTGGTGGAGCTCAAGGCCCGCTTTGACGAAGAGGCCAATATCAACTGGGCCGAGATGCTGGAGTCCATAGGCGCCCAGGTGCTGTACGGCGTGGTGGGCCTCAAGACCCACGCCAAGATGATGCTCATCACCCGACGTGAAGGCCGCACCCTCAAGCGCTACGGACACCTGTCCACCGGCAACTACAACCCGCGCACGGCCCGGCTGTACACCGACATCAGCCAGCTCACGGCCGACTCTGCGTTGACGCTGGATATGGAGCACGTGTTCGTGCACCTGGCCAGCCAAAGCCGGTTGGCGCCGCTCAAGAAGCTGTGGATGGCGCCGTTCCAGCTGCAGCGCAACCTGATTGCCAAGATCGATGCGCTGGGCAAGGCAGCCGCCACCGGCGTGGCCTGCCGCATCATTGCCAAGATGAATGCGCTCACCGATGAGGCGCTGATCTACAGCCTGATGCGCGCCGGCAAGCAGGGCGTGCAGATCGACCTGATCGTGCGCGGCGCCTGCATGCTGCCGGCCCGGGTTGCGGGCCATACCGACAACATCCGCGTGCGCTCGGTGATAGGGCGCTTTCTGGAGCATTCCCGCGTGTTCTACTTCTGCGAAGGTGAGCGGGAGGATATGTATCTTTCCAGCGCCGACTGGATGAACCGCAACATGGTGCGCCGCGTGGAAATTGCCTGGCCGGTGACGGACCCGGTGCAGCGCCTGCGCATTCTGGATGAATGTCTGCGCCTTTACATGCAAGACCAGGTGGACGCCTGGGAGCTGGGCCCGGATGGCACTTACGAGCGTTGCAAACCTGCCTCACGCGGCAAGGCCAAAGGCGCTCAGGCCACACTCATGACACGTTACGGACGCAACATCCAGGGCAAGTGAAACAGGGAGCGAAGCATGGATTTGATTTTGTGGCGTCATGCCGAGGCGGTTGACCTGGATCTGGTCGGTGACGACATGATGCGCTACCTCACGCCACGTGGCGAGAAGCAGGCCCGCCGTGTGGCCGATTGGCTGGACCGGCAGATGCCCGATGGCGCCAAGGTGCTGGTGAGTCCGGCGGTGCGGGCCGAACAGACAGCCAGCGCACTGGGCCGCAAATTCAAGATCAGCGCGGCGCTGGCGCCCCTGGCCACACCGGAGCAGCTGCTGGAACTGGTGCAGTGGCCGCATGGCAAGGGTTGTGTGCTGGTGGTGGGCCACCAGCCGACCTTGGGTAAGGTGATTGCCCAGTTGCTGGGGCTGCATGACAGCGAATGTGCCCTGAAGAAAGGCGCCTTGTGGTGGCTGCGTTACCGCGAGCGCGATGGCGTAGGCCAGACCGTGGTGGTTACCGTGCAATCGCCCGAAGTGCTCTAGCCCCATTCACGAGCGACGCGGTTACAACTGCCGGCTCCGTCGGGTGCGGCAGCTTGAACTGCAGGACCGACTGCAACAGCTCTTCCGACTGCTGGCTCAAGCCCGACGCGGCGGCCGCCATCTCCTCAACCAGTGCAGCATTCTGCTGGGTGCCCTGGTCCACCAGGCTGATGGCCGAGTTGACCTCACCAATGCCGGTGCTCTGCTCCATGCTGGCAGCGCTTATTTCACCCATGATGCGTTGCAGTTGGCCTATGACGTCGAGGACTTCCTTCATGGCCGAACCGGCAGCACTGACCTGTGCGTTGCCGGTCTGCACGCGACCCACGCTGTGACCGATCAGGTCCTTGATTTCCTTGGCTGCCTGCGCCGAACGCCCGGCCAGGGCGCGGACCTCCGAGGCCACCACCGCAAAGCCGCGGCCCTGATCACCGGCACGCGCCGCTTCCACGGCCGCGTTGAGCGCCAGGATATTGGTCTGAAACGCGATTCCGTCGATCACGGAGATGATGTCCGCAATACGGTGTGAGCTGGCGTCGATGTCCTTCATGGTGTGCACGACCTGCGTGACCGCGTCACCGCAGCGTTGCGCCACGCCTGTGGCGCCTTGCGCAAGCTGGTATGCCTGGGTGGCGCGCTGTGCATTGCCATGTATGGCGGCACCCAGTTCCTCCATGGAAGAGGCCGTTTGCTGCAATGCGCTGGATTGCTGCTCGGTGCGCCGCGACAGGTTCTGATTGCCCTGGGCAATTTCCGCACTGGCATTGGCCACGCCTTGGGCAGCATGGCGCACTTGCTGAACCACGGCCGCCAGACGGCGCTGCATGGCATGCAGCCGGGCCAGCAGGCTGTTGCTGTCCTTGGAAGACTGGCTGAGCGGCACTGCCAGATCGCCAGCACCCACCCGTTCTGCAATGGCATTGGCCTCTGCCGGCTCGCCACCCAGTTGCCCCACGATGGCCTTTTGCATGGCCAGGCCCAGTCCCAGCGCCAAGGCGGTCCCCACAATGATGGATAGCAGCGAGGCGGTCCGTATCCAGGTAAAGCGGGTACTGGCCTCCTGGTACTGCGTTTTTGCTCCATCCACCTGTCGCTGCAGCAGGGCGTCCATGCCTTTTTTCATCTGCGTGGCCAATGGCGTCATCTTGTCGACCAGGGCACTTTGCGCCTCCGTGATGTCGTTTTCCTGCAGCGCTTTCAGGGCGGGTACCAGGCCCTGGGTTTCAAATGCAGCAAGGTCCCTGGCGAAGTTCTGAGCCATCTGGGCTTCTTCAGCATCGTGCGGCAGTTGCGAGAAGGCGGACCAGAGCGAAGCAATCTCTGTGCGATTGGCCTGCACGGACTGGAGGCTGACGGAGATGGTCTCAGGCGTGGGGTTGGCCAGAGCCTGGGCCACATGCATGCGGTTGGCCGTTGTCAGCGTCTGTATCTGTCCCAGCTGCACTGCGGGGGTGGTGCGGTATTCGTAAACGGTCTCCAGGGAACTGTTTGACCGGTCAATCCCGTACAAGCCGAGCAGGGCCATCAACACCATGGCAGCTGTGAGGCCGCCGACCAGAATCAGCAGCCGTGTGGAAATTTTCATGAGGGCCGATGGGGTATCTCTGATTTACAAGCTATCCGCAGGAATAGCGTCCTGGCAATCCAGAGCGTCGGGCAAGCCCAGATTGACCCAGGCTTCATCAAACAGTGCGTCCAGCATTTTCTGCAAACTGAAGAATTTCCAGAACATCGGCGTTACCTTTAAGTTTGGTTCAGTAGCCGTAACGATAGTGTCTTGGTATGACGACACAAAGACAGAAATGTGACAGTTCGTCCTGTCAACTGGAGGTGCTGCGCAGGCGCCTGTGTGCCCTCTGCAGAGCGATGAATTCCACCACGCCCCCGAGCAGACACACCAGGACGATGGCGACGCGGATCAAGACAGTTTTGTATGGCATGGGCAGTTCCCGGGAGTGTCGGGCTGACGGTAACGCCAGGTTGTGACATCTTGGTGAAATGTGGTGTATTGCCTGCGCAGAGCTGTGGTCACAGGGCTGTCACTATTCCTGTCATGTCACGCAGCTATGCTGTGATGGTGTTGCCTCCCGAACTTCCCGAACTAGCTGCACTCAACCGCATCGTCGAGTTGGGTGCTGCGCACCTGCAATGCCGCGTGGTCTGCAACGTGGCAGTGCCCGGTGGCAGCTATCCGGTGCATGCCATTACGCTGGGCAATCCCGATCCGGCGGTGCCGGCCGTGGGCTACTTTGGTGGCGTGCACGGACTGGAGCGCATCGGTGCCGAGGTGGTGATTGCCTATCTGCACAGTCTGGTGATGCGCCTGCAGTGGGACAGCACGCTGCACCGGCAACTGGAGACGGTGCGACTGGTCTTCATGCCCATTGTCAATCCCGGTGGCATGCACCTGGGGACGCGGGCCAATCCACGCGGTGTGGACCTGATGCGCAACGCACCGGTGACCGCGCTGGACCCGGTGCCATTCATGGTCGGCGGGCAGCGCGTCAGTGCGCGCCTGCCCTGGTACCGTGGCGCGGCCAACGGAGCCATGGAGGCCGAGAGCCAGGCTTTGTGTGAGGTGGTACAGAGCGAGCTGCTGAACCGCCCCTTTAGTCTGGCACTGGATTGCCACTCCGGCTTTGGCGTGTCGGACCGTTTGTGGTTTCCTTTTGCGCATACCCGCGCACCGATTGCCCATCTGGCCGAGATGCATGCGCTCAAAAGCATCTTCAGCCAGTCCAACAGCTACCACCGGTACACGGTGGAGCCGCAGAGCGCGCAGTATTTGGCGCATGGTGACTTGTGGGACCACCTCTATCAGCTGGCCTGCCGCGATGCAGATCGCATCTTCTTGCCGCTGACGCTGGAGATGGGCTCCTGGCTGTGGGTGAAAAAGAACCCGCGCCAGCTGTTTTCCCGGCACGGCATCTTCAATCCCCTGATCGAGCACCGGCAGCAGCGGGTGCTGCGCCAGCATCAGATGCTGCTGGACTTTCTGTCGCGCGCCGCCAGCGGCCATGACCGCTGGTTGCCCAAAGCGGATGCCCGCGTGCAGCAGCACGCCATGGCCTTGCAGGATTGGTACTGACGATGGAAACCTGGGTCCTGCTACGTGGTTTGACGCGCTCCAGTGCACACTGGGCCGGCTTTGACGCCGAGCTGAAAAAGGCGTTGTCGGTTCGGGTGATCACGCTGGATATGCCAGGCAACGGCTTGCTCTTCTCGCGGCGCAGTCCTTCGACCGTGCAAGACATGGCATCCCATTGCCGCAATGCCCTGCGTGCGTTGGGCGTCACAGAACCGGTCAGCATTCTGGCCATGTCGCTGGGGGGTATGGTGGCAGCGCAATGGGCTGCGCAGTGGCCGCAGGAGGTGCGGGAGCTGGTGCTCATCAATACCAGCTCAAGACCCTTCAACCCGGTCTGGCAACGCATGCGACCAACTGCCATGGCGGACTTGCTCAAACCCTTGCTGGTGCGCGGTGGCGCCAATGCCTGGGAGTCGGCTATTCTGCGCCGCACTGCCAATCACCCGCAGAAAGCCGTGCTGCAGGACTGGCGTTTCGAACGCGTGCTGCGTCCCGTCACCAAAGCCAACGCGTGGCGTCAATTGCTGGCGGCTGCACGGTACCGTGCACCGCTGGTTGCGCCGGTACCCGCACTGGTTTTGGCAGGTGAACGGGATCGTTTGGTGAATATGGCGTGCTCACGGGCACTCGCACAGCAATGGGGAAGCGTGCTGAGAGTGCACCCCACGGCCGGTCACGACCTGACACTGGATGACCCGTCTTGGGTCATCGAGGAGATACTGCGCTGGCGCGAAAGCGCCAGGCCGTGAGCAAAGTTGCTTGAGTGGACTTAGGCAGCCTTGGCCGGGCGACCGGTCTTGAGGCTGGGTACGGCGCGTACAGCGGCCACGAAAGCGGAGTCCGACATGGCGGCCAGGGCCTTGATGCCGGCACGGATCAGTTCGGTCTTCTTGGCCGGGGCGGCCAATTTGCCAGCGCGCAGCTTGAGTGCGTCCAGCACCACGTATTCGTTCTTGGGGATGGAGATGCTGTCGCGCACCATCTTGATCTTCTTCTCTTTGGGGGCCTTGTCTTCTGCGGGCTTGGTGGCCTTGGGGGCAGCTTTGGCTTCGGGCTTGGCAGCTGGCTTTGCCACCTTGGCTACGGGCTTCTTTGCAGCGGGTTTCGCGGCGGGCTTGGCAGCCACCTTCTTGGCTGGCTTGGCAGGCTTTGCAGAAGCCTTCGCGGCCGGTTTGGCAACGGGGGCGCTAGGGGCTGCGGCGGGTGCGACAGGGGCTGCAGAGGTGGTGGCTTCGGCGGCTGCCTTGTTTGCTTGCATAAACACTCCAACTTGATAAACGATGTATATAGTTTATACGGTTCACAAATGACGGGCAACCAAAGAAAAAGGCCGATGGCTATAAAACCAACGGCCTTGCGCTGCCAGAAGTGACGGTTATTTCTTTGTTACGCGTCTTGTCGGCATGAGGTCGGCGGGAATCACCACACCGTTGGCAGCTTGTGCGAGCTTGAAGAACACATCGGTGTTGTCCTGCACGCCGGTGAAGTTCCATGCACCCGGACCATAGGCCGACAGCGGAATGTCGGTAGCTGTGTGCACGGCGCTTTCGCCGGGAACCTGACCGGTCACCAGGAATTTTCCATCGACATCACGCACCGCCGGATTGGCTGGGTAGACCGAGAGAGGCTCTTTCTTCACGAACGGTTGCTGGCTGTCCTGCAGCGGGCGGTCATTGGTGCGGAAGTCCTCGTAGCGGTCGGAATTGGCACCGTAACCCACCAGCAGGCGGTAGTCGATGTCGGTGGTTTCCGGATAGCCGTCGGCTGCAATCTTGTACTTGGGAAAGCCCGCCTGCTCGTAGATGCCGACCACTTTGTCGCGGATGTTGGCGGCACCCCCTTCGCGCACCAGTTCTTGCAGGCGCGCATCGGTCACGCGCGAGCCGCCAATCAGCGCTGCACCCGAGCATTCGTGGTCGGCAGTGACGATGACTAGGGTGTCGCCATGGGTGCGGGCAAATTCCTGCACACGCTTGATGGCACGGTCGAACTCGATGGTGTCGAGCAGCCAGCGCTCGGTGTCCATGTTGTGCGCCTGCTTGTCAATGGAGGCACCCTCGACCATCAGCACAAAGCCGTTCTTCTGGCGTTCCAGCACGGCCAGGGCCTTGTCGGTCATTTCGTCCAGCATGGGCTGGTCGGGCAGGCCGTAGTCATCCACCACGCGGCCGGTGATGCCACGCGCCTTGTTGCGACGGCCGTCGATCTTGTCCAGTGCCACGTTCATGTTGGAGTGGGCAAACAGGCCCAGCAGCTTGTCGGTCTTGGCGGGGCTCAGGCCGTCCAGCGTGGTTTTGTCAGGTGCGTAGCTGAAGCCTGCGGCCTGGAAGTCGGCCAGCAGGTCGCGGTCCTTGTCCATCTGCCCCGCAGAAGCACCCCAGCGCTTGACGATGTCGGCGGTATGGGCGTCGGTGGCGGAGAAGGCGTAGTCGGTCTTGTCGCCGCGGGCAGAGCCGGGCGTAGTGGAGGGCACGAACCATTTGCGGCCGCCGCCCATGAGCACGGTCAGGCCGGTGAGTTTGCGGTCATCCAGGAACTGGTCCACGATGCCGGTGCCGGCACCCCGGTTGCTGGTGTGGATGGCATTGCCGGCCGGTGTGGCATCAAACACGTCGGCAGTGGTGACCAGGCCCAGGGCCTTGCCTTGCGTGCGGTGCAGATATTCGCTCAGGTACTCGATGCGCGGATTGTCAAACGGGTCCACCGTGTCGTCGGGGAACACGCCTTCTTCATTGTTGTTGTTCTTGTTGCCGGAGACGTAGGAGGTCATGCCGGGCGAAGAATCGGTCACTACCGAGTTGAGCGAAGCCGTCTTCACCATGCCGGTGACGGGGAATGTGTCCATGGCCAGCGGTGTGATGGTCTTGCCCTGCGCATAGCCACCGGCGACGATACGTGCGCCGGTGCGCTGTGCGGCACCCATGCCGTCGCCCAGCATGATGATGATGTTCTTGACCTTCTGGCCACCCGCTACCAGGGGAATGACTTCGAAATTGCCGGTAGCAGTCACCGTTTGACCATCGCTTTGGGTCGCAGTGACCTGCAGTGTGTGGATACCGGGCTTGGTGGCCGATACCGCACGCACCGTAGCGATGGTGGCATTGGCAGGCACTGGCCCAAGGCAACCACTGCTGCAGTTGCGCAGCGCCACGTTGGCGTCCACCGGCTTGCCGTCGATGGCAAATTGCGCGGCGGTAATGGTTTTGCCTGCCTCGTCGGGACGCACCGTGGCTTGCAAGTCAAAGCGTTGCCCGGGCAGAAAACGGGCAATCACGGGTGCTGCGTTGCCACTGGCAAAGAGTTCGCTCGGAGGTGTCAGGCGGCTCACCGTGGGCGCCGCCCGGGCGTTCATGTGCACGGCCATGCAGGCCAGGACAGCCGACGCAATCAGGTGAAGAGGGTGTTTGTTCATATGCAGGTTGGGTGACGGAAAACGATGGTTGAAAATCGGCTCAATGGATGTGCTGCAAGGTGTGCAGGTAGTTGGCCACCTCGAAGGAATTCATGCCGCGCGTGGCTTCCGGAGCGAGCTGCAGGCGTACCCAGGACACGCGGCCATCCTGTTCCTCGAAGCGGCCTACGCTGACCGTGCCTTGCACCTCAATGCGGCCGCGCACATAGGGCACGACAAAGCCCGACTGGCTGGGGTCCAAATAGACCATGGCCCAGGCGATGGGTAGGTCGTCGGCGTCGCCGTCGGCATGCTCGCTCATGCGCACGGGTCGAGGCGTTAGCATGAAGCGGCCCAGCGAGGGGCGCTCCTGCTGCACCATGTAGCCAACCAGGCGCACGGTCTTGCCGTCAGCCTGCAACAGCGCGGGCGTGGTTTGCGCGCCTTTGGGGCCCAGGGGAGACTGAAAGAAGTCGGCAAAGCGCAGTTCGGCAATGTCTGCAGGATCGGACGGCGGTACGGATTGGGCCAGCACCGTGCCAGAGCACCAGAGGGTGGCGGCAATGGCTGTGAGAAGCACAGCTGCCCATGGTTTGCGATGGCCAGTACCAAGGGGCAGGCGCAGAAAAAGCTTCGTCATCCTTCGAGATTACGAAACCAATATTTCAGATGTGTGACGCTGTCCGCCGGTCAGCGGCGCGCTGTGCTGCAACGGGACAGAAAAGGCTGCCCCTTCCCTGGGATGCCGCGTTGGGTCTAGACGCCTTTGACGTCCAGCTTCCAGGGCGTTTTTTCCCAGGCCAGACACTCTTCACGCAGCAGGTGCGCGGATTGTGGATAGCTTTCTGCCCAACCTTCCCGGCACACCAGGCGAATGGTGGTGCCGTTGGCGTCCATGCGCTTGAGGTTCAATCCGTCCAGATCGGGGTCGCGTCGCGCGTGGCACAGGATGACCGCCAGACGCAGGCACACCAGCTGGCACACCAGTTCGGTGTCGGTGAGGGCGTTTTCAAGTTTGCGCAGCTTGCCCCGGTGGCCCAGCACCAGCAGGCTGAGCCGGTGCATCTCGGACAGGGAAAAGCCCATGGCATCTGCGTTGTCCAGGATGTAGGCACCGTGCTTGTGGTAGTCGCTGTGGGAAATATGGCTGCCGATTTCATGCAGTTCAGCGGCCCACAGCAGCTTGCGCAGGGAGCGCTCGACTTCGGTGTCACTCTGCTTTCTGGAACCGCCTGTCAGCTGCGAATGCAGCTGGCTGGCCACCTTGCCAACGCGCTTGCCATGCACCGTATCGACGCCGAACTTCAGCGCCAGGCGGTTCACACTGTTGACGCGCAGATCGCCGCTGTAGCCGGTATTGCCCAGCAGGTCGCAGATCAGACCGTGGCGCAGGCCGCCAGTGGCCATTTCCATGCTCTCGATGTTGAGCAGAGTGAAGATGGCGCGCATCACGCTCAAGCCGCCGCCAATGATGGCCTTGCGGTCTTCGCGCATGCCGGGCATGCGCAGGCGGTCCACCGATTGGGCTGTGACCAGCTTGTCCAGCAGCCAGTCCAGCCCTTCCTTGCTGATGTGACCGCTGGGCCAACCCGCTGCGATCAGCACGTCGCCCACGGCACCGACCGTGCCGGCCGAACCGTAGGCGGTGTCCCAGTGGTCGGGGTGGTAAGCCTCGAATGCCTCGTCGAGCACGGCGGTGGCGGCAACTTCCGCCAGTTCGAATGCCTTGTGGGTGAACTGCCCATCGGGAAAGAAGCGCTTGGACCAGGCAATGCTGCCGACCCGGAAGGACTCCATGACCCTGGGCTTGCGGCCCTGGCCCAGAATCAGTTCGGTGGAGCGGCCACCAATGTCGATGACCAGGCGGCGTTCTTCGGAAACCGGCAGCATCTGGGCCACGCCCTGGTAGATCAGCCGCGCTTCTTCCCTTCCGGAGATCACGTCGATCGGGAAGCCCAGAATCTGGTTGGCACGCTCCAGAAATTCGTCGCGGTTGCGCGCTTCGCGCAGGGTTTGGGTGGCTACGGCACGAACCTCGGAGGGTTTGAAGCCTGCCAGGCGCTCGCCAAAGCGGGCCAGACAATCCCAGCCGGCCTGCATGGCCTGGGGCGTGAGGTTGCGGCTTTCATCCAGGCCGCCGCCCTGGCGCACGGTTTCTTTCAGGTACTCGGCTCGGAGAAATTCACCGTGGTCAATGCGACCGATTTCCAGGCGGAAGCTGTTGGAGCCCAGGTCCACAGCGGCGAGGCGGTTTCCAGATTGCATGAAGTGTGTTGGTAGCTTTGTTTTGCTCGGCGGAGCATAGCACCCGCAAGAAGAAGGGCACCTGGCCGGGGCTGGCCGAAAAGGGTAAAACGGGGTCCGCTGCGCTGGGCAACGGACCCCGGTGCTCTATGCAGCCCATTCCAGGTCCGCAAACGCAGGGCAGAGGAGTGCGGCTTACTTCTTGGCTGGGGGAATCAGCACGGTGTCGATGATGTGCACGACGCCATTGGTTGCGGCGATGTCGGCGGTGGTCACGGCTGCGCTTTCCACGGTCACGAACTCACCCGCCTTGGAAAGCTCCAGCTCGGAACCTTGCAGGCTCTTGACCTTGGAATTCTTGATGTCGGCTGCCACGGATTTGCCAGCAACCACGTGGTAGCGCAGCACATCCTTGAGTTTTTCGGGGTGCTTGGCCAGATCGTCCATGGTCTTGGCCGGAACGGCCTTGAATGCTTCATTGCTGGGGGCGAAGACCGTGAAGGGGCCGGTTCCGTTCAGTGTGTCAGCCAGTCCGGCGCTGCCGATCAGGCCGCTCAAGGTGCTAAGGGAAGGGGTCTTGGCAATGGTTTCGGTCAGGCTGACAGGAGCTGGCACGCTGGCGCAACCAGTCATCAGAGCAGCAAATCCTGCAGCAGCACAAGCAACCAGGCTACGGCGAGAGAAAGAGATCGACATCGAAGGTACTCCTGTAGAAAAGCCCAGAGCGTAAGAAGACTTTGTGACAGAGGTATGACATTTGATGCCATGCTTTGGTGACAAAAGAGTTGTTTGCAACATCCGGCAAATGCGGTTGAATGTCACATGAGTGTCATAAATCTTTCTTAGAGTTCATAGGTTCCTTAAACACAACCTCAAAGGTTAACTATGAAGACGTTGTTCAACCATTCGCTCCTGGCTGTTGCCGCAGTTGCATCTTTCAGCTTTTCCGGCGTTGCAGGCGCCCAGGAAATCACCGGCGCTGGCGCCAGCTTCCCTGCGCCCATCTACGCAAAGTGGGCTTCCGACTACAACAAGGCCACTGGCGTGAAGGTGAACTACCAGTCCATCGGCTCCGGTGGTGGTATCAAGCAGATTGACTCCAAGACCGTCGACTTTGGCGCTTCCGACATGCCCCAGACCGATGACGTGCTCAAGTCCAAGGGCCAAGTGCAGTTCCCCACCGTGATCGGCGGCGTGGTTCCCGTGATCAATGTCAAGGGCATCGAACCCGGCCAACTCAAGCTGACCGGTCAGCTGCTGGGCGACATCTTCCTGGGCAAGGTGACCAAGTGGAATGATCCCGCGATCAAGGCGCTGAACCCCACGCTGCCCCTGCCCGACACCGCCATTGCCCAAGTGCGCCGCGCGGATGGTTCCGGCACCACCTTCATCTTCACCAACTACTTGAGCAAGGTCAACGCCGAGTGGAAGTCCAAGGTCGGTGAAGGCACAGCCGTGAACTGGCCCGTGGGCGCTGGCGGCAAGGGCAACGAAGGTGTTTCCGCCTTCGTGAACCGCCTGCCCAATTCCATCGGCTACGTCGAATACTCCTACGTCAAGCAGAACAAGATGAACTACGCCGTTCTGCAAAATGCCGCAGGCAATTTCGTCAAGCCCGAAGACGACGCTTTCAAGGCCGCCGCCGCCGGTGCCGACTGGAACAAGTCGTTCTATCAGATCCTGACCAACAACCCCGGCAAGGAAGCATGGCCCATCAGCGGCGCCACCTTCATCCTGATGCATGCCAAGCAGGACAAGCCGGCCAATGGTTCCGAAGTCCTCAAGTTCTTCAACTGGGCTTATGCCAACGGTGGCAAGACCGCTGCGGATCTGGACTATGTTCCCCTGCCGGCATCTGTGGTCGCCCTGATCCAGAAGTCCTGGGGTGAAATCAAGGACGGCAGCGGCAAGGCCATTGCGTTCAAGTAATTGAACCGCGGAGGAATCCCGATGTCTTCTACCCTTGCGCATGGGGATTCCCCGGCCGGATTGACAGAAAAAGAAAAGGCGCTCGCCATGACTTCATCCAAAGGCCCGAAGCGGGCGCGCTCTGGTCCGATGGCGGACCGCTTGTTCGGCTTTCTTGCCAAAGGCGCCGCCATTTTCACGCTGGGCCTGTTGCTGGCGATCCTGACCTCGCTGACTATCAGCGCCTGGCCTGCCATCTCCAAGTACGGGCTGGGCTTTCTGACCAGCAAGGCTTGGGACCCGGTGCAAGAAGACTTCGGTGGTCTGGTGATGATTTACGGCACGCTGGCCACCTCCATCATTGCGCTGGTCATCGCCGTGCCGGTGAGTTTCGGTATTGCGCTGTTCCTGACCGAACTGTCTCCCGCATGGCTCAAGCGCCCGTTGGGTACGGCCATCGAGTTGCTGGCGGCCATTCCGTCCATCGTGTATGGCATGTGGGGCTTGCTGATTTTCGGCCCTGTGCTGTCCACCTATGTGCAGCAGCCACTGCAGGCGGCACTCAATGGCGTGCCCTATCTGGGCGCCTTTGTGTCCGGTCCGCCGGTGGGTATCGGCATTCTGTCGGCCGGCATCATCCTGGCCATCATGATCATCCCCTTCATCTCGGCGGTGATGCGCGATGTGTTTGAAGTCACCCCGCCCATGCTCAAGGAGTCCGCCTACGGACTGGGAGCTACCACCTGGGAAGTGGTCTACAAGATTGTGCTGCCCTTCACCAAGACCGGTGTCATAGGCGGCATCATGCTGGGCCTGGGCCGAGCGATTGGCGAGACCATGGCAGTCACCTTCGTGATCGGCAATTTCAACCAGCTGGATTCGGTGAGTCTGTTTCAGGCAGCCAACAGTATTACTTCCGCTCTGGCCAACGAGTTTGCCGAGGCAGGCGAGGGCCTGCACCAGGCAGCCTTGATGTATCTGGGCCTTGTGCTCTTCTTTATTACCTTTGTGATTCTCTCGCTGTCCAAGCTGCTGCTGGCTCAACTGCGCAAGAGTGAAGGGGCCAAATCATGATGTCACCTGAGGTACGTGCCGCGCGTGCGGCCATGTTTGCCAAGCGCAATGTCGTCAACAAAATTGCCACCGGCCTGGCGCTGGCCGCCATGGCTTTCGGCCTGTTCTGGTTGTTCTGGATCCTGTGGGAAACCATTCGCCAGGGCATTGGCGGCCTGAGCCTTGCCACGCTGACGCAGATGACGCCCGGCCCGAATGAAGACGGTGGCCTGCTCAACGCCATTTACGGCTCACTGCTGATGGTGTTCCTGGCCACGTTTGTGGGCACGCCGATCGGTGTCATGGCCGGTATCTATCTGGCAGAGTTCGAACCCAAGGGCTGGCTGGCCAATGTCACCCGTTTTGTGAATGACATCCTGCTTTCGGCACCCAGTATCGTGATTGGCCTGTTTGTGTACGCGGTGGTGGTGCATCCGGTGCATAGCTTCTCCGCTATTGCTGGCGTGATTGCTCTGGCCCTCATCGTCATCCCGGTGGTGATTCGCACTACCGAAAACATGCTGCAACTGGTTCCACCGGGTCTGCGCGAAGCGGCCTATGCGCTGGGTGCTCCCAAGTGGAAGGTGATCCTGAGCATCACCCTTAAGGCAGCCCGCACCGGTGTGATCACCGGCATTTTGCTGGCGGTGGCGCGTATCTCGGGCGAGACCGCTCCCTTGCTGTTCACGGCCCTGTCCAACCAGTTCTGGACCTCCAGCCTGAACCAGCCCATGGCCAGTCTGCCGGTGACCATCTTCAAGTTCGCCATGAGCCCTTATGAGAACTGGCAGAAGCTGGCGTGGGCCGGTGTGTTCCTGATCACATTGGCCGTGCTGGGGCTCAACATCATGGCCCGGGTACTGACGCGCTCCAAATCCTGACAGGCACATTGCCATTCATTGACCCATTTAAGAAAAGATAACGCCATGCCAGCTCTGCCTACCGTTACCGAAAATACCAAGATTGCCGTCAAGGATCTGAACTTCTTCTACGGCAAGTTCCACGCCCTCAAGGGCATCAACATGAACATTCCGGAGAAGAAGGTCACCGCCTTCATCGGACCCTCCGGTTGCGGCAAGTCCACGTTGTTGCGCATCTTCAACCGCATGTTCGAGCTGTATCCCGAGCAGCGCGCCGAAGGCGAAATTCTGCTGGACGGCGAGAACCTGCTGACCAGCAAGGAAGATGTGGCCCTGTTGCGTGCCAAGGTCGGCATGGTGTTCCAGAAGCCCACGCCGTTTCCCATGTCGATCTACGACAACATTGCGTTCGGCGTGAAGCTGTTCGAGAACCTCAATGCAACCGACATGGAAGAACGGGTGGAGTGGGCCCTGCGCAAGTCGGCCCTGTGGACCGAAGTGAAGGACAAGCTGCATCAGAGCGGCAGCAGTCTGTCCGGCGGTCAGCAGCAGCGCCTGTGCATTGCACGCGGCATTGCCATCAAGCCCGAAGTGCTGTTGCTGGACGAACCCTGTTCCGCCCTGGACCCGATTTCCACGGCCAAGGTGGAAGAGCTGATCGTCGAACTCAAGGAAGACTACACCGTGGTCATCGTGACCCACAACATGCAGCAAGCCGCCCGTTGCAGCGACTACACCGCCTATATGTACCTGGGTGACCTGGTGGAGTTTGGTGCCACCGAGCAGATGTTCTTCAAGCCCAACCGCAAGGAGACGGAAGACTACATCACGGGCCGCTTCGGCTGATCATTGACGGATCTAAGGAAACAACCATGCCTGATAAACATTTGTCCACCCAGTTCGACAGTGAACTGACCTCCGTATCCAGCCAGGTGATGGAGATGGGCGGATTGGTCGAGTCACAGATTCGCCACGCCATCTACTCGCTGGCCCAGTTCAACATGGAAGCTGCCGAGCAGGTGTCGGCCAACGAATCGCGCGTCAATGCGATGGAAGTGGAAATCGACCACGCGTTGTCGTCCATCATTGCCCGGCGCCAGCCCACCGCGCGTGACCTGCGCCTGCTGATCGCCATTTCCAAGACCACAGCCAATCTGGAGCGGGTGGGTGACGAGGCGGAGAAGATTGCCCGCATGGTGCGCTCCATCATTCAGAGCGGAGCCCACCGCTCGCTGCCCTCGCTGGAGTTGCGCGTGGCTGCCGATCTGGCCTCTGGCCTGCTGAACAAGGCACTGGATGCTTTTGCCCGCCTGGACGTGAACGCGGCGGTGGCCATCCTCAAGGAAGACGACCTGATCGACGCCGAGTTCGATGGCTTTGTGCGCAAACTGGTGACCTACATGATGGAAGATCCGCGCACCATCTCTCCTTGTCTGGACCTGCTGTTCCTGGCCAAGGCCATCGAGCGTATCGGCGACCATTCCAAGAACATTGCCGAGTTCATCATCTATGTGGTCAAGGGCGAAGACGTACGCCACACCAGCATGGAAAACATCGAGTCGGTGGTTCGATGAGAAATATGCCCGCCGTACTGGTGGTGGAGGACGAACCCTCCATCGCTGAACTGATTGCAGTCAACCTGCGGCACAACGGTTTCCGCACGACCTGGTCCATGGACAGCGCCAGCGCCGAACGCGAGATCGAAGCGTCTGTGCCCGACCTGATCCTGCTGGACTGGATGCTGCCCGGGGAGAGCGGTCTGGTGCTGGCCAAGCGCTGGCGCGCCCATCCCCGTACCAAGGACGTTCCCATCATCATGCTGACGGCGCGTGGCGACGAGGCTGACCGCGTGGCCGGTCTGGATGCCGGTGCGGATGACTACATTGCCAAGCCCTTTTCCACCAAGGAACTGCTGGCGCGCGTGCGCGCCGTCCTGCGTCGCAAGACGCCGGAGCAGGTAGGCGAGAAGATCACGATCGCCGGCTTGTCACTCGATCCGGCAACCTACCGCGTGACCTACCAGGACCAGCCGCTCAAGCTGGGGCCCACGGAGTTCAAGCTGCTGCAGTTCTTTATGAACAGTGCGGAGCGTGTGCACAGCCGTGCGCAATTGCTCGACAAGGTGTGGGGTGACCACGTCTACATAGAAGAGCGTACGGTGGATGTGCACGTCAAACGCCTGCGCGAGGCGCTGGGTGTGGCGGGTCCCATGGTGGAGACTGTGCGCGGTGCTGGTTACCGGATCACAGCGAAACCGCTACAACCGTTGGCGTCCCCCGAAAAATCCGGCGTCTGAGCGGCTACCATTAGCCCATGCTCTGGCGCGTATTTTCATTCTTGGTCTGCCAGGCGATTCCCGCGCTGGCTGTCTGGTTCTTCAATGGCAGCAGCAAGTACCTGACTGCAGAAGTTCTGGTGGCCGCACTGGTTGGCTGCTACATCTGGTTGCTGCTGGACGCCTTGCGCGGCTTGCGGCTGCTCAAATGGTTGCGTGCGGGCGATACGTCCGACATTCCATTGGGCAGCGGCTTGTGGGGTGAAGTGTTTGACCGCATCCGCAAGCTGGTGCGGGCGCGCGAACGCACACTGTCAGAGAGCGAAATGCGCCTGCAGGAATTTCTGGCTGCCCTGCAGGCCTCGCCCAATGGTGTGCTGTTGCTGGACCGTGACGGGCGCATTGAGTGGTTCAACCAAATGGCCTCGACCCATTTCGGACTGGACGCCAAGCGCGACCTGCTACAGCACCTGGGCAATCTGGTGCGTGACCCCGGCTTTGCAGCCTACGCGGCGGCAAAGGACTTCAGCCACGATGTGGTTATGCCGGGGCGCAACAGCTCTGCCACCAAGCCCATCAAGCTTTCGGTGCATATCCACCCCTACGGCGATGGACGCAGCCTGCTGCTATCGCGTGACATCACGGCGCTGGAACAGGCTGAGGCCATGCGGCGCGACTTCGTGGCCAATGTGTCGCATGAAATCCGCACCCCGTTGACGGTGCTGGCAGGTTTTGTGGAAACACTGCAATCGCTGGTACTGGACGAGGAAGAGCGCGTGCGCTACCTGGACTTGATGTCTCTGCAGGCACAACGCATGCAAACGCTGGTCAATGATCTGCTGACGCTCTCGCGCCTGGAAGGCAGCCCGCCACCTGCTGCCACGGACTGGGTGTCTGTAGGCATGTTGATGGCCCAGTGCGAACAAGATGCGCATGACCTGTCGCTGATTCTGTGGAGCACACCACACGAGTTGCACTTTATCGGGACTGACAGCCTGGAAATTGCCGGCTCCAGCCTGGAGTTGCACAGCGCCATGTCCAACCTGATCGGCAACGCCATCCGCTATTCGCCGCATGACAAGGTCATCGAGGTGCGCTGGGAAACCTTGCCGGATGGTGGTGCAGTGTTCAGCGTGGTGGACCAGGGGCAGGGCATTGCGCCGGAACACATTCCCAGACTGACGGAGCGCTTCTACCGGGTGGATCGCAGCCGTTCCCGAGAGACCGGTGGCACCGGGCTGGGCCTGGCCATTGTCAAGCACGTATCCCAGCGCCATGGTGCCGAGCTCAGCATAGAGAGCACACCGGGTAAGGGCTCGCGCTTCGCCATCAGCTTCCCGTCACAACGGGTGCGCGTGCGCGAGCACGAACTGGCCTGAGTCAACAGGCGCTATCGGCGCCTGAAAAGCAGAATGGTTTCGTTGCCGTCGGCCGGATGGCGCAACTGGGCCTGCAGGTTCCACTGCGTGCTATCGACCCAGCGCGGCGGTGACATGTCTTCCATGGGTTCCGATATCAGCCAGGGGCATTGGGCCTTGGCCTGCATGGGACGCAACTGCAGCTTGCCATAGAACTGGAATGCGGCAATCTTGCTGGCACCCAAGCCCAGGGTCTCGACACAGCCTACCGGCTGAATCCGCTCCAGCGTATGGGCTACGAGTGCGTTGTAGCTTTGCGTGTAGTTCAGCAGGGGCATCCACAGCGTCATCAGCAGCGTCCAGCACAGAGCCGCGCCACTGGCGGGCAGCGCCAGGCTCTTCCAGATCGCGGCACGGTGCCGTCCCACTCGCCACTTGACCAGCCGCGCCCACACCAGGGTGGCACCCAGCGCCAGCACAAAGGCCAGCACGTTGAAATGCGGCTCAAAGCCGGGGGCCAGGCGGGCCACGTTGGCGGCTGGCTGGCTCGGAAAGCCGGTCTGCATGGCAATCCACACCACCCAGATGGTGAAGCCGCAACCGCAGAAGAACAGCAAGGTAAACCAGTCGATCAGGGCCGCGACCTGCCGCTTCAGCGTGGGTAGTGCAAAGGCGGCCAGCGCGGCGAAAGCAGGCAAGCCCAGCAGCAGTGTGCGGTCCGGTGAGCCCGTTGTAAGGGTGGAGCCCAGCGTCACCAGCACATACCAGAGCGGCCATGCCAGATGGCGACTGATCTCCCGGCTGAACAATTGCCGTCTCCAGCGCCACATAGTCCAGAGCGCCAGGGGCCAGGCCGGCCAGATGAACCAGGTGAGCAACTGCATGGCGCCGTTGAACTCGGCCAGCGTGGCCTTGGGTATTTCCACTTTCCAGCGCCAGAGGTCCAGACGCAGGCTCAGATACGCACTGGCCCCGGCGGCACACAGGAGCAACAGTGCGCTCAGCCCCTTGCGCGGGTCTTGCTCATCGGGCGCCGCTTCATGGTTGCGGTCCAGCAGATGGATGGCAGCCCCACCGCCCAGAAAGAGCAGGGCCAGTGTCGGGGCACCACTCAGGGCCAAGCCCAGCACGCCCGAAATCGCGCACAGCAACGCCGTACGGGGGTGGTAGTGCAGCGCCGATACCGCATAAAACAGCAGGCTGGCAAATCCCAGTTGTGCCAGCGCCGGTGTGGTTTCGTGTCCCAGTTGCGCTAGACCCAGGCAGGCCATGAACGCCAGCAATCCCCCGTCTGCCATGGCACGGGCGTAATCCTTGGGTTGCGCCTCGCCGCCAAAGGCAAATGCGACGGGCTGCGCCCTTGGGCTGCGTGCCAGGTAGTAGGTGCCATACCAGGTACAAGCCAGCGCCAGCACCAGCAGCAAGAGGAACGGTAACCGTACGGCAAAGTCTGCATCCAACCAACCCGGGCTCCATTGCATGAACCAGGCACCTAGCCAATACGGCAGCAGGGAAGGATTCTCGGGCGCTCGCCCCATCAGAGTGGGATGCAGCCACGACGCAGTGCCCTGAACCAATTCAGCCATGAACCCCAGACCCGTGATGTCTGCGGTCTTCCAGGCATCTCGACCGACAAAGCCGGGCAGCACGTAGGCCAGGCACAGCAGCAGCAGGGAGCCGCGCGGCAGCCGCCTGACGGCGGCCTGGGCAACGATGGCGGGATTGGGTGAGTTCACGTGATACGGCAAAGGTACTTCTTGGGCATTAAAAAAAGCAGCGCGGAAACCCGGGCTGCTTTTTCAATGCGGTTCAGGCCAAAACCTGAATACGGCTTACTTCGCTGCGGTCTTGCCGAAGCGGTTGCGGAACTTCTCAACGCGACCACCCATGTTGTCCACGGATTTCTGTGTGCCGGTGTAGAAGGGGTGCGATTCACTGGTGGTATCGAGCTTGAACAGAGGCAGCTTGCGGCCATCTTCCATGTCGATCATTTCCTTGGTGTTGGCGCAGGAACGGGTCACGAACTTGAATCCATTGGACATGTCCTGGAAACACACTTCGCGGTAGTTGGGGTGAATGCCTTCTTTCATATCTTCTCCATCAGTTGCGCTAGCCGCACCAGCCTATTCCGGTGTACTTGTCGCGTAAAGCCTCAAATTATAACCTAACTCGCCATTGCAATGAATGTTTCGCCGCCGGGCCGCCCCAAGGCGAAACGCGGCCCCCTCGGGGGGCAGGGAGCCACATGCAATGGGCGACCGTGGGGGCTAGGCCTATCCGCCCCGACGCATCATGTCGAAGAACTCGTTGTTGGTCTTGGTGGCGCGCATCTGCTTGAGCACCATCTCCATGGCTTCCACTTCGTCCATGTTGTAGAGGAACTGGCGCAGTATGCGGGTCTTTTGCAGGATTTCCGGCTGCAGCAGCAGTTCCTCGCGGCGGGTACCGCTGCGGTTGAGCTGGATGGAAGGGAACACGCGCTTTTCGTACAGGCGGCGGTCCAGGTGGATTTCGGAGTTGCCAGTGCCCTTGAATTCTTCAAAGATCACTTCGTCCATGCGGCTGCCGGTGTCCACCAGCGCCGTGGCGATGATGGTGAGCGAACCGCCTTCTTCCACATTGCGGGCTGCGCCCAGGAAGCGCTTGGGGCGTTGCAGCGCGTTGGCGTCCACACCGCCGGTCAATACCTTGCCGGAGGAGGGCACCACGTTGTTGTAGGCGCGGGCCAGACGGGTGATGGAGTCCAGCAGGATCACCACGTCCTTCTTGAGCTCGACCAGGCGCTTGGCGCGCTCGATCACCATTTCGGCCACGTGCACGTGGCGGGCTGCGGGTTCGTCGAAGGTAGAGGCAATCACCTCGCCCTTGACGGTGCGCTGCATTTCAGTCACTTCTTCAGGGCGCTCGTCGATCAGCAGCACCATCAGATAACTTTCGGGGTAGTTGGCCGAAATGGCGTGTGCAATGTGCTGCATCATCACCGTCTTGCCGCTCTTGGGCTGGGCCACGATCAGGGCGCGCTGGCCCTTGCCGATGGGGGCGATGATGTCGATCACGCGACCGGTGATGTTTTCCTCACCCTTGATGTCCTGCTCCAGCTTCATCTGCACCTTGGGGAACAGCGGCGTCAGGTTTTCGAACATGACCTTGTGCTTGTTGCCTTCGGGCGCTCCGCCGTTGACCTTGTCCAGCTTGTTCAGTGCAAAGTAGCGTTCGCCATCCTTGGGCGTACGCACTTCACCTTCGATCATGTCGCCGGTATGCAGATTGAAGCGGCGTACCTGGCTGGGGCTGATGTAGATGTCGTCGGTGCTGGCGGTGTAGCTGGTGTCTGGGCTACGCAGAAAACCAAAACCGTCCGGCAGGATTTCCAGCACGCCATCGGCAATGATCTGCTCGCCGGTACGGGCGCGCTTCTTGATGATGGCGAACATCAGCTCCTGCTTGCGCATGCGGCCGGTGTTTTCGATCTCAAGCTCTTCAGCCTGTTTCAAGACTTCGGACACGTGCAGTGCCTTGAGTTCATTTAAGTGCATGGAATGGGTCCCGTTAGAGGGTTAACCGAAATGTCGGAAGAAAACCGGAATAAATCGAGTTTCAGGGGAATAAGGGGAGAGGCAAGGGGGGTGGCTAGGCCTCAGTGTTCTACGCCGTGTGGGCGCCTGTCCTTCAAAGGAATCAGTGAACGGGCCTGATTATGACAGGAAAAAACGGCCGTGCTGCTGTGGCACGGCCGTGGGAGCAAATGGCAGGATCAGGCCAGTTGCTGGTCGATGAATGCGGTCAGCTGCGCCTTGCTCATGGCGCCTACCTTGGTGGCGGCCAGTTGGCCGTCCTTGAACAGCATCAGGGTGGGGATGCCACGGATGCCGAACTTGGCGGGAATGTCGCGGTTTTCGTCCACATTCATCTTGGCAATCTGCAACTTGCCCGCATAGCTGGTGGACACCTCGTCCAGGATCGGGGCAATCATCTTGCAAGGGCCGCACCATTCAGCCCAGTAATCCACCAGCGTGGGTTGGGATGCTTGCAGAACGTCGGCTTCAAAAGTGGCGTCGGTAACGTGTTTGATCAGATCGCTGGCCATGGGCTTTCCTTTGGGAGTTTCAGATACAGCTAAAGTTGCGGCATTGTGACAGAAACCAAGCTCCCACCCCCCGCCCCCGCATCTATGAATGACATAGTGAAAATTGATGGTTCCGGCGAGCTGGCTGCCTTCTCTTATCCGGACGACCATCCCGTCATGGCGACGTGGATGCATGCCACCCAAGGATTTTTGTCCAGGTTGGCTGCGGCGTTGCAGGTGGCTTCTGTTCACCCATCGCGCGCACTGGTTCTGCTGCCCTATGCGCAGTTGCGGCCATTGGCCGCACGTTTGTGGACACGACGGTTCGGTGACGGCTTTGCGCCCCGCTTCGAGACCACCATGAACTGGACCAGCGACGTAGGCGCTTTCAGTCCGGCGCCTACCGATATCCGCATGGATGCGACCTGGGACACCTTGAGCGCGCAATCCATGCTGGCCCAGGCCGGTCTGGCCGAGCAGCAGACTGCATTGGCCGGGTTGCTGGTGCAGACGGCGCACCAGTTGGCCCCACTGGCCGCGGCTTGCCCGCCCTCTGAGCGTCCGCAGTGGGCCCGGCGGGCCCGCCAATCCGTGGCCTTGGGCATGGCGTCAGGCGCCATGCAATGGGAGCTGGCGGTTGCAGGGATTGCGGTGGAGTGGGCGGCCTTGTCCAACTACCCCAGCGATCTGTTGTTTGAACGTGATCAATGTCCCGACGTGGACTGCCTGGTGATGGTGCAGGGCATTGCCAACGATCCGCTGGCCCTAGGACTGAAGCCGGTATGGGGTGAACGCCTGCTGGTCATGGCGCTGCAGGACGCGGACACCGTACCACCGCGGAAAGCTGGCATCGGACTGCATGCCTGTCATGACGCTGAGGACGAGGCGCAGCGCTGTGCCGCACAAGCATTGGCACGCATTGCAGAGGGCACATTTCCCCTGGCGCTGGTGTCTTCGGACCGGGCGCTGACACGCCGCGTGCGCGCCCTGCTGGATGCGTCCGGTATAGCCATACGTGACGAGAACGGTTGGAAGCTCTCCACCAGCCATGCGGCTGCCGGTGTCATGGCCTTGTTGCAGGCATGCGCCTGGAACGCCACCAGCGACCAGATGCTGAACTGGCTCAAACGGTGTGCGCCGGACTTTGCGCCCGCGCGCGACGCTTTGGAAGTGGCCTTGCGGCGCGACCAGGTACGCGACTGGCGCCATGCGGCAAACAGCGATAGCGTGCGCCGCAGTGAGGACTTGGCCGCCACGCTGCAGGCCATTGAACTGGTGCGATCCGGCGCCAAAGGACAGCACACCCTGGCGCAATGGCTGGGATGGTTGCGCTCCGCACTGACCAGTTGCGGCATGTGGCAGGTTCTGGAGACGGACGCTGCGGGTGCGCAACTGGCGCAGTCCCTGGGCCTGCTGGCGGGGCCGGGCGTGGATGCATTGCTGTCCGAGTCACTCTGGTCACAACAGCGCATGGACTTGAGCGCCTTCAGCCGCTGGGTCAATGAGTCGCTGGAGGCGCAAAGCTTCAAACCCGCATACCCCGAGCGCGAGCAGGTGGTGATTCTGCCGATGAGCCAGATGCTGGGTCGTCCCTTTGCGGCCGTGCTGCTGGCAGGCTGCGATGAAGTGCGGCTGTTAGCAGCGCCCGAGCCGCCTGGCATCTGGACCGCGGCACAGCGCGAGGCATTGGGCCTGCCGTCGCGTGACGCCTTGCAGGCCAACCAGCGTGCCGCCTGGCACAGCGCCTTGCAGACACCGGTGTGTGAAGTGTTCTGGCGCAGCGGCGATGAAAGTGGCGAGGCCTTGTTGCCCAGCCCGTTGGTGCAATTGCTGCAGGAGTCCGACGATGACGCTGCACCCGCTGCGGACCAGCGCGTGTCGCGTCCGGTGGATGCCCATCCCACGGCCATGCCGCAGCCCACGGGCGAGCAGTTGCCGGTTTCGCATCTGACCCAGGGCGCCTACGATGACCTGCGCCACTGTCCCTACCGTTTCTTTGCCCTGCGTCAGCTGGGGCTGAAGTCGGTGGACGAACTGGAGCAGGAAGTCGACAAGCGCGACTTTGGCGTCTGGCTGCACGCGGTGCTGCAGCAGTTCCACACCACGCTGGCACCGCAGGCCAGCGCCAACCGTGCGCTGCGCCAGGACCTTCTGGAAGCGGCGGCACTGGAAGCTACCCGCAAGATGGGGCTGGACGAGGGCGAATTCCTGCCCTTTGCCGCGTCCTGGCCCGCCGTACGCGAGGCCTACCTGGATTGGTTGCAACAGTACGAGACTACCGAGTCCGCCGTCTATGCCAGCGGCGAGACCGACTGTGAGCAGCAGATTGGCCCGTTACAAATCCGTGGCCGCGTGGACCGGATCGACCATCTAGCTGGTGGCGTTGTGATGGTGCTGGACTACAAGACGGAGAGCAGTGACAAGACGCGGGCCCGCATCAGCGACCCGCTGGAGGACACGCAAATGGCCTTCTACGCAGCACTGCTGCCGCAGGACACCTTGCGCGGTGCCTATGTCAACATCTCGGAAAAGAAAACCGCCACCATGGAGCAAGCGGACATTGTGCAGGCGCGCGATGCGCTCATTGAGGGCATGCTGAGCGACATGCAGCGCATCGCCGAAGGCGCACCCTTGCCCGCGCTGGGGCAGGGCAAGGCCTGCGACTACTGCGACGCCCGTGGCCTGTGCCGCAAAGACTTCTGGGGTAGCACATGAGCGGCATGCCCGATACCGCAGCATTCGAGTGGAATGGCGCGACCGTGGCGCGCGAGCGCTTCTACCAGATCGCCTGCGACCCGCGTCGCAGTGTGGCGGTGGAAGCCTGCGCCGGTGCTGGCAAGACCTGGATGCTGGTTTCGCGCATGGTGCGAGCCCTTCTGCTAGGCGCGGCACCGCAGGAGATCCTGGCCATCACCTTCACCAAGAAGGCGGCAGGCGAAATGCGCCAGCGTCTGCAGGAGTGGCTGCACCAGTTCTCCAGCGCAACCGACGCGCAGTTGCAAAGCGAACTGCGCATGCGCGGCTTTGCCCAGCCGGCCACGGCGGAGCAGTTGCACACGCTGCGCGGGCTGCACACCGCTTTGCTGCACGGTGGCAGGCCGGTGCAGATCCGCACCTTCCATAGCTGGTTTGCGGCACTGTTGCGCACCGCACCCCTGGGCGTTCTGCACAGCCTGGGCCTGCCCTCGGCCTACCAACTGCTGGAGGATGACAAGCAGGCCACAGCATTGGTTTGGCGGCGCTTTCAGACCCGCATCGCCAAAGAGGAAGCGGCGCGAACGGACTATGCCCAGGCAGTGCAAGCCTATGGCCGCTTCAACGCACACAAGGCGCTGGAGTCGGCGCTTTCCAAGCGCACCGAATTTGCGCTGGCTGACGCCCAGGGTGTAGTGGAGCAATCGGTGGATCCTTTTGCCCGGCAGTTCCCGGACTTTGCCACCTATGCCACGCCCGATGCGGCCCTGCGCAGTGACGAAACACGTGCACTGCTGCAGCGTGTGGCCAGCATCCTCGGGCAACAAAAGGGTGCCAAGTGCCAACAGGCCGCCAGTGCGCTGGAGCGCGCCCTGACCGAAGGCCGCGATGCGGACATTGCAGATGCCTTGCTGACCCAAAAGGGAGAGCCGCGCAAGCTGGGCGACAAGTTTGCACAGGCCGAAGTGGTGCAGCAGGCGCAGGACTTTTTGCTGCGGCTGAACCAGGCCCGCCTGCAGCACGCTGCCTGGCTGCACCAGCAGCGCATGGCACGTCTGAGCCGCATCCTGCTGGACGAATATGCGCAGCTCAAGCGCGAGCACGGCTGGATCGATATGGGCGACCTGGAGCGTGCGGCACTGGTGCTGTTGCGGGACGAGGAGCTCAGCGGCTGGGTGCAGGAGCGTCTGGATGCACGGGTGCGGCATCTGCTGATCGACGAGTTCCAGGACACCAACCCGCTGCAGTGGCAGGCACTGCACGCGTGGCTATCGGGCTACGCTGGTGCCGGCAATGCACCGTCGGTGTTCATCGTGGGCGACCCCAAGCAGAGCATCTACCGCTTTCGTCGCGCCGAACCCCAGGTGTTCCGTGCCGCCAAGGCCTTTGTCCAGGAGGGGCTTGGCGGTGACCTGCTGAGCTGTGACCACACGCGGCGCAACGCGCAAGCCGTGATTGCCACGGTCAATGCCGTGATGGCCCAGGCCCAGGAGCGACAGGAGTTTGAAGGCTTTCGCCAGCACACCAGTGAATCTTTGGATGCGGGGCAGGTGCTGCAACTGCCCGCCATTGAGCCGATGGAGGCGCGTGACACCGAGGCGAGGCAGGCGTGGCGTGATTCGCTCACGCAACCGCGCTTTGAGGAAGAGGAAAGCCGCAAGGTGCTGGAATGCCGCCAGGCCGCGCTGTGGCTGCAATCGCGCATGCAGGCCTCGGGCGGTACCTTGGCACCCAAGGATGTGATGGTGCTGGCGCGCAAGCGTGAACGCCTGGGCCTGATGCAAGCCGAGTTGGCAGCACTGGGCATACCGGCCCAGCAGCCCGAGAAGAGCGACTTGATCGACTTTGCCGAGGTGCAGGACGTGGTGGCTTTGCTGGATGCGCTGGTGTCGCCACAGCATGACCTGTCCCTGGCGCGGGCGCTGAAGTCGCCCTTGTTTGGTGTGAGCGATGCGGACCTGGTGCAACTGGCGTTGCAGCGCAAGACCATGCAAGTTGCAACGCCCAAGGGCAGCACCATCAGCTGGATGCAGGTGCTGCAATCCGGCGCTGACCTGCCGCAGATGCTGCAGACTTCCGCACAACAACTCGCCCTGTGGAAAACCTGGGTGGACAGCATGCTGCCGCATGACGCCCTGAGTGCCATCTACCAGAGCGGTGATGTGCTGGCCCGTTTTGCGGCAGCCGCGCCAGCCAACCAGCGCGATGGCGTGGTGGCCAACCTGCAAGCCGTGCTGCATGCGGCGCTGGCGGTGGACGGCGGACGCTACATCACGGCCTACCGCCTGGTACGCGCCCTGCGCGCGGGCGGCAACAAGGCACCGGTGCGCTCCGACAGCGGCGCCATGCGCTTGCTGACCATCCACGGCGCCAAGGGACTGGAGGCGCCACTGGTGCTGTTGCTGGACACCGATGCCCGCGAGGCGCGCGCCGAGACCATGGGCGCCCTGGTGGACTGGCCCGGTGAAGCTGCGTTTCCGCGCCGCTTCATCTTTCTGTCCAGTGAATCCAATCCACCTGCTTGCGTGGTGGATGCACTGCGCATGGAACAGGCCGAGCGCAGCCGCGAGGAGCTCAATGCGCTCTACGTGGCATTGACCCGCACCCAACAGACGCTGGTGATTTCCAGCGTGGTGCCACGCAGTGCCAATCCCGCAAGCTGGTGGACACGGTTGGTACCCCACGCGCAACCGGCGGAAGTGGAGCCCGCAGATTTCGGTCCATTCGCTGGATCAACGGGAACAGATCAGGTCGCAGTGGGCTTTGTCATGCCGACCTTGCCGGAGCTGCCAACAGCACTGCGCTGGGGGGGGAACGCGGCGGGTAGTGCCAGACCCCAGCCCGAAGCCGATAGCGTGGAATCCCGCATCGGCCAGGCCATGCACCGCCTGCTGGAACTGCTGCCGGTGCACGCTGGCGGCTACGGCAGGGCAGAGACGCCTTGGCCGGAATCCCGCACGGTCCACACGGCCCAAGCCTTCGCGCTGGATGCGCAGCACATGACGCTTGCCGTGGACATGGCCCGGCGCATTGCCACGGGCGATGCGGCCTGGGCCTGGGATGCGGAGCAGCTGTCATTCCATGCCAACGAAGTCCCATTGAGTCGCGGCGGACGCCTGCTGCGCATAGACCGGCTGGTGCAATTGCGTTCCAGCGGCGAATGGTGGGTGTTGGACTACAAATCCAGCGCGGCGCCCCAAAACGATGCCGCATTGTGTGATCAACTCCTGGGGTACCGCGCATCCATTGCGCAGACCTACGGCGCCGCTACCGTGCGTGCCGCCTTTTTGACGCCCCAGGGCGCACTGATTGAACTGAATACACCATGAAACTATCCATTCCCGTGGCCATCGTCGGGGGCGGCCCCGCCGGCCTGATGGCTGCACACCGCCTGGCCGAGGCCGGCGTTGCCGTTCATCTGTTTGATGCCATGCCCTCGATCGGGCGCAAGTTTCTGCTGGCCGGCAAGGGTGGTCTGAACCTCACCCATTCCGAGAGCGCCGACACCTTTGCCGGCCGTTACGGCGAGCGGCGCGATGCGATCGAGCGTCTGCTCAAGGACTTCGACTCCAGCGCCTTGCGCACCTGGGTGCAGGAGCTGGGCATTGATACCTTTGTCGGCACGTCCGGGCGGGTCTTCCCCAAGGACATGAAAGCGGCACCGCTGTTGCGCGCCTGGCTGCAGCGTCTGCGTCATCCGCCTGGCGGCGTGGGCGTGCAGTTCCACATGCGCCACCGCTGGCTGGGGTGGGCTGAAGACCGTACCCTGCAATTTGAAACGCCAACGGGCACGGTGGAAGTACAGGCCCAGGCCGTGGTGCTGGCGCTGGGCGGTGGCAGCTGGGCGCGTCTCGGGTCCAACGGTGCCTGGGTGCCCCTGCTGGTGCAGCAGGGCGTCTCGGTGGCGCCCTTGCTGCCGTCCAATTGTGGATTCGACGTAAAAGGGGGCTGGAGTGAGTATTTCTCCACACGCTTTGCCGGGCAGCCGTTCAAATCGGTAGCCATCACGCTGACCGGTCCGCAGGGCGCGCAGTGGCGGCGCAAGGGCGAGTTTGTGGCAACCGCCCACGGGGTGGAAGGCAGCCTGGTGTATGCGGCATCGGCACCGCTGCGCGATGAGATCATTCGCAACGGCAGTGCAACCTTCACGCTCGATCTGCTGCCCGACGTGTCCGCCGAAAAAGTGGCGCAGGAGGTAGCCCATCCGCGTGGATCGCGTTCACTCTCCAGCCATCTCAAAAGCCGCCTGAATCTGGACGGCATCAAGTCGGCCATCCTGCATGAATTGCTGGGTAAGGCTGCGTTCAACGATCCGGCGCAACTGGCTGCTGCCATCAAGGCACTTCCCATCACGCTGCAGGCGGCCCGGCCGATTGATGAAGCCATCAGCAGTGCCGGTGGCGTGCTGTTCGAGGTGCTCACCCCGGGGCTGATGCTGGAGCAACTGCCCGGCGTGTTCTGCGCCGGTGAAATGCTGGATTGGGAAGCGCCCACGGGCGGCTATCTGCTGCAGGCGTGTTTTGCCACCGGCCATGCGGCGGGGTTGGGTGCGCTGGACTGGTTGCGCCGCGGCGCCTAGGGTTGCGGCTGGTAGCCGGCGAGCAGTTGGCGCAGCTCGTCGGCCTTGAAGGGCTTGGAGAGAAAGCCGTCCATGCCGGCCTCTTCACAAGCCAGACGGTCGCTGGGCAGTGCATTGGCTGTCATAGCGATGATGGGTAGACGCTTGCCGGACTGCGCCGCCTCATAGGCGCGGATGGCGCGGGTGCATTCCAGTCCGTCCATGACCGGCATCTGCATGTCCATGAGTGCCACGTCAAAGCGGTCTTGCATGGCGAAATGCAAGCCCTCTTCACCGTTCTGTGCCAGTGTCACCCGATGGCCCGCGCGCTCCATCAGGCTGATGGCCAGTTTCTGGTTGATGGGGTGATCCTCCACCAGCAAGACCTTCAGACTCTGTGGTACTCCGTTTTCGGTCAGCTGGGGCGTGACGACCTTGGCTGCGGAGAGCGGCAGCGCAGTTTCCAAGGGCCTGCCAATGGCCAGGGGTACGCTGAATTCAAAGGTACTGCCCTGACCCGGAATGGACTCTACGCGGATATCGCCACCCATCAACCGCACCAGCGTGGCGGAGATGGTGAGTCCCAGACCGGTGCCGCCGTAGGTGCGCGTGGTGGAGCTGTCGGCCTGGGTAAAGGCTTCGAACACGCGCTCTTGCTTGTCCAGTGGAATGCCAATGCCGGTGTCCTTGACCCAGAAGCGGAAGTTGCGCTCCGCGTTGCGTGGGCCTTCCCAACCGACAGTCACCTGACCCTGCGCGGTGAATTTGATGGCATTGCCCACCAGGTTGGTGAGCACCTGGCGCAAACGGTTGGGGTCTCCCACCAGGTAGGTATTCAAGGGGCCCGCGTTCAGGGTCTCCAGTTTCAGGCCCTTGGTCTGGGCGCGCACGCGCAGGGGTGCCAGGCAATGGCGCATGACCTGTTCGAGGTCGAATTCCAGTGCTTCGAGTTCGATCTTGCCGGCTTCGATCTTGGAGAAGTCGAGTACCTCGTTGATGATGTTGAGCAGCGCTGCAGCAGACGATTTGACCACCAGCAGATGCTCGCGCTGCTCCTCGGTCAACGGCGTGTCCAGCGTCAGATCGGTCATGCCGATGATTCCGTTCATGGGTGTGCGGATTTCATGGCTCATGGTGGCCAGGAATTCGCTCTTGGCCCGGTTGGACTCCTCGGCCTGGGCCTTGGCCATTTCCAGATCCAGCACCCGCTGCTTGATCGTGCGCGACATGGTGTTGAAGGCGGTCCCCAGCTGCCCCAGCTCATCGTCTCCTTCAAACACCGGTGCCGGATTGAGGTTGCCCTGGGTGACCTCGCGGCTGGCGCGGGTGAGGTCGACCAGGTGACGGGTCAGCCACAAACCCAGCAACATCAGCAGCACAGCGGAGAGAACGAGTTCGCCTACCGCGATCAGTGAGCCCTGTGCCAGCAGAGCCTTGCGTGCGGCCAGGATGTGTGAAAGGTCCATGCCCAGATACAGCGTGCCCAGTGGTTGGCCAAACATCAGGATGGGCGTTTGCACCTGGTGCATGGGCGTGGCTGATTGCAGCGAGATTTCAAACCCCTGGTCTGGCTTGGGCAGCGCCTTGTCCGCGGGCCAGCCGCTGGACGCTACCCGGTTGCCCTGGTTGTCCACCACGATCAGGTACTGCACGCCCTTCTTGCTCAGGCTCTCGTCCAGCACCGATTGCACGGTGGCGTAGTCACGCTGGGCCAAGGGCGCAACCGTTGCCGCGGACAACACGGGAATGATTTGCTGGGCTTGCCGCTCGACCTGCTCAACCAGGTAATCGTTCATCAGGCGCAGGCTGTTGGTCACCAGCAGCGTCAGCATGAAAGCCTCCACCACCACGGCGGCCAGCAGAAAGCGGGCCCGTACCGAGCGCAGCGGCATGTGAAAGCGGTTCAGCTTCATTGCAGCGAGGCGCGCACTTCCTTGGCGTAGGGCTCCATCTGCTCCAGTTCCTTGGGTTTGAGCTTGCGATAGCCTTCCAGCTTGTATTTCTCAAAATAGGCCTTGCCCTCGGGGCTGGCGGCAAAGGTCGTCAGAGCGGCGTCGATCTGTTCCTTGCGTGCAGACTGTCGTTTGTTGAGCATGTAGACGCGGCCCGCCATCGGGTCGCTGATGACCAGAAAGCGCATTTGCGCCTGCAGGTCGCGGCTCAGGCTCTGGTAGTTGGCCAGTGATGTAAAGCCTGCTGCTGCCTCGCCGGAGAGCACCAGTCGCGCAACGCTGTCGGAGGCGCTCACGTACTTGAGGGTTTCGCTGTTGCCGTTCTGCTTCAGCCAATGCTGTCCCCAGAGCGTGACCAGGGAAGTGGGCGACAGGCCCAGGACCGGTTTGCCCAGCAGGTCCTTGGCCGTCTTGGCCTTGCTGCTGCCAGCTACCAGTGCCACTGCGCGGAAATCGGCGCTGTAAGTGAGCAGAGGGATGTAGTCCGCATCGGTCTGCGCCAGCCGGGCCTGGTGTCCGGTGGTGACCACCAGATCGTAGTCCTGGTGCAACATGCGTTTGGCAAATTCGGTGAAGTCCGGTGCGGTGACCACTTCCACCGGGGTGCCCAGTGCTTTTTCCAGATGGGCGCGCAGTGGCTGGTACATCTCCAGAATCACGCGGGCACTGGTATGTGGCGCAATGCCCAGGTGGAATACGCCTGCGGTTTGCGCTGATGCGCTCAAGGCCGCCAGCGAAAAGGCGGCTCCCAGAAACAATCGGCGGGTGACGAACGGCGTGCGCATAAATTGAACCTGTATGTTGTATGGCCCATTATCCCGCGCGCTGTCGATAGCCAGCCGGTTGTGTGTCAACGGCTACAGCGATTCCGGCGCATCAATCTTCAGTGAAGCACCTGTGACGTAGAACTGGCCTCCTGCGACATAGTGCAAGGTGCGCAGTGCATCAGGTTGGTCGTCAAAATTCCAGTGCCCATCCTGGAACACGCGACTGTCAGCAAAAGCATGCGTGACCTCGCCGATGAACAGGTCGTAGGCCGTCTGGTTGTGCGGTTCTGGCACCACCTTGCACACCAGCCAGCCCACACAGCCCTGCACCAGCGGGGCGTCAACGTTGGGGGCAGAAAACACCTGGGCGCCGTGGCGCTGCAATTTGTCGGGGACATCCACCGCGCTCTCAGACCCCAGGGCGAGTGTGAGCGCGGCGATGGACTGGCAAGGCAGGTTCAGGACAAACTGGCCGCTGGCTTCCACCAGTGCACGGGTGCGCGTAGCCTTGTCGATCACCACGGTGACCTTGGGCGGGCTGAAGTCCAGTGGACAGGACCAGGCGGCGGCCATGATGTTGACGCTGCCCGCGTGGGCGCTCGAGACCAGCACGGTCGGGCCATGGTTCAGCAGGCGATAGGCTTTTTCCAGGGGGACGGGTGCAAAGAAGGCAGGAACGGGCATGGGCAATGCAGTCAAAGTCGTTGAAGTGCTTCGCGGATGCGCGCAATGGTGTCGGTCATGGACGCCTTGCTGGACACTTCCAGCCCCAGTTTGCGGGCGATGTCGTTGACGCGCGCCGGGTTGAGTGGAACGCCACCGGCATCAATGGCGGCTATCAGGTCACGGGCACGCTGCTCGGGGCTGGGTTCCCGGGCGGAAAAACGTGATTTCAGCCAGGCCAGCGTCCTGCGCGACACCATGGCTATTGCACAGGATGGATGGACGGCGCCCGGTCCGGCATGGACTTGTCAGCGCCATTGTTCTTGGGCAGGTGTTTGATCAATCTGTCCAAAGTGTTCATCCCAAAATGAGGTTGACGAGCCCTTACCCGGCACTGGCTCCACAGTTAGGGCTGCTTGGTTCCCCACCTGACCCGGTTGGCCGCTTCACCATGCGGGAGGGCCCGTCAACCAAGATTGTAGTCGAGCGCCGTTGTGAAAACCGGCACGCAACCCAGCCCGTAGAATCGCGGCATGTCTTATCTCGTGCTCGCCCGCAAGTACCGTCCCCGCAATTTCACCGAAATGGTGGGTCAGGACCATGTGGTGCAGGCATTGACCAATGCGCTGACGACGCAGCGCCTGCACCATGCCTATTTGTTCACCGGCACTCGCGGTGTGGGCAAAACCACGGTGTCGCGCATTCTGGCCAAATCGCTCAATTGCCAGGGGCCAGACGGGCAGGGCGGCATTACCGCTACCCCTTGTGGCGTGTGCCAGGCGTGCACCGACATCGACAGTGGTCGGTTTGTTGATTACACAGAGCTCGATGCCGCCTCCAACCGCGGCGTGGATGAAGTCCAGGCCCTGCTGGAGCAGGCCGTTTACAAGCCGGTGCAGGGACGCTTCAAGGTCTTCATGATCGACGAGGTTCACATGCTCACCAACACGGCGTTCAACGCCATGTTGAAGACGCTGGAAGAGCCGCCCGAATACCTGAAATTCGTACTAGCCACCACCGATCCGCAGAAGGTGCCGGTCACGGTGTTGTCGCGCTGCCTGCAGTTCAACCTGCGGCCCATGGCGCCCGAAACCGTGCGCGAGCATCTGCAGCAGGTGCTGCAGCTCGAAAATGTGGAAGCGGAGCCGCAGGCCTTGCGCCTGCTGGCGCGCGCCGCGCGTGGCTCCATGCGCGATGCGCTGAGCCTGACCGACCAGGCCATTGCCTTTGGTTCCGGGCAACTGCAAGAGGCCACGGTGCGCCAGATGCTGGGCAGCGTGGACCGCGGCTATGTGTTCCGGCTGATTGAAGCCCTGGCAGCTGGCGACGGCAAGACCGTGGTGGAAACTTCGGAGACCTTGCGTCTCAATGGTCTGAGTGCTGCGTCCACGCTGGAAGAAATGTCCACTGTCCTGCAGCGCATGGCCGTGCTGCAGGCTGCAGGCCCCACGGATGCGGACGAGTCTGACCCGGAAGCGGCCGATCTGGCCCGGCTTGCCGATCTGCTGCCCGCGGACGAAACCCAGCTGCTCTACAGCATCTGTCTGCATGGCCGTGCGGATCTGGGGCTGGCACCTGACGAGTACGCGGCGCTCACCATGGTGCTGCTGCGTCTGCTGGCCTTCAAGCCATCGGCTGAAAAAAAAACTCTAGCGAAAGCTGAACCCCGCGCCGCAGCTGCGCCCGCAGCGGCGGCTGCTCCGCAACGCGTGGCCGTAGCGGCGCCAGTGGCGGAAGTCCCCCAACGCACAACTGCTTCGCCACCAGCGACAGCGCCTTCGGCACAACCGGCCCCGCGCGCGGTGCAGCCATGGGAGGATGCACCTGCGCCTGAGCCCGTTGTTGCAAAACCAGTAGCTCCGGCACCGGTTGCCGTACCGGTACAGCCTCGGGAGCCCATACCCGGCCCGCAGCCGGTGGAGCCCCACGACGGCTTGCCCGCAGGGCAACGTCTGGCTGTGATGGACAGCGACCCGCGCAGCGATGCCGAGGCCGAAGACGATTCTTTGCAAACCAGTGATTTGCGGTTGCCGGCTACACCTGCCAAGGTGCTGGCCGTGCCGGTGGTGCGCCAGCAGGCCGAATCGCGCGTCGATCTGGGCGTGAGCCCGGCGGCACCCGTGCTGATACCCACGGAAGAGGGCGACTTCTGGCACGCCACGGTGCAGCAGCTGATTGCGGCGGAGGCCATCAACGCCTTGGTGCGTGAGCTGGCCTTGCAGTCACAGCTGGTGGCGCGGGATACCGACCAGTGGCTGCTGCGCGTGGAGCGCGAAACGCTCAACCAGCCCGGTTCGCGTGACCGCCTGACCACGGCACTGCGCGGCGCCGGTTTTGATGTGCGGCTGGCGGTGGAGATCGGCCGCATCACCGATTGCCCGGCCCGTCGCAATGCGGCGGCGTCCGAGGAAAAGCAGCGCGCTGCCGAAAAGATAATTCTGGACGACCCGTTTGTGCAGACGATGATGCGGGACTTTGGCGCGAAAATCGTGCCCGGCTCCATCAAGCCCTTGTAATTTTTAAACCCCTCGAAGGAAAAACATGTTCAACAAAGGACAACTCGCCGGACTGATGAAGCAAGCGCAGGCGATGCAGGACAACATGAAGAAGGCCCAGGACGAACTGGGTCTGATCGAAGTCAGCGGCGAATCCGGCGCGGGCCTGGTCAAGGTGACCATGACCTGCAAGCACGACGTCAAGCGCGTGACCATTGACCCCAGTTTGCTGGCTGAAGACAAGGACATGCTGGAAGACCTGGTGGCTGCAGCATTCAACGCCGCAGTGCGCAAGGCAGAAGAAACGTCCACCGAGAAAATGGCCAAGATCACCGCAGGCATGCCCGGTCTGCCCGGCGGCATGAAGTTCCCGTTCTGATCACGCACCCTCCATTACATGTCTGATGCCCATTCGCTGGACGCACTGATCCAGGCGCTCAAGCGCCTGCCGGGCGTGGGTGTGAAGTCGGCGCAGCGCATGGCGTTCCATTTGCTGCAGCACGACCGCGCGGCGGCACACAACCTGGCGCGTGCATTGGACGATGCCTGCAAGCTCACGCGGCACTGCGAGCTGTGCAATACCTTTACCGAGCATGCGGTGTGCGACACCTGCATGAATGCTGCGCGCGACCAGACCAAGCTGTGCGTGGTCGAGACCCCGGCCGACCAGTCAGCCATGGAGCGCACCGGCGCCTACAAGGGGCTGTACTTTGTGCTGATGGGCAAGCTTAGCCCGCTCGATGGCATTGGGCCGAATGAGCTGGGTCTTAAGAAGCTGTTCGAGCGCGCCTGCGACGGTGTGGTGCAGGAGGTCATCTTGGCCACCAACTTCACGGCCGAAGGCGAGGCTACTGCGCACGTCATCAGCGAAGGGCTCAAGGCCCGCGGCATCAAACCCACACGGCTGGCGCGCGGCGTGCCCGTGGGGAGCGAACTGGAATACGTGGATCTGGGCACCATTGCCCACGCGCTGGTGGACCGGCGCTAGGCCGGTCCCGCCCGTTACTTTTTCTTGCGTACTTTCTTTACTGGCGCCGTGGGGCGCGCCGCGACGGCCTTGGTCTTGCGCACCGCGGGCTCCGCAGCGCTGCGATCAGAGGATGCAGCCTTGCTGGCCTGGCTTTGTGGCAGGAACAGGATCACCGGCTGCTTGGCCTTGAAACTAGCCGACGCGCTGACGCTGTTCCACTGTGCCACATTGGCCACCGTGACTTTGTATTTGGCAGCCACGGACGCGACCGTCGCCCCCTTGACCGCGTGCACAATGGTTTTCTTCAGCACGATCTCGGGTGCCAGCGACACTTGACCGCCGTCGGCCACCTGGCTGGTGACTTCCTGTTCATTGTGTGCGGCACGCGGAACCAGCAGTGCGGAGCCGGGACGGATCAGCATGCGCGGCGGAATGTTGTTGACGCTGCGAAACTCCGCTTCTCCCATGCCAACCTTTTTGGCAGCATCTACCGGGCGCATGGTGGTAGGCGCCACCCATACGGTCCAGCTGGCCAGCCTGCCGCCGGTATACGCGTCCAGATTGGTCTGGAAGACCTTTGCGTTGTCCCAAGGCAGCAGGATCTGCGGAGTGCCCGCAGCCATGATGACTGGCTTGTTGATGGAGGGGTTGAGCGCCTTGAAGTCGTCGATGGGCACCTCGGCCAGCTTGGCGGCAATGGCCACGTCCATATCGCGGCGGATGGTGACCGTATCAAAGTACGGGTGGTTTCCGATGTCGGGCAATCGGGAGTTGAAGGCATCCGGCTGGCCTACGATGTTTTTGATGGCCTGCAGCTTGGGCACGTACATGCGCGTTTCCATGGGCATGGTCAGGTCCTGGTAGCCCGTGCCCAGGCCCGCGCGCTGGTTCTTGCTGATGGCGCGACCCACACTGCCTTCACCCCAGTTGTAGGCCGCCAGCGCCAGGTGCCAGTCGCCAAACATGTTGTAGAGCTTTTGCAGGTAATCCAGGGCGGCACGGGTGGAGGCGAGCACATCGCGCCGGTCATCGCGAAACACGTTTTGCTTGAGCTCAAAAGTGCGGCCGGTAGCGGGCATGAATTGCCACATGCCGGCGGCCTTGGCGCTGGACACCGCCTGCGGGTTGAAGGCGCTCTCCACAAAAGGCAGCAGGGCCAGCTCGGTGGGCATGTTGCGCAGTTCCAGTTCCTCAACAATGTAGAAGAGATACTTCTTGGAGCGCTCGGTCATGCGGAAGATGTAGTCCGGCCGGGTTGCGTACCACTGCTCGCGGTCGTGTACCAGATCGTTGTCCAGGTCCGGCATGGCGTAACTGCGGCGGATGCGCTCCCACAGATCCTTGGGCGGTTCCATGGAGGCCACGGCACGTGAGCTGCGTTGGTCAGCCTGCGGTGAGAAACCATAGTCGGCAACCGGCCCGTTGGCGACTGAACCGGTGACTGCCGGGGTGGACGCGCGGGGGCGCACTGGGGACGGTGCAGGCTGGGTACGGGGTACAGCTCCTGTTTGCGGGCCTGGTGTCGGTTCCAGGGTGTTGGGTGGGGCCGGCACGGGGGCGACCACTGTCGCGCAACCTGTGAGCCATACCAGTGCACACAGGCCGAGCAGTTTCAAACCATTCATCGGTATTCGTTCTTCCATTGGCGCAATGTTGCAAATGCGCCTGTTTGCTCGGTCATCGCAGCATCATGCGTGCGGGCGGCGGCCATCACGGCAGGCACGCGACTGCGAAGAAAGGGGTTGATTCTGCGTTCCAGAGCAATCGTGGAGGGCAGGGTGGGTGTGTTGCGGCTGCGCAGCTCCTGGCAATGGACGTTGTACTGTTGCAGATCGACATTGGCGGGCTCTACCGCCAGCGCAAATTTCAGATTGCTCAGGGTGTATTCATGGGTGCAGCAGACGCGCGTCGTATCGGGCAGTGCCGCCAGGCTGTCAAGCGATGCCAGCATCTGGGCGGGTGTGCCTTCAAACAGCCTGCCGCAACCACCGCTGAACAGCGTATCGCCACAGAACAATAGCGGAGCGCCGTTCCAGTCTTCGCAGTAATAGGCGACGTGCCCTGCGGTGTGGCCGGGCACGTCGATGACGCGGAACGTCAAACCCATGGCTGTGCAGCTGTCGGTGCCGCTCAGACGTTTCAAGGGCTCAGGCATTTCCTCACCGGCCGGGCCGAAAACCTGGGCGCCGGTGGTATCACGCAACCGCGCTACACCGCCGGTGTGATCCGCATGGTGGTGCGTGACTAAAATGGATTCGAGTTGCAGGCCTTCGCGCTGAAGGGCCTCAAGCACCGGTTGGGCATCACCTGGATCCACCACCAGTGCTTTGCGCCCGTCGTGCAGCATCCAAATATAGTTGTCAGCAAAAGCAGGCAGCGGAATTAACTTCATGAGTGAATCGATTATAAGTTTGGTTGACTGGTTGCAGACTCCAGCTGGGCAGTACCTGCTGGCGTGGGAAAGGGCACAGGTGAACGCTGCTGTCGCCGACATTTTTGGCTACCACGCATTGCAGCTTGGCCTGCCGCAACTCGATGGACTGCATACTAACCGCATGCCGCATCAGTGGCTTGCACTCGACTCTTTGGGCCGATTGCACGAGGGGGCAACACGCCCGGTGGCGTTGCGCACGGATTTTTCGGCTTTGCCCTTTCCGTCCAGCAGCCTGGACCTGGTGGTATTGCCCCATACACTGGAGTTCAGCGCAGAGCCACACGCCACACTGCGTGAAGTGGAGCGCGTGCTGGTGCCCGAGGGGCGCGTGGTGATCTTCGGCATGAATCCCTTCAGCCTGTGGGGCTTCAAGCAGACGCGTGGTCACATCTGCAGAAGGCTGGGTGGTGGCAGCCTGTTTCTGCCGAAGGACGGAGAGTTCATTGGCTACTGGCGCCTGCGCGACTGGCTGCGGCTGCTGAGTTTTGAAGTGGAGCAGGGCGAGTTCGGTTGTTACCGGCCAGCCTTTCGCAGTGAGAAATGGCTGAATCGTTTTGAGTGGATGGACCGCGCTGGCGCTCGCTGGTGGCCCATACTCGGGGCCGCGTATTTTCTGGTTGCCGTCAAACGCGTGCGTGGCATGCGTTTGCTGGGCCCGGCTTGGAAAGCACAACCGGCACGCGCTGCCAAACCTGTATCGGCTGCCCGCAGCCTGAGCGACTATTCCAAAGTGGAGAAACTGGATTGACTGATGTTGTGATTTATACCGACGGGGCCTGCAAGGGTAACCCCGGCCCTGGCGGCTGGGGCGTGTTGTTGCGTTCGCCCGATGGTTCCGAAAAGGAGTTGTTTGGCGGTGAGTTGGGTACCACCAACAACCGCATGGAAATGACCGCCGTGATTGAGGCGCTGGCCGCCCTCAAGCGGCCCTGCGCAGTGGTCTTGCATCTGGACAGCCAGTATGTGCTCAAGGGCATTACGGAGTGGCTTGCGGGCTGGAAAGCCAAAGGCTGGAAGACCGCCGCCAAGCAGCCGGTGAAAAACGTGGACCTCTGGCAGCGTCTGGACGCGCTGGTGTCCACCAGCGGTCACACGATTGACTGGCGCTGGGTCAAGGGGCATGCCGGAGACCCCGGCAACGAGCGGGCCGACGCCTTGGCCAACAAAGGCGTGGAAAAAGCGCTGGCACAGCGCTAGGCCACGTCCCCGATGTCCTAGATCAGCCCGTCAAACATCAGGACATCCACCTCTTCGCCCACGGCCACATTGCCCTGGTCGTGGTGCAGGACCAGCAGGCCGTTGGCCACTACCATAGAGCTCAGGACACCGGAGCCTTGCTGGCCCGTGGTCTTCACTTGCAGGCTGCCGTCCGGAGCGGTCTGGACTATGGCGCGCTGGTATTCAGTGCGTCCGGGCTTTTTGCGAATCGCCTCTGCGCTGCGTGCCTTCAGCGGAAGGGGGGCTTCGACCTGTGCACCCATCATCTGCAGCAGCGCAGGGCGAACAAAGGCCAAGAAGGTCACCATCACGGCCACCGGGTTGCCGGGCAGGCCAAACAGGATGGCCGGGCCGATGCGCCCCACCGCCATCGGGCGACCAGGGCGCATGGCAATTTTCCAGAAGGCAACACCGCCTTCGCCGCCTGCCATCTTGCGCATCACGGCTTTGGTGTGGTCGGCCTCGCCAACGCTCACTCCCCCACTGGTGATGATGGCGTCTGCCTGCGCTGCCGCTTGAGCGAAGGCTGCTTCCAACGCGGCGGGGTCGTCACGCACCACACCCATGTCCAAAACCTCGACGCCCATGCGCGTGAGCAGACCGAACAGGGTATAGCGGTTGCTGTCATACACCGCTCCCGCACGCGGCACATCACCCAGGCTGAGAACTTCATCCCCGGTGGAGAAGAAGGCCACGCGCAGCTTGCGGCGCACCTCGACGGTGGGAAGCCCCAAGCTGGCCAGCAGGCCCAGTGCCGCGGGGCCAATGGTGCTGCCCGCCAACAGTGCGGGCTTGCCCTTGCACAGGTCTTCTCCTTTGAAGCGGCGGTTGTCGCCTGGCTGCAATGCGTTGGCAGGAATGGTGATGTGATCGCCATCCACCTGCACCAGCTCCTGCGGCACGACCGTGTCCAGACCCGCGGGCATGACCGCGCCGGTCATGATCTTCAGGCATTGATGCGCTGTCAGCTCTCCGGTCCAGGCCTTGCCTGCCAAAGCGGTGCCAGCAATCTGCAGTTTGAGCGGCTGGCCGGGTTGCAGCAACGCGCCGCGCAGGGCAAAGCCATCCATGGCAGAGTTGTCATGGGCGGGTACATCGATGGGCGAGATGACGTCAGCGGCCAGCACGCGGCCCAGGGCGGACATGAGAGCCACAAGCTCGGTCTGCGCCACGGGTGTGACCAGCGTCTGCAGGAACTGCACGGCCTTGTCGGCACGCAAGGCTTGCGGGTCGTAGCCCTGCAGGCTGGCAGCGACTTGTTCCAGGGTCTTCATCGAGTCTCCAATTGGTGTAGATCGTCCAGGGTATTGGCGTTGGCAAAAGCCCGAGGGTCGTCGCCGGGAGCGTTGAAAGGCACTTTTGCCTGTCCCTGGCTCGCGGTCCAGGCGCCGATTTTGCGGCCTCCGCTTTCCAGAAATGCCTGCAGCTTGTCAGCCAGTGCGGTGCGCAGCAGACAAAAGACCGGCTGGGCGTGCAAGATGCCGTCGGCCTCCTGTGCATCGGGCGCCATGGCCATGGCGATGGGCACTTGCTGCTGCAAAAGCGCTTCGCCCAGGCGCTGTAGCAGATCCAACGGAAACCGGGGTGAATCACAAGGTACGGTCAGCAGATAGGGGAACTGGCTCTCGCACTGGCGCATGGCGGCCAGAAATCCAGCCAGCGGTCCGGCAAAGTCGGGTACGGTGTCGGTCCAGACGGGCACACCCAAAGCCTGGTACTCGGAAAGGTTGCGATTGGCATTGATGGCAAGCAGACCAGGTGTTCCTGCGCTTTGGCGGCGCAGGCGATCCAGGGCGAGCGCAGCCAGCGGCTGCCCCTGAAACGGCTGCAAACCCTTGTCCAGCCCGCCCATGCGGGTTGCCCGACCACCAGCCAGCACCACGGCGCACACGGAGCGAGTGTCCAGCGCAGTTGGCTGCATGGCCTAGCCGCCTATGTAGCTCATTTCGACCCTGCGCTTGCCACTTTCGGCGGGCGCAGGCCCTTCGGCGCTGCGCAGCTCGGAATAGCGGTCCTTGCGGCCCTGCCAGATATGGGCGATGGCAGATGCAATTTCTTCGTCGGAGTGGTCGCCGCGCACCAGGTCGCGCAGGTTGTAGCCTTGGCTCGCGAACAGGCACAGATAGAGCTGGCCTTCGGTAGACATGCGGGCGCGGTTGCAGTCGGAGCAGAAGGCTTGCGTGACGCTGCTGATCACACCGATTTCGCCGGCGGCCTTGTCATGTTGGCCGCTGGCATCGGCATAGCCCCAGCGCTGGGCGGTTTCGCCCGGCTGCGAGGCCTCCAGCGGTATGAGCGGCAGCTCCTGCTGCAAGAGACGAATCACGTCGGCGGAGGGAAGCACATCGTCCATGCGCCAGCCATTGGTGGCGCCCACGTCCATGTACTCGATGAAGCGCAATACGATGCCGCTGCCCTTGAAGTGCCGCGCCATGGGCAGGATTTGCTGGTCATTGGTGCCACGCTTGACCACCATGTTCACTTTGATCGGGCCAAGACCCGCCGTTTGTGCCGCCTCGATGCCGTCGAGCACATCTCGGACCGGAAAGTCCACATCGTTCATGGCGCGGAACACGGCATCGTCCAGACCATCCAGACTGACCGTCAGGCGCTTGAGGCCGGCCGCGCGCAGTGCTTCTGCCTTGCGTGTCAGCAGGGAGCCGTTGGTTGTCAGCGTCAGGTCCAGCGCGTTTCCGTCCGGAGTGCGCAGTGCGGACAGCTGCTCGATCAGGATTTCGAGGTTCTTGCGCAGCAGGGGTTCGCCACCGGTGAGCCGTATCTTGGTCACCCCATGGGCCACAAACTGCCGTGCGATCCGGGTGATTTCTTCAAAGGTCAGCAGGGAGCTGTGGGGCAGGTAAGGGTAGTCCTTGGTGAAGACATCCTTGGGCATGCAGTAACTGCAGCGGAAGTTGCATCGGTCGGTGACGCTGATGCGCAGGTCGCGCAGGACACGCCCCCTTGCATCCTGCAGAAGTCCGCTGGCCGGTAGCAGGGCCTGCGCATTCAGGGCTGTAGCGGGGACGCCCAGTGATCCGGACCGTTGGTCCGTGACGGGGATGATGCGCTTGCTTGGTTGTTCTGCCATGGTCCTATTGTCCATCCTCTCGGCACCCGCGGAGCGAGCGGCTGAAGAATGGATAGTTTGCCAAAAGGGGCTATTGGGTGCTGAGGGGGCGGTAGCCGATACGGGTTGCCGCAACCACCGCCTGTGTGCGATTCTGCACGTCGAAGTGCCGCAGTATGGCGGCCACATGGGTTTTGATGGTTTCTTCAGACACGTGCAGTTGATCTGCAATTTCACGGTTCGACAGTCCATCGAGCAGGCAACTCAGCACCAGCTCCTGGCGTTGGGTCAGCATCTGCTTTGACGGGGAGGTGTGCGTGTCAGAAGGATTGGGCGTGTGGAGTTCCTGCGGCAGATAGATGTCGCCATTGAGTACGCTGCGCACCGCGCGCAACAATTCGTCGCTGACACAGGCCTTGGTGACAAAACCGGCGGCACCGGCCTGCAGTACCTGGCGCATGATCTGTACATTGGCCGAGCCCGAAAGCAGTACAACGGGAAGTTCGGGGTGCCGGTCGCCAAAGACCGACAGTGCCTCCAGGCCGTTCATGTCCGGCAGGTGATAGTCCAACAGCACCAGATCCAGATCACCGTGGGCTTGTGCAACGGAAAAGGCCTGTTCGCAGGTCCCGGCCTGCAACACGTCCAAGTGGTCTTCCAGGCCCTTTAAAACCTGACGCAACCCTTCGCGCACCAACGCATGGTCATCAACGACAAGAATTTTCACTCGATGCTCTTTTAATTTTGTACGGCTTATCCAGGCCCCCATCGTAGAGTATTTCCCTACTGCTGGTAAGTGAAGACCTTGGGTTACCCCAAATTAGAAGGCCCGCCAAAAGGCGGGCCTTGTCCTGGATCAAGAGATTAGGTTAACCGGCGTGGATTTTCATCATCAGCGGCACGATCAGCAAGGCCACGATGTTGATGATTTTGATCAGCGGGTTCACAGCCGGGCCGGCGGTGTCCTTGTAGGGGTCGCCCACGGTATCACCGGTGACCGCCGCCTTGTGGGTTTCGGAGCCCTTGCCGCCAAAATTGCCATCTTCGATGTACTTCTTGGCATTGTCCCAGGCACCGCCGCCCGTGCACATGGAGATGGCCACAAACAGGCCGGTCACGATGGTGCCCATCAGCAGGCCGCCCAGCGCCGCCGGTCCCAGCACGAGGCCGACCAGAATGGGAGCCACGACTGGCAACAGGCTGGGAATCATCATTTCCTTGATGGCAGCACTGGTGAGCATGTCCACGGCGGTGTCGTATTCCGGTTTGCCGGAGCCATCCATGATGCCCTTGATGTCGCGGAACTGGCGGCGCACTTCCACCACCACCGAGCCCGCTGCCCGGCCCACGGCTTCCATGGCCATCGCACCAAACAGATAGGGAATCAAACCACCGATGAAGAGCCCGATGATCACCATGGGGTTGCTCAGGTCAAAGGTGATGTGCTGGCCGTAGCCTTCGAGCTTGTGGGTGTAGTCGGCAAACAGAACCAGCGCGGCCAGGCCAGCCGAGCCAATGGCGTAGCCCTTGGTCACAGCCTTGGTGGTGTTGCCCACGGCGTCCAGCGGATCGGTGATGTCACGCACGCTGGCTGGCAGCTCGGACATTTCGGCGATACCACCGGCGTTGTCGGTGATGGGGCCGTACGCGTCCAGCGCCACCACGATGCCGGCCATGCTGAGCATGGAAGTGGCTGCAATGGCGATGCCGTACAGGCCGGCCAGTGCGTAGGCGGTGTAAATGGCCACACAGACAAACAGCACGGGCCAGGCGGTGGAGCGCATGGAAACACCCAGGCCGGCAATGATGTTGGTGCCGTGTCCGGTGGTGGATGCCTGGGCGATGTGACGCACCGGCGCGTATTGGGTGCCGGTGTAGTACTCGGTAATCCAGACCAGGGCACCCGTCAGTATCAGGCCGACGGCGCAGGCGCCGAACAGGGCGCTGGATGTGATGATGCGGCCATCCGCCAGTGTCAATGCTGCCGGAAACAGGCTTTGCGTCACAAAGTAAAACGCGATCAGAGACAGCACGCCCGCCACGGCCAGGCCCTTGTACAACGCTGGCATCACGTTCTTCATGCCGGGCGAAGCCTTGACGAAGAAACAGCCGATGATGGATGCCACGATGGATACCGCGCCCAGGCCCAAGGGGTAGAGCACAGCGTTGGGGCCGCCTGCGCCCAGCAGCAAGGCGCCCAGCACCATGGTGGCAATCAGTGTCACGGCATAGGTTTCAAACAAGTCGGCTGCCATACCGGCGCAGTCGCCCACGTTGTCGCCCACGTTGTCGGCAATCACCGCAGGGTTGCGCGGGTCGTCTTCGGGAATGCCGGCCTCGACCTTGCCCACCAGATCGGCGCCGACGTCAGCACCTTTGGTAAAGATGCCACCACCCAGACGGGCGAAGATGGAAATCAGCGAGGAGCCAAAGGCGAAGCCCACCAGCGGGTTCAGCCTGGCTGCAGTGACGGCACCATCGGGCACCAGAAACCAGTAGAACCCGGTCACGCCCAGCAGACCCAGTCCGACCACCAGCATGCCGGTAATGGCACCGCCGCGGAAGGCGACGTCCAGTGCCGGTCCAATACCCTTGGTCGCGGCCTGTGCGGTACGCACGTTGGCACGCACCGACACGTTCATGCCGATGAAGCCGCAGGCGCCGGAGAGGACGGCGCCCAGCACAAAGCCCACTGCACTCATGGGATCCAGAAATACGGCGATCAGAATGGCCAGCACCACGCCGACCATGGCAATGGTCCGGTATTGGCGTGAGAGGTAGGCTGCTGCGCCGGTCTGGATTGCGGCAGCAATTTCTTGCATGCGCGCATTGCCAGCGTCCTGAGAAAGTATCCAACTGCGTGCCCAAACGCCGTAAACCACGGCGATAAAGCCACAAACGAGCGCCAGAGTCAGCGCCGAGTTGCCAGTCATATGAAATCTCCTTGTTGATTCGCAAAATAGGAGCAACGCTAGCGTCACTCCGCTGCGTTGCTTCCTCATTGCTCCCGGTCACCATGTGCCGAGGAGAAGATTGGCCAACTCGCAGAATGTAACGCCAAAAAAAGACAGTCTTTAAGGCTGCAAGGGCTGAGTCAGTAAAATCAGGGTTAATCCCGACAGTTTTTGATTTTCATCATTAGAGAGAGCACCCATGTCCCTGGACAACGTCACCCCCGGTAAGAAAGCGCCTGAAGAGTTCAATGTGGTTATCGAAATCCCGATGAACGCCGATCCCGTGAAGTACGAGGTCGACAAGGCTACCGGAGCGATTTTTGTGGACCGTTTCATGAGCACGGCCATGCACTACCCGACCAATTACGGCTACGTACCTCGCACCATCTCCGGAGACGGTGATCCGGTGGACGTGCTGGTGATTACTCCGGTACCCCTGATCCCTGGCGTGGTGGTGACCTGCCGCGCTATTGGTATCCTGAAGATGGAAGATGAGGCCGGTCAGGACGGCAAGGTGCTGGCTGTTCCCACCAACAAGATACTGTCGCTGTACAGCCGTTGGGAAAAGCCTGAAGATCTGCAGCCTTTGCGTCTGAAGACCATTGCCCATTTCTTTGAACACTACAAAGACCTGGAAGAAGGCAAGTGGGTCAAGATCCTGGGTTGGGAAGGCCCTGAGTCTGCGCGCCAGGAAATTGCGGATGGCATTGCTAACTACAACAAGCTGCAAGCCTGATTGAACTAAAGGGCGCGTGCGACGCGCCCTTTAGCTCTTGCGGAACGGGTTGCGCGTTTCCAATTCTTCCATGTAGTTTTCGATTCCCTGGCCCTCACGTTCCAGGTAATTGGCTATGGCATTGCTGAATTCCGGATGCGCAATCCAGTGTGTGCTGCTGGTCTTTACCGGCAACAGTGCGCGGGCCATCTTGTGCTCTCCCTGCGCCCCACCTTCAAAGCGCTGATATCCCTGTGTAATACACCATTGCAGCGGTTGGTAGTAGCAGGCCTCAAAATGCAGGCAATCCACGCGTTCAAGCGCTCCCCAGTAACGGCCATAAGCCACTTTGGCGAGAGGTTGATCGCCGTTTGGCACATTGCCTTGTTGACCCAGACCGATCAAGCTGCTGGCAATGGACCGGCCGTCTCGCTCGGCAATGAATAGCAGCCAGTTTTCCGGCATGACTTGGGCCATTTGCCTGAAGAACTCCGGTTTGAGATAGGGCGGGTTGCCATGCTCCAGGTAGGTTCGCTCGTAGCAACGATAGAAGAACGCCCAGTCCTCCGCGCTGATTTCGGCACCCGCTGCATGGCGAAATTGCACTCCCGCTTCTTGCACCTTTCGGCGCTCCTGGCGGATCTTCTTGCGTTTCTCCTGCGACAAGGAGGCCAGGAATGCGTCGAAGTCCAGGTAACCCTCCGCCGAATTCTCCCAATGGAATTGCACGGTATGGCGCAGTTGCATCTGCGCGTTTAGGCAGGCCTCGAAGTCGTCTTCAGTGCCAAACAGCAGATGCAAGGACGACAACTCCCACTGTTCGGCGAGTCCCACCAAGGCTTTTGCCAGGGCTGCACGCGCTGTGCTGTCACGGGCGAGAAGACGACTGCCGGGGACCGGTGTGAAAGGCACTGCCACCACTCCTTTGGGGTAGTAGGGCACACCGTGCTGCTGGTATGCCCGGGCCCAGGCCCAATCGAACACGTACTCGCCCATGGAATGGTCTTTGATGTACAGCACAGTTGCGGCTGCAAGCCCCTGCTCGTCTGAGAGCAGAATAAACCGAGGGTCCCAACCGGTGCGGGCGCAGGCACTGCCGCTGGTGTGCAAGGCACTCAGATAGGTGTGCCGCATGAAGGGAGTGGCGAATGGCTGCGAATCCAGCAGTGCGTCCCATGTGGTTGCGTCCACATCCAGAGGCGAAGTAACTACCTGAATGACATAATCATCCATGCCGCGCTCCCGGCGCTGTTGGCGCATTTCCTGGGTGGCACTTATCAACGTACTGCAGCTTCATGACTCTCAAACTGTGCATAGCGCAACTGAACTTTTTCGTAGGTGATCTGGACGGTAACGTGCAGAAAATTGTGGATGCTGCAGAGCAGGCCTACGCGCAGGGCGCCCGGTTGTTGTTGACCCCTGAATTGTCACTGTGTGGCTACGCTGCGGAAGACCTTTTTCTGCGTCCTGCATTCATTCAAGCGTGTGATCATGCCCTGTTGACGTTGGCCTCGCGTCTGGCTGGGTTAAAAGGCATGGCCGTGGTGGTTGGACACCCGACTGGAGACGATGTGCGTACGCGTTCGCTAGCTACCCAGCATCGCTTCAATACGGCCAGCGTTTTGCGCGACGGGAAGGTGATCGCCAGCTACAACAAGCGCGAGCTGCCGAATTACCAGGTTTTTGACGAGCGCCGATACTTCAGCCCCGGCGATGGTGTTTGTGTATTTGAGGCAGGAGAGGGCAGCGACACGGTACGCGTGGGTCTGCTGATTTGTGAAGATGCATGGTTTGAAGAGCCGGCGCGTCTGGCCAAGGAAGCTGGTGCGCAGTTGCTGGCCACGGTCAATGCGTCTCCATTTCATGTGGGCAAGGGCTATGAGCGCGAGGCCGTGATGGCACAGCGCGTACGGTCGACCGGGTTGCCACTGGTGTATGCCCACCTGGTTGGAGGTCAGGATGAAGTGGTCTTTGAGGGCCATTCGTTTGCACTCAATGCCGATGCTTCTCTTGCCGGCAGGGCGCCCAGTTTCCGGGAGGAGCTGTTTGAATTGGACGTGCTCCGCGGTTCGACCGGTCTTTTGCTTTCCGCAAGGGTGGAGCCGGTGCGCAGCCCCGAAGAAGATCTGTGGGATGCCTTGGTTCTGGGCGTTCGCGACTACGTCGGCAAGAATGGTTTTCCTGGTGTGCTGCTGGGGCTGTCCGGTGGCATTGATTCTGCGCTGGTTCTTGCCGTAGCGGTAGATGCGTTGGGCGCCTCCAAGGTTCGCTCCATCATGATGCCGTCGCCTTATACGGCTGACATCAGCTGGCTGGATGCGCGTGAGATGGCAAAGCGCATGGGAGTGCGCTACGACGAGATATCCATCGTCCCTGAGTTTGAAGCCTTCAAGGCTTCGCTGGCCACCGAATTTGCGGGGCTGGCGCTCGACGCTACTGAAGAGAATATCCAGGCACGAATCCGTGGCACTTTGCTGATGGCCTTGAGCAACAAATTTGGCAGCATCGTGCTGACAACGGGCAACAAATCGGAGATGGCAACTGGTTATTGCACTTTGTACGGTGACATGGCCGGCGGTTTTGCGGTAATCAAGGATCTAGCAAAGACGCAAGTCTTCAAGCTGGCGCGCTGGCGCAATGCGCATGACCCCTATGGGACCTGTAGCAACCCGATTCCTGAGCGGATCATCACGCGGCCTCCCAGTGCGGAATTGCGGCCGGACCAAACGGATCAGGATAGCCTTCCTCCCTACGAGGTGCTGGACGCCATTCTGGAACGATACATGGAGAATGACCAGAGCATGGAATCCATCATCGCCGATGGGTTTGCCAAGGAAGATGTGGAGAAAGTTACCCGGCTCATCAAGATCAACGAATACAAGCGCCGACAAGCGCCTGTGGGTATTCGGGTGACACACCGCAGTTTTGGCAAGGATTGGCGTTATCCTATTACCAACCGCTTTCGGGCTTGAATTGAATTAATAGGGAATCGAGATGAAACAGATTACTGCCGTTGTAAAACCGTTTAAGTTGGAAGAAGTGCGCGAGGCTCTTGCCGGCTGTGGCGTAACCGGCTTGACCGTCACGGAAGTGAAGGGCTTTGGCCGCCAGAAGGGTCACACCGAGTTGTACCGTGGTGCCGAATATGTGGTGGACTTTCTGCCCAAGGTGAAAGTGGAAGTTGTAGTAAAAACTGAAGACGTGGATCGTTGCGTAGAAGCCATCGTCAAGGCGGCACGTACCGGCAAGATCGGTGACGGAAAGATCTTTGTGACGTCCGTGGAGCGTGTGGTTCGTATCCGTACGGGTGAGCAGGACGACGCGGCGGTTTGACGCCTGTGTAGCTGCCTTGCGGGCAGCCTAGATCTGGTCCATGTTGTTCGTGGCGGATGTGCCAGCATGGCGTATCAGCTCACCCAGGAGCTCCGAGGGGTTGCTGCCATGCCGGATCAGTCCCATTTGCCAATCTCCCATGAATTGGTTCTTGACGGCGGTCTGCAGGAACTTGAGCAATCCATCGTAATAGCCTGCAGTATTGAGCAGGCCAATCGGCTTGTCGTGGTAACTCAGTTGACGCCAGGTCCAGACCTCGAAGAGTTCCTCGAAGGTGCCAATTCCCCCCGGAAGCGCCAGGAATGCGTCGGCGCGTTCAGCCATCATGCGCTTGCGATCATGCATGTTGTCCACAATGTGCAGTTCGGTGCAGCCGCGGTGGGCCCACTCTTTTTCCACCAGGGCCTTGGGAATGATCCCGACTACCCGTGCACCGGCTTCCAGCGCAGCATTGGCTACAGTACCCATCAGCCCGCCACTGCCTCCGCCGTAGACCAGTTGTCCGCCTTGTCGGGCGATCCACTGGCCAACAGCTACGGCGGCCTGTTCATAGGCCGACTCGGTTCCTGGCCTGGAGCCGCAGTAGACGCACAGTGAAAATGTTGGACGGGTCATGTGATGTGATGGATAAATGCTGCAGACCATATGCCAATGCAAAGCAGCAAGCTGAGGAGGACGGCAGCACTGCCCATGTCTTTGGCGCGTTTGGACAGGTCGTGCCATTCGGGCCCAATGCGGTCAATTGCGGTCTCCACTGCGGTGTTCAGCAGTTCAACGACCATGACTGCAATCACACTGCCTGCCAATGCAGCCACCTCGATCCAGCTTTGTCCCAGCCAAAAGGCCAGTGGCAGCAAGATGAAGGCCGCCAGCACCTCCTGCCGGAAGGCGGTCTCCCCCCAGCCAGCACGCAGACCCGCCATGGAATACCCAGTTGCGTGCCAGACGCGGTTGAGCCCTCGGCGGTCTTTTTGCGGATTTACGGGCGAGGATTCTTGAGAGGACATCTGGAGTTTGGAATTAACGGCTGAGTGGTTGCGAGCTTATCAGCCTCGTACCCGCCCATACGTCATGCCAGAACTGTCCCTGGGATTGGAACCTGCTGAGCAAGGCCCAAACCGCAATCCATCCCACCGCTATGACCCCGACCTCCGCTCCATTGAGTTGAAAGGGGGCTACCGCCATCAGCGGGGGGAGAAACCAGACCCAGCTAAGCACATATCGCAAGAGCGCCCGCTTTTGGGTTATGGCTTTTCCGTTCAGATCGACGACCCGGATATTCCAGGTCTTCATTGCCAATGTCTGACCTTTGGCCCAGAACCAGACGAAGTAGATACCAAATATGACAAACAGAAAGGCTTGCAGGGCATTTCTGTTGTCCATGGCATTGCGTGTCTGACTCAATGTACTGAATAGGTAGCCCGAAATGAAGACCACGCCGAAGAGCAGAATGCCTTCATACACCCAACATGCCATGCGGCGCCACAAACCCGGTGCCATCAGGGTTTGCTGGGAGAGTTGGCTTCAGTAGCTGTTGCCGAGTCGCGAGGGCGGGGCAGTGGCTCGGGCAAAAGCGTATTGCGGTTCAAGGGCCGTTGGGCCGCCACTGCAGCACGCTCCTGTTCCGGAGTGTGGCGAGTTACCGGAACGGGGGTCAGCTTTTCGTGTTCCACGGGCTTTACGGCCACGGCAGCACCCACTGGTTTGATCTTGGCACCTTCGGCCAGCTTCTGTCGCTCGCTAGGACTCAAGGCTTGGTAAGCCTCCCAATTTGCCGCACGGTCCGATTGATTGATAACCTTGCTGTGCGCGAAATTCAGTCGCGCAAGCTCACGATCCCTTGGGGACAGTGCTGCCCACTCCACCATGCGGCTGTGCATCTTTTCCTGCTCCTGCGCGCCAAGGCTTGCATAGGTCTTGACAATTGCCAGCCATTTGCGCTTTTGACCCTCGCTCAGGCCGGGCCAGGATTTCTCCAAAGGGGCGAGCGCAATCCGCTGGTTCTTGTCCAGTGACTCCCAAGTAGGCGGAGCGTTGACGGTGGGGGCAACTTTCAATGTTGTAGCAACGGACCCTGTAGCGGTCGTTTGGGCATGCAAAGAAGTCCCAATCAAGGCCAACAGCATGCCGCACGTGGCGATGGCCAACTGTGACCATTTGCATGAATTAGGCGTGTATTTTTCCCTGAAATGCATGAAGAATTGACTAATTGTTTTGCTGCGCACGCAAAAATTGCGCAAATCCGGGGTCCGTGTAGGCTGCTGGTGGTAGAACGTCCGTCAGCAATTCGGTATCGACCTCGGCAACTTCACGTGCACGCAACTCATCTTGCATGACGGCAATGGAAACCAAGCCAACAACCAGAGCCAACAGCGGCAACAAGGCTGCAACCCGGTCCCACCAACTGCCTTCGCCGCCACCAAGCTGCAAAACGGCCTCTCCGCCGGAGACAAGAACCTCCACTGCAGAAGCCTGGCTTCCGATCAATCTGCGTTTGGCAACAGCCTGCATTCGGGCGGCCCTGAGTCGCTCCGTTATATCGTGGGGAAGGGAATCCGTGCCTTCGGTCAAGCGTGCCGCAATCGCCTTGCCCAGAGCATCCGTACCGGCATGGGTATGTCGATTTTCCTGTGTATTCATAGTCTGATCCCCTTTGCCTTCAAAGCCTTGCCAAGCGCTGCAACCGCCCTGGAACAATGTGTTTTGACGCTGCCTTGTGAGCAACCCATCGCAGCTGCAGTTTCTGCGACGTCCATTTCCTCCCAGTAACGCATCAGAAAGGCTTCTCGTTGACGGCCTGGGAGCTGTTGTATTTCTGTTTCTATGCTACGCAAGGTCTGTGCCCGGTCCGTAAGGCTCTCTGCACTCTCTCCCAGGTCGTTCCCCGAGGATGCGTCCAGAGTTTCCAGCAAGTTGAAGTCATCGTCGTCTCCGGATGACTCGAAATCGCTCAAATTGGAAAAAAGTGCATTTTGGACCTTTTGCCGTCTGAACCAATCGAGGGTGCAATTAGAGAGGATGCGCTGAAACAGCATGGGCAGTTCGTCTACCGGTTTATGCCCGTAGTGTTCCGCCAGCTTCATCATGCTTTCCTGAACAATGTCCAAGGCTGACTCTTCGTTGCGTACGTGATAGACAGACCGTTTGAATGCGCGCTTTTCTACGCTTTTCAAAAATTCGGTGAGTTCGGATTCAGATGCCAAGACGAAAAATCCGCAGGAAAAAGGAAGAATTATCTCATTCACGGCGCAGAAAATTTCCGATGGCGCTTCAAATTAGGTCGCGACGGTGTGATAATGCGCCTTGCTCATCAAAAGGCAAACGGGTCCCGGTCCGGCGCGTTATTCACTGCGCCCATGGCTTGGTCCTTAAGTCCCAACGCGACGCCAAAAGTGTTTGTGAAGGGGCACCCAAGGTTTTTCGTTAGAGAAATTCACAAAGGTTCATCATGGAAATTTCCAAAGCTGAAATTGCTTCTGCGGCCAACGCCGCTCAAAAATCTGGCTCCATTCCTGAACTTCGCGGTGCGGAGATTCTGGTCAAGGCTTTGCAGGCTGAGAACGTCAAGTTCGTCTGGGGTTACCCCGGTGGTGCCGTCCTGCACATTTATGACGCTTTTTACAAGCAGGACACCATTCAGCACGTTTTGGTGCGGCATGAACAGGCAGCAGTCCATGCGGCCGACGGTTATGCTCGTGCCACGGGCGATGTAGGCGTAGCACTGGTCACATCTGGACCCGGTGTTACCAACGCGGTGACCGGCATCGCAACTGCGTACATGGACAGTATTCCGATGGTGATCATCAGTGGTCAAGTGCCAACGCACGCCATTGGTCTGGACGCATTTCAGGAGTGTGACACCGTGGGCATCACACGTCCGGTCGTCAAACACAACTTCCTGGTCAAGGATGCCAAGGATCTTGCAGAGACGCTGAAGAAGGCGTTCCACATCGCACGTAGCGGCCGACCTGGCCCGGTGGTTGTGGACATCCCGAAGGATGTCTCCTTCAAAAAGGTGCCGTACTCCGGTTACCCGACCAGCATCGAGATGCGTTCGTACAACCCGGTACGCAAGGGGCACGGCGGACAGATCCGCAAGGCGCTGCAGCTGCTGTTGTCGGCCAAGCGTCCCTACATCTATACCGGCGGCGGTGTGTTGCTCAGCAACGCATCCGCTGAGTTGCGCACCCTGGTCGACATGCTCGGCTATCCCTGCACCAATACACTGATGGGGTTGGGAGCCTATCCGGCCAGTGACCGCAAGTTCCTGGGCATGCTGGGAATGCATGGCACGGTGGAAGCCAATAACGCCATGCAGAACTGCGACGTGTTGCTGGCGGTTGGCGCGCGATTTGATGACCGGGTTATCGGCAATCCCAAACACTTCGCGCAAAACGAGCGCAAGATCATCCATATCGATATCGATCCCTCCAGTATCTCCAAGCGGGTCCGGGTGGATATTCCAATCGTTGGTGATGTGAAAGACGTTCTTGGTGAGATGATCGCCATGATCAAGGAAAGCACAACCAAGCCGGATTCCGGCGCTTTGGCCGCTTGGTGGGACACCATTGAAGGCTGGCGCAAGCGCGATTGCCTGAAGTATGACCATGGCAAAGGCGATGTCATCAAACCCCAGTACGTGGTGGAAACGCTTTGGAATATGACCAAAGACGCTGATACCTACATCACCTCCGATGTGGGGCAGCATCAGATGTGGGCTGCACAGTACTACCGTTTTGATGAGCCACGCCGCTGGATCAACTCGGGTGGTCTGGGCACCATGGGCGTGGGCATTCCTTATGCCATGGGCATCAAGTTGGCCAAGCCGGACAGTGAAGTGTTCTGCATTACCGGCGAAGGCTCGGTGCAGATGTGCATCCAGGAGCTTTCCACCTGCCTGCAGTACAACACGCCGATCAAGATTTGCGCCCTCAATAACCGTTACCTCGGGATGGTGCGTCAGTGGCAGGAGGTGGAGTACGAAGGTCGCTACAGCCATAGCTACATGGACGCCTTGCCTAACTTTGTGAAGCTGGCAGAAGCCTATGGTCACGTGGGCATGCTGATTGAGCGCCCTGAAGATGTGGAACCTGCGTTGCGGGAAGCCCGCAGGCTCAAGGACCGCACCGTGTTCATGGACTTCCGTACTGACCCCACCGAAAACGTATTCCCCATGGTGCAAGCCGGCAAGGGCATTACTGAAATGCTGCTCGGTTCGGAAGATCTCTAAGCCAACTCGTATCAACCTAACTTTGACGAATCTATTGCCCGCCAAGCCCTGACGTTACCGCGGCAGGGGGAGGGCGGCGAAAAGAGGAGTCTTCATCTTATGAAACACATCATTGCAGTTTTGCTGGAGAACGAGCCGGGTGCTCTCTCCCGCGTGGTCGGGCTTTTTTCCGCACGGGGCTACAACATCGAGTCGCTGACCGTTGCTCCGACAGAAGATCCCAGTCTGTCCCGCATGACGATTCAAACCGCTGGTTCTGAAGACGTCATCGAACAGATCACCAAGCACTTGAATCGCTTGATCGAGGTGGTCAAGGTGGTCGATCTGACAGAGGGTGCCTACATCGAGCGCGAGCTTATGATGGTCAAGGTGCGCGCCGTGGGCAAGGAGCGCGAGGAAATGAAGCGCATGGCAGACATTTTTCGGGGACGCATTATTGACGTTACCGAAAAGAGCTACACCATCGAACTGACGGGCGATCAGGCCAAGAACGATGCGTTCCTGGACGCGATTGAGCGTTCAGCCATTCTGGAAACCGTGCGTACTGGCTCCAGCGGAGTGGGTCGCGGTGAGCGCATTTTGCGCGTTTAAATTTTTACAACGGAGAGAAGAAATGAAGGTTTTTTACGACAAGGATTGTGATCTGAGCCTCATCAAGGGCAAGACGGTTGCCATTATTGGTTACGGCAGCCAAGGTCACGCACACGCACAGAACTTGAACGACAGCGGCGTGAAAGTCGTGGTCGGTCTGCGCAAAGGCGGAGCTTCCTGGGACAAGGTTGGCAAAGCCGGCCTGAATGTGCTGGAAGTCAACGACGCGGTGAAGGCGGCCGACGTGGTCATGATTTTGTTGCCCGACGAGCAGATTGCCGAGGTCTACAACAACAACGTGGCTCCCAACATCAAGCAAGGCGCGTCGTTGGCCTTTGCCCACGGCTTTAACGTGCACTACAACCAAGTCGTGCCTCGTGCCGATCTGGACGTGTGGATGGTGGCGCCCAAGGCTCCCGGCCACACTGTGCGCAATACCTACACCCAAGGTGGCGGCGTGCCCCACTTGGTGGCTGTGCACCAGGACAAGTCTGGTAAGGCCCGTGATCTCGCTCTGAGCTATGCCATGGCCAACGGTGGTGGCAAGGCCGGCATCATTGAAACCAACTTCAAGGAAGAGACCGAGACCGATCTGTTCGGCGAGCAGGCCGTTCTGTGTGGCGGAGCCGTGGAACTGGTGAAGATGGGTTACGAGACCCTGGTGGAAGCTGGATATGCGCCTGAAATGGCGTACTTTGAATGCCTGCACGAGCTCAAATTGATTGTGGACCTGATCTATGAAGGCGGCATCGCCAACATGAACTACTCCATCTCCAACAATGCAGAGTACGGTGAGTATGTGACCGGCCCCGAAGTCATCAACGCCCAGAGCCGCGAAGCCATGCGCAATGCACTCAAGCGCATCCAGACTGGTGAATACGCCAAGATGTTCATCCTGGAAGGTCGCACTGGCTACCCCAGCATGACCGCTCGCCGCCGCCTGACTGCGGAACACCAGATCGAAGTGGTGGGCTCCAAGCTGCGCGCCATGATGCCCTGGATTGCAAAGAACAAGCTGGTCGACCAGACCCGCAACTGATCTTTGCATCAACAGCAAAAAAGGCCACTTCGGTGGCCTTTTTCCATGGCGCATGCGCGGCCTGCGACAATGCACTCTGCGCTTACACTGGCGTGCTGGCACAGCCGCTGTGTGCTGTGCGTCGACTCTCGATGGTTGTTGAAAAAAGGTCAGGAATTTATATGCAAGATGGAAGCGATTCCGCCAACCAGGACGGCGAAGCCGCGCCTGTTCGCAAGCCCCGCAAGGGCATTTATATTCTTCCCAATTTATTTACGCTGGCGGCTTTGTTCGGTGGCTTCTACGCCATCGTGATGGCCATGAATGCCCGCTATGACTTGGCCGCAGTGGGTGTCTTTTGCGCCATGGTGCTGGACAGTCTGGATGGCCGCGTGGCGCGCATGACCAATACCCAAAGCGCATTCGGTGAACAGATGGACTCCCTGTCGGACATGGTGTCTTTCGGGGCTGCACCGGCACTGATTTCCTACGAATGGGCTCTGCGCGGGCTGGGTCGCTGGGGCTGGTTCGCCGCGTTTGTTTATTGCGCCTGTGCCGCTTTGCGCTTGGCACGTTTCAATGTGAATACCGGGGTCGTGGACAAGCGCTATTTCCAAGGACTGCCATCACCGGCCGCAGCAGCACTCGTGGCGGGCTTCATATGGTTGACCACGGATCTGGGAATCAAAGGTGAAGAGCTGATGTGGCCCACCTTCTTTGTAGCTCTGTATGCCGGACTCACCATGGTCACCAACGTTCCCTTTTACAGTTTCAAGGACCTCAGCATGAAACGCAGCGTGCCGTTTGCGGTGATTGTTGCCGTGGCCTTGGTCATTGCCGTTGTGAACCTGGATCCGCCCAAGGTGATATTTGGGTTGTTTGTGTTGTACGGCCTGAGTGGATATGTGGTGTACGGTGTGCGCAAGGCGCGTGGATTGCAAACCAGCGTGATCAGCACGTCAACGGATGAGCCGGATGAGCGCGGCTTGCATTAACTGAAGAATTGAGGAGAACAAAAATATGGCCGACAAACTGATTATTTTCGACACCACCTTGCGCGACGGAGAGCAATCTCCTGGCGCATCCATGACACGGGACGAAAAGCTGCGCATTGCGCGCCAATTGGAGCGTCTGAAGGTGGATGTGATCGAAGCGGGCTTTGCAGCCAGTTCCAACGGCGATTTTGAAGCCGTGCAATTGATTGCCAATACCATTCAGGACTCCACAGTGTGCTCCTTGTCACGTGCCAACGATAGGGACATCTCGCGTGCGGCAGAAGCCCTGAAGGGCGCCAAGCAGGCTCGCATCCACACCTTTATTGCGACATCTGCGCTCCACATGGAGAAGAAGCTGCGTATGACACCGGAGCAGGTGTTGGAGCAGGCCAAGCAAGCGGTACGCTTTGCCCGCAATCTGGTCGCTGACATCGAATTCAGTCCTGAGGACGGGTACCGCAGTGATCCGGACTTTTTGTGTCGCGTGCTGGAAGCGGTGATTGATGAAGGTGCCACGACCATCAACGTGCCGGACACAGTCGGCTACGCCATTCCTGAGCTGTATGGCAACTTCATCAAGAATCTGCGCGAGCGCATCCCCAATTCGGACAAAGCCATCTGGTCGGTGCATTGCCACAACGACCTGGGCATGGCCGTGGCGAACTCGTTGGCTGGCGTGAAGATTGGTGGTGCCCGGCAAGTGGAATGCACCATCAATGGTTTGGGCGAGCGTGCTGGCAACTGCAGCCTGGAAGAAATTGTGATGGCTGTGAAGACACGCAAGGACTACTTCGGTCTGGAGTTGGGCATAGATACCCGCCATATCCTGGCGGCCAGCCGGATGGTCAGCCAGACAACCGGGTTCGTAGTCCAACCGAACAAGGCCGTGGTGGGGGCAAACGCCTTTGCGCACGCGTCCGGTATTCACCAGGATGGCGTCCTCAAGGCACGTGATACCTACGAGATCATGCGTGCAGAGGATGTGGGCTGGACCGCCAACAAAATCATTCTGGGCAAGCTCAGCGGCCGCAACGCCTTCAAGCAGCGGTTGCAGGAGCTGGGGGTGCAGATGGAGAGCGAGGCCGAAGTCAATGCGGCATTTGCGCGCTTCAAGGAACTTGCCGACCGCAAGAGCGAAATATTCGATGAAGACATTCTTGCCTTGATCAGCGAGGAAAACGTTCTGCACGACAAGGAAAAGTACGTGTTTGTGTCGCTGTCGCAGCACAGCGAGACTGGTGAGCGCCCCCACGCCAGCATCGTATTCACCGTGGACGGCAAGGAGGTCAAAGGCGAATCGGATGGCAATGGGCCGGTCGACGCATCCCTCAAGGCGATCGAGTCGCATGTCCAAAGCGGCGCGGAAATGATCCTGTATTCGGTGAATGCCATCAGTGGTTCAACCGAAAGTCAGGGCGAAGTCACGGTGCGCCTGCAAAACAGTGGTCGAGTGGTCAACGGCGTGGGCGCCGATCCCGATATCGTGGTGGCGTCGGCGAAAGCCTATCTGAGCGCGTTGAACAAGCTTCAGAGCAAGTCGGACCGGGTTGCAGCGCAAGGGTAAACATCTTCTGGCCCTGTTTTTCTTGAAGTTTGTCGTGCAAGTACTTGATCTTGCATAACTTTCTTGATTACACTTGCGCCCATCAGTGCGCGTGATGCCGACTTTGTGTCCTGATTGGCCCTGCTGAACGATTGGAATCCACTGTGAATCAAAATAAATTGAAGATTGCTCTGTTGGCTTTGGTTGGATGGATGGCAGTAATGCCGTTGGCAGCCAATGCCGTTCAGGCCTCCGACAGTGTGAAACGTCCGGTCAAGAAGCATGCGGCGCGCCAGGTTGCTCGTAAAGCGGTAGATGTCGTCCCAAGTCAGCCATCGTTTGGTCAGCTCGCAGGATTGCACGGTGAGCGCGACCCACTGGCGCTCAAATCCAGTGTCGCCCTTGTTGTTGATCAGGACACCAAGGAGGTGTTGTTCAGCAAGAATGAGCAGGCGGTTTTGCCAATCGCGTCCATTACCAAGCTGATGACGGGTCTGTTGATCAGCGAGGCGCATTTGCCCATGGATGAGTCCATCACGATTACACAGGCTGATGTCGACACGGAAAAAGGTAGTCGTTCCAGATTGGCTGTTGGCACCGAGTTGAGCCGTGGTGAATTGCTGCATCTGGCGCTGATGTCCAGCGAGAACCGCGCCGCCCACGCACTGGGCCGGACCTATCCCGGCGGTTTGGCTCATTTTGTCGAGCTGATGAATGCCAGGGCGAAGAGCCTGGGCATGCAAGACACCAGCTATGCGGAACCTACGGGTCTGTCCAGCAAGAACCAATCCAGTGCCCGGGACTTGGCCACTTTGGTCAATTTTGCGTACGGCGATCCGACATTGCGTGAGCTCTCCACGTCAACTGGCTACCAAGTGGAAGTGGGGCGTCGCACGCTGCAGTTCAACAACACCAATCGTTTGGTGAAGAATCCTGCCTGGGACATAGGTATCCAGAAGACCGGTTTCATCAATGAAGCGGGACAGTGCCTTGTGATGCAGGCAAAGATTGCCGGACGCAAGCTCATCATGGTTTTCCTGGACTCCGCAGGAAAGCTGAGTCGTATTGCTGATGCTGAGCGCGTCAGGCATTGGGTAGAAAACAGTCCAATACTGAGTCGTAAAAGCTCCCCCTTGGCCGCTCGTGTGGCTGACCAAAGGGTAATTTCAAATTAATCTCAAGGCTTGGTTTATTCCAAGCCCCTAGTGCGTGCCGCCAGGCTTGTTGCCCAATGCCTCCGAAATGAGGCGTGCAGTTTCCTTCAGCTTGGGTAACCATTCATCTTCCAGGCGACCAGAAGGTGCCGAAATCGATAGGCCGGCTATCAGCTTGTTCTGATCGTCGTAAATTCCGGCTGCCATGCAACGCACACCCAGCTCCAGTTCTTCGTTGTCGCTGGCCTGCCCATATTGGCGAACTTTGCTGAGCTCACGCTCGAGTGCTTCCAGGTTGGTAATGCTGTTCTTGGTGTTTCCGTGCAGTCCTGTTCTGGCGGCGTAGGCACGTATGCGCTGCGGGTCATCAGCGGCGAGGAAGAGCTTGCCGACCGAAGTCAGGTGCAGAGGCGCATGCCCTCCAATGGCGCGGACGACCTGCATCCCCGAGCGTTCGCTGTAAGCGCGCTCCACGTACACAATCTCATCGCCCTGGCGCATGCTCAGATTGACGGGCTGCTGGATCTGCTTGTGCAGTTCCCGCATCGGCGCAAGGGCGGCATCACGAACATTGAGTCTGCCCTTGACCAGATTGCCTAGCTCCAGCAGGCGCATGCCAAGGCGGTAGCTGCCCGGTTGCGGTCTGTCCACAAAACGACCTGTTGCCAGATCATTGAGAATTCGGTGCGCAGTAGATGGGTGCAAACCGGCCTTCTCACTGATCTCCTTGAGAGATACAGGTTCTTCCCGGGAAGCCAGTACGTCAATCAGCGTAAACATTCGCTCAATGACTTGCACTGTCGGGGCGCTGGGTAGGTCGGGGTCTTTTTTTGCCATGCTCAAGTATCAGGCCAATTCGCGCGTGGTCTGGTTCAGTACCTGCCATTTTCCGTCGATCAGAATTTCGCAGGGCGCAAAGCGTGCCTTGTAATCCATTTTGGCGCTGTTCTGAATCCAATATCCCAGGTAAACATGCTCCAGACCGAGGTCCCTGGCCTGCTGGATCTGCCATAGGACATTGTAAGTACCGAAACTGCCTCTTTCTTCTGGCTCGTAAAAGGTGTAGACCGCAGACAGACCATCGTCGAGGACGTCAAGAATGGAGACCATCTTCAGCGTACCCAACGTGCCGTCAGGGCGCACGTCACGAAATTCGACCAATCGCGAGTTCACCCGGCTTTGCAGAAGGAACTGCGCATATTGATCCACACTGTCCTCGTCCATGCCACCACCCGCATGGCGGCTGTTTTGGTAGCGCAAGTACAAAGCGTAATGTTCATCATCGAACACTAGCTTCATGACGCGCACCGCCAGTCCCCCATGCTGATTCAAGGCCCTTCTTTGGCTTCGATTGGGCTTGAATCCGTGCACCGGCACGCGAAGCGGTGTGCAGGCATGGCACCCGTCGCAATAGGGCCTGTAAGTGAACACACCACTGCGACGGAAGCCGCGCCCCACCAATTCAGAATAGGTTGAGTTGTTGATCAGATGACTGGGCGTGGCAACCTGAGACCGGGCCATCCGTGCAGGCAGGTAGCTGCACTCATAAGGCGCGGTGGCATAGAACTGCAGCGTCTGAAGCGGAAGGTCCTTGAGATCGGTCACAGCGTCATCATCAGGTGTCCAGAATATGCTGCCAGTATAGGGCGTCAAACTTCCACCGAAGTGCTGGGCGCTGTATGGCCTCCTGGACCTTTGCCACAAATTGGGAGCGCGGAATTTCCGCAGCGCCAAGTGACGCCAAATGTCCGGTATTTTGCTGACAGTCAATCGACTCCACCCCATTTTGAAGGCAAAAACCAACCAGCGCCGCCAACGCCATTTTGGAGGCGTCATTGCGATGGGCAAACATGGACTCGCCAAAAACGGCTTGGCCTATGGCCACACAGTAAAGGCCGCCCGCCAACTGGCCTTCAATCCAAGTTTCAACGCTGTGCGCGTAGCCGTGCATGTGCAGAGTTTGGTATGCATCCACCATTTCGGGGAGTATCCAGGTGCCGTTTTGGCCTCGTCTGCTTGCCAAAGCACAGTTGCTGATGACTTGATTGAATGCGGAATCGAAGCGGATTTCGCAGCCTGTGGAGGCCTGAAACTTTTTGATGGTTCTCTTGAGCGATCGGTGCAGCCGAAACCGGCCGGTTTGCAGCACCATGCGCGGATCAGGACTCCACCAAAGCGTCGGCTGACCTTCGCTGTACCAGGGAAATATGCCGTTCGAGTAGGCAGCAAGCAAATTGGGAACACTGAGCTGCCCTCCCGCAGCCAGCAGGCCTGGGGCTTCAGTGTTTGCGGACCAGGCCCGTTCGACTGCGGGAAATGCGTCGCCTTCTTCGAGCCATGGGAGTCGGGGGTGCAGGGGCATGGGATAGAACGGTGGTGAGGTAGTGAAAAATAATACGTTCTGCAAAGGACAGCAGCTGGGCTCAGGTTAGAATACTAGCTGTCGGGGCGTAGCGCAGCCTGGTAGCGCATCTGCTTTGGGAGCAGAGGGTCGCGAGTTCGAATCCCGCCGCCCCGACCATTTTTCTCCAGCGAAAACACATTTTCATTCTTTTTTTCGCTCGGTCCGTTTCCTCTAACGGTACCTGATTCCTCTAACGCGTTGCCTCTGTTTTTTTGGCCTTTTTGTGCCGTACGTAGTCAGACGTTTGGGTTTGCGTGCTGTGCCCACCCATGGTCTGTGCCGCACCTATCCCGCGCACCTCATCAACATCCGTCAAGGCTTTTGCCTTCAGGTCGTGAAAATGCACATTGCGAACACCAGCTCGCTTCACAGCCCGCTTCCATGCCGTGCTTGCCCCTGAGTAAGTGAATTTCTGCGCACCTTGGGTGGTAAACACCCATCGGGTAATGTCAGCTCGCTTCAGCTCTCTCAAGCGCTCAACCAGGTTTCGAAGCTTCGGCGTCCATTCAATCAGCACTTTGACGCCGGTTGATCCTGCAACCTTTGCCGGTTCAAACAAAATTCCGTTTGGCTTTATGGCAGTCCACTCCAGCGACAGCAAATCCCCGATGCGCTGGCCAGTCAGGTATGCCATATCGATCAAGGCGCACAGCATGAGTCCGCTGCGGTTCTTGGTTCTGAATCCACGGGAATGGTGAACTTTGCTGTAGATAGCCCCCACCTTAATGCGCCTCAACTCGCTGTCGGTTATGTACCTGGTGCGAGCTTTGATTGGCATGGTTCTGATACTGTTCACCGGGTTGCTACCCGGTGGCCTGTATCCTTTTTCTTCGGCGAAGCGCATCAACTCCCGAATATGGCTTCTGTAGGCATTGTGGCTGCGCGGCATGGACTTGTACGCCTTGAGGAAAGCGACCACGTCAGGCGGTGTTACTTCCTTGCACCTGAATTCGACAAATGCCTTTCCTACCTCCCGGCACATGTAGGCTTCGTTTTCCTGGGTCTTCTTGGCGTGGGCTGGACTCACTTCCAGTAACCAATCCCCAATCAAGCGCGTTACCGAATCGTCCAAGGTGTCTGCGGCGGTTAGCTCTGCAAGTGCCCGGTACATTGCAGGCAAACCGGCCTTTACCCGGCTCAGCTTCGTCCACTTCCGTTTGCCGCCAATCGCAGCAACGTGGTAGTACGAACCGTCTTTTTCAAACACCCGTTTCGGCAGCTCTGACTTGATCATGCCGACCTCACCTGAGGAACCCGCACCCTGGGCGTGTGCACATGTCTGGAACCGCTGCATACAAAGGTGTAGTGCTCGCGCTCAAGGATGATGCTCCCGGTTGTTCTACTGCGCCTTGCTCGGAAAAAGCCTTGCCGGTGCAGTTCGGCGAGCTGGTCACATGGGCGTTTGTACCCGGTTATGTCTTCGACCTCATGTGCCGCCAGGGTGGCACTCATGCCGCCCATTGGTGTCATTTGGTGCATGTCAGGCGCAGTGTTGATTTCTCTATGCTGCATAGCGCACCCGAAATGAATTCTGAAGGTAGCCCATTTGCGGGAAACCCGCATGGCTATTGGGTTCAACCGCCGGTTGTGCACTCGGTTTGACCACCGGTTGACCCGGTTTACCCACCGCCAAATATCCGTTCTTAGCCCACAAAACACGGGTTCCAACATTGGCTGAAAACTCAGGCGCGGGATCATTTGACGCGCCAAAGTCCGCGATTTGGGACACGCGCTCAAGCCTGGCCCTGATGGCATCCAGTTCTTCTTGCAGACACCTGGCCTGGGCCGCGCTGCCGATGGCCGCATTGTGCGCAGCCGCCTCAATTTCAGACATCCCCCATCTGGTCAGCCAGAAGATTGCCAGCATGGCAGAGTGGGGCGCTTTATTTGCTGCCAGCCATCGCCACACAGACCGCTCCGTCACTTTCAGCGCTTTTGCGATATCCCGCGGATGAGGGTTTCCTATGTCGGCAAGCATGTCCTTGAAGGCCGGAATGGTCTTCGGCATGTAGGCAAGGGAGCGATGCAGGTAGCTCATGAATGCCCCCCAAGTTGCTGCCCGCCGGCTGCTTGCACCAGCGTTCTTGCATTTTTTCCGTGTGTCGCTATGCTCCGTGGCGTTCGACTTCCAATCGATCCGCCCCGCGTTCGGTAGCGGTGCCCAGCGCGGGGCACTTTTCTTTCCGCAACTCCCACAGCTTCTTTTTCTTCTTGAAACTCGAACAGCGTCGAGGTTTCAAAAACATCAATGGAATCAATGGGTGCGCAGTTATTGAATCGAGTCCAAGGAGGGAAAAACTCCCCCTTTGTCGCCTCATCCCTTCGCGATTCGATGCGCCATTCATCAACCCGCGTGGTCAGGTTTTCAGGCGATTGCAGGTCAATAGCTCTTGCGCTCAAGCCTTGCAGGCGTTGCACTTTTTCATCCGCATAGCGGGTGCTCTGCCGTTCGACGTGAATGGGCTTGAAATCCAGGTTGAAGACGGTGGAGGCTCGCAGCCATGCTGCGTAGTCATTGGCCCTTGCCGCCTGGTGCGCGGCCGCAAGCCCTTCGCTGGCCGACTGCAATTCCTTCAAGCGGTACATTTCACGCGTCGGCGTGATTGGTGGGACTCCGAAAAATTGGAATTGCCGAATGCCCCACAGGCGTGCCCATGCGACGGCGCGTGGCGCTGTTTCTTTGCTGGCTCCGCCCCCCTCGTCGTCCAGCCCGACCCCCTCACCGTCAATCGCCTTTGAAACGTATTTGGCGACGTATCCAACGGCGGTGCCCTTTTCCTGGTCTATCCATTCGACTGCAAACCGCCTCTCATTTGCCCCCGGCTCGTCGGGTGAATCGCACAGCGCGTATGCCCTCATTACTTGCACCAGTGTGTCAGCATGTTCAGGGCTGATGAATACCAGGACGTGCCAATGCGGGCACCCATCGTGATGCGGCTCCGTCACACGCAATCCGCAGAATCGCACACCCAAATGTCCTAACCTGCGCGTTGCCTTGCGCCACAAGTCATTTAGGTGTGCCTGCGCTGCTCGCGGGCTAGTGCCGTCGTATCGCTCATTTCGGGCGCCTGCAATGTGCCGCGCATGCATGCGACTGGGGCAAGTGATGGTCAAGAACAGTGCAACGCTTCCGCGCTCCTTCTCGAACTCTTCCATGCCCTTTATCCTGGCCATCATCGCCATGCGCCGGTTTTTTGGGTTGGACAGGCTTTGTTCTGCAACTTCATCCATAGGGATCACCTCCCCGGTGGACTGATTGATGGCATACAAGGAGGCCAGGAGTTCGGCAATGCGGCGTTTGTCTCGGATGGCCCTGGACATGGTTTTGTCGGACACGTATTTGCCTGCGTGGGCATGCACGGCACCCGATTGAATGGCCGCATATTCGACCACTTGGAAACGCTTCCTTAGTGCACGCTTCCACCATGACTGGTCGCACAATCGGTTCATCACTTCTTGCAGCCCCGCCTTACTTGGCAAGGTGACATGGTGCTTCTTTGAAATCCCTCGCAACTGGCGCCGGATAACGTCGTCAGATGCATTGAACTTTTGCCAGTTATCAAACGTGCGGTTGCAGGCTTTCGCAGCCTTTTTTGCCGCCGCTGTCAGGTCGTCCGCTGAGAGGTCAAATTCCTGCGCCATGGTGAGTAGGTCCTGGCTAAGCGTGGACTTGTTCATGCGCACCACCCAATGATGAAAGCGGCTTGCTCGCGGAGGCGGCATTCTGTTTCGTAAACCTCAGATTCAAAGCGCGGGTCTGTTTGGCATATCTCAAGCCATCCCCTCAAGCGCAGCAGGTAAATCGCGCTGTCGCTCATGGTCCGCCCCTTCTTCGATACAAACCAATGGTCTGCCAGCTTGGGGCATTGCTTAGCTTCCTCTGAGAGGTTTTCGCCTGGCGACAACTTGACCGGTGAAGGCTGCGGTTTAGTGAACGGCTTGCAACGCACCCTCGGCATAGATGCTGCCGCCTGGTTCCAGCGGGCACGCTGCATAGGGCTTGCAGCCCATTCGATGGCAGATGGTGTTGGCGCTGGGATCATGATTGCACCCCAGGTCGCAGCAAAGCCACTTCAAACGGCCAGAGGTAGAAGAACCACCCCTCATCGTCAACGTGTATCGATATCGCTTCCGGCGACAGCGGGATAAATCGAAAATGCAGGCTTGGCATATTCAGTCCCTCGCCTCAGGAAGTGACGTACCATGGAAAGCAAACAGCAGTTGTCCGCGTTTGGTTAGTGCATCAGCACTTTCCTCTGCGCGTTGTTTTACCTCCCAGTACCCATGCCAAATTGCATCTGCCAACATCTGTGCTCTAGGCGATTTGCGCAGACAGCACTTTGCGAATTCCGCCTTCAGTAAATCCGCCTTTATGGAATAGGTCAGATAAGTTCTCAGGAACGCGAATTTGCGGCGTTGCTCCTCACTCAATATTTCTCGGGTCAACGCTTCCTGATCAAGACAGTCTTCATGGGTTCGTTGCTCGCGCCTGAAAAATTCAATGTCGTTTTGTGTGAGCATTTAGAACCCCCTGGCCAGTGCATTCGATTGAACGTAATAGGGGCGAATGGATGCGCGCATCCCCATCTGGGACAGCATGCGTAATGCGAGGTCCTCGGCTTCATCTTCTGTCAGGTGATATGCCTGGTCGGGGTGGCTTGAAACCTTGACCCCGCTAGGCCCAAAATTGGCTGCGTAGCCTGGTGCATCTGGCATCCAAAGCACGCAGGTCTGATGCGCTAGCTTGTGGGTTTTTTTGAAATTTGAGGCACGCGGCATGCGCGTAGGCATGCGGCGGCGCGATGTGCTGTTCGACATGGTACTTCCAATCTGGTTTCAGGCGGTTACGGTGCGCCTGTGGCGGTGTTGAATTGCTGACTATCCGACGAGTGCCTGCAACACCTCGGACGGCTCTGCACGTCCTTTGCGGCGCGCCTTGGCCTCTTTATCCCCGTCGATCACTGCCAATTTCACGTCTGCCATTGCGGCCTGCAGCAAGTCGCCGATAGTCTTTGCGCTGGAAGGGGATTTGCTCCCTGGCGCGAACAGAACGAAGCTTTGTTCCGTTTTCGGCGCATCGGATGTATCGGACTCACCTGCCGGCAATAGGTCCCTCCCCATTAGCCGCGCATAAAGAAGGCCGTTTTCAGCGAGCCGACGAAGCATTGCGATTGCCTTTGCCTGGCTGCTGGAGTCAGGGCTTGAGCTGGCAAAACCAAATTCGACCGGCATAGATGTGGATGCGCCAATTACGGTTTCGTTGTCTTCTATGCACTCAAAGACTCGGTCGATTTGAGAGCCTTCCAACTGTGGGTCGATGCGCATGAATTGCAGATCGGCCTTTTCCGGCCTAGCCACTTTTCCAGGCTCTGAAGAGATGGAACCATTGGTTTCACTAGAGGTGCCGCCAGTTTTCCCAATAACTCCAGCCGGAAAGACATCGCCCTTCGCCCGCGCCTTGGCGCCAGGAGCGTCTTTGTCACGGAAGTCGTAGCCCTTGGCTTCAAAGAAGTCTCGCAAGTCCTGCACAAACTGGGCATCAGGCACATATGCGCCGGTTTCAAAGCGCTTGATCTTGTAGACCGGGAGGGTAGATTGCTCGGCCGCTTGTGCTTGGCTAAGCCCTAGAAAGTTGCGAGCTGCGCGTGACTCGTTTGGCGAAAGCGCAAGCTCCGAGAAGTTGATCATTGGAGTTTCCTTGAAGGTTACGTATACAGCGAAAGTGCTGTATTGGTAACTTTAGCACAAGGTTACTCTAAATGTAAAACTATTTTTTTGGTAACTTTTTTGGCGCTGAATCAGGCTCCCTGATGTGCTTCGCAGCAAAGTCTCCAGCGCTCCGCGCGATTTCAACAGGATCGATCGGCTGCCCAGTCTTTATTGCAGTTTGAGTTCCTGTCGCAATGGCTCGGCTGACACCAAGCACAAAAGTAGATAGGTCGAGACGCTTCTTCACCTCAGCCTCTCCCAGGCGTGCAATCGCGATAGAGCTTGCCAGAGACATCAAAGCTTCTCGCTCATCCTGCGCCAGCATGAGCATCAAGGTGTATGCCTTAGCCTGCGAAACCTCGTCATTTGAGTCTCCGTTTTCGGCCAATGAACTCAGGACCGAACGCGGTTTAAAAGGGGATTCATTGCCAAACAAAAGCTTGTTTGGAGACACTTGCAGGGCTTGGCAAAGGTCTCGCAGCTCACGTGCGCCCGGCATATTGCGGCCACTTTCGTAGCTCTTTATTGCTGACAAAGATACGCCACTATTCGATGCCAGTTGACTTTGCGTGAACCCGAGCTCACTCCTTGCCTTAATCAATTCGGAGGCAAATGAAATTTGGTCAGGAAGTTGAGGAAGGTGAGGACTGTTCAAACTATGTCTCTGGTTGCGGTGCAATGTTAAGCATACACGGCCATGCTGGGAGTTTGTAGAAATCCATACCCCAAAACCTGTTTGTCATGGCGCGAAGTCCATCAATCTGTTTCCGCGAATTTCACCGCGAAGTTGCATTTTTCCTCTGCGATATCGCTGCCGCTGGCATACGGATACGGGGTCAGTTTCCGCCCTTGCAGGGCTATCCTGGGGGAGCCCCAGACCCCAACACCCTATTGAACGCCGACTGCTGAGATCGTCGATGCAATGGCTTCGGCAAACCTTCGCACGTCCTCATGCTTCATTCCCTTGGTAGGCACTGCAATGCTCACCCCAGAGTCTGACACGACCTCAAGCTGACCTCGACGACTTAGGAAATATGCAATCACCAACACAATCGTGGCAACCACGGCAACAATTCTTGCCTGTTCGGTAGGTGCAGCAAAAACACCGACGGCGGCCAACGCCGCCAAGATCAGAAGAGCAGGCGCGTGCCTGGTCGCGACTGAGCAGCATGAGATTTTCCCGAGTGGGATTGATTTGTAGGCTTTGACTGCCCCGGTTGAAGATTCGTATTTCACACGAATGTTTGTGAGGCACAAGGCATTGTCTGATGACGACATGACGACATGCTCTCCTTGCAGCAACTGGTTTTCGCTCATTTAGGTACTCCCTGTATTTTGTTGAGACTTTAAAGCATACCTAAGCGTGTTGGTGGTTCCCGTGATTTCATGCCGTGGACCGCCGCCCAGGGCACTGCATCGACGGTCACTTACCGGGGCAGGGGGGGGCACAGAAGCCTCTAACGATGATTTGTGACGCCCGGCGAAGCTGGTATAAAAGCGCAGCAAGCCGTTAGAGAGAAATGCTGCTAACTTCCTGATAGACTTCAATTGCTGGTAAGTTTTGGGAGCAGAGGGTCGCGAGTTCGAATCCCGCCGCCCCGACCATTATTTTTGAGCCAACCGGAGTTGTCCCGTTGGCTCTTTTGTTTGATGCGCCTCCCAAGGCTTGTATTGCGTGACTTCCACGTAAAATCCCAAGTCAAACAGCCCGTAGCTCATCAGGATAGAGCACGAACCTTCTAAGTTCGGGGTAACTGGTTCGAGTCCAGTCGGGCTGGCCATTGGCTACTGCCTATGCTCTCTGTCACCTCCCAATGTGTACTGCAAACGCCAGGCGTTGGATCTACGGGCACAAATCTCCCCATTCAGCACCGCATATAGCCACAGAAGGTTCGCTGGAGCATTTTCAGTCCACTCATCAAATTTTCAGAAATTGACTGGTTTGGCGCTGGAGAGCCGATCAAATGTGCCGAAAAAGCCCCCGACGCTGAATCAATATGAATCATTGACAGTGGTAATTCGTCGAAGAATCTGACGTCGTTTGTACAGAAATTGCCGCAATTGTTCGCGTCAGTACAAAGAAGCCTCCCAAAACAACCAAGGCGCGCGATAGTTCCGAACCGAAGAACCGAGACAGGTGTCGCGCCTTACCGGTTCTGCACTTCAGACAATTCACAAGCGGGGAAGCGACAGCGCTTTGCGGAACTATGACCATTTTGTACAAATTCGCAAATTACACATTCGACCTGCATGCCGGGTTGGTCTGCGACGGACAACCGATCCATCTTCCCCCCAAGGAAAAGGGCCTGTTGCATACCCTGTTGGAGGCACGCGGAAAAATCGTACGCAAGGAAGAGGTGATGATCAAGGTGTGGGGTACCAATGAGACATCTGATGAAAGTGTTTCCCGCACCGTCTACCGGTTAAGGGTGGCCATGCAGTCCTCGGGTGGGCCCGAGGTGGTTGAGACCATATACAACTCGGGATTTCGGATCACGGCAGCTATCCGGGAGACAACGATGAAAGAGTCTTCTTCACTGAACGCACTGACACATTCGGCCCGCCCTGGCGCAATCACTGCACTTATGAGCGCGCGGGAGTTCCTGGCCCGGCAATCGGTGGAAGATATTGACGCCGCAGCCAATGCCGTACGCTTGGCCATCAACCTGGATCCGTCCTTTGCGGCGGCATGGGCCACCTTGGCTGAAATCCGCATTGTGCAGGCCTTGCGCTCCCTGCGCCCTCCACGCGAAGCGGGTTGGCTGGCCAAAGAGGCCACCAAGACCGCGTTGAATATTGATCCCCAGTCCACGTCTGCTTTGGCCATTCAGGGATGGGTACGGGTGATGATAGATCGCGACTGTGAGCGTGGAGTGGAGGATCTGGACCGCGCCATGGCCATTGATCCGGATTTCTGGGTGAGCAATATGTTCAGGGGCTGGGTACTGCAGGCAGCCGGGCGGCATGAGGAATCAGTAACGATGATGCGCCGCGCGCTGGAGCTCAATTCAGTGAGCCATGCGGTGAATTCGATTTTGGCGCTCTATCTCATGTTTTCAGGAAACAATGCGGAAGCCTTGCAAGTGGCACTTGATCTGGCTAAACGTTTTCCGACGGTTGACAACTCACAGGGCATTGCGTCCATTCTCGCATCCGTAAACGGGATGCACGATGAGGCTGTCTCCTTTGGCTGGCGGGCGATGGAACTGGCCCCCCACACACCGCTGATGCATACGCCGCTAGCGTACGCGCTGGCATACGCGGGGCGTCACGAGGAGGCCAGGGATGTGCTGGGTGCCATTGAAAAATCCAACCTGCCGCAACCCTCAGCGTCCATTGCACCTGTTTACCTCGCCCTGGGTGAGCCGGAGAAGGCCATTGCATTGTTGCAAGATGCATGCGAGCGCGGCGTTCCCCAGTTCGCATGGTCAAGGGATGATCCGCGCCTAGCCGCCTTGCGGGGTAATTCGGAGGTTGAGCGCTTGTGGGCGCGCATCTGGCCGCGCCAAATGGTCGATAGTCTGGCTGCTTGACCAATTTCACGGCAACCGGAGAGGGCCGTGCACAGTGCATTAGCCGACAGAGAGCGGTTGTGTCTTGCTTTCGCTGCCAAGCCAGCGCCGTACCGCGGAGTCCATTAGAAGGGTGTCTCCGGTGGAATAGAACTGGATCGTAGGGCTGTTTGATATTTCGTTGCCAGATGACGAAATGTTGGCGGCTTGCAATGGCTTTTCTAGCAGACGCCGGGTTTGCCGAGCGACTGGAGCGCCGCCTTCCAGCAAGGTGACATCCGGCCCAATCAAAGCGATCAACTCCTGAGACGCAAAGGTGAAATGGGTACAACCCAACACCAGCGTATCTATTTCACCTGTTGCACATCCAAACGCCCCCATGGCAGCCGTGTACTCCTTGCAGAGCGCCTTGATCCGTCGCGTATCAGATCGCTCAATCGATATGGCGAGCCCGTCGCACGGTTGCAGCACAAAGGTTGCTGCACCGTGCAAACTCTCCAGCAGCTTGTGGAATTTCTCACTGTTGAGGGTGCTGCGTGTCGCCATGACACCGACCAATCCGGTCTTGCTCTGGGCGGCAGCAGGCTTGAGTGCAGGCTCGATGCCCACGATGGGGATCTGCGTGTAGGCTGCACGAATCAAGTGGATTGCCGCAGCCGTCGCTGTATTGCAGGCGACGACCAGAGCCTTGATATCGTGCTGGGCGATAAGGTAGTCGGTGATGGCATGGGAACGCTTCAACACATGCTCATCATCACGTTCGCCGTAAGGTGCGTGGCCGTTGTCTGCCACGTACACATAGTTTTCCTGAGGCATTTCGGCCTGAAGCGCGCGCAGCACGCTCAGACCACCTACGCCACTGTCGAAGACGCCAATGGGACGACGGTCAACCACGTTGCGTTCCAAAGGTCTCAGGCAGAAGTTACCGGAATGCTCTTGAACTCTCCGGTGGCGATCTTCTTTTGCCACTCGGCAGGCCCGGTGATGTGGGCGCTGGTGCCGCCGGCATCCACTGCCACAGTGACCGGCATGTCCACCACGTCGAATTCGTAGATGGCTTCCATGCCCAGGTCTTCAAAACCTACAACCTTTGCATGCTTGATGGCTTTGCTGACCAGATATGCAGCTCCGCCCACAGCCATCAGATAGGCACTTTGGTGCTTCTTGATGGCTTCGATGGCGACAGGACCGCGCTCGGCCTTGCCGACCATGGCAATCAGGCCAGTTTGTGCCAGCATCATTTCGGTGAAGCCGTCCATACGGGTAGCGGTGGTGGGGCCGGCGGGGCCTACGGCCTCTCCGGCAACAGGATCGACCGGTCCCACGTAATAAATGACACGGTTGGTAAAGTCCACCGGCAATTTCTCGCCCTTGGCCAGCATGCCCTGGATGCGTTTGTGCGCGGCATCGCGACCAGTAAGCATCTTGCCGTTCAGCAACAGTGTGTCGCCCGGCTTCCAACTGGCGACCTCCGCCTTGGTCAGGGTGTTGAGGTCCACCTTCTTGCTCTTGACATAGTCAGGCGTCCAGTTGACGTTGGGCCACAGGTCCAGGCTGGGCGGATCGATGTAGACGGAGCCGGATCCGTCGAGCACAAAGTGGGCGTGGCGGGTAGCCGCGCAGTTGGGGATCATGGCCACGGGCTTGCTGGCGGCGTGTGTCGGGTACATCTTGATCTTGACATCCAGCACCGTGGTCAGTCCGCCCAGGCCTTGCGCACCAATGCCCAGTGCATTGACTTTCTCAAACAGTTCCAGACGCAACGCTTCGGTCTGGGTCAAAGCGGCGCCGCTGGAAGACTTGGCCTGCAGCTCGTACATGTCCAGATCGTCCATCAGGCTTTCCTTGGCCATCAGAACGGCCTTTTCAGCGGTGCCCCCAATGCCGATGCCCAGCATGCCGGGCGGGCACCAGCCGGCACCCATGGTCGGCACTGTCTTCAGTACCCAGTCCACCACCGAGTCACCTGGGTTGAGCATGATCATCTTGCTCTTGTTTTCCGAGCCACCCCCCTTGGCAGCCACGGTTACTTCTACGGTGTTGCCGGGAACAATTTCGGTAAAGATCACCGCAGGCGTGTTGTCTTTGGTGTTCTTGCGCAGGAACTCAGGGTCGGCCACCACGCTGGCGCGCAAGGTGTTGTCGGGGTGGTTGTAGCCACGGCGTACACCTTCATTGATGGCGTCATCCAGGCTGCCGGTAAAGCCCTCCCAGCGCACGTCCATACCTACCTTGAGGAACACGTTCACGATGCCGGTGTCCTGGCAAATGGGGCGGTGTCCGGTGGCGCTCATCTTGCTATTGGTGAGGATCTGCGCGATGGCATCCTTGGCTGCAGGACTTTGTTCACGGTCGTAGGCTCGCGCCAAGTGTGCGATGTAGTCGGCCGGGTGGTAGTAGCTGATGTACTGCAGTGCAGCAGAGACGGATTCGATCAGGTCAGCTTGGCGGATGGAGGTGGTCATGGTAGAAATACCGTAGAGGGGGAGTTGCAATCAGCCTGCAAGTTTAGCCAATCCACCTCACTGCTGGCTGACGCAGGTCATTGCAGTGCATGGAGTCAGTCATTTGTAAGTGCTTGGCACCAACATCCGCCCAGTTTTGAATCAACCGAGGAGACAACCCACATGAGCACAACAACCGAAGGCGCAAGCGTATTGCCCGTTTACTTGCCCAGCGCAGAGTTCGTCAAGAACGCTGCCATTCCCAGCATGGCGGCGTATGACGCGCTGTGCAAGGAGGCGGAGACTGATTACGAAGGCTATTGGAGCCGCCTGGCCAAGGAGTTGCTGAGCTGGAAGGTGCCTTTCACCCAAGTGCTGGACGAAAGCAATGCGCCGTTCTTCAAGTGGTTTGCCGACGGCAAGCTCAACGCCTCGTATAACTGCCTGGACCGCAATGTGGAAAAGGGCCTGGGCGACAAGACTGCCATCATCTTCGAAGCCGACGGTGGCGAAGTCACCAAGATCACCTACAAGCAACTGCTGGACAAGACCAGCCAGATCGCCAATGGCCTGAAGTCCCTGGGCATCAAGAAGGGTGACCGCGTGGTCATCTACATCTCCATGTCCATCGAGGGCGTAGCGGCCATGCAGGCCTGCGCCCGTATCGGTGCGACCCACTCAGTGGTGTTTGGCGGCTTCTCGGCCCAGTCCCTGCGTGACCGCGTGGAAGACACCGGCGCGGTGGCCATCATTACGGCGGACCATCAGGTGCGCGGTGGCAAGCAGCTTCCCCTGAAGTCCATCGTGGACGAGGCATTGACCCTGGGTGGCTGCGATTCCGTCAAGAACGTCGTTGTGGTCAAGCGTAGCGGCTCAGAAATCGCCATGACCGCCGGCCGTGACCAATGGCTGGATGACGTGATCAAGGGGCAGTCCACCACCTGTGAACCGGAATGGGTCGAAGCCGAGCATCCGCTGTTCCTGCTTTACACATCCGGCTCCACCGGTAAGCCCAAGGGCGTTCAGCACAGCACCGGCGGCTACCTGCTGCACGCAGCGCTCACCACCAAGTGGACGTTTGACCTGAAGGCCGACGACGTGTTCTGGTGTACCGCCGATATCGGCTGGGTTACCGGCCATACCTACATCACCTATGGCCCATTGGCACTTGGCGGTACGGAAATCGTGTTTGAAGGCGTGCCCACCTATCCGGACGCAGGCCGCTTCTGGAAGATGATCCAGGACCACAAGTGCACCGTGTTCTACACCGCGCCGACTGCCATTCGTTCCTTGATCAAGGCGGCAGAAGCCAAGGACTCTGTGCACCCCAAGAGCTACGACTTGTCCAGCCTGCGCCTGCTCGGCTCTGTCGGCGAACCCATCAACCCGGCCGCCTGGGAGTGGTACTACAAGCACGTGGGCGGCAGCAAGTGCCCCATCGTGGATACCTTCTGGCAGACCGAAACCGGTGGCCACATGATCACCCCTATGCCCGGTGCCACCCCCATGGTTCCTGGCTCATGCACACTGCCATTCCCCGGCATCCAGGCCGCCATCGTGGACGAGACCGGCAAGGACGTGCCCAATGGTCAGGGTGGCATTCTGGTCGTCAAGAAGCCTTGGCCCTCCATGATCCGCACTATCTGGGGTGACCCGGAGCGGTTCAAGAAGAGCTACTACCCGGACGATTTCAAGGGCAAGTATTACCTGGCTGGCGATGGCGCCATTCGCGATGAAAAGACAGGCTACTTCACCATCACCGGTCGCATTGACGACGTGCTGAACGTCTCTGGCCACCGCATGGGTACCATGGAAATTGAATCCGCCTTGGTAAGCTGCACGGAGCTGGTGGCCGAAGCGGCTGTGGTCGGCCGTCCTGATGACACGACTGGCGAGGCCGTCTGCGCCTTCGTGGTGCTCAAGCGTCCGCTGCCCATGGGCGACGAGGCCAAGGCCATCGCCAAGCAACTGCGCGACCATGTGGGCAAGGAAATCGGCCCGATCGCCAAGCCCAAGGACATCCGTTTTGGTGAAAACCTGCCCAAGACCCGTTCCGGCAAGATCATGCGTCGCCTGCTGCGCTCCATCGCCAAGGGCGAAGCCATCACGCAAGATACTTCCACGCTGGAAAATCCGGCCATTCTGGATCAGCTGGGACAAACCTACTGATCGCGTGCAAAGGCAATGAAAAAGCCGCCCTCGGGCGGCTTTTTTGTTTGTGCTGGAAGCGGTGAAGGCTACTGGCTCAGCACCCAGGCGGCCAGCTTCTTGGCTTCGGCTTCATTGACCTGCGGATTGGACGGCATCTTCACCACACCCCAAACGCCGCCACCGCCCTCCATGATTTTGGTAGCGAGGCGCGCCGCAGCCGCTTTGTCACCCTTGTACTTGGCTGCGACGTCCTTGTAGGCGGGGCCAACCACCTTTTTGTCAATGTTGTGGCAGCTCATGCAATTCTTGGACGTGGCCAAGGCAAGGTCTGCCAGCGCGGGCGCAGCTGGCAGCACACAAGCGGCGGCAAGTAACATTTGGGTGCCAAAGCGTTTCATGTTTTCCCTTGGATTGCATTACAGTCAGTCCATTGCATTGTAGAGACGCAAACGGCTGCCTGCTGTGTTGTCGGTCGAATGGAAAGATTAGGAGGACCCCATGTATTTTGTCGGCTTAGGACTGGTGTTGTTGGTCATGAAATACATGGAGTTCGGCCCGGTGGCCAATCTCTCCTGGTGGTGGGTGCTGTCGCCTTTTGCGTTGGCCGTAGCTTGGTGGAGTTGGGCAGACTCATCCGGCTATACCAAGAAGCGGGCGATGGAAAAAGAGATCAAGCGCAAGAATGATCGCATTGATGCGAACCGGGAAAACATAGGCACCCTGAGCAAAAGCCGCAAGCGCAAATAGGCAAAGCCGCCTGGCTGGTGCATTCGGACGGCTCAAGATAAAGTCAGGGCTTCCACCTTAGGGAGGGTGGTTGTCATCAGGGGGAGAGGCATGAAAAACAAAGCGTGGCTGGCCGTGGCCGGTGCCAGCTTGGTACTGGCAGCATGCTCTACAGAGCAGCTCACACAGCACGCGATCAATCTGGCCCTGTCAAAAGACCCCAAGGCCATGCTGACCAGCATGGCTGAAAACAAGGTCGACTCCTACAAGCGGGACCCCAGGCAGTTGTTGGCTGATTTCGACCGGTTGCGCCAGGAATTGGCCAAGCTGTTTGGCAACGTCCGGGAGGAGAGCGAGAAGCAGTGGGGCAGCGAGGAAGCGCAAACCTTGCCCAGTCCCAAGAAGTACGTGAAGTACACCGAGCAGTACAAGAACCGCATCGTGGTGGACTATGAAAAATCCACCATCCGCATCGAGCACATCCAGGAACCACGGGCTGCCTTCAAAGTCCGCAATGCGGTCGTGGTTGCGTTGCTCACCCCCGAAGATCCCAAGTCCGCAGACGTGTTTTCGGACAGCGACGTGATTCTGGATGGACAGCCTTTCCTGCAAAGCCTTGTGCTGGACCAGAACCGCAAGGTCATGCAGACCCGCGAAGACGTGGAACGATTTGCCGATTACCTGTTGGCAAACAAGCTGCAGAACCGTCGCATCTCGGTGGGTGGCAATCCGGTGGATGTGGTCTACGTGCAGATCGACATGATTGGCTCCGAGGCAGATCGTCTGGCAGAAGCCAAGCTCAACCGCAAGCCGCCCAAAGGGCCAGTCAAGCCCGGCCAACCGGCTGATATGCGTCCGGATGCACGCGCCGGTGACCGCTCCGACCCCAACAACTACGCGACTGCGGACCGGATCGCCCCCAAGTTTCTGGATGCGGTGAACCGCTACGCGCAAAAGACCGGTGTTGATCCTGCGCTCATCTTCGGCATCATCTACCAGGAGAGTCGGTTCAATCCCAATGCGGTTTCGTCCGCAGAAGCCTACGGCATGATGCAGCTGGTTCCCAAGAGTGGTGGCGTCGAGGCCTTCCGCAAGGCCAAGGGTGAATCGGTCAAGCCGACCAAGGAATACCTGATGGACCCCGAAAACAACATCGAGCTGGGCGCCACCTACCTGGGCATGCTGCTGTTTGACTACTGGACCAAGGGGGTCAACAACATGCCGTCACGTGAGTACTGCGCGATTTCGGGCTACAACACCGGGCCGGGCAATGTGTCCCGCGCCTTTACCGGAAGTACCGGCAAGCTCGGGGAGGCCCAGGCCAAGGCCAACGCCATGGCGCCCGACGAGTTGTTTGACTTTCTGCGCGCCAACCTTCCCTATGCGGAAACGCGGGACTATCTGCTGCGTGTGTCGGCCGCCAGAAGGCACTACCAGCAAATGTTTTATGCCTCGAACTGAGCTTTACTGCGGTTTTACGCAGCGCGTGGCGACACTTCTGGAAAGCCCGGCTGCGGCTTGTGCACAATCCGGTGCATGTTGATACACCCACAAATTGATCCCGTAGCCCTTCAAATAGGTCCGCTGGCCGTGCATTGGTACGGCTTGACCTATCTGGTTGCCTTTGGCCTTTTCATGTTTCTGGCTGGCAGACGCCTGAGGCATGAACCCTACGCGAGCATGACCGGAGCCGCCGCGTGGAGCCGTAAGGACATCGAAGACTTTCTCTTCATCGGCGTGATGGGCGTGGTGTTGGGAGGGCGCATTGGCTACTGCCTTTTTTACAAGCCGGGTTATTACGCCAGCCATCCGTTGGAAGTGTTTGCCGTCTGGCAGGGGGGCATGAGTTTTCATGGCGGCATGCTGGGCGTGGTTGCTTCCATGGTCTGGTTTGCGCATTCGCGCGCCAAGCCCTTCTGGCAGGTGGCGGACTTTGTGGCGCCTTGTGTGCCAACCGGTCTGGCCTCGGGCCGGGTGGGCAATTTCATCAACGGTGAATTGTGGGGGCGCGTGGCTGACCCGTCTTTGCCGTGGGGCATGGTGTTCCGGGGCGCCGGTGACATGCCGCGCCACCCTTCGCAGATCTACCAGTTCCTGATGGAAGGGCTGTTGCTGTTCGTGCTGCTCTGGTGGTACGCCCGTACCGCGCCCCAGCAAGGCCGTGTGGCGGCGGCCTTTCTTTTCGGCTACGGCGTGTTTCGTTTCATTGCGGAGTTCTTCCGGGAGCCGGATGCCTTCCTCGGTCTTCTATCCTTCGGAATGAGTATGGGCCAGTGGTTGTGCGTACCCATGATTGCGGTGGGCGCTGGCCTATGGATCTTCTTTGGCAGAAAGGCCAGCGCGCGCTGAGTGACCCTGATGCAATCTGGTATCCGTCTGGAGCGTCGGGGCTCCATCGCCACCGTCATTCTCAACAGCCCTGACAAGCTCAATGCCATGTCGCGCGCGATGTGGCGTGAACTGAAGCAGGCGTTCGAGATATTGCAAGCGGATGCGGACGTGCGCTGTGTGCTGGTTCGCGGAGGGGGCAGCCATTTTTGTGCTGGTGGGGACATCGCCGAATATCCAGACTTCCGCTTCGATGAGGCCCTCTTGCAGACCTTTCACGAAGACGACGTGTGGGGCGCCCTGTCGGCCATGCTCGCTTGCGATGTGCCCGTCGTCGCGCAGATCAGCGGGGTTTGCATGGGGGCTGGCGTCGAGATCGCCAGTGCCTGTGACCTGCGGCTGGCAGCAGACGATGCCAAGTTCGGCGCGCCGATTGCCCGTTTGGGCTTTCCCATGGCACCGCGTGAAGCCGCCTTGGTGAGTGCCGCAGTAGGTGAAATGACGGCACGGGCCATGCTGCTTGCCGCCGAGGTCTTTCCGGCGGCGCACATGGCTGCACAGGGGTTCCTTACCCATGTGCTGCCGATGCATGAACTGGACGCAGCCTGCGAATCTCTGCTACAGCGCGTAGCAGGTCTGGCACCGCAAGCAGCCCGCCTGAACAAACAGACGCTGCGTGCACTACGCTCCGGCGCTCCGGTATCCTATGCCTACAGTTATGCCCCAAGCGCCGAGCACAGGGAAGGCATTGACGCATTCATTGCCAAACGCAAACCGCTTTTCTAGACATCTTCACCCGACATGGCTATGAGCACGCCTTCACCCAACGCCAATTTGTTTGCTGCCCTGCGTCAGGGGTTTCCTGCGGATCTGCAGTCTGTGGCCATTGAGACGGACAGCGGTCTGCTCTATTCATGGCAAGACCTGGAAGAGGCCACGGCCATGGTGGCCAATATGTTGGAGTCGCTGGACTTGCCAGCTGGCGCACGAATTGCCGCACAGGTTGACAAGTCGGTGGAAGCCCTGATCCTGTACCTGGCGACCTTGCGTGCTGGTTTGATCTACCTGCCGCTCAATACCGCGTACCAAAGTGCGGAAATGGCCTACTTCATCGGGGATGCCAAACCGGCGGTGGTGGTATGCACTGGCCGCAATTTCGGCTGGATCAGCAAGATGGCTTTTCAGGCGGGCACACGTTACGTCTTTACGCTCAACGATGACCGCACCGGCTCGCTGTTGGATCGCTCGGCGCAGTTTGGGCGTGAGCATGCAGTGATCCAGTGTTATGCAGACGACCTTGCCGCCATCATCTACACCAGTGGCACCACCGGGCGCAGCAAGGGCGCCATGCTGTCGCACGGCAACCTGCTGAGCAACGCGCGCGTGCTGCAAAAGGTCTGGGGCTGGAGGAGCGCAGAGCAGGGCGGTGATGTGCTGATCCACGCCTTGCCCATCTTCCATGTGCATGGTCTGTTCGTGGCCATACACGGTGCACTGCTCAATGGCAGCAAGATGATCTGGATGTCCCGGTTTGAGCCCCGTGTGGCGCTGCAATACTTTCCTCGGGCGACGGTGTTCATGGGTGTTCCAACGCTATACGTGCGTTTGTTGGGTGAGCCCGGGCTGCAACGCGAGGCCGTGCGCAACATGCGGTTGTTCATCTCGGGTTCGGCGCCGCTGCTGATTGAAACCTTTACCGATTGGCAGGCCCGTACCGGCCACACCATTTTGGAGCGCTACGGCATGAGTGAGACGGTCATGCTGACTTCCAACCCTTATTTCCCCCACGATGGTGAGCGCATTGGCGGCACTGTGGGACCGGCTCTGCCCGGCGTGAATCTGCGCGTGGTGGCAGATGACGGTACGGCCTTGCCTGCAGGTGAAGTAGGCCATATCCAGGTCAAGGGCCACAGTGTCTTCAAAGGTTACTGGAACATGCCAGAGAAGACCGCGGAGGAATTCACGGCCGACGGATTCTTCAAGACCGGCGACGTGGGGCGTATCGATGCAAACGGCTACGTCACCATCGTCGGGCGCAGCAAGGACCTGATCATCAGCGGCGGCTACAACGTCTATCCGGCCGAGATCGAAGGCTATATCAACGCCATGCCCGGCGTGGCCGAGAGCGCCGTGGTAGGCGTTCCGGATGCAGACTTCGGCGAGGTGGGTGTGGCAGTTGTCATTCCCAAGCCTGGAGCACAGGTATTGCCGTCGGCGATTCTGGCGGAGCTCAAGGCCTCATTGGCCAATTTCAAGATTCCCAAGCGCTGCGTGCTGGTTGCTGAATTGCCCCGCAATGCCATGGGCAAGGTTCAGAAGAACCTGCTGCGTCAGCAATACGCTGCGGCTTGAATCACCGGCCCTTGCGGCACGGCAACAGCTTGCGCTTTTGTCGGTCGGAGTGCCGTGTTTTCGGGCGTATTATTCTCCCGGGAGCCATAAGATTCAAAAACAATCGTATTGGGAGAGCGGCCGTGCGTGTATCTCAGCTAGTTCTCACCCATTCATGCCCCGAGCCGGCTGTACTGTCGCCACTGGCGTCGATTCAGCCACAGGTTGTTCTGGCGTTTGGCAGTGTTGCCACGCTGCGCGACAGCGCCAGTGTTTTGCGCCAGGTATTTGCACAAGCCCATATTGCCGGCTGCTCCACGGCTGGTGAAATTTCTCAGCGAGGCGTCAGCGACGCAAGCCTGGTGCTGACGGCACTGGCATTTGACAATTGCCATGTGGAGCAGGCCAGCACCGTGTTGGTTGGAATGCAGGACTCCTTCGCTGCAGGACAAAGACTGGCCAGTGGATTGCCTGCGGAAGGATTGCGCGCCATGTTGTTGCTTGGACAAGGCGTGCAGATCAATGGCAGTGCGCTGTTGGCCGGCATCGCTCAGGTGGTCGGGCCGCAGGTTCTCATCACGGGCGGCCTGGCTGGCGATGGCGGGGATTTCAAAGAGACCTGGGTACTGGACGATCAGGGAGTGAGTTGTGACCGCCTTGTGTGTCTGGGGTTCTACGGCTCGGCATTGCGCATATCGCATGGCTCGTTTGGCGGGTGGTCCACGTTTGGTCCGGCGCGCAAGGTCACCCGCAGTGACGGCAATGTCCTGTATGCGCTGGATGGCGAGTCGGCTTTGGAGGTCTACAAGCGCTATCTGGGAGAACATGCCAAAGCACTTCCGGCATCCGGCCTGTTGTTTCCTTTTGCCATGCTTGGCAAGGACCACAGTGTGCTGGGCTTGATCCGCACGATTCTGGGCGTCAATGAAAGCGAAGGAAGCCTGACCCTGGCTGGCGACATTGACCCGGACGGTTACCTCAAGTTGATGCATGCCAGCACGGACGGACTGGTGGACGGCGCCGTGGCTGCAGCGGTGGCGGCGCTACCGGATTCACCCCCTGCACGCCCTGGCCTTGCCGTGCTGGTGAGTTGCGTGGGGCGCAAACTGGTGATGGGAGGGCGGGTGGAGGAAGAGGTGGAGGCCGTGGCCGTGGCCGACGTGCTGGGGCCGCAGACCACGCTCAGTGGCTTTTACTCCTACGGAGAAATCAGCCCTTTCAACAAAGAAATGGATTGCAAACTGCACAACCAGACCATGACGATCACCTACTTTTCGGAAGCGGTCTGACGATGATGCGAGAGGAACTATGCACAGGCTGTTAGAGCGGCAAATCCGGCGGGCCCTGGGAGTCGGGCAGGCGCAGTGGGAGTCCGTTCAAGGGGAACTGGTGGGGCTGGCCTCCAGCGGCGGCCTGTCTCCCGAGGCCAGCGCCATATTGCGTGGATTGGCGCCGTTGCTGCTCCTGGTCGATGAAACCTATGCCCAGAACGACCGGGATCTGGAGCTCAAGACGCGCAGCCTGGAGTTGAGCTCTGCCGAGCTGACGCAGTCCAACGCAAAGCTGCGCGAAGAGCTTGCCAGCCGCACCCGTGCGATGGATTCCCTGCGCACCACAGCGCTCGGATTGATGGAGTTCGTCGATCTGGATGACGCAGCCTTCGTGGACGACAACCTGGAAAGCCTCTCGGCTTTGATGAGTGAACTGGTGCGGCAGAAGGAGGAAAGTCAGAAGGATTTGCACGCCGCGCTGACGGATCTGGCGCACCAGAAGTTCGCCCTGGACCAGCATGCCATCGTGAGCATCACGGACGTCAATGGCGTGATCACCTACGCCAATGACAAGTTCTGCCAGATCAGCGGCTATTCGCGGCAGGAAATATTGGGCCAGACGCACCGCCTGATCAATTCCGGGACGCACCACGCTTCCTTTTATGCCAGCATGTGGGCCACCATCTTGGCGGGCAAGGTCTGGCACGGCGAGATCTGCAACCGGGCCAAGTCCGGCAGTCTGTACTGGGTGAACGCGACGCTTGTGCCGCTCAGGGATGACGCCGGCAAGCCCACCTTCTTCATTGCCATTCGCACGGACATTACCGAACGCAAGCAGATGGAGTCCAACATCAAGGCTGCCGAAGCCCGGCTGCGCCGCATCACCAACACGGTGCCCGGCGTCGTGTTTCAGTGGCAGGCCGGCCTGGACTACGACCGGTTCACCTTTGTCAGTCCGCGCGTGAAGCAAGTGCTGGGGCTGGACGTCAAGGCCCTCAGGGAGGACGCGACGTTGATCATGCAGCAGGTACTGGAGGAAGACCGTCCCGCCATTCGCGAAGGCCTGATAGATGCCGTGCGCAACACGGCGCCGTGGAGAGGCGAATACCGGGTGCGCCTGCCGGATGGCTCGGTGCGATGGATGCGCTCCGAAATCAATCCGGACCCCGAGCGCACACCCGACGGTGCTGCCTTGTTTACCGGCATCTGGCAGGACGTTACCGAGCGCAAGGAGGCCGATGCGCGTTTGCGCGAAGTGACCGAGAAGGTGCCCGTGGCCATATTCCAGTACTACCTCGGCCCCAGGGGCTTTTATGTGGTGCCGTTCATGAGCCAGGCCATCAGCGCGATCTGCGGATTGCGTGCGGAAGACGTCATGCAAGACAGTCGTCTGCTGTTGCAGCAAGTGCATCCGGACGATCGCGTCTCCTTCGAGGCAAGCCTCGGGCCTGCCAGTGCGCAGGCGATGGTGCAGCACTTCGACTTTCGTCTGGTGCATCTGCAAACGAATGCAGTGGTTTGGGTGCACGGGGAGGCGCACCCAGGGCAGTTGCCACACGGTGCCTGGGTTTGGAACGGGTACCTGACCGACGTGACGGCATCCAAGGAAATTGCAGTGGAACTGCAGCGCGCCAAGGATCAGGCCGTGGCCGCCAGCCGTGCCAAATCGGACTTCCTGGCGAACATGAGCCATGAGATCCGCACGCCCATGAACGGTGTGCTGGGCATGGCTGAGCTGTTGCAGGACACGGTGCTGGATGCGGAGCAAGGCGAGTATGTGGGCATCATCAAGAGCTCTGCGGATGCCCTGCTGCGGGTCATCAACGATATTCTGGACTTTTCCAAGATCGAGGCGGGCAAGCTGCAGATCGAAAACATTCCTTTCAATCTGACGCAGACGCTGGACGAAACCATGAAGGCGGTTGCCCTGCGGGCGCGTGACAAAGGCTTGCAGATGCGCTGCGACATTGCGCCGGAATTGCCAAGGCTTGTCGTGGGCGACCCGGGACGGTTGCGCCAGATCCTCATGAATCTGCTAGGCAACGCAATCAAATTCACTGCCGAGGGGGAGGTCGTCACGCGTGTGGAGATGGCCGGTGAAGACCCAGCCGGGTTGATGCTGCATTTCTCGGTGAGTGACTCCGGCATTGGCATCGCTTCAGACAAACTCAAGAGTATTTTCGAAGCCTTCTCCCAGGAAGACAGTTCCACAACGCGACGCTTTGGTGGAACTGGTTTGGGTCTTACCATTTCGGCCCGACTGGTGCAGGCGTTGCACGGACAGATCTGGGTGGAGAGCGAGAGCGGGCGTGGCAGCGTATTCCACTTCACCATTCGCGTAGGTGTCGATCGCGACCGCGTTCAAGGCGCGATACCTACTGCTCCGGCGGTGCTTGCAGGTGCGCAGGCCCACCTGACTGGCAGTCGGGCGCTTCAGGTCCTGCTGGTGGAGGACAACGCGATCAACCAGAGGCTTGCCGTTGCGTTGCTGGAGCGCTGGGGCCACCACGTGCAGGTTGCCAACAACGGCAAGGTGGCTGTGGAGATGATCCAGGCGCACCCCTTCGATGTGGTGCTGATGGACATGCTGATGCCCGTGATGGACGGATTGGAGGCTACAGGTCTTATTCGGGCGCTGCCTGGGCCTGCCGCCCAGGTGCCCATCATTGCCATGACCGCCAATGCCATGGAGTCGGACCGGGAGCGGTGTATTGCCGCTGGCATGAATGACTACATTTCCAAGCCCATCAAGGCGTCTGAATTGCAGGAATTGCTGCAAGGCATGACAGCGGCTTCCGGTATGGCGGCCTCAGCTTTCCGGGAAAGCCAGGCGTTTGATTACGCATCCGGGCTGCGCTCCATGGATCAGGAAATACTGGAAATCGTCGCGCAGGCCTTTCTCGACCAATGGCCCGATGATCTGGCAAAGATTCACGCTGGTCTGAGTTCCGGGGCGATGGACCCGGTACACCACACGGCGCACGCCCTCAAGGCCACCCTGGCTATGTTCGAAGCGCTACCGGCGAGCGAGCTGGCCGCCCGCATGGAGTCCATGGCACGCCAGGGTGACCGGATTGGCGTTCAGGCGCTGGTGGAGCCATTTGAAGGCGAAGTGGCGTTGCTGCAGGCAGCATTGCGCAGCAGCTTGGGGCAATGAGGCAATACGGCGTCGTGATTCGGGCTAAGATGCCCTCAACCAGATACACCTACTGAAAAGCTGCAGTGCAACACGTTTTAATTGTCGATGACACAGAAATCAACCTGATTCTGTTCAGTGCACTGGTTAAGAAGCTCGACGACTGCGAAGCGCATGTGTTTGCGAACTCCCGGCAGGCGCTGGCTTGGACGCAGGACAATGTTCCTGACCTGATCATTGTGGACTACATGATGCCGGAGCTCGACGGGCTGGATTTCATTCGCCTGGTACGCGAGATGCCGGGGCGCAAGCTGGTGCCCATCCTCATGATTACGGCAAACGACCAGAAGCCGATCCGCTACCGCGCGCTGGACCTGGGGGCCAACGATTTCCTCACCAAGCCAATTGACAAGGTGGAGTTTCTGGCGCGTACCCGCAACATGCTGAGTTTGAACCAGGCACGTAAGCACATGGCGGACCATGCGTCCTGGCTGGCAGGCGAAGTGCGCAAAGCCACCAAGGAGATCATGGCCCGGGAGCGGGAAACCGTCTTTCGCCTGTCCAAAGCAGCGGAGTATCGTGATCCTGAAACCGGGGCACACATTCTGCGCATGGCGCACTTTTCGATGTTGATTGCGCGGGAGCTGGGTCTCTCGGAGGAAGACCAGCAGTTGCTGCTGGAGGCGGCTCCCATGCATGACATTGGCAAGGTGGGTATCCCGGACAAGATCCTGCTCAAGCCGGCACGTCTGAATGAGCAGGAGTTTGAGGTCATGAAGCAACACGCCGTGTTTGGCTATGAGTTGCTCAGCGGCAGCAGTTCCAAACTCCTGCAAGCGGGCGCCGACATTGCCCGCGGTCACCATGAGAAATTTGATGGCTCAGGCTATCCGTATGGCCTCAAGGGTGAACAAATCCCTATTTTCAGCCGCATCGTTGCGGTGGCCGATGTGTTCGATGCACTGACCTCCGAGCGCCCGTACAAAAAGGCGTGGGAAGTGCCGGTGGCCGTCGATTTCCTCAAGAAGGGAAGAGGGACCCATTTCGATCCGGCGTGCGTAGATGCCTTTTTGCGCGCCTGGGACGAAGTGGAGAAGGTGCGCAGCAAATATCGGGAAGATCAGCTCATTTCTCTGGATTTGTAGTGTCGAAAGCAGGTTCATTGCTTTCATCTTGATTTGAATCAAGCTACTATCCTCCGCGAACGGCACACTATGCACCATGCCCAGTGCTACGTTGGAACCGATTGCAGCCTTGTCACCCGACCCGCGTACGCCGGTGGGTAGTTCTGCGCCCCTGGTTCCACTGGAGCCCCACAGCCAAGAGTCTCTGCACCTGCTGGATGAGCCGCAGGAGTGGAGTGCATTCAGCCGACCGTCTGCCAAATTTCCCGGGTGCTGGGAGTCCAACGTCGTAATTGAAGGCATGCATTGCGCAGCCTGCAGTTTCACCGTGGAAGATGCAATTGCAGCGGTGCCTGGTGTAGTGCAGGTGCAGGTCAGTGCGGCCAGTCACCGTGCCAAGGTGCTGTGGTCGCCACAGGACGTCAAGCCCTCTGCCTGGATGCAGGCGGTGCAGGGGCGTGGCTATCGCGCAATGCCGGGCAACGATGTATTTGCAAGCGAGAGGCGACGCGTGGAAACGCGCAAAGCCTTGTGGCGTTGGCTGGTGGCAGGCCTGTGCATGATGCAGGTGATGATGTACGCCTATCCGGCCTACACCGCCCATCCCGGAGATCTGTCCGGCGAGATGGAGCAGTTGTTGCGCTGGGCTTCCTGGGTTCTCTCTCTGCCGGTCATGCTGTTCTCCTGCGGGCCGTTCTTCGGCAATGCCCTGCGTGACCTGCGTCGCGGCAGCATCAGCATGGATCTTCCCGTGGCGTTGGGCATTGCCATCACGTTTGCAGTTAGTACCTTCGGCACCTTCGAGCCTGCAAGCGTGTTCGGTCGCGAAGTGTATTTCGACTCGCTGACCATGTTTGTGTTCTTCCTGCTTACCGGTCGCTGGCTTGAATTGCGGCTGAGGGACAAGACGGCCGGGTCGCTGGAAGTGCTGATGAATCGCTTGCCGGAAAGCCTGGAGCGCTTGAATGCACAGGGCGCTTTTGAGCGTGTGGCCGTGCGCCGATTGCTGGTGGGCGACCTGGTGCGCGTGCACCCAGGTGAAGCCTTTGCGGCCGATGGCATGGTGGAGCAGGGTGAAACCCTGGTGGATGAAGCCTTGCTGACGGGTGAATCGCATGCATTGCAGCGCGGTCCGGGATCGCAGGTGGTCGCCGGAAGCCACAACCTGAGCAGTACGGTGCAGGTGCGGGTGCAGGCGCTGGGTCAGGACACCCGGTTTGGTCAGATTGTGGACTTGATGCAAAGTGCGTCAACCACCAAACCGCGTACCGCTCAACTGGCCGACCGCATGGCCAAGCCTTTTCTCGTCGGTGTGCTGCTGGCTGCTGTACTGGCCTGTCTGTGGTGGTGGCAGACCGACCCCGAACGCGCCCTCATGGTGGCTGTGTCGGTGCTGGTGGTGACTTGTCCCTGCGCACTGTCGCTGGCGACGCCGGCTGCCATGTTGGCCGCAGCCGGCAATATGGCCAGGAGCGGCGTGCTCGTGCGCAACTTGCAGGCGTTGGAGGCACTTTCCGAAGTGGACACCGTGGTCTTCGACAAGACGGGCACGTTGACACGGGATACCTTGGCCTTGGCATATGTACAGACCCGCGCAGGAGTTTCCACCGCTCAGGCGGTTCAAATGGCCTCTGCGCTTGCGAAGTATTCATTGCACCCGGTTTCTAGGGCGCTTGTGGAGGCCGGTCTGCGGGACGTCTATAGCGCGACAGGCTGGTCCAGCGAAGGTGTTACCGAGCGGGCTGGGCAGGGCGTGGAAGGAATCGTGACCCTGGTTTCGGGCAATGCCGTCGAGCCTCTGAGCCTGCGTCTGGGGTCTGCCGCATTTTGCGGCGTCGCTTCCGAAGCGGCAGACTCGCCGCGCGTTTATTTGGCTGATCAACGGGGCTGGCTGGCAACATTCGAGGTCCGCGAGGAGTTGCGCGGTGAAGCGGCTGCAGCCATTGCCGCATTGCACTCGGCAGGTTTGCAGGTCCATTTGCTGTCCGGTGACTCGGAAGACTCGGTGCGCAGTGTGGCGTCCGAAGTTGGTATCGCGCACGCACGGGGCGGCTGTTCGCCAGCAGACAAGTTGGCAGCATTGCGTGCCATGCAGTCTGAAGGTCACCACGTGCTGATGGTGGGTGACGGTCTGAATGATGGCCCCGTGTTGGCAGGTGCGCACGTGTCATTTGCATTTGGCAAGGCAGTGCCGCTGGCGCAGGCACAATCGGACTTTGTCGTTCTGGGGGATCAGCTGATGTCGGTAGTGCATTCGGTCCTGCTGGCGCGCAAGACATTGTCGGTGGTGCGTCAGAACCTGATTTGGGCACTGCTATACAACGCGGCCTGCGTACCCTTGGCCATTGCCGGTTTGCTTCCAGCCTGGCTTGCCGGTCTGGGCATGGCGTGCAGCTCTTTGGTAGTCGTTGCCAATGCATTGCGACTCTCCCGTGTGGAGAGTCTGCACAAAGGAATCTAATGGACATTCTTTATTTATTGATCCCGCTCTCAGTGGTGCTGGTGTTTTTCATCCTGGGGGGGCTCTGGTGGGCGATTGATCGCGGCCAGTTTGAAGACATCGACCGCGAAGGTGAGCGGATCCTGAAAGATTCGTGAAAGTATCCAGGTCGTTTCACAGGTATTCTCAGAAATTAGCAATGTTTCTTGTAGGGCTTTGATTTTGGTCAACCCCCTTTACGTCCCTTAACAAGAAACTCGGCACAGCGTTTTTATAGAAGAGGTAACTATGGCATTTGCAAATCAGAAAGCCGAGCTATACAACGATACAGTTGTAAGGCAGTTCGCCGTCATGACGGTGGTTTGGGGGGTCGTGGGTATGCTGGTTGGCGTCATCATCGCCGCCCAACTGGCATGGCCCGAGCTCAATCTGGGGATCCCCTGGCTCACGTATGGGCGGCTGCGTCCGTTGCACACCAATGCGGTGATTTTCGCTTTTGGCGGTTGCGGTCTTTTCGCAACCTGCTACTACGTGGTGCAGCGCACTTGCCAGGTTCGTATCTTCAGCGACAAACTGGCCGCTTTCACTTTCTGGGGATGGCAACTGGTCATTCTGCTGGCCGCCATCTCTTTGCCGCTTGGTTACACCGCCGGCAAGGAATACGCCGAGCTGGAGTGGCCCATCGACATCCTGATCACCGTGGTCTGGGTGGCGTTTGCCGTAGTCTTCTTCGGCACGGTGGGTACCCGCAAGGTGCGCCATATCTACGTGGCCAACTGGTTCTACGGTGCCTTCATTCTGGCTGTGGCGATTCTGCACTTGGTCAACAGTGCGGAAATCCCGGTCGGCCCCATGAAGTCCTACTCGGCCTATGCCGGTGTGCAGGACGCCATGGTGCAATGGTGGTACGGCCACAATGCGGTGGGCTTCTTCCTGACAGCAGGCTTCCTGGGCATGATGTACTACTTCATTCCCAAGCAAGCTGGTCGTCCGGTCTACTCTTACCGTCTGTCCATCGTCCACTTCTGGGCGCTGATCTTCACGTACATGTGGGCGGGTCCTCACCACCTGCACTACACCGCTCTGCCTGACTGGACCCAGTCCGTCGGTATGGTGTTCTCTCTGATTCTGCTGGCTCCCAGCTGGGGCGGCATGATCAACGGCATCATGACTTTGTCCGGCGCATGGCACAAACTGCGTGACGACCCGATCCTGCGCTTCCTGATCGTGTCCCTGTCCTTCTACGGCATGTCGACCTTCGAAGGTCCGATGATGTCCATCAAGACCGTCAACGCCCTGAGCCACTACACCGACTGGACCGTGGGCCACGTGCACTCCGGTGCTCTGGGCTGGGTGGGTCTGGTGACCATGGGTTCCATGTACTACCTGATTCCGAAGCTGTTCGGTCAGAAGCAGATGTACAGCGCCAAGGCTGTTGAAGTGCACTTCTGGACTGCCACCATCGGTATCGTGATCTACATCGCTGCGATGTGGATTGCCGGTGTGATGCAAGGTCTGATGTGGCGTGCCATCAACCCCGACGGCACCCTGACCTACACCTTCGTGGAAGCTGTGAAGGCAACCTATCCCTTCTACGTTCTGCGTCTGCTGGGTGGTCTGCTGTACCTGACCGGTATGGTGATCATGCTGTGGAACACCCTGATGACTGCTACCAAGGGCCGCGCCGTGAGCGTTGAAGTGCCTACCGCTGTGGCTCACGCTTGAAGGAAATAGAAACATGTCCAATAACACTTCCGGCCTGTCTCACGAAAAGATCGAGACAAGCAACTTTTTGATGATCGTGCTGATCCTGATCGTTCTGCTGTTTGGTGGTCTTGTGGAAATTGTTCCCCTGTTCTTCCAGAAGTCGACGACAGAGCCGCTCAAGGGCGTTCAGCCCTACACCGCACTGCAACTGGCTGGCCGCGACATTTACACCCGTGAAGGTTGCTACAACTGCCACTCGCAGATGATTCGTCCCTTCCGCGCAGAAACCCTGCGCTACGGACACTACTCGGTGGCCGGCGAGTCGGTGTACGACCACCCCTTCCAATGGGGTAGCAAGCGCACTGGTCCTGACCTGGCCCGCGTGGGTGCCAAGTACAGCGATGAATGGCACCGCATTCACCTGACCAATCCGCGCGACGTGGTTCCTGAATCCAACATGCCAGCCTACCCCTGGCTGGCCAAGAACCTGGTAGATGCTGAAGTGATGCCAGCGCACATGGCTGGTTTGCGCAAGGTTGGTGTGCCTTATACCGATGAGCAAATTGCCAAGTCGGTTGAGGAAGTCAAGGGCAAGACCGAGCTGGAAGCCGTGATTGCCTATCTGCAGTCCCTGGGACTGGCGCTGCGCTGAAAACGCTGGAGACCGACATGGATTTTGATATCAACACCCTGCGTGCCTTGGCAACTCTGGTCAGCTTTGTCACGTTCATTGGAATTGTGTGGTGGGCTTGGTCCAAGCGTCGCTCCAACGACTTTTCTGAAGCAGCCAATTTGCCCTTTCAGCAAGACTGATCTACCCCAATAGGATTCATCATGAGTGACTTTGTAAGTAATTTTTGGTCCGTGTATGTGGCTGGCATTACTATTTTTTCCATAGCGGCCTGCGTGTTGCTGCTGTGGTTCAGTGGTAAAGCCAAGGCAATGACCTCCCACGACAACACCACCGGACACGTGTGGGACGGCGACCTGCGTGAAATGAACAACCCCCTGCCACGCTGGTGGGTGGGCCTGTTCGTCATCACCATCATCTTTGCAGCCGTGTACCTGTCTCTGTACCCCGGTCTGGGCAGCTCTCCTGGCAGCTCCGGCTGGACGTCGCATGGACAGTATGACGCCGAGGTTGCCAAGGGCAATGCTGAAGTGGCGCCTATCTACGCCAAGTTCATGGCCATGAAGGTGGAAGACGTTGCCAAGGATCCTCAGGCACATGCCATTGGTGAGCGTCTGTTCATGAACAACTGCTCGCAGTGCCATGGCTCCGATGCGCGTGGCGGCAAGGGCTTCCCCAACCTGACTGACAATGATTGGCTCCATGGTGGCACACCCGAGAAAATCGTGGAAACCATCACCAAGGGCCGTGTTGGCAACATGCCTTCGATGGCAGCCGCAGTGGGCACTTCTGACGACGTCAAGAATGTTGCCAACTATGTGCTGAGCCTGTCTGGCAGCCCGCACGACTCCGTGCGTGCCAACCTGGGCAAGGAAAAGTTCGGTGTGTGCGCTGCATGCCACGGCCCAGACGGTAAGGGTATGCAAGCGGTGGGCTCTGCCAACCTGACCGACAACATCTGGTTGCACGGTTTTGGTGAGCAGGCCATCATCAACATGATCACCAACGGCAAGACCAACATCATGCCCGCCCAGGAAAATAAGCTCAGTCCTGAGCAGATCCATGTTGTGGCTTCTTATGTCTGGGGTCTGTCCAACCTGGGCACTGCTCAGCAGTAAGTCGACTCAGTAGCAGCTTCTACCCTGGCAGTGTTTCGAGTCCTGACTCGAAGTCCTGCCGGGGTTTTCTCTTTCAAGTATTGAATGCAAGGAACCGATATGAGTCAGCTCGCCAATGCACCAGAAGCCCAACCATGGTGGAAGTTCGGTCACGTATGGATGGTTGTGGCAGGTCCTGCCATCGTTGTTGTGGCAAGTTTTATCACGCTGTATCTGGCCATCAGCCGACCAGATCCTGTAACGGATGAAAACTACTACCAGAAGGGACTGGAAATCAACAAGACGCTAGGTGGTACACCGTCCAGTGCCGCACCTGCGATGGCTGCAAGAAATCACGCAGCTACTGGCGTCCCCAAGCCCGTGGACGCCCCCTGAACGCTACTTAGCTGCAAACCTTCGGGTTGACGATTTCACGCAGCGCGTCCGTGTTCAGAATGCGGACGTGGCGTTGTTTGACCTCGACGATGTTTTCTTCGACGAACTTGGAGAAGGTGCGGCTGACCGTCTCCAGCTTGAGGCCCAGGTAGCTGCCAATTTCTTCACGCGTCATGCGCAGGACCAGCTCCGATTGAGAGAATCCGCGAGCGTGCAGACGCTGCACCAGGTTGAGCAGGAACGCCGCCAGGCGTTCTTCAGCGCGCATACTTCCGAGCAGAAGCATCACGCCATTTTCGCGCACGATTTCCCGGCTCAGAATTTTGTGCACGTGGCGCTGCAGTGCTGAAACCTCGCGCGACAGTTCCTCGATTTTCTCAAACGGCATGACGCACACTTCTGCGTCTTCCAGTGCTACGGCGTCGCAGGTGTGGTGCTCCTGGACGATGCCGTCCAGGCCAACAATTTCGCCTGCCATCTGAAAACCCGTCACTTGGTCGCGGCCATCTTCGGAGGCAACGCAGGTCTTGAAGAAACCTGTGCGGATCGCATACAGGCTGGTGAATCTCTCGCCATTGCGAAACAGTGTGGCGCCGCGCTTGACTTTGCGGCGACTGCCCACCACTTCGTCAATACGCTCCAATTCGGAAGGGGTCAGCCCCAAGGGCATACACAGTTCACGCAGATTGCAGTTGGAACAAGCGACCTTGATGCCGTGGGCACTCATTTCAACCACGTTGCCCGCCGGCCTGATGGAAATCGCGGGATGGGCTTCATCCGGTAGATATGCGTTCATGTGTTCTTCCTTATCTCACCTGATCCAAATCAATTATGAACCTAAATTTCGAAATGTCATGTATTCGAGACCTTGATTCACATCAAACTATCTGTTTGCATCTTCAGGCACATTGTCGGGGATATGTCCTGGAGTACCTATGAATTCTGTCGTATCCCCCGTCACCGAAGACTTGCTGCGCCAATACGACGTTTCCGGCCCGCGCTACACCTCGTATCCTACCGCCGACCGCTTCGTTGAGGCCTTCAATGCAGAAGATTATTCTCAGGCACTGACACAACGCCGCAGCGGGCCTGCTGCTTTGGCGTTGCCGCTTTCGCTTTACATACATATCCCATTCTGCGAGTCGCTGTGCTATTACTGCGCATGCAACAAGATCATCACCAAGCACCACGAAAAGGCTGCCGAATACCTGACCTACCTGGAAAAAGAGGTGGCTTTGCATACCCAGTTGATTGGAACTGCACAGTCCGTAAGTCAGTTGCACCTGGGCGGAGGCAGCCCCACCTTTCTGAGCGACGATGAGCTTCGCGCCGTCATGGCGATGCTCAAGCGCAATTTCACCTTTGTCCCCGGTGGGGAATATTCCATTGAAATAGATCCCCGCACCATCGATGCCAAGCGGCTGGATACCCTGGCCGAGCTGGGCTTCAACCGCCTGAGCTTCGGCGTGCAGGATTTTGACCCTGCGGTCCAGAAGGCCGTGCACCGTGTGCAGCCAGCCGAGCAGGTCTTCTCCTTGGTGGCAGATGCGCGCAGCCGTGGGTTTGAATCCATCAATGTAGATCTCATCTACGGCCTGCCCAAGCAAAGCCCTGAGTCGATTGAGCGGACCATTGCCCAGATCATCGAGCTGCGTCCGGATCGCATCGCTTTGTACGCCTACGCCCATCTGCCGGAACGCTTCAAACCGCAGCGCCGCATCAACATTGCCGAGATACCGAGCGGCGGCTCCAAGATTTCCATGCTGTCGCGTTCCATGGCCGCACTGATGGAGGCCGGCTACGTCTATGTGGGCATGGACCATTTCGCCTTGCCGGACGACGCGCTGGCCGTGGCTAAGCGCCAGGGACGTTTGCATCGCAACTTCCAGGGCTACAGCACGCAGCCCGATTGCGATCTGATCGCCCTGGGTGTATCGAGCATTGGGCGAATCGGCGCTACCTACAGCCAGAATGCCAAGACGCTGGAAGAGTATTACGACGCCCTGGACCAGCGGCGCTTTCCCATTGTTCGCGGGTTGGCCTTGACCCGGGACGATCTGGTGCGTCGAGCCGTCATCATGGCGCTTATGTGCCAGGGGCAGGTTCAATATGAATCGATTGAGCTGGCCTACCTGATCGAGTTCAACAGCTACTTTGCCAAGGAGTTGGAAGTCCTGCGTACGCTGGTGGACCAAGGTTTGGTGGTGCTGGAGGAAAGTGCGATCCAGGTCACCGCCAAGGGCTGGTTCTTCGTGCGTGCCGTGGCCATGGTGTTTGACCGCTACCTGCAAACTGACCGTACCCGCGCCAAGTTCTCCAAGATCATTTAGCATCGAAGAATGCAATTTTCCTTGGGCGCCACGGCGCTGTTGATGGGGCTTGCCGGCGGCCCCCATTGCGTCGCCATGTGTGGCGCCGCCTGCGCCGGCATTGGTCAGGCGGCCGGAGCCCGCAAGAACCCGGCAATATTGAGCTTTCAACTCGGGCGCATCGTGGGTTACTCCGCTTTGGGTGCCTTGGCTGCCGCCAGCATGCAGGGGCTGGGCTGGATGACCATCCAATCCGCGGCTCTGCGACCGGTCTGGAGCATGTTCCATGTGGCCGCCATGTTGCTTGGACTGGTGCTGCTGATCCGCGCCCAACAACCCATCTGGCTGGAGTCTGCTGGGCGGCGCATCTGGGCGCGCGCCAAGGCTTTGGGCGCCGGAGCGGGCGGTGCACCGCTGCTGCTGGGAACGTTGTGGGCCTTGTTGCCTTGCGGGTTGCTGTATTCCGCCTTGCTGGTTGCCGCCATGGCTGGCGGTCCGTTGGATGGCGCTCTGGTCATGGCGCTGTTTGCATTGGGTACCAGTGTCACCATGACTGCCGCACCTTGGCTCTGGCTCAAGCTGCGTGGCAGCGGTCGAATGGGGGGCAGCAGTGGTGCTTGGGGCGTTCGGTTGGCTGGATTGGCTTTGGCGGTCAGTTCCGGTTGGGCCTTGTGGATGGGCCTGATGCATAACACGGCGCCCTGGTGCGTCAACCCCTGATCGCCGGTGCCGAGCCCTTAGCCGAGGCCGGAAATGCCAGCCATGGTCTAATTTAGCCCCTTGGCACCACCCCCATTTTTCTGGTTTTGAATTGAAAACCGCCTATTCCCCTCATCGTCTCAGCGTTGCCCCCATGCTCGACTGGACGGACAAGCATTGCCGCTACTTTCACCGGCTCATGACCCGCCACGCCCGCCTGTACACCGAGATGGTGACCACCGGCGCCTTGCTGCATGGCGATGTGCCGCGCCATCTGGACTACAACGCGGAAGAGCATTCTGTCGCCTTGCAACTGGGGGGCAGCGATGCCGCAGATTTGGCAGCTTGCGCCAAATTGGGCGAGCAGTGGGGCTATGACGAAATCAATCTGAATTGCGGCTGCCCATCGGAGCGGGTGCAGCGCGGTGCATTTGGTGCCTGTCTGATGAACGAAGCCAGTCTGGTGGCCGATTGCGTCAAGGCCATGCAAGACGTGGTGGACGTGCCGGTGACCGTCAAGCACCGCATCGGCATCGATCGCACGGAGAGCTATGACTTTGTGCGGGACTTTGTGGGTACGCTTTCTGACGCCGGTTGCAAGGTGTTCATCGTGCATGCCCGCAACGCCTGGCTCAAGGGCTTGTCCCCGAAGGAAAACCGGGAGGTTCCGCCTTTGCGTTACGACGTGGTGTACCAACTCAAGAAAGACTTCCCGGCGCTCACCATTTCCATCAATGGCGGCATCCAGACCGACGCACAGGTTGCAGAGCAACTGTTGCATGTGGACGGCGTCATGCTGGGCCGTGAGGCCTATCACAACCCCTGGTGGCTCGCGAGTTGGGACCACGCCTTTTTTGGTGATCCACAATCCGGCTTGACGCGGGAAGAGGTCGAAGAACACATGGTGGCCTACATGGAGCGCGAAGCCGCGCAACATGGCACCTCCTGGTACAGCATCGCCCGCCACATGCTGGGCCTGCGCCACGGCTTACCCGGTGCTCGCAAATGGCGGCAGGTCTGGAGTGACCATCGCCACAAGGGTCTGTCTGCGCGGGAAGTTCTGAAAATTACCCGGCAGGGCGTGCGCGCTGACCTGACGGAAGATGCTGCCGCTTAGCTACATAAGCGACAGCATTTGAATTTGTCGGTGCCCCGCGAGTAGCATGGCGCGAAGATCGCAGCCCAGGTGGAAGGCCTGGGCGTGGGTTGGCTGCCGTTGGAAAAAGTGCGCCAACTTTTAAAGAAGGGCACGCCGGTGGCGCGGCCTACAGAAGACCCGCGCGAACCGAATCTGCTGTTTGTCGGCTGGCATTCGCATCGTGCCGGGCCCAGCCTTGAAAAAAACATTGTGGCGCCAACAGTCCTATCCTGATGCTGAACCGGATTTACCTGAGCTTGATGACAACCTTGCCCTTTGCGCGGCCTGCCTCGACGTAGGCCACGGCGGCATTGGTTTCTGCGAAAGGGAACAACCGATCCACAACCGGGCGTATGGCCCCAGCCTCGATGATTCGGGTGATCTCCCGCAGTTGGCTTCCGTTTGCCTTCATGAAGAGGAACGCGTAGTCAATCCCGAGGCTCTTCGCTTTGCGCCGGACGCCCGAACTCAGCATCCGCAAGACCAATCGGACGAACCCGGGGGCTTTGATTTCCTGGCCGAATGCGGGATCAGGTGGCCCGGATATGGAGATGAGTTTTCCACCGGGCTTGAGCACACGCAGAGACTTCAGCAGCGTCTTGTTGTCCTGACTGTGCAGCACCACGTCGTAGTCACGCAGGGCATCCTCAAAGTCTTGAGTCTTGTAATCGACCGCGACGTCTGCGCCCAGACCCTTGACGAGGGCGACATTGCCCGTGCTCGTCGTGGTCGCAACCGTGGCGCCCAGATGCTTGGCCAACTGGATGGCAAAAGTCCCCACGCCACCTGAGCCTGCCTGGATAAAGACCTTCTGCCCCTTCTTTAGCTTGGCTTTTTCCACCAGTGCCTGCCAGGCCGTCAGACCCACCAGGGGGATGGAAGCGGCTTCCTCCATCGTCAGGCCCTTGGGTTTCAACGCCAGGGACGTCTCTTTGACGGGCACAAATTCCGCAAACGTGCCGATCCGAAAATCATCCGTCCGCGCATACACTTCGTCGCCCAATTTGAACTGTTGCACGTGCGGACCGACCTGCACGACCACTCCTGCCACGTCGTGGCCAAGGACCAGCGGCAGGCGATAGGGCAGGATGAGCTTGAACTCACCGCTCTTGATCTTGCTGTCCAACAGATTCACACCAGCGGCATGTACCTCAACCAGGACCTCGTCATCGCGCAGCTCCGGTATTGGCAAATCCGCCAGGCGCAACGCCCCCTTTTTTCCATAGCGATCAACGGCGAATGCTTTCATGGTGTTTGCCCCGCATGTGCGACGTCGAGCCGCAAATCTTTCCGAATTCCGGCATCCACCATGCCCGCAGGTGCAAATCTGCGCAGCAGCCGCAAGCGGCTTGCAAGCCCGCCTGCGGTGTAGCGGAGCTTCGGGTGAGCAGCATTGGCTGCTTTCAGCACTACCTCGGCCACGACACCCGGAAGATCCGCCGTGGCCATCACTTCCTTCACGCGCTCGCTCACGGCGGCGCGAACTTCGCTGTATGCGTCGAGCTTGGCATCGGGTTCCAGAAAGTTCGCATCGAAGGGCGTCTTGGTGTACGCAGGCTCGATCACCGAGACCCGGATGCCCCGCGTGCGCAGCTCATGGTCCAGCGACTCGGAATAGCCTTCGATCGCATGCTTTGTTGCGGCATACAGTGCGCCGTAAGGCATTGGCAGAAAACCCAGGACCGAGCCGATGTTGATGATGCGTCCCGCGCCCTGCGCGCGCATATGCGGCAGCACAGCGCGCGTCATCCGCACGATCCCGAAAAAATTCGTGTCAAAAATTGACTTGGTTTGCGCAATAGAGCTTTCCTCTGCGCCCGCAGGCGCAACTCCGAAGCCCGCGTTGTTGACGAGCAAATCGATGCGTCCCTCTCGCTGTATCAGCGTCTGCACGGCGGCATCGACGGACTCATCGCTGGTCACGTCGAGCGACAGCATCTCGAACGTCTTCCCGGCAACTTTGCCGCCGCGGCGGCTCGTGCCATAAACCGTGTAGCCAGCCTTCGCCAACAGCTCTGCAGTAGCCTGACCGATGCCCGACGAGGCACCCGTTACGAGGGCAACCTTGCCCCCATTCCTTTGGTCGTTGCTGTTTGTATTCATCACGTTTCTCCTTCAATGGTGGGTGGAATTAGCAGTTTCGTATGATAATCATCATATTTAAAATCGAACGAATAGGCAGGACGTATGAGCGACATTCAAAAGTGGGTTTAGTGAGCGGTGTGGGTCAGATGCTTGCGTGAGGCGTCAAGCAGGCTTTCAGCCAGATCCGGCTCATCGACTGCGCGCGCCAACAGCAGGGCGCCGACCATGGTGGAGATCGTGACAAGGGCTCGTTCGTGGGCGCCAGGCTGCCCCCAGTCTGGCGACTGGCGGGCGAGCAGGTCAACCATTTCCTTGATATGCCGCGTTGCGACCCTGCGCACTTCGGGCACCTGACGCGCCGTTTCAGAACCCAGTGCCGCCAGCGGACAGCCTAACTCTGCATTGTCCAGGTGCGCTTTGGAGAGGTAGGCGTTCAGTATGGTTTCCAACGCCTTTTTGGGCGGCACATGCGCCACTGCATCCGCGGCAGCAGCAGCGGACTCTGCACACGCCCGCCCTGCAGCCTCTGCCAGCATGGCTTCGCGGGACGCAAAGTGGGCATAAAAGGCGCCATGCGTCAGGCCCGCTTCTTTCATGATGTCGGCAACACCCGTACCGTCATAGCCGCTTCGGCGGATCGCCCGTGCGGCCACCGACACGATGCGCTCGTGGGAGGCTTCCTTGGCTGCTGCTCTGGTGTTGGGATTTCTATTTCGCATGATGTGTATCATACAAAACAAATTGAGTTCGTGCAACCGAGTGAGTTGGGGAATGCTCTTACACCCGCGAAATGCCTTTGCAGATCAAAGCGCGTTAACCGAAGGCAGCAGGCCCGCTAGGTGTTTGCGCCCCAGCAAATGCCCAACCCGGCGGGGAATGATGATGGCCCAGTTTTCAGCATAGGCCGTGAACTGGTCTTTCTTGAGCGGGTCGATTTCGTAGCGAATTGAAACAGGTGATGGTCATGACGGCTCCTCTGGCTGGTGATCGGAGGGGTCTCAAGGGTGAATGCGAGGAATGCTTTGGTGGGTGACGAAATGATGGATGAGGCTGTTGGCGGAACTGCGCTGGTGAAGTGCAGTGAACGGCGGGTGGTGCCGACAAAGAAACAAAAGAGCGAGGCAGAGGATACTGCCGATCATGCCGGTACGCCCTAACAAGGCAGTCTTCTCGTTCGAGCCCAGTTTTGGAGAGCGGTGTGGGTCGAATTTCTGTCTAAAGCGTTAATCACATCTGCGGTCAAAGATCGCAAGTACCGAGACTCCAAATTGTCAATCAGTACCGCCGCTGATGAGCAGTTCTACCGGAATACACAACTTTGCAAGAGGGGGGAAATTGGCGCTTACCGAATTACTCCGCCGCCTCCAACCCATTAGCAAAATGCTCCCGCATCCGCTGCTGCGTGAGGGTTGCGTCCCGCGCCAGCAGCGCGGCCACGATGGCTTGGTGTTCGGCCAGTGACTCGGCGATGCGGCCGGTCTTGAGCAGGGAGTTGTGGCGGTTGAGCTTCATGACCTTGCGCAGGTCGGCCACCATCTGGTCGCGCCAGCGGTTGTTGGCGATGGCCAGCAGGCGCATGTGAAACTGTTCGTTCAGTGCGAAGAACTGGTCGGTGTTGGCCTTGCCAGGTTTGGCGGCAGCTTCCAGCGCCTTGTGCAGCTTTTGCAGTTCGGCCAGCTCGGCGTCGGTGGCTTTGGTGGCAACCACGCCCGCCGCGTCGCTCTCCAGCAGGCTGAGCAGGTGGTAGACGTCGGCGAGGTCGTTCTTGGAAACTTCGGTCACATAGGCGCCGCGGCGCACCTTCATGGTCACCAGGCCTTCTGCGGCCAGCACCTTCAATGCCTCACGCAGCGGGGTGCGGCTGATGCCGTATTCGTCGGCGATTTTTAGTTCGTCAATCCAGTTGCCAGGCTCCAGCTCGCGTTTGAAAATGCGCTGGCGAAGCAGCTCGGCCACTTCTTCATACAGCGGGCGGGGCGCGAGCGATTTGTTGGCGAGGGAGGCAGAGGAGGCGGCTGGCATGGGCATGGATTGTAAGCCAAAACACATATTTTGAATTTATAATTATGAATAATGTAAACTCCCAGCAGCCCTCCGGGCCACCCAGGATTTGTCCTGGCGGCCTGACCCATTGACCACGATGACCGCCATGACTGACAAAAACCCCGAATTCAAGACCGCCACGCTGGACGCCTGGGCCAAAGCCGCCGCCAAGTCCGCGCCCGGCGGCAATGTGGACGCTTTGAACTGGATCACGCCCGACGGGATTGCGGTCAAGCCCTTGTACACAGCGGCTGACACGGCGGACCTGAAGCACGCCGACACGCTGCCCGGTTTTGAGCCTTATTTGCGTGGACCGCAGGCCACCATGTACGCGGTGCGGCCCTGGACCATCCGCCAGTACGCAGGTTTTTCGACGGCCGAGGAGAGCAATGCCTTCTACAGAAAGGCACTGGCGGCAGGTGGTCAGGGCGTGAGCGTGGCTTTCGACCTGGCCACCCATCGTGGCTATGACTCGGACCATCCGCGCGTGACCGGTGACGTCGGCAAGGCTGGCGTAGCCATTGATTCAGTCGAAGACATGAAGATCCTGTTCAACGAAATTCCGCTGGACAAGGTATCGGTCTCCATGACCATGAACGGTGCCGTGCTACCTGTGCTGGCCGGTTACGTGGTGGCGGCAGAAGAGCAGGGCGTCTCGCAGGACAAGCTTTCCGGAACGATTCAGAACGACATTCTGAAAGAGTTCATGGTGCGCAACACCTACATCTACCCGCCGGCACCGAGCATGCGCATCATCGGCGACATCATTGGCTACACCGCCAAGAACATGCCCAAGTTCAACTCGATTTCCATTTCGGGTTACCACATGCAGGAAGCCGGTGCCAACCAGGCGTTGGAACTTGCATTCACCCTGGCCGACGGCAAGGAATATGTGAAGACGGCTATCGCGTCCGGTCTGGATGTGGATGAGTTTGCAGGGCGTTTGTCCTTCTTCTGGGCCATTGGCATGAACTTCTATCTGGAAGTGGCCAAGATGCGCGCAGCCCGCCTGCTGTGGTGCCGCATCATGAAGGGTTTCGATGCCAAGAACCCCAAGAGCCTGATGCTGCGCACGCACTGCCAGACGTCCGGTTGGTCGCTCACCGAGCAGGACCCCTACAACAACGTGGTGCGTACCACCATCGAAGCCATGGCAGCGGTGTTTGGCGGAACCCAATCCCTGCATACCAACAGCTTTGACGAAGCCATCGCGCTGCCCACCGAGTTCAGCGCGCGCATTGCCCGCAACACCCAGCTCATCATCCAGGAAGAGACCCACATCACCAATGTGATCGACCCCTGGGCCGGTAGCTACATGATGGAGAAGCTGACGCAGGACATGGCCGATGCCGCGTGGAAGATCATCGAAGAAGTGGAGGCCATGGGCGGCATGACCAAGGCCGTGGACTCCGGCTGGGCCAAGCTCAAGATCGAAGCCGCTGCTGCCGACAAGCAGGCGCGCATTGACTCCGGCCGCGATGTCATCGTGGGCGTGAACAAATACAAGCTCAAGACCGAAGACACCATCGAGGCGCGCGACATCGACAATGTGGCCGTGCGCGATGGCCAGATCGCTCGCCTGAAAGCCATCCGCGCCAGCCGCGACAGCGCCAAGGTGCTGCAAGCACTGGCCGCGTTGACACAGGCTGCTGAAAGCAACACCGGCAATCTGCTGGACCTCTCCATCAAGGCCATTCGCCTGCGCGCGACGGTCGGCGAAGTCAGCGACGCGCTGGAAAAGGCCTTCGGCCGCCACCGCGCCGACACGCAAAAGGTGACGGGGGTGTATGCAGCGGCGTACGATAGCACCCAAGGGGACACCATGGAATTCTGGGACCAACTCAAGACAGACATTGCCGCCTTCGCAGAAGAGCAGGGCCGTCGTCCCCGCGTGATGATCAGCAAGCTGGGTCAGGACGGTCACGACCGCGGTGCCAAGGTGGTGGCTACCGCCTTTGCCGACCTGGGCTTCGATGTGGACATGGGCCCGCTGTTTCAGACGCCCGAAGAATGCGCCCGCCAGGCCATCGAGAACGATGTACATGCGGTTGGCGTCTCCACGCTGGCAGCAGGCCACAAGACGCTGGTGCCGGCCATCATTGCCGAACTCAAGAAACAGGGCGCGGATGACATCATCGTGTTTGTAGGCGGTGTGATTCCGCGCCAGGACTACGACTTCCTGTACCAAGCCGGCGTCAAGGGCATCTATGGCCCAGGTACGCCCATCCCTGCCAGCGCACGCGACGTGCTCGACAACATCAAGAAGGCCTTGGCAACCGCCTGAGCGGCGAACCCGAGGCAATGTGGATGGCTGCTGATTCTGTGACCGCTCCTGACGCGCGTGCAGCGTTGCGGGCCGGCGAAGTGGTGCAGGCAACGGGTGCGCTGCAGCGCCGCGCCATTGCCAAGGCCATCACCTTGCTGGAATCCACCCGTGCGGACCATCGTGCGCAGGCGGATGCCTTGCTGACCGAGTTGCTACCCCACAGCGGCAGGTCGCTGCGTCTGGGCATCAGTGGCGTGCCCGGTGTGGGCAAGAGCACCTTCATCGAAGCGCTGGGCTTGTACCTGATAGACAAAGGCCATCGCGTGGCGGTGCTGGCGGTGGACCCGAGCAGCTCGTTGTCCGGCGGCTCCATCCTGGGGGACAAGACGCGCATGGAGAAGCTTTCCATGCACGAGCGCGCCTACATCCGGCCCAGCCCATCCAGCGGCACACTGGGTGGCGTGGCCGAGAAGACCCGTGAGGCCATGCTGGTGTGTGAGGCCGCAGGCTTTGACATCGTGATTGTGGAAACCGTGGGTGTGGGCCAGAGCGAAACGGCAGTGCAGGGCATGACCGACATGTTTGTGCTGATGCAGTTGCCCAATGCGGGTGACGATCTGCAGGCCATCAAGAAGGGCGTGATGGAGCTGGCCGACCTGGTGGTGATCAACAAGGCCGACATTGACGCTGACGCTGCCATGCGGGCGCAAGCGCAAATCACATCCAGCCTGCGTTTGCTGGGCCTCAACGGCAATCCGCACGACCCGCACAGTGACAAGTATTGGCACCCGCAGGTGATCCGCCTCAGCGCGCTGCAGGGGCTGGGGCTGGACGCCTTTTGGGAAGCGGTCAGCTCTTTCCAGCGCCTCCAAACCGCCAATGGCCAATTCGCCAGCCGCCGCCAGCACCAGGCGCTGGCGTGGATGTGGGAGCGCATTGACGCGGGCCTCAAGCAGTCTTTCAAGAACAACCCGGCAGTGCGTGCGCAGCTGCCTGCATTTACCGCTGCAGTGCAGTCCGGCCAGATGGCCGCCAGTACCGCAGCTCGCAATTTACTGGCCGCGCTTGCCACCAGCACGCCGCCAGCAACCCTTTAGACAGAGACCAGAAAGAAGGAAACCATGCACGATATCCTGGAACAACTCGAAGCCAAGCGCGAGCTCGCGCGCCTGGGCGGTGGCCAAAAGCGCATCGACGCACAGCACAAGAAGGGAAAGCTCACGGCGCGCGAGCGCATCGAAGTGCTGCTGGACGAAGGCACTTTTGAAGAATGGGACATGTTTGTGGAACACCGCTGCGTGGACTTCGGCATGGCCGACAACAAGATTCCCGGCGACGGCGTGGTGACCGGCTACGGCATGATCAATGGCCGCCTCGTGTTTGTGTTCAGCCAGGACTTCACCGTGTTTGGTGGTGCACTGAGCGAATCCCATGCGGAAAAGATTTGCAAGGTGATGGACCAGGCCATGAAGGTCGGCGCACCGGTGATCGGCCTCAACGACTCGGGTGGCGCACGTATCCAGGAAGGCGTGGCGTCTCTGGGCGGCTACGCCGATGTGTTCCAGCGCAATGTGATGGCCAGCGGCGTCATTCCGCAAATCAGCATGATCATGGGTCCGTCCGCAGGTGGCGCGGTGTATTCGCCCGCCATGACTGACTTCATCTTCATGGTCAAGGACAGCTCCTACATGTTCGTGACCGGCCCCGAAGTGGTGAAGACCGTGACGCACGAAGAGGTGACGGCCGAGGAACTGGGCGGCGCCGTGACCCACACCACCAAGAGCGGTGTGGCCGATCTGGCGTTTGAGAATGATGTGGAAGCGCTGCTGATGCTGCGCCGCCTCTACAACTACCTGCCCTTGTCCAACCGCGAGAAGCCGCCCGTGCGCAAGAGCGGTGACCCCAGCGACCGCCAGGACAAGAGCTTGGACACCCTGGTGCCGGACAATCCCAACAAGGCCTATGACATGAAGGAACTCATCGTCAAGACCGTGGACGATGGCGACTTCTTCGAGATCCAGCCCGAGTACGCCAAGAATATCCTGATCGGCTTTGCCCGCATGGATGGCCAGACTGTGGGCATCGTCGCCAACCAGCCGCTGGTGCTGGCGGGTTGCCTGGACATCAAGAGCTCTATCAAGGCCGCACGCTTTGTGCGCTTCTGCGATGCGTTCAACATTCCCGTGATTACCTTCGTGGACGTGCCCGGCTTCATGCCCGGAACCACGCAAGAGTACGGCGGCATCATCAAGCACGGCGCCAAGCTGCTTTACGCCTATGCCGAATGCACGGTGCCCAAGATCACTGTCATCACCCGCAAGGCCTACGGCGGCGCCTACGACGTGATGAGCTCCAAGCATTTGCGCGGTGACGTGAACTTCGCCTGGCCCAACGCCGAAATCGCGGTGATGGGTGCCAAGGGCGCAGTGGAAATCATCTTCCGTGAAGACAAGGGCGACCCCGAGAAGCTCGCTGCCAAGGAAGCCGAATACAAGGCCCGCTTTGCCAACCCGTTTGTGGCGGGCGCGCGCGGCTTCATCGACGACGTGATCCTGCCGCACGAGACGCGCAAACGCATCTGCCGCTCGCTGGTGATGCTCAAGGACAAGAAACTGGAAAACCCGTGGCGCAAGCACGGCAATATTCCATTGTGAGTTGTATGGAAACGCACTCTTCTCTCGCAGGATTGGGCTACCCGAGCATTTTGCTCCGTGTCCCCCGCCTTTCGGGCTCCTCCTTTACCTACGCAAAACGTTCGGGCAGCCCGATCCGGTTGGTAGGGGCTCGCCCAAACTAAGACAGACGCCAGATACACATTGTTAGGAGACACCAAGTGTTTACCAAGATATTGATTGCAAACCGCGGCGAAATCGCTTGCCGCGTCATCGCCACCGCCCGCAAGATGGGCATCAAAACCGTGGCGGTGTATTCCGATGCGGACCGCGACGCGCGCCATGTGCTGCTGGCTGACGAGGCCGTGCACATTGGTCCGGCACCTAGCCGTGAGAGTTATCTACAGGCCGAAAAGATCATTGCCGCCTGCAAGCAGACCGGTGCGCAGGCGGTGCACCCGGGCTACGGCTTCCTGAGCGAGAACGCCGAGTTCTCCAAGCGGGTGGAAGAGGAGGGCATTGCCTTCATCGGCCCCAAGCATTATTCGATCGCCGCCATGGGCGACAAGATCGAATCCAAGAAGCTGGCGGGCGCAGCCGGCGTGAACTGCATCCCCGGTGTGAACGATGCCATCGAGTCGCCTGAGAAGGCGGTGGAGATTGCCAAGGGCATTGGCTACCCGGTCATGATCAAGGCCAGCGCCGGTGGCGGTGGCAAGGGTCTGCGTGTGGCCTGGAATGACAAGGAGGCGCTGGAGGGCTTTACCAGCTGCCGCAACGAGGCACGCAACAGTTTTGGCGATGACCGTGTGTTCATCGAAAAGTTTGTGGAAGAACCGCGCCACATCGAAATCCAGCTCATCGGCGATGCGCACGGCAACGTGCTGTACCTTAACGAGCGGGAATGCTCCATCCAGCGCCGCCACCAGAAGGTGATTGAAGAGGCGCCATCGCCTTTCATCAGCGACGCCACCCGCAAGGCCATGGGCGAGCAGGCCGTGGCACTGGCCAAGGCAGTGAAGTACCAAAGCGCCGGCACCGTAGAGTTCGTGGTCGGCAAGGACCAGAGCTTCTACTTCCTGGAGATGAACACCCGCCTGCAGGTGGAACACCCGGTAACCGAGGCCATTACCGGCCTGGACTTGGTGGAACTGATGATCCGTGTGGCGGCGGGTGAGAAGCTGCCGCTGACGCAGGCGGACGTGAAGCGTAATGGCTGGGCCATCGAGTGCCGCATCAACGCCGAAGACCCGTTCCGCAACTTCCTGCCGTCCACGGGCCGTCTGGTGCGCTTCTTGCCACCTGAGCAGACCATGTTCCAGGGGGACATCGAGCATTTGCTGGGCGTGCGTGTGGATACCGGCGTGCAGGATGGCGGCGAAATCCCCATGTACTACGACTCCATGATCGCCAAGCTGATCGTGCACGGCAAGGACCGCAAGGAGGCCATTGCCAAGATGCGTGAGGCGCTCAACGGTTTCGTGATCCGCGGTGTGTCGAGCAACATTCCGTTCCAGTCGGCCTTGCTGGCTCACCCCAAGTTCGTCACCGGCGACTTCAATACCGGCTTCATTGCAGAGCACTACAGCAAGGGATTCTTTGCGGAAGACGTGCCGCACGATGACTCCAACTTCCTGCTGGCCCTGGCTGCGTTCGTGCGCCGCAAATCACGGGAGCGCGCTGCTTCCATGAGCGGTCAGTTGCCGGGCTATGCGGTGAGCGAAGGCAAGAGCTACACCGTGGTCACACTGTCTACCGACGGCAAATCCACATACACCCCGGTGCACGTGGAGGGCTACGACGGGGAAACAGGTTCTGCCCGTCTGCGCGTTGGCAAAGACACCTACGCCATTCAGAGCCACACGCGCATCAACGAAATCCGTGTCGAAGGTACCGTCAACGGCGTGCCCTTCACCGCCCAGGTGGAGCGTGGCACGCCCACCAACCCGCTGGCCCTGCGTGTGCAGCACAACGGCACTCGGGTGGACGTGATGGTGATGGCACCACGCTGGGCCGAGCTGCATGCGCTGATGCCGTTCAAGGCACCACCGGACATGAGCCGCTTTGTGCTCTCGCCCATGCCCGGCTTGCTGGTGGATGTGGCCGTGGTGCCTGGCCAGAAGGTGCAGGCCGGTGAGCGCGTGGCCGTGATCGAAGCCATGAAGATGGAAAACGTGCTGTTTGCTGCGGCAGACGGCGTTGTCGGCAAGGTTCTCGCTGGCAAGGGTGAGAGCCTGTCGGTCGACCAGGCCATTGTGGAGTTCGTCTAAATGAAACGCCCCTTTCAGGTGCTGGGGGTCCAGCAGATTGCCATTGGTGGGCCGGACAAGAAGCGGCTGCAAAAGCTTTGGGTGGACATGCTGGGCCTGCAAGTGACCGGCACGTTCCAGAGCGAAAAAGAGAACGTGGATGAAGACATCTGCGCTATCGGCGCCGGACCTTTCAAGGTGGAAGTGGACTTGATGCAACCCATGGACCCGGACAAAAAACCCGCGGTCCATGCCACGCCACTCAACCACATCGGCCTGTGGATTGACGACCTGCCTACCGCCGTGGAATGGCTTATGGCACACGGCGTGCGTTTCGCGCCGGGGGGCATCCGCAAGGGCGCTGCCGGCTTTGACATCTGCTTTCTGCACCCCAAGGCCAGCGAGGAGTTTCCGATTGCTGGCGAGGGCGTGTTGATCGAGCTGGTACAGGCACCGCCCGAGGTCGTTAAGGCCTTCTCGCAACTGGCCTTTCCAGGCCCCAGCGTCTAGCCTTGCTGGCGTTTGGCGCGGGCGCGCGCCAACGCTGCCTCGATGATGGCGCGCTTCTTGTCGAGCACCACGGGGTCGGTGTGCTGGGAGTGCGCAGCCAGGTCCGACAACTTGAGTTCCGCCTTGACCACCAGCCGTTGCTGGTGCTCTTCGGCTTCGCGTTCCAAGCGCGAGGTTCTGGCTTCGTAACGCTGGCGCGCTGCTTGCGCCTGAGGCGCGGACCAGGCCTCCCAGCCCGTAGCTTCACCGCTTACGTTTTCCAGCAGGATGCAATCTACGGGGCACACCGGAAGGCATAGTTCGCAACCCGTGCACACTGGCTCGATCACCGTATGCATGCGCTTGTTCGTACCCACAATGGCATCCACCGGGCAGGCGTCTATGCACAGCGTGCAGCCAATGCACCAGTCTTCGTCAATGAACGCCACGGTGCGCGGGCCCTCTGCACCGAAGTCAGGGTCAATCGGCTTGACTGGACGACCAGTCAGGGTGGACAGACGTAGTACGCCCTCGCTGCCACCGGGCGGACATTGATTGATATCTGCCTCACCAGAAGCAACTGCCTGCGCGTAACCCAGGCAATCGGGGTAGCCGCAGCGCTTGCACTGGGTTTGTGGAAGGACGTCATGGATGCGCCCGCACAGCGGGTTGTTCACACCGTCCATCGCATCATTTTTTTGCCGCAGCGCGTTTTGCCACAGGCTTGGGGGCGGCCTTCCTGGCGGCGGTAGCCACGGTTTTCGCGGGGGTCTTCACGGCGGCCTTTGCCGGAGCCTTTGCAACGGCCTTCACCACGGGTGGGGTTTCCTTGGCCGCAGGCTGGGTGTTGTGGTCCAGAATGAAGGACTTGACCACCGGATACACGTGCTCGCGCCAGCGGCGACCCGAGAAAATGCCATAGTGGCCAGCGCCCTTGGCCTCGAAGTGGCGTTGCATTTCTTTGGGCACACCACCGCAGATCTCGTGTACGGCCTGCGTTTGGCCAGAGCCCGAAATGTCGTCGAGTTCACCTTCAATGGACAGCAACGCAGTGGTCTTGATGTCGTCAGGGTGTACCCGCTCAATCTTGCCTTCGGGACTCTTGACGTCCCAGGTCCCGTTGACCAGGCAGAAATCCTGGAAGACCACGCGTATGGTTTCCAGGTAGTAATCGGCGTCCATGTCCAACACGGCGTTGTATTCGTCGTAGAACTTGCGGTGGGCTTCGGTACTGGCGTCGTCCCCTTTGATCAGGTCCTTGAAGTAGTCGTAGTGGCTCTTGGCGTGGTGGTCCGGATTCATGGCCACAAAACCCGAGTGCTGCAGGAAGCCAGGGTAGACGCGACGTCCTACGCCGGGAAAGCTGCTGGGCACGCGGTAAATCACGTTGTGCTCAAACCAGGTGTGGCTCTTGTTCATCGCCAGGTTGTTGACCGCCGTGGGCGATTTGCGGGCGTCAATCGGTCCGCCCATCATGGTCATGCTCAAGGGAGTCTTCTCTCCGCGGCTGGCCATCAGCGATACCGCTGCCAGCACCGGAACGGTGGGCTGGCAAACGCTCATGACGTGGCAGTTGCCGTACTGCTTTTGCAAGTGGCGGATGAACTCCTGCACGTAGTTGACGTAGTCGTCCAGGTGGAACTCACCTTCGCTCAAGGGAACCAGGCGTGCGTTCTTCCAATCGGTGATGTAGACCTTGTGGTCACGCAACATGCTCTTGACGGTGTCGCGCAGCAAGGTGGCGTAGTGGCCCGACAGGGGCGCAACGATCAGGACCGCAGGCTGGTTCTTGATCTTGGCAAGAATATGGGTGTCGTCGCTGAAGCGTTTGAAGCGGCGCAGCTCGCAAAACGGCTTGTTGATTTCTACGCGCTCGTGGATGGCAACGTCCACGCCATCGACTTCAATCGTGCGAATGCCGAATTCCGGTTTTTCGTAGTCCTTGCCTAGGCGGTGCAACAAGTCGTATGTGGCCGAAATACGCTGCGCAAACGGGTTTTGCCCGGCGAACGAAAGCGGATTGGAGTAAACCTTGGCAGCGGCGTTGGCCAGATCCGCGAAAGGTTCCATCAGGGAGCGTTGTGTTTCGTAAAGCTGGTACAGCATGGATCACTCTCTTATAAAAATGGTGCAGTGCAATATAGCAGTTTTGTCTCTATCACGGTGGAGAGCTTGCCCTAAGTATCCCGCGTATGGCATTTCTGCTGTGTGAGCCGAAATTGCCCATCAATTCGGCGACCATGGTTTCCAGTCGGTTGCGGTCCGATGCATCCTGTTTGGCCAATTCGCTGAGCAAGTTGATGCCGGATTCCTTCACGCCAAAGTCAAACCCCGGATTGGAAACGTAATTTGCCGGCATGGTAGCCAACAATGTTGTCACTAGGCTTGCGGCGGCGTGGTTGGCCTGCAGGCTCACCACATCGCGCAGGTAGCGATCGCTCCATTCCGGATAGGTCCGGTCCTTGTCCGGGTTGTGCAGCGCCTTTTCCAGCATTCCTTCCTGGCGGGCTGAGGCTGCGCGTTCCAGCAGCTCGCTTTGGTACTTTTCCAGCACCAGATGGCGGTTGGAAAGCAGCACAGTCATCTCATCCTTCATGCCGCTCATGCCAGCCATCGCCAGCGCGTTGATGAGCAACAGGCGGGAGGCGGGCTCGCCCGGTGCCAGGGTTGCGTGGTAGGGTTGGGTCAGGTCTTGCAGATAGTGCAGGGCCATACCGGCAAAGCGCCAGCCCCAGTAGGCATGGTCGGTACGGAACGCCAGGGACGCCAGTGTGGAGAACTGGTGGAAGCGCAGCATAGGGTAGGTGCGCTTGATGAACGGAGCAGCCACATACAGGATGCGGCTTTCGTGCATGAACCCCATATGGAACGGCGCCTGCGTGGCATAGGGCAGGGACGGGTTGCCAAAGGGCTGAGTGCCAAAGCCGTATTGCTTTCCCCAGTCAGATGGGCTGTCTTCCCACAAGTTGATGTCCAGACCGAAGTCAGGCTCTTCTGCGGCTGACGCCAAAACGGAAAGCACCGGAATGGCTTCTCCCACCTTGAGCGAAATGAATTTGGGCGTACCGTTGCCGCTTTCCGGCAGAGTGCTTACCGCACTCAGCGGCAGCGGGCTGCCGGTGGTGGGGTTCCACGGGTCCGGCTGGTAGTACAACGCGAACTTGGCATTGGGCGCCACGCGCAATGCCATCAGAAACGCGGTGCGCCTGCTTTCGTCGCTGCGCGCCGGATCTGCCACAAATGCCAGCGGCGCCGGCCGTGCGGGGTACTTGTCCAGATTGGACCGGGCCCAGGCCTCTTCGCTGGCCAGCAGCGCTTCAATCGTGTTTTCTTCCAGCCGCAGAAAAGCTTCCAGGGGCTCCACGGTCACGACGGAGGCATTCACCACCTCGGGCATCTTCTCGAATGCCCGGTAAGTGGCCAAAGTATGGCTGCCCCACGCCATGGCCTGCGTCGCAGCAAGTGCGATCAGCAGCAGTACCGTGGAACGGAAAAAGCGCATGGGGTGCCGGTCAGATCACCTTGGCAATGGACTCACAGACGTAGTCGATGTTCTTGCTGTTGAGAGCCGCCACACACATGCGGCCGGTGTCGGTGCCGTAGATGCCGAACTCAGTACGCAGGCGCACCATCTGGTCCTTGGAAAGCCCCGAATAGCTGAACATCCCGATCTGGGTGGTGATGAAGCTCATATCCTGCTTCACGCCGGCCGCCTTGAGGCCATCCACCAGCTTTTGGCGCATAGCCTTGATGCGCACGCGCATTTCGCCCAGCTCCTTTTCCCACAGGGCGCGCAGCTCGGGATTGTTCAGCACGGCGGCTACCACGGCACCACCATGGGTGGGCGGGTTGGAGTAGTTGGTGCGGATCACGATCTTGAGCTGGCTCAGCACGCGGCTGGCTTCTTCCTTGTCCGAGCACAAAACAGACAGGCCGCCTACGCGTTCGCCGTACAGGCTGAAGCTCTTGGAGAAGGATGTGGACACAAAGAAGTTCAGGCCGGCTGCGACAAACTTGCCGATGACGGCGCCGTCTTCCTTGATGCCGTGGCCAAAGCCCTGATAGGCCATGTCCAGGAACGGAGTGAGTTGCTTGGCCTTGACCACGGCAATCACCTGATCCCATTGGTCAGCGGTGATGTCGTAGCCGGTCGGGTTGTGGCAGCAGGCATGCAGCACGATGATGGTGCCGGGAGCCGCAGCGTTCAGGCTGGCGAGCATTCCTTCAAAATTAACGCCACGCTTGGCCGCATCGTAGTAGGCATAGGTTTCCACGGTGAAGCCGGCATTGGTGAAGAGGGCACGGTGGTTTTCCCAGCTGGGGTCGGAAATCAGCACCTTGGAATGGGGGCTGATGTGTTTGAGGAAGTCAGCGCCGATCTTCAGGCCGCCCGTTCCACCAATGGCCTGTACGGTAGCCACGCGACCGGAGGTCACGGGTTCACTGTCGGCGCCGAACACCAAGCTCTTGACTGCCGCGTCATAGGCGGCAATACCGTCAATGGGCAAATAGCCGCGCGCGGTGGGCTTTTCCATCATGGTCTTTTCTGCGGCCTGCACGCATTGCAACAGGGGAAGCTTGCCGTCGTCGCCGAAGTACACGCCCACGCCCAGATTGACCTTTTTGGGGTTGGTATCGGCGTTGAACTGTTCGTTCAAACCCAGGATGGGGTCGCGGGGGGCCATTTCGACGGCAGAGAAAAGTGACATGAACGGATCCTGAAAGGGGGTGGGGAAAACCCCAGATTTTACCGGTGGTTTAGGGTCGTGCCGGAACCGGTAGCAAACAGAGGGCGAGCTGGAATACAGTTGATGGTTTGCTTCAGTGGAAATTGCACCTATGTCCGTCCCCAAACCCGTTGCGCCCGTGATTGCTGCCGTCGATGCTCCGGAGTCCGGGCGCACAGGCACTTTTGTCCACTTCCCGGATTCGCCTTTTGAGTTGTACCAGCCCTATCCTCCAGCGGGTGACCAGCCCGAGGCGATACGCCAGCTGGTGGAAGGTGTGAACGATGGTGAGGTGTTCCAGACGCTGCTTGGCGTAACGGGATCGGGTAAGACTTTCACCATGGCCAACGTCATCGCGCAGCTGGGTCGCCCGGCCATTGTGTTTGCGCCCAACAAGACCCTGGCGGCGCAGCTCTACAGCGAGTTCCGCGAGTTCTTTCCCAAGAACGCCGTGGAGTACTTCGTTAGCTATTACGACTACTACCAGCCCGAAGCCTATGTGCCGCAGCGCGATCTGTTCATCGAGAAGGACTCGGCCATCAACGAACACATCGAGCAGATGCGCTTGTCGTGCACCAAGAGCGTTCTGGAGCGGCGCGATGTGGTGATCGTGGCAACGGTGTCGGCCATCTACGGCATTGGCGCGCCCGAGTCCTACCACCAGATGATCATGACCCTGCGCACCGGCGACAAGATGGGGCAGCGCGACATGATCAGCCAGTTGGTGCGCATGCAGTACCAGCGCAATGACATCGATTTTTCGCGCGGCGCTTTTCGGGTGCGCGGCGACACGATTGACATCTTCCCGGCCGAGCACAGCGAAATGGCCATCCGCGTGGAACTGTTTGACGACGAAATCGAGTCACTTCAACTGTTCGACCCGCTCACCGGGCGCATCCGGCAAAAGATCCCGCGCTTTACCGTGTACCCCAGCAGCCACTACGTCACCCCGCGCGAGCAGGTGCTGGGCGCTGTGGAAACCATCAAGATCGAACTGGCGCAGCGACTCAAGGAATTTCTGTCCATGGGCAAGCTGGTGGAAGCGCAGCGGCTGGAGCAGCGCACCCGGTTTGATCTGGAAATGCTCAGCGAAGTGGGGCACTGCAAGGGCATTGAAAACTACTCCCGCCACCTGAGTGGCTCTGCGCCCGGGGAGCCGCCTGCCACCTTGACCGATTACCTCCCCAAGGATGCGGTGATGTTCCTGGACGAGAGCCACGTGTTGATCGGCCAGTTTGGTGGCATGTACAACGGCGACCGGGCACGCAAGACCACATTGGTGGAGTACGGCTTTCGCCTGCCCAGCGCCCTGGACAATCGACCGCTCAAATTTGAAGAGTTCGAGGCGCGCATGCGCCAGGCCATCTTCGTTTCGGCAACGCCGGCGCAATGGGAGAAAGACCATTCGGGCAAGGTGGTAGAACAGGTGGTTCGCCCGACGGGGCTGATCGACCCCGAGGTGGAGGTTCGGCCAGCCAGCACCCAGGTGGACGACGTGCTGCAGGAAATCCGCATCCGTGTGGAGAAGAACGAGCGCGTGCTGATCACTACGCTGACCAAGCGCATGGCCGAGCAGCTCACCGATTACCTGACCGACAACGGGGTCAAGGTGCGTTACTTGCACAGCGACGTGGACACGGTGGAACGGGTGGAAATCCTGCGTGATCTGCGCTTGGGCACCTTTGACGTGCTGGTCGGCATCAACCTGTTGCGTGAAGGGCTGGACATTCCCGAGGTATCGCTGGTGGCGATTCTGGATGCGGACAAGGAAGGCTTCCTGCGCTCCGAGCGCTCGTTGATCCAGACCATCGGCCGTGCTGCGCGCAACCTGGAAGGCAAGGCCATCCTCTACGCAGACAAGATCACCGATTCCATGGAACGCGCGATTGGTGAGACCGAACGGCGGCGCAAGAAGCAGATTGCCCATAACCTGGAGCGGGGCATCACGCCCAAGGCCATTGTCAAGAAGGTGCGCGATCTGATCGACGGCGTCTACAGTGAAAAGGCGGGCAAGGAGGCCGAGCGCCTGGAGCGGGATGCCCTGGCGCGTGCCCAGGTGGAGGAGATGAGCGAGAAGGACGTGTCACGGGAAATCAAGCGGCTGGAAAAGTTGATGATGGAGCACGCCCGCAACCTGGAGTTCGAAAAGGCGGCCCGGGTGCGCGACCAGTTGCACATCCTCAAGCAGCAGGCCTTCGGCGCACCGGGGATGGACAACATCGCCGTATTGCCAATCCCTTCGAAATAGTCGGGTTTGCGACTACTCAGTCTAGGTACCCGAGCAGAACGCTTGGTTTCTTGCTATACTTGAGCCCGTTAGTCAACCAAATGGACAGAAGGAGTTCGCCATGCGTCTCACAACCAAAGGCCGCTTTGCGGTCACCGCAATGATCGATCTGGGCCTGCGTCAAGCCAGCGGCCCGGTCACTCTGGCCGCCATCAGCCAGCGCCAGCAGATTTCGCTGTCCTATCTGGAGCAACTGTTCGGCAAGCTGCGCCGCCATGAACTGGTGGAGTCTACCCGGGGACCGGGTGGCGGTTACACGCTCGCCCGTAAGGCCAGCGACATTACCGTCGCCGACATTATCGTCTCGGTGGACGAGCCGATTGACGCAACCCAGTGCGGAGGCAAGGAAAACTGCCTGGGTGAAGGCAACCGCTGCATGACGCATGATTTGTGGGCCTCCCTCAATACGCGCATGGTGGAGTTTCTGGATTCGGTCACTCTGCAAAAACTGGTGGATGACCAGTTGGCCAAGGGCCTGCAGATCGAAGACAAGCCCAGCGTCAAGCGCGCCATCTCGGCCATGCCGGCAGTCAAACCTATCCGGGTGAATGCACCGAATTCGGTGTTTGCACTGGGCAATGCCTTTTCCAAGAGCTGATTGGCCACAGAGTAGTCAGTACTTTATTTTTAGATTGCATCGAGCGAGTCATGGATACCACACCCCACTTTCCGATTTACATGGACTACAGCGCTACCAATCCCTGCGACCAGCGGGTGGTGGACGCCATGATTCCCTGGTTGCGCAGCCATTTTGGCAACCCTGCTTCGCGCAGCCATGCCTGGGGCTGGGAAGCGGAGGCCGCGGTGGAAAGAGCCCGGGAGCAGGTGGCAGCACTGATTGGCGCAGACCCGCGCGAAATCGTCTGGACCTCCGGCGCTACCGAATCCAACAACCTGGCCTTGAAGGGAGCAGCGCACTTCTACAAGTCCAAGGGTAAGCACATCATCACCGTCAAGACCGAGCACAAGGCCGTGCTGGATACCTGCCGCGAGTTGGAGCGCCAGGGCTTTGACGTGACATACATGGATGTGCAGCCGGACGGCTTGCTGGACCTGGAAGCCTTCAAGGCGGCTATCCGTCCCGATACCATTCTGGCCAGCGTCATGTTCGTCAACAACGAAATCGGTGTGATCCAGGACATTGCCGCCATCGGCACCATCTGCCGCGAAAAGGGCGTGATCTTCCACGTGGACGCGGCGCAGGCTACCGGACGTGTGGACATTGATCTGGCGACACTGCCGGTAGATCTGATGAGCCTGACCTCCCACAAGACATACGGCCCCAAGGGCATTGGTGCACTGTTCGTGCGCCGCAAACCCCGCATCCGCCTGGAGGCGCAGATGCATGGCGGTGGCCACGAGCGCGGTATGCGCAGTGGCACCTTGCCCACGCACCAGATCGTTGGCATGGGTGAGGCCTACCGCATCGCCAAGGAAGAAATGGGCGCCGAGAACATCCGCATCCGTGCCCTGCACGATCGCATGCTCAACGGCTTGAAGGATGTGGAGCAGGTGTTCATCAACGGCCACACCGAAAAGCGTGTGCCGCACAACCTGAACATGAGCTTCAACTATGTGGAAGGCGAGTCGCTGATCATGGGTATCAAAGGCTTGGCCGTCAGCAGTGGCTCCGCCTGCACTTCTGCCAGCCTGGAGCCCAGCTACGTATTGCGCGCCCTGGGGCGTAGCGATGAATTGGCCCACAGCAGCCTGCGCATGACGATTGGCCGCTGGACCACCGAAGAAGAGATTGACTACGCCGTGGACACCATCAAGAAGAACGTGGCCAAGCTGCGCGACTTGAGTCCGCTGTGGGACATGTACAAAGACGGCATTGACATCAGCACCATCCAATGGGCTGCACACTGAACCATATAAAGAGGTAAACCAAATGGCCTATTCTGAAAAAGTCGTGGATCACTATGAGAATCCCCGCAACGTGGGTTCCTTTGAAAAAGGTGATGAGGACGTGGGCACTGGCATGGTGGGCGCACCAGCCTGCGGCGACGTGATGAAGCTGCAGATCAAGGTCAATCCGCAAACCGGTGTGATCGAAGACGCGCGCTTCAAGACCTATGGCTGTGGATCAGCTATTGCGTCCAGCTCACTGGTGACCGAGTGGGTCAAGGGCAAGACGCTGGATCAGGCAGCTGCCTTGAAGAACAGCGAGATTGCCGAGGAACTCGCATTGCCACCCGTGAAGATTCACTGCTCCATCCTGGCCGAAGATGCCATCAAGGCAGCGGTGGAAGATTACAAGAAAAAACACCTGAACTGATATGGCCGTTACCCTGACAGAGGCCGCTGCGCGCCACGTCAACCGCTACCTTGCCAAGCGTGGCAAGGGTGTGGGGGTGCGTCTGGGCGTCAAGACCACCGGCTGCTCCGGCCTGGCATATCAGCTGGAGTATGTGGACGAGTTGGCTCCCGAAGATATCGTGTTCGAGGGCCATGGCGTCAAGGTGCTGGTGGATCCCAAGAGCCTGGCCTACATTGACGGTACCCAGCTGGATTTCGTGCGTGAGGGCTTGAATGAAGGCTTTCGTTTCAACAATCCCAATGAACGGGACAAGTGCGGCTGCGGCGAGTCGTTCCGGGTGTGAATCTACAAGATGATGATTTCGAACTGTTTGGTCTGAACCGGCAGTTTTCGCAAGACCGCGCTGCCATCGATGCGCGCTGGAAGGCGTTGCAGCGTGAGGCGCATCCCGACAAGTTCGCTGCGCAAGGCGCGGCGGCGCAACGCATTGCCATGCAATGGTCGGTCCGTATCAACGAGGCCTATCAGCGTCTCAAGGAGCCGCTGGCCCGTGCCGCATATCTGTGCGAACTGGCCGGCTTTCCGGTGAACGCCCATAGCAACACGGCGATGCCCGCAGCCTTTCTGATGCAACAGATGGAATGGCGTGAAGCCATGGACGACGCCGACAGTGCGGACGCGCTGGAGTCCCTTTCGCAGGACGTGCAAAGAAGCCGCAAGGATCTGCTGCAACAATGCGTCACCCTGCTGGACGAGAAGCAGGACTTTGCCGCCGCCGTGTCGGTGGTGCGCACCTTGATGTTTATTGAAAAGTTCACCCAGGATTTGAATCAGCGGCTGGATCAGTTCGCATAGTAGGTACGATGGCGCTTTTACAAATTTCCGAACCTGGGCAATCACCCAATCCGCACCAGCGGCGCGTGGCCGTGGGCATTGATCTGGGTACCACCCATTCCCTGGTGGCAGCGGTGCGCAACGGTGTTGCCGAATGTCTACCAGACGCCCAGGGTCGCGTGATCCTGCCCAGTGTGGTGCGCTACCTGGATGCGCAGCGCCGCCAAATCGGCTTTGAAGCCCTGGAGAACCAGGTGAGTGATCCGGGCAACACGATTGCCTCGGTCAAGCGTTTGATGGGGCGTGGACTGCGGGATGTCGCCCATGCCGATAAGTTGCCGTATGCCTTGGTTGACGCCCCAGGCATGGTGAAAGTGCAGACCATCGCCGGTGAAAAAAGCCCGGTAGAGGTCAGCGCAGAGATTCTGGCGACCTTGCGTTACCGTGCTGAAGACACCTTCAATGACGACATTTTTGGTGCGGTGATCACTGTGCCTGCGTACTTTGACGACGCACAGCGCCAAGCCACCAAAGACGCTGCCCAGTTGGCCGGGTTGAACGTGTTGCGCCTGATCAACGAGCCCACGGCCGCAGCGATTGCTTATGGCCTGGACAACGCATCCGAGGGCGTGTACGCGGTGTACGACCTGGGTGGTGGCACCTTCGACATCTCCATCCTGCGCTTGTCTGCGGGTGTGTTTGAAGTACTTGCAACCGGCGGCGATTCGGCACTGGGCGGTGACGACTACGACCGCGCACTGGCCGATTGGCTGTTGCAACAAAGCGGCCTGACAGTGAGCTCCATGGAAGACCAGGCACGGCTGCTCGCGGCGGCTCGGCAATGCAAGGAAGCGCTTTCTTCTGAGGAAATTGTTCCGGCAGAAGTGGAGCTTTCCACGGGTGACATGGATCTGTCACTCAACCGCGAGCAGTTTGAGACTTTGACCGCAGCCTTGACCCAGCGCACCATGCAGGCTGTCAAGAAGGTGCTGCGCGATGCATCCTTGACCAAGAATGACATCAAGGGCGTGGTCATGGTGGGTGGTTCCACCCGCATGCCGCAGATTCGTGACGCCGCCCGCGCGTTCTTTGAGCAGGAGCCGCTGGTCAATCTGAATCCGGATGAAGTGGTGGCCCTGGGCGCTGCCATTCAGGCCAATCAGTTGGCAGGCAACAACCCTGATGGTGACCTGTTGCTGCTGGATGTGATTCCGCTGTCGCTAGGCATTGAAACCATGGGCGGACTGGTGGAGCGCATTGTTCCGCGCAACCAGACCATCCCTACGGCCATGGCGCAGGACTTCACCACCTACAAGGATGGCCAGACTGCGCTGGCGCTGCATGTGGTGCAGGGTGAGCGCGACATGGTGGCCGATTGCCGCAGCCTGGCGCGTTTTGAACTGCGCGGCATTCCTCCCATGGCTGCCGGCGTGGCGCGCATTCGCGTCACCTTCACGGTGGACGCGGATGGGCTCTTGAGCGTGAGCGCCAAGGAGCAGCTCAGCGGCGTGGAAGCCCATATCGACGTCAAACCTTCGTATGGCCTGACGGATGACCAGATTGCGCAGATGCTCAAGGACAGCTTCAGCACCGCGCAAGAGGACATGCAGGCACGTGCCCTGGTGGAGGCCCGTGTGGACGCCGATCGCCTGCTGTTGGCAACCCGCAGTGCCCTGGCGGCTGACAGCGCATTGCTGTCTGCAGAGGAGCGCTCGGAGATTGACCGGGCCATGCAGGCCAGCGAGCATTCTTTGAGCAGTACCGATGCAGCCCATATTGAAGCCTTGTCCAAGGCACTGGCGCAAGCTACCGAATCATTTGCTGCAGCCCGCATGAACCATGGCATTGCCCAGGCTCTTGCAGGCAAGAACATAGAAACTATTTAAGCCCCACCATGCCCATCATCAAGATACTGCCGCACCCGGAATACTGTCCGCAGGGCGCCCAAGTGTCAGCGCCCGCAGGCACATCCATTTGTGAAGCGCTGCTGGAAAACGGCATTGCCATCGAGCATGCGTGCGATATGAGCTGCGCCTGCACCACCTGCCACGTGGTGGTGCGTGAAGGCTTCTCGTCGCTCAACGAGCTGGACGAGACCGAGGAAGACCTCTTGGACCGGGCCTGGGGACTGGAGCCCAACTCACGTCTGAGCTGTCAGGCCATTCTTGCGCAAAAGGATTTGGTGGTGGAAATCCCCAAGTACTCCATCAACCACGCCAAAGAAAACCACTAGGCAGATACTCGGCTTATGCGTCAAATTTTTCTGGATACCGAAACGACGGGTCTTTATGCCGAGCAGGGTGACCGCGTGATTGAAATCGGTTGTGTGGAGCTGGTCAACCGCAAGCTCACCGGCAACAACCTGCACCTGTATCTGAACCCGGGCCGCGAAAGCCACGAAGAGGCACTCAAGGTGCACGGCATCACCTCCGAGTTCCTCAAGGACAAGCCCAAGTTTGGAGAGGTGGCGCAACAGTTCCTCGATTACGTGAAAGATGCCGAAGTCATCATTCACAACGCGGCGTTTGACATTGGCTTCTTGAACGCTGAACTCAGCCTGCTCAAGCTGCCGCTGTTCAAGGAGCATGTGTCCGGTGTGATCGACACCTTGGTCATGGCCAAGGAGATGTTCCCCGGCAAGCGCAACAGCCTGGACGCCCTGTGTGATCGCCTGGAAGTCGACAATTCCGGACGGACGTTGCACGGCGCGCTGCTGGATGCAGAACTGCTGGCGGATGTCTACATCAACATGACACGCGGCCAGGATGCCCTGCTGATGGAAGTCGGGGAGCCAGCCGAGCAGACGGGCATCATCGTGGAGAAGGTTGACTTCAGCCGCCTGGACCTTCCTGTGCTTGCCGCAAACCCGCAGGAGCTCACCGCCCACCTGGAGTTGATTCAGCAAATTGACAAAGCCAGCGGCGGAAAAGCTATTTGGAAAGAAGCAGCCTGATTTCTATGTATAATCGCAGGCTTTCCTGAAACAAATTCAGGGCGATTAGCTCAGGGGTAGAGCACTGCATTCACACTGCAGGGGTCGCAAGTTCGAAACTTGCATCGCCCACCAGACAACCCAGTCTGACATCCGAGAAGCCCGTAACCCACATGGTTACGGGCTTTTTTGTTGTCCACGGTGAATTCAGCTGCCTTCCAGGTTGGCAAATCAATGATGAACTGATCTTGCGCAAAACGAATTGTCATTTCCTTCTTGATACTGCGCTTTCCATGGAGCGCCAAATCTGTCTGGGTGCACGCGAAAGGGGAACTCATGAGCTTGTTTGTCTGGACACAGTCCCTTGCCACCGGCAACCCTTATGTTGATGCCGAACACCAAGAGCTGGTGAGGCACGTGAATGTTGTGCTGGAGGCCATTGCGCGCAAGCTGGGTGGCGCCGATCTGTGTGCCAGTGTCGAAGAACTGCAGAACTTCGCCAGTGAGCATTTTTCGCGGGAAGAGCGCGAAATGGAGCACGTTGCCTATAAGTTCGCGGAGTACCACTTTGCAGCGCACGCCGAGTTGCTCAAGCAACTGCAAGAGATGCATGACAAGCTGCAATCGGGCCAGAGATTCGAACCCATGGCCATGTACCGCTATCTGACTTGGTGGGTCAAGGATCACATCCGGCTTTGGGATGTGCCCTTGGCAAAGGCCATGGCGGAAAGAGAGCATCTAGCGTCGGAGCGCCACTTCCGCAGCGCTTCGATGTAGTCCCCTCGCGTGCGTTACGGAAAAATGCACAGGGGAGTATCCCGGAGGTCGCCGCATTACTGGGCATTAGCCGCGCGACGACGTATCGAATACTGTTGCATGGAATCTCGCATGCTGTTCGCCATCGTCCCTTGGGGATGATCTTTCCTGGAGGTGGACGAAATGGCAGCAGATAGAATTTCCGCCGGACCGAGACCACCATGTGCTGACATACCTCTCAAGGTTGAAGTTGCCTTTAACTCCGCAACAGGTGCGGCAGGCTGCGTCAGCTCTGGTGGATTTCTTGAATATTGGGATGGGTGACGCGGTAGTATTCAGAGACAGATGCACGTTAAACAATTTACGCCACGCCGATTTATACAAGTCTGCCTTTTCTACCTGTTGCTACTTTGGCTGGGCCTGCTTCTTCTGTTGGGAAGTGCTGTCTGTCTACCCTTGCTGGCCACACGTCGTACGTTTCGCAAGCCCTTGGTGCAGGAGCTGATCAGTGCAGTCTTCAGGCTTTTTCTGGCCAGTTGTGTAAGTTGCGGGTTGATGGAGCTGGATCTGCGGGCGTTGGACGCACTCAATGGCCGCACAAGGCTGTTGCTGGTCGCCAACCACCCCAGCATGATCGATGTGTTCCTGGTCTTGTCGCGGGTGCGGCGGGCGACCTGTCTGATGAAGGCAAGCATTGGGACCAATCTGTTCCTGGCGGTCGGTGCATACTTGGCCGGATATGTGTCCAATCGCAGTTCCGAGCGCCTGTTGCGCGAAGCCGTTGCCGCACTGCGAAGTGGCGACTTGCTGCTGGCGTTTCCTGAGGGCACCCGCACGACGCGCCAGCCACTCAATCCGATCAAACCAGGGTTTGCCGTGATTGCCAGGCGCGCCCAGGCTCCGCTGCAGCCGATTTTGCTGCTGACCAACTCTCCGTATCTAAGCAAGGGCTGGAAAATTTGGCGCCCCCCGCAGTTTCCGGTGCGTTACCAGGCCAGGCTGGGTGCTGACCTGCCAACAACGGTACCCAGCTGCGAAACGGTCGAGCAACTGCAAAATTACTATCTGCAGGCAATGCACTGCTCAATTGACCCCAACCTGACGCTCTAATGTGAACACTGCATCTGCCACCCATTTGGTCTTGATACCCAGCTACAACCCCGGTCCTCGGGTCTACCAGACCGTGCGTGAAGCGCGCACCCGCTGGAATCCGGTATGGGTGGTGGTGGACGGTAGCAGCGACGGCACGGCGGCGGGATTGCAGGAAATGGCGAAAGGCGACGACGGCCTCAAAGTGCTGGTATTGACGCAGAACCAGGGCAAAGGTGCCGCCGTGTTGCACGGCATTGACGTGGCCGCCGCCGCAGGGTTTACGCATGCCTTGTGCATGGATTCGGATGGTCAACATCCCGCGGTGCTGATCCCGGACTTCATGGCGTGCTCTGCTGCCAACCCTAGTGCAATGGTGCTGGGAGTGCCGGTGTTTGATGCATCGGCACCTGCATTGCGTGTCTATGGGCGCAAAATTTCCAACGGGTGGGCCAATCTGGAAACGCTGTGGATGGGCATTGGTGACTCCCTATACGGTTTTCGGGTGTATCCCATAGGGCCGTTGCGCCGGATCATGCACGATCAGCGCTGGATGCGGCGATTTGACTTCGACCCGGAGGCCGTGGTGCGCCTTTGCTGGAGCGGCGTTCGACCGATCAATCTGCCTGCGCCGGTCAAATATCTGACGGCGAACGAAGGCGGCGTCTCTCATTTCAACTACTGGCGTGATAACCGGCTGCTGACGTGGATGCACACCCGTCTGATGCTGGGCTTTGTCTTGCGCCTTCCGTGGTTGCTGCTGCGGCGACTGGTTGCGCTGGCCGACCGTGGAGGTGCTGCCTAGGCCATGCCGCCGTTGATCGAGATGATCTGGCCTGTGATGTAGGCCGCTCGCTCCGATGCCAGAAAAGAGACGAGGTGAGCCACTTCCTGTGCCGTGCCGGCGCGCTTCATGGGCACCATGCGTGCAATGGCCGCTTCGTCGAAGCTGCCGCTGCTCATGGCGGTATCGATGATGCCTGGCGCCACGGCATTCACCGTGATGCCTCTGCTTGCCAGCTCCAGCGCCAGGGACTTGGTGGCAGCATGCAGGCCTCCCTTGGCTGCCGCGTAATTGGTTTGTCCACGGTTGCCGGTGATGCCGGCGATCGACGAGACGGAAATGATGCGACCCCAGCGACTGCGAATCATGGGCATGGACAATGGCTGGGTGACGTTGAAGAAACCGTGGAGCGATACGTCGATGACGCTGTGCCATTGGTCGGGGCGCATGCCTGGAAATACTGCGTCATCGTGAATTCCGGCATTGTTCACCAGCACTTGTACTGGGCCGTCTTCCAGCAGCACCTCCAGCGCCTGACGCGTCGCTTCGGCATCCACCACATTGAACTGCAGGGCTTGGGCCGACCCGCCAGCCGCGACAATGGACTCACAAACGGCCTGGGCCAAGGCCGGTTGGCTATTGGCATGAACCACCACATGGTAGCCATCGTTGGCCAACTGGTGGCAGATGGCGGCACCAATCGCACCGCTTCCCCCTGTAACCAAAGCACGTTTCATGCGGGTTCCGATTCAAAAAAGTGGGTTGGCCGAGGCCGTTGCCTGCAGCACGCTGGCACGTCCGCTCAGCAGCTGTCGTGTCCCGGCGTGGATGCTGAAGGCATATAAGAAACTGCCTTCATTGCCGGAAATTCGCTGCGCTCGAATATGCAGATCTTCACCCGCCGTGTTCAGTTGGGGCTGTGTCCACTCCACGTTGCGCACACTGGCCAGGTATCCGCTACCGGGGGCGCAGTCGGTGCCCGCCAGCAGTGCCCCATGCACCGCCATGGCCTGGGCCGCATATTCGATGCCGATACAGATGCCCAGCCCTTGCTGGCTGTGTAGCGGGTTGTCCGGGCTATTGTGGCTGCTGGCGCGGCACACGATATCGGTCTCATCCCATTGCTCGACCGCGTCGAGCAGGCACATATCACCCTGATGTGGGATATGGGCGGCAATCCAATCCCTGTTTGGCAGGTAGGGTGCAGGCCCAGGAGGGGAGCTCATGGGCATGGCTGCACCGTCAGCGCAAGGTTCGTTGTATCCAGGTATTCGATCACTACCTTGTCGGGCGTTCCTCGCGCCAGTTGCTGCAGCAAAGGCAGACTGCGGGCCGACGGATTGTTCCGTCGCAGGGATTCCAGTGCTGCATCCGCCATGGATGTGTCCACATTGCTCGTCCAACCGATTTCCAGCCGTGCCAGCGATTGCTCAGTGCGTTGCGGGTTGAGCACCATGGCCACGCCAAAGGGTGAGGCGATGGGCCGCAAGCTGTGAAGCGGTTCAGGGTACACCGTGTCGTAGGCCACCAGAAGGCAGGGCGCCGCGCTATCCAGCGCCTGGGTGGCGGCTTCCAACAGCGCAGCGGCAAAGGTGGCATCAAAGGCGCTCAGGCTGGTGGACGGCGCCATGCAACCCGTAGCAATGCTCCAGTAGCCGGAGGCCGCGTTGTGTACCGAATTGTGAAATCGTGTGGGCGACACGGAACGGTCCGCTGAGGCCAGCGCTTCAAGAAGGTTGTGGCAGTTGTCGCAGTCTCCGGCGCTGGAAGAAAAAACGGTGGCCAGTTGAGCGGCGTCGGCCCCGGCCCCGCGCACGGCATCAAAGCCGATGGACAAGGCAAGTTTGACAGCCGTGCCCACCCGCCGCCGCTCGGCCGCAGGCAGCGCGTCCAGGGGCGGCAACTGCATGGGCGCCGGCGCATAGGCCTGCTCGCCCGTCAGCACGGGTACGGCTGTGCTCCACCCGGAAAGACCAGGGCCAAACAGGCCAATGCCGTCGACATGGATGGAAAGCGTGCTCATACGGACTTCAAGGAAAACACCAGGCTGCAGTTGCTGCCGCCAAAGCCGAAGGAATTGCTCAGCACATGCTGCATGGGCTGATCCAGGTTGGTCAGCAGGTAGTTGCAATGCAAAGCCGGGTCCAGCACCTGGGTGCCAACACCGCCCGGTGCAAAACCATCTTGCAGCGCCAGGGCGCAGACCACCGCCTCGATGGCGCCTGCTGCACCCAGTGTGTGGCCGGTATGGCCTTTGGTGGAGCTGCAGACAGTCTGCTGACCGAACAGCGCACACACTGCTTTGTCCTCTGCCGAATCGTTGCCGGGCGTGGAGGTCCCATGCAAATTGATGTAGTCGATCTGGTCTGCCTGCAGACCCGCCATGGTCAGCGCCTTTTGCATGGCCAGTTGCGCCCCCAGGCCCTGCGGATGCGGTGCCGACATATGGTGTGCATCGCTGGACTCCCCGACGCCAGTGAGTAGCACATCGCCTGCCTGTGCCAGGCTTTCACGTTCCAGCAGTGCAAAGGCCGCACCTTCGCCAATTGAAATGCCATCGCGTTCCACGTCAAAAGGCCGGCTGGGCTGCCCGGACAGCAGCTGCAGGGAGTGGAACCCGTACAGCGTGGTGTAGCACAGCGAATCGACGCCACCGACCAGCGCCGCGTCGATCAGGCCAGCGGACATCATGCGCCGGGCCATGCCAAACACTTTGGCGCTGGAGGAGCAGGCGGTGGAAACGACGCAGGCCGGGCCTTGCAGGCCCAGGCGTCGCCGCACAAAGTCGGCAACCGAGTACATGTCATGGGTGGTCTGGTAAGGCGTACCCTCGGGCAAGGCACCGCTGTGCGGGTCGCGCTGCCGGTAAGCCAGTTCGGAGCTCAGGATGGCAGAGGTGCTTGTGCCCAGAAACACACCGATCCGCTGTTGCCCATAGCGGGTGATGGCACGCTGCACATGGTCGCTGAATCCGTCCTGCGCCAACGCCAGTTGCGCCAGTCGGTTGTTGCGGCTGTCGTACGCGGCCAGATTCGCGCTCAAGGCCATCTGGTCGAGGCCATCGACCTCGCCGATGCAAGTTTGCAGTGCCACGTCTCGCCAGGGGCCAGGTCGCAGGCCGGAACGCTGGCTGCGCAGAGCCAGGCGCGTGGCGTCCAATCCGGCACCCAGCGCACTGGTCATGGTGAAGGCCGTGAGGCAAAGGGAAGACACGCAGCAAGTACCTGTGAAAGAGGGGGAATTCTAGCGAAGCTAGCGGACATTCAAGTGGACCACGCTACCGGCCATCGCCGCAGTCCAGCGCATACGTCCACATCAGGGCGTTGCGCATGCGTCGGCAAGCGTCACCGCCTGAAGGTGATGTGCGGACAAATGCTCCAGCAGGCGCGGAAGCACCGCCAGAATGACAGGCTGACCCTGGCGCGTGCGTGCACAGTGGCCGTCGTGCAACAGCAAGATGTCGCCCGCAGCCAGTTGGCGCAGCAAGCGCGCCAGAACCTGGTCGGCGTTGCCATCGCGGCTGTCGTAACCGCGTCGCGTCCAGGTCACCAATTGCAGCCCCAGGGCGTGCAGCACCGGTGCCAGAAAGGGGTTGCGCAAGCCCGCCATGGCACGATAGTAGATCGGCCTGCGCCCCGTGATGCCCAGCAGTGTGGCCTGTGCGTCACCCACTTCGCGGCGCCACCGAGCCGGCCCGAACAGCGAACACAGCATGTGGTGCGTTTGCCCATGGTTTTCGATCGCATGGCCCGCGGCAAGAATGGAGCGGCACAACTCCGGGTGGCGCGCGGCACGTTCGCCAATGCAGAAAAAGGTGGCCTTCGCGCCGTGGGCAGCCAGGATGTGCAACACCTGCGGCGTGACGACCGGATCGGGGCCGTCGTCTATGGTGATGGCGACTTCGCGTCTGCTTGCGGCGGTCGCTGGTAAACGCAGCATGTTGGGCTCCAGCCATTGGCTGCGCGGCCACAGGCTCGCCGCCATGATGAGCAGGTGCAACGTGACCAGCCAGCCCAATGCCCACCCCCATAGACCCATGGCCAGAAGCGGCAGCGCCGCCAGGTGCAGCAACGCTGTGGTCAGCAGGAAAAGAGAGGGACGCCAGCCAGTCATGGGGCAAGTGCAGGGTGGGACATCGGGGTGGTCAGCGGGCCGTGCGCCAGCCAGTGTTCCCACATTGTCATCCAGGCGGCCCAGTCGTGGGCGCCGTCGACGCAATGCACCTGCTGCTCGGGTAGCAATGCGGCCAGCAAATTCTGACCCGTGATAAACCGGTCGCGCGTAGCCAGGCTCAGGGAGATGGGCATATCCCATCTACCGGTTTTCGCCTGACGGGCAAGCCAGCGCCACCACTGTCGCTCGTCCACATCCGTGCATTGCGGCGAATCCACCCAGTTCAGCGCGCCGCCAGCATCATGTATCTCTCGCAGGATGTCACGCGTTCCGGGATAGGGGGCCATCAAATGCAATCCTGCCAGGGCTTGGTCACACGTGGCGGCGAACCCCAGGGCATTGAACGCACCCAACGATATGCCAGCCAGCCAGATTTCCGAATAGGGCGTGCCTTGTGCATACGACTGGATTTGCCGGGCCAGTTCGGCGGACACGGTTTTTGCCATGACGTGCTGGTAGTCGACACCCGCCAGAAGAATGTCGGTATCGATGCCGTGTTGGCGCACTGCGTCCACAAAGCCCTGGGCAAAGAAATCTTCGGGAGTGGCTTCGGCCGGCGGCAGCAGGATCAGCAGTCGCCGTGCCGGTGCTTTCCCAGGACAACGATCAAACAACGCCAGCATGGGTGCGTGCACGTGCCAGAACGGCCGAAAAGACCAGGGCCAGAAAAGCACCCGGGCCCACGGTGCTGCCAATGGCGGACAGCACCGGAACGGAGGAAAAGCCCAACAAGCCGAAGCTGCCCACGGTGGTCAGGTTGGCGACAACCAGAGAGGTCTGCTTCTGGCGTCGGCTGGCGTCGGTCTCGGCAGGGTCGCTGCCGTCGAAGAAGAGCGCGTAATTCGAGCCTACCGCCACCACCAACAACAGCCCCACCAGATGCAGGATGGTCAACTGGATGCCCTGGGCCAACAGCAAGGCTGTGACGCACAGCACGGCACAGGCCAACGGCAGCACCACGCGCACAGTACGGCGCAGTGAACCCAGGGTCAGCAGCAAGAGCAGAACAATTGCAAGGCAGCCCAGACCGGACAGCAGCACAGCCTCATGCAGATAGCTTTGAAACAGACTGGAGGTTTCTTCCTGCAGATCAATCAGCACGACCTGCGACAAACCGGCCTGCTGCAAGGCCGCGTGGAGCAGGGCAAGATCAATGGGCTGCGCCTCGTGGCCTGTGGCCACAGGGCGCAAAGGCATGAGAGCCATGAACTTGCCGTCTCGCTGGATCAACAGGGAATCCAGCAGCAGGGCACCGGAACTGCCTTGCAGGTCGGCGCGCACCAGGGGGGGGGCGTTGCGGCTGGTTTCCAGGTCCTGCAGAAACCCTTCCAGCCGTTCGGCCTTGAGTGGCAAGCCAGCCAAGGCCGCCTGCAGGGTGGCACGCGCCTGGCGCGCATCAGGCAGCGCGATACGACGCGCCTGTTGCGTGGCCAGGCTGGGCAATACCAAAGCTGGCGAGTTGTAGCCTCCCAGGGAGCCTTGCTCGACCAGGTGGCGAAATACGGCGCCGGTCTGCTCGGCCAGTTGCAATGCACTCTCCTGATCGGCGGCATTGATGGTTGCGATGTAGCGCATGTCCGGCGCCCCCAGCTCGGCACGCAACTGCGCATTCAGTTCTTGGTCCGCTGCGGAGATCGGGCTGAGCGCGGATACCTGAAGGTTCCAGATGTGGGCACCGTGGTACAGGACGGTGCCCCCTGCCAGCAGAAGCAGAGCGGCTACCACCCAGTTCAGCCGGACAGCCCGATGAAACACCCGGTCCAGCAGCAGCCCGGCCCGGCCCAGGTCGCGCAGCTTTGGTCGTTGAGGCATCAGCAGAGGCAGCACAAATCGGGTCACGAGTGCGGCGGCTACCAGTCCGGCAATCGAATACAAGCCCAATTGGGCCAGACCGGGAAAGCCCGAGAACAACAGCGCGGCAAAGCCCGCCGTTGAGGTCATCACACCCAATCGAATCGTGCGCCAGAACGTGCGCATGTTTGTCTGAGCGCTGCCTTGGATGAACAGATAAATGGAATAATCCACCGCCTCTCCAATCAAGGTGGTGCCAAAGCCCAGGGTCAGCGCGTGTACGTGGCCGAAACCCAGACTGACCGCCGCAACGCCGGTCAGCGCGCCCGAGGCCACCGGCACCAGGCCCAGCAGCAGCAGAGCAAGCGATCGGTAAACCAGCAGGAGCAGACTGATCACGAGCAAGAAGCTGGCAATGGCGAGGCGACGCACCTCATTCTCGATGGTGGCTCGTGAGGACACGGCAAACACACTGGTACCGCTCATGAGGAGCCGCGTTTGAGCCTGCCCGTCGCGCACGCTTTCAAAGCTGCTGCGGATCAGGGACAGTGCCTGGGATTGCGCCTCGGTGTCGGTGCCGGGAGCGTTCAGCTGGACCAGCAGCAGGGCTCGAGAACCGTCAGGTGAGGCCCATACCCCCTCGCTGGAATTGGGCTGGTTGTCGCCCGAAAACTGCTGCAGGACCTGCAGGGTTTCTGCCGTGGGGTCGTGCGGCAGCAGTTTCTTGAGCAGCATGCCGGCATCGCCCGACAGGGCCTCAATGGAGGCGCCAATGGCTTGGCGCAGGCCATCCGGTGTGAAACGTTCGGCCGACACGGCAGGGCTGAGCAGGTAGCGGTTGTGGAAGAAATAGTCACGGTCGCGTTGCTGGGTCCGTTCATCACCGTTTTGCACCGATTTGAAGGCCGCCTGCGTGCTCAGGCGCTGCGCCAGCGCCTGGGACTCGCGGGCACGCTCCTGTGGGGTTCCGCCTTCGATGCCGATCATGACGAGGCGGGCGACGATGCCATCACGTAGCTGCTCCACCAGCAATTGTTGCCGCTCGCTTGGCATGCGCGGCATGAAGGCTGACAAGTCAGACACGAAGTGGGTCTGCGCAACCAGCGCCGCGCAAATCGCCATGGCGCCCAACCAGAGCGACAGCGTCAGGCCACGGTGCGTCCTGTTCATGGCGTGGCCGGACGGGAAATCACCATCGCCGAGCTGTCACCGTCAGCCTGCTCGATGTCAATGGTTTGCAGTGCCGCCTGACGGCCGGCCATGCGGATGCGGCGAACGATTTTGGCCAGCGCGGGCTGGCTGGGCGCCAGCACCAACTGCCATTTGTCGGCCGTTCCGCTCAATTCAAGCGTGTAGTTTTTCTCCAGCGCCTGCTGGTCTCCCGCCAATGCGCCCCGAATGCTGTCGACCAGTGCGGCGACTTCCGGATACTGTTGCAGTCTGACGGTATAGGGACGCTTGTCGCCCTGCGTGATGCTGAGCTTGTCTCCGTCCAGGACCAGTGATTCCGGGTGGGGTTTGAGCGTGCGCTTTTCCAGCCGGTCCGGTGCGTTGAAACTGAGTTCGCCGGAGGATTCCAGCGGCTTGTCTATCAGAGCCAGACGCCGGGTTTCCACAAAGCTTGCAGTGCTGGATTTCTGTTGCTGCAGCAGCTTCATCAGATCGGTTAGCTTGAAGTCGGCTGCCTGCGCGCCCAACGCTCCCAGACACAGCAGGGCAGCGGCAAAGCGGCGCGACCGCCACGTCCATGAGTCAGTTTTCGGCACGGCTGTCGGGTTTCCAGAAGTCATAGAAATTGAACCAGTTGTAGGGTGCCGCGCGGCAATGTCGCTCCAGCACTGCCACGTAGGCATGCATCAGCTCCCTTGCCAACACCTCGCGCCCTGCAGTGGTTGTGTCAGAGAAGTCGCTCAACTTTTCAAAATGTACGTCATAGCGGTTTGCGCCCTGGTACAGGCCGGCCATGAAGTACAGCGGCTGGCGCAGCATGGCTGCCATGCGGAATGGTCCCAGCGGAAAACTGGCTTGTGTCCCCAGAAACATGACCTCTTCATAATCGCTGGCCCCGGTGGCGCGGTCGGCCAGGATACCGACCATGGCGCCCTCTTGCAGGCGTTGGTGCATCAACAGGATGGAACGGGCGTGACCCAGGGCAATGATTTCCTGAACCAGGCTGGGATTGATGGCCCGCAACGCACTATTGATCATGCGGGCATTTTCCGGGTACATCGCCAGACAGACACGCATGCCGGACTCTTCGCGAGCCAGGGTGTGCAGCACTTCAAAACTACCCAGGTGGGAGCCAAACAGAAGCAGCCCCTGCTGCCCGTGGTGCAGCACCTTGACGGCTTCGGCACCGTGAGTCCGTATGTCAAACAGGTTCGTGCTGCCGTTGAGAAAGTAGACGCGGTCATGGATGGTGCTGGCAAAGGCAAGAAAATGCCGGTACACGTCGATCCAGCCTGGTCGACGCTGCAGGCAGCGCGTCAGATAGTCCCGTGAAGCGCGCCGCGCTGCGGGAGCAGCCAGCAGGAAGTACAGCGCGATGCAAAACACCAGCAGACGCGTCAAACGCCGCCCCAGGCGAAGGGAGAGCTGGGCCATTGCATGCAGCCAGAACACGCTGCCTCGCTCCTTGCGCAGCATCCATTCCGGATTCTGACCAGCCTTGCTCATGGGGGCACTGCCTTCTGCAGCAGAAAGCGGCCGCTGGCGACCCGGCGTGTGGTACTGAAAATCTCGAACTGCACCATGGCCGGTCGCAATTCGTAGCGCAATTCGAGCGGTTCTCCGGGGCCGACCGGGCTGTGAAATTTGGCCTCCGCCAGACCAACCAGCAGACACCCGGTTTCGCTTTCAATGGCGCTCTTTGCCAGGTCCAGCAACAGCACGCCCGGTACGATGGGCCGGCCTGGAAAATGGCCAGCAAACGCTGGGTGGTCAGCGGCGATATGCAATGTGCTCATGGCGCAGGACGCGTAGGCAGGTGAGCCTCAGCCAGTGCCTGTAGTACGCGTTGCGAAAGCTTGCCGTTGCCATCTCGTGGCAGGGCTGCCAATTGCACGATGGGACGGGGCAGAAAGACCGGGTCCAGATGCCCACGCAAGGCTTGCAATATGTCGGCAGTTTGAAGTCCGGGTGCCACCACAAAGGCTACCAGGCGGCTGATCTCCATGGAGTTCTTGACGGGCGGTAGCCAGAATTCAGCGTCCTGCACTCCCGGCACCTGCATGAGGGTGTGGTTCAAAAAGGCCAGGGAACTGCGTTTTCCCGCGATATTGACCATGTTGGCGTGGCGATCCAGCAGGTGAAAGCGCGTCGGGCCCAGGATCTCGACGGCGTCGTTCAGTACCTGCGGCGCTTCCAGGTGGCCTCCACTGGCCGTGGTCACTCCATTCTGCTGCTGCAGTTGGATGCCGTCATAGACTTCCCATTCCGCGTGCTGCGTCGGTCTGCGCATGGCAAGCTGACCGGTTTCGGTAGAGCCAAATATCTCCGACACCGGTGCACCCAGCATGCTTTCGGCTCGGGCGGCCAGCTCAATGGAAAGGGGGGCTGTGGCACTCAGCACAGCGGCAATCGGTGGCAGGTCAATCTCGGCGTTGAGCAGCGTACGCAGATGAAACGGAGTCGTCACCAACAGACGCCGCGCCGGTAGCTCGGCCAAGGCGGCGGCAATATCAGCCGGAAAAAAGGGCAACCGAGAGCTCAGGTAGGTGCCGCCCAACAGTGGCAGGAGCACGGTCAAATCCAGACCGTACATGTGGCGAAAGGGCACGGTGCCCAAGACCGTGCATGGACCACCGGCTATGGCCCACAAACGCTTGCGTGCCTGCTCGGCACAGTGTTGCAAGCGTCCGAAGGACTTGTGATGTGCCTGGGGCACTCCCGTGCTGCCCGAAGTAAAGACGGTGGCAATGCGCTGACCGAAGGGGATCTGTGGGATTTTTTCCACCCAGGAACTGGCTTGCGGCGGCACGGCGTCCACACGTATGTTGGGCAGATGACCCAGCGTGACAGTTTGCTGGTCGTTCACGCAGATCGGGTTCGGCAGGGTGGCCGCCACGGCGGCAAGGTGCTCAGGTGCGGATGAGTTTGGCAGCAGACTGTTGCTGCCGCGCGCGATCGCGGCGAACAGGGATACGGCAAACCAGTAGCGGTCGGCGCAGAGGTTCAGCACCGGTGCACCGGCAGGCAGTTTCTCGGCCACACCCTGTACATGGCCCAGGAATTCGGCACGCGTAACGGGCTGCGTCTGGCGGTAGGCCAGAATCGAATCGCCGGGTGCGTCCGGCAACAAAGGCAAATACGTCTGGGGGGGCAGCAGGGTGGGGGCCATCAGGACTGCTTGCGGTACGCGCGAATGGTCTCTGCAATGCTGAAATGCACGCGCTGCGGCATGGTTCGCACGCGGATCAGATATTCGCCTACAAACATCGCGCCAATAAGCAAAGGGGTCAGCAGGTCGGCAAACACGGACCAAACCGCAATGGGCGCGCCAAAGAACAGCACAACCGAAAGCAGTGCGCTGCAGCCAAAATAAATGGTCCAGGCCAGCGTGACCTTCCATGTGTAGTACATGTAGCGCGCGTCCACGGAGGTGTGCAGGATCAGAGTCGTGAGACGGGAGCACAGCGCGTTTTCATGACCATGGCCCAAGGTGCGACCGAAGTTCAGGCACAGCAGCGTCATGGTGCCCGCATGTTGTATGAAGTACAGCCAGGCCGTGTGGGCGCGCAGCGGCTCCAGATTCAGCAGGGTGACGACGGCGGCAACGGCAAAAAGGCCCAGCGCCAGACCCCGCGCCTTGGCGTTCCAGGCAGAGGCCAGCGCAAGCGTCGCCAGCGGCGCGATGCTGAAGGCCAGCATGGCCAACGTCGGATGCTCGGCCACCGTGATGGCGTAGCTCAAGCCGAGGTAGGTCGCACCGACAATGGCCAACAAAGCCAATCCCAGCGACTGCTTGATAGACACTAGGTGGTCCGGTTGGCGGCGATATACGCGCTCAGACTGCGCAAGGAACTGAAGTTCTGAAAGTTGTCTTCGCTCTCGGCCTTGATCTGTATGCCGAAACGCTTGGACACTACCAGTGCGATTTCCAGAATGTCTATGGAATCCAGCCCGAGCCCGTCGCCGTACAGAGTGGCCTCCGGGGCAATGTCCTTTGCCGCGATCTCCAGGTTAAGTGCCGACACGATCAGTTCGGCAACTTCCAACTCCAGGCTCAGGTTGGGTGCAGTGCTTGCAGGTTCTTGGTTCATGGTCTAGGGAGGGCTCTGGAAATTCTGGTGATGGGCACTGGTCGGCCCATATGCCTTGCTGGCAGTAGGAGGGTAGGGATGAGACAGATCTTTGCAGGGCATTTTAATCCAAGGGGGTAGCGCATCGGAGGCCTATGGGCCGGGCACAAGTCTTGCGAAAGTTTGTGATGCCGTCGGGGCACGTTACTTTTGCGTCACAAAGGCAAGGCAAAATCGGTGTTGCGCGAGGTTCGCCTCAGGAATCCCCTCAATGCAGTAATTACAAGTGATGTCATGAAAATTGCGATCGCAGGAACCGGCTACGTAGGCTTGAGCAATGCAGTGCTGCTGGCACAGCACAACGAGGTGGTCGCCATCGACATTGTGGCTGCCAAGGTGGACCTGCTGAACCAGAAGAAGAGCCCCATTGAGGACCGCGAGCTGGAAGACTACTTGGCGCACAAGCCTCTGAACTTCAAGGCAACCCTGGACAAGGTCGAGGCATACGCCGGTGCCATATATGTCATCGTGGCCACCCCCACCGATTACGACCCCGTCACCAACTACTTCAACACCCGTTCCATCGAGTCGGTGGTGAAGGACGTGATGGAGATCAATCCTTCGGCGGTCATTGTGATCAAGTCCACTGTTCCAGTGGGATACACCGCCAAATTGCGTGAGGAGACGGGTCACCCCAATATCATCTTCAGCCCGGAGTTCCTGCGCGAGGGCAGGGCGCTGTACGACAACTTGTACCCATCACGCATTGTGATTGGCGAGCGTTCCGAGCGGGCCAAGGCGTTTGCCGCGCTGCTTCAGCAGGGCGCCATCAAGCAGGATATCGATGTGGTGCTGACCGACAGCACCGAGGCCGAAGCCGTCAAGCTGTTCGCCAACACCTACCTGGCCATGCGCGTGGCCTACTTCAACGAACTGGACACCTATGCCGCCACCCATGGCCTAGACACCCGGCAGATCATCCAGGGCGTCTGCCTGGACCCGCGCATAGGCAGCCACTACAACAACCCAAGTTTCGGTTACGGCGGCTACTGCCTGCCCAAGGACACCAAGCAGTTGCTGGCCAATTACAACGAAGTGCCGCAAAATATCATGCGTGCCATTGTGGACAGCAACACCACCCGCAAGGACTTCTGCGCCTCGGACATCCTCCGGCGCAATCCCAAAGTTGTGGGCATCCACCGCCTGGTGATGAAGGCCGGTTCCGACAATTTCCGCTCCAGCAGCATCCAGGGCATCATGAAACGCATCAAGGCCAAGGGTGTGGAGGTGGTCGTCTACGAGCCAGCAATGAAGGAGGATGCCTTCTTCAACAGCCGCGTCGTGCGCGACCTGGAGGAGTTCAAGCAGGTATCGGACGTGATTGTGGCCAACCGCATGGCCGTAGAGCTCGGCGATGTCGCAGACAAGGTCTACACGCGGGATCTGTTCGGGCAGGACTGACCTGCCCGGTATCGTGAGGACGCCGGCGCCTCAATCCAGCGACGCCGACCAGCGGTCTCCCCAGTTCTTTTCCAGATCGCGACGGTCGCGCTTGGTGGGGCGCCCCTTTTCGATCGACAGCGCTGGTTCCGGACTGACGCGGCGCCTTTCCATTTCCTCTGCACGGCTTTGAATGCTCTCAGGCGTTTCCTCATAGAGCTGCTGTGCGACGGGTGCTGAACCGCGCTGGTCGGACACACCCTTGACCACGACGGTACGCGGAAACTTGGCCTGCACCAGCCGGACCGTGTCACCCACCCGGACTTCGCGGGACGCCTTGACATCGGCGCCATTGACCTGCACGCGGCCGGCATGCACTTCGTCGGTGGCCAGCGAGCGTGTCTTGTAGAAGCGCGCGGCCCAAAGCCACTTGTCGATGCGGACTTTTTCCATCAAAGCGGGGCCCTGGTTTGGGCCTAGCCCGTTGCGTCTTCAACTACCGGCACTTCCGGCGTCAGCACCGGACCGGTGCCGCTGAAGCGGTCCAGCAGCAGGTACAGAACCGGCGTGATGAACAGCGTAATGGCCTGGGAGAACACCAGTCCGCCCACCACCGCCAGACCCAGAGGCTGGCGCAGCTCGGCGCCAGCGCCCAGACCCAAGGCAATGGGCAACGCACCCATCAAGGCGGCCATGGTGGTCATTATGATGGGGCGAAAACGCATGACACAGGCTTCGCGGATGGCCTGGGCCGGTGTCATGCCATGGTGCCTTTGGGCATCCAGCGCAAAGTCAATCATCATGATGGCGTTCTTCTTCACGATGCCGATCAGCAGCACGATGCCGATGGTGGCAATCAGTGTCAGATCCTGCCCGAACAGCATCAGTGTTGCCAGCGCACCGACGGCAGCCGAGGGCAAGCCAGCCAGAATCGTGATGGGGTGAATGAAGCTCTCATACAGCACGCCCAGCAGCACGTAGATCACCAGCAACGCTGAGATGACCAGTATGGCCTGGCTGCCCTGCGAACTCTTGAACACTGCTGCATCGCCACCGTAGCTGGTGATGACGGAGGAGGGCATCTGTATGGCTGCTCGCGCAGCATCGATCTTGGCGGTGGCGTCGCCCAGAGCGGCGCCAGGCGCCAGATTGAAGGAAACGGTGACTGCCTGCAGTTGCCCCACGTGGTTGATGGAAGTCGGCCCCACACTGCGCTCCACCGTGGTAAACGCAGCCAACGGAACCAGCGTGCCGGTGGACGAACGCACGAAGATGCGGCTCAGGTCCCGTTCATCCTGCTTGGATTCCGGTGCCACTTCCATGATGACCTGGTAGCTGTCGGTCGGCAGATAGATGGTGGACACCTGGCGCTCACCAAAGGCACTGAACAGCGCGGTGCGAATCGCATCCACCGACACACCCAGCGCGTTGGCGCGGTCCCGGTCGATCTTGAGCTGCGCCTGCAGGCCACGCAATTGCGCATCGCTGGTGACGTCACGGAACAGGGGGTCATCCCGTAGCCTCTCCTGCAGCTTGGTGGCCCAGACATTCAGCTCGTCGGACTTCACGCTTTGCAGGATGTACTGGAACTGCGCTTTGCTGGGACGGCCTCCCAATTGCAGGTTTTGCACCGGGCGCATGAACACGTTGATGCCCGGCACCGCACGCAACTTCTTGCGCATGTTTTCAATCACCTGCTTCATGGGCAGCCGCTCGCCACGCGGCTTGAGCGTGATGAACATGCGGCCAGTGTTCAGCGCATTGATACCACCGATGAAGGAATTCACCGCGCCCACGTTCGGGTCATTGCGGAAGACTTCCGCAGCACGCTCCTGCAGGCGAATCATTTCGGGGAAAGACACATCTTCCGATGCTTCGGTAGAGACCTGGATCTGCCCAATGTCCTCCTCGGGGAAGAAGCCCTTGGGGATGATGGTGAAGAGCCAGGCGGTGGCGATAAAGGTCGCAGCACCCACCAGCAGGATGGTCTTGCGGTGCGACAGCGCCTTGTCCAGCAAGGCTGTGTAGCCCGCCAGTAGTTTGTCGAAGCCGATTTCAAACAGCTTGACCAGACCACCTGGCGGCTTCTTGTGGGCCTCATCCGTCAGGAACTTGCTGGCCAGCATGGGAACCAGCGTTAGTGACACAAAGGCTGACACGATGATGGCCAGCCCCACGACGACTGCGAACTCATGAAACAGCAGTCCAATCACCCCTGGCATGAAGAAGATCGGGATGAACACCGCAATCAGCGAAGTGGAAATGGAAATGATGGTGAAACCCACTTCGCGCCCGCCGCGCAAGGCGGCCTGAAAGGGTTCCTCGCCATTCTCCACGTGGCGGATGATGTTTTCCAGCACCACGATGGCATCATCCACTACGAGCCCCACGGCCAAGGTCAGCCCCAGCAACGAGATGTTGTCCAGGCTGTAGGACAGGCCCCACAGCAATGCCACGGCACCGACCAGGGACACGGGCAGGGACAGCGTCGGAATGACGGTGGCCACAAAGCGGCGCAGGAACAAAAAAATCACCAGCACCACCAACGCAATGGTGCCAATCAGTGTCAACGTCACGTCGTGCAAGGCCTCGCGCACCGACAGGGAACGGTCATTGATAGGCGTGAGCGACACGGACGCCGGCATCTGGCTTTGCAGGGAAGGCAGGGTGGCACGAATGGCATCAACCACCCGCACGGTGTTGGCTCCGGGCTGGCGCTGGATGGCCAGCGTAATGGAGTTTTCACCGTTGTACGTGGCAGAGCTTTTGAAGGTCTCCACGCTGTCTTCCACGTTGGCTACATCCTTGAGCCGGATCGGGTTGCCGTTGCGCACGCCGATGATCAGATTGGAGAAGGCTTGTGCATTCTCCAACTGCTTGTTGGCTTGCAGCACCAGCGTCTGCTTGTCACCTTCCAGCGTTCCGACAGGTGTGTTCACATTGGCCAGCCGCAAGGCGTTGCTCAGATCATCCAGACCCATGTTCACCGCGGTCAGGGCGTCGGGCTTGGCGCGCACGCGAATCGCGTAGCGCTTGGCGCCAAATACGTTCACCTGGGCCACGCCGTCCAGCGTGGAAAGGTTGGGGGAAATCAGGTGTTCCGCAAAGTCCTGCAGATCCGACGGCGCCATGGAGGGCGAGCGCATGGAAATCAGCAGCACGGGGGCGTCCGCCGGATTGACCTTGCGGTACGACGGCGTTTGCGTCATGTCCACCGGCAAAGAACGCTGGGCGCGCAACAGGGCCGCCTGCACGTCCACAGCCGCTGCGTCGATGTTGCGGCCTTCGTCAAATTCCAGTGTGAGCGAGGTGCTTCCCAGCAGACTGGTGGAGCTGATGGTCTTGAGTCCCGGAACGGTCTGGAATTGCTTCTCCAGAGGCAGCGCCACGGCGCTGGCCATGGTTTCCGGACTGGCACCCGGGAAATTGGCCGACACGTTGATCACAGGCGTGTCGTAGCTGGGCAACGCGGCGACCGGGATATTGCGGTACCCGATCACACCGGCCAGCACGATGGCCAGGTTCAGCAACACCGTCATGACCGGACGGCGTATGAACAGTTCCGACAGGTTCATGGTTTGTCAGCCCCGGACGCCTGGGATACGGCAGGTTTGGCCGCATCCGCGGCAGGGCTGGATGCTCCAGCCTTGGGCTGTTTGGCGCGCTCGACGATAGGGCTGTTGGGGCGCACGTTCTGCTTGCCATCCAACACGATTACATCGTCCGGTTTGATGCCAGTAACCGCTGCATTGCCGCCTTCGGCATAGACTACCTTGACGGGCTGCAGCCGGGCCTTGCCGTCTTCGACCACATACACAATGGTGCCGCGCGGGCCTTGCACGATGGCTGCCTGTGGAATCACCGTGGCATCGCTGAGACTGTTGACGGTCTGGGAGAGCTCCACAAAGGCACCGGGCCAGAGCTTGGCGTCCTTGTTGGGGAACACGGCCTTGGCCTGTAGCGTGCCTGAGCTGGCATTGATGTTGTTGTCAACGAACTGCAGCTTGCCCTTGAAGGTGCCGCCGCCGTCGGCCAGCTTGGCCGTCACGGGCGCGCCGCCACCCTTGAGCGCGGCCAGCGCGTCACCCAGATTGCGCTGCGGGATGCTGAAGGCCACGGCAATCGGGTCCAGTTGCGTAATCGTCACCAGGCTGGTGACGTTGGCCTGCACCAGACTGCCTTCTGACACATTGATGATGCCGACGCGGCCAGAGGTGGGCGCTGTGATGCGGTCGAAGGAGAGCGCTACCTTGGCTGCGTCCACTGCGGCCTGGTCTGCTCCCACCGTGGCCGTTGCGGACTCCATCACGGCCTGGGCCGTGTCCACTGAGCCTTGCGCAACAAAGTTCTGCGTGAAGAGTTGCTGCGCCCGATCAAACTGCCGCTTGGCGTCCGCCAGACTGGCCTGATCCTTGGCCAGTTGCGCCTTTGCCTTGGCCAGATTGGCTTCGTCCGTTCGGGAGTCCAGCGTGAACAGCAACTGGCCCGCCTTGACGAACTGTCCTTCGACAAAATGTACCTTGGCCACCGTGCTGGTAACCTGCGAGCGCAGATCCACACTGGTCAGCGGGGTCACACTGCCAGTGATTTGCAGGGTGACAGGCATGTCACGCTTTTGCGCTTTCACGGTGGTCACTGTGACCGGTGGCAGTGGAGCTGACGCGGCGGCGGCAGGGGCGCTGGCGCCGCTGGTCGCAGCCGGACTGCCGGAGCCAGCTCCCGCTGCAGTATCTGACTTGCCGGAGCAGGCTACGAATACGAAGCTGCACAGTGCACAGAGCGCAAAAAGCGCGTGGCGATTGATTTTTGTCATGGTCTGAAATGATAGGGCAGCTTTGTTGCACCGCACGGGCCTAGTTGAACTTCAGGCAAAGCTCAGGTAAATCCCGGTAAATCCTCAGTCGGTAGCGCCCATTGCCAATGCCGCATCGCGGCTGCGCTGCAGTGTGCGCGGGTCGGCCATCTCCAGTGTGTTCCAGCCCAGCAGGTGTGTCTGTGTCAGATTGCACAGCGCGGTGATCCACTCGGGGTCATCATTCAGGCAAGGGATGTAATGAAACTCCTTGCCACCCGAACGCAGAAAGGCTGCGCGCGCTTCGATGTTGATCTCTTCCAGCGTCTCCAGGCAATCGCTGGTAAAGCCTGGACAGATCACATCGACCCGTTTGGTGCCAGACTTGCCCAGCTCTATCAGCGTGGGTTCGGTATAGGGCTCAAGCCATTTGGCTCGGCCCAATCGAGATTGAAAAGTCACCATGAAGTGGTCCTTTTCCAGTCCCAGCCTTTGCGCCAGCAGGCGCGCCGTCTTGTAGCACTCGCAGTGGTAGGGATCGCCTAGGTGCAGGGTGCGCTCTGGCACGCCGTGAAAACTCATCACCAGTTTGTCGGGCACTCCGTTCTTGCGCCAGTAGCGCTCCACACTGGCAGCCAGCGCGCCGATGTAATCACTGTGGTCGTGGTAGTGCTTCACAAAGCGCAGCTCGGGCACGTTGCGGGTACGCTGCGCCCACTCGTACACGGCATCCTGCACGCTGGCCGTGGTGGTGGCCGAGTATTGTGGGTAGGCGGTGATCACCAGCACGCGGGTCACGCCGTCGGCCATCATGGCATCGAGTTCGCTCGCTATGGGGGTGCTGCCATAGCGCATGGCCCAGCGCACTTTGACGTAGTGGTTGCGCTGGCCCAGCCAGCCCTGCAACAGCTTGGCCTGCTTTTCCGTCCACACCTTCAGGGGGGAGCCTTCTTGCGTCCAGATGCTTGCATATTTGGCCGCAGACTTGGCCGGGCGAAAGCGCAGGATGATGCCGTGCAGGATCAGCATCCACAGCAGGCGCGGAATTTCCACCACGCGGCGGTCGCTCAGGAATTCGGCAAGATAACGGCGCACGGCTGCGGGAGTGGGTTCGTCGGGAGTGCCCAGGTTGCAATAGAGTACGGCGGTGCGGGCTGGCTGGCCGTGGGAGTAAGGGGGTTCCGGGTTGAAAGGCATGCGGTATTCTCCTGTATATGCTCGACATCTCACGCATCCAGGCGATTACCCTGGACCTGGACGACACTTTGTGGCCGATATGGCCCACCATTGCCCGGGCAGAAGAGCGTTTGCAGCAGTGGTTGCAGCCTCAAGCACCAGCGACTGCAGAGCTTTTTGCCAACGCGGATGCGCGTCAGAAACTGCGTGATCAGGTGCAGCTCCAATGGCCGCATTTGCAGCATGACCTGAGCCATATGCGCAGGGAAATGATCCGGTTGGGCCTGGGCAGCTGTGGCGAAGACCAGGATCTGGCCGAGTCTGCTTTCGAGATATTCTTTGCCGCGCGCAACGAGGTCAGCCTGTTTGATGACGCGCAGGTTGCCCTGCAGGCCTTGTCCGCGCGCTGGCCCGTGCTTGCCGTGTCCAACGGCAATGCCGACGTGCACCGCATAGGCATCGGCGGGTACTTCTGCGGCTCTGTCAGCGCCCGCGATGTGGGTGCCGCAAAGCCCGATGCGCGCATCTTCCAGGCCGCATGCGAAACCTTGGGGTTGGCGCCCCAAGCCATATTGCACGTGGGGGACGATGCCGCTTTGGATGTGTTGGGCGCGCTGGAGGTGGGTATGCAGGCCGCATGGGTTAATCGCAACGGGCACTTGTGGACGCACGACGCACAACCCCATGCCACGGTTGCCACCATGGCTGAACTCTGCACATTGCTGGCGCTATGACGATTGCGCCAAGCTAATGGGCGGGTGCCAGGGTGAGCGTTTCTTTTGCATGTGATTTCACATCGGCTGCGCTCAGATGCTGGTGCATATAGCCACCTTGCGTAAAGCGTTCCGCCTGATCGGCGTAATGGCTGTCAAAGGGCACGCCGCTCTGCCCCAGTGGGTTGATGACCAGAGACTTGTCCAGTGCACCAAAGTCAATCACGCGGCGCGTGGAGGGGCCGTAGGTGACAGTCCACGGCCCGGGCCCGGCCCGGTTGGTGAGGTTGTTGGGCGCTTCCTGCCCGCCGAGCACCGCAAAGGGCCCCACATTGAACAACCATCCAAATGGCTCTTGCGTGCCCATGGGGTGGATGTGGGTGATGGTGTGGGTACGCCCCCAGGACCATTCAACCAGATTGGTTCCGTAAAGCCCTTCCAGATGCTTGAGCGTGTTGGTCCAGGCCACGCGCACGGTTTCAAAGCGGCTTTCCTTTGCTGGTGACTTCACGTTGTCCCACCAGGGTGACTTGGCATCGGCCATCAGCAGCGGCAGGGCATGGTCCAGCAGCGTAGAGCCTGCCTCGGAACCCAGCAGGCTCTGGAACCGGGCCTCGCCGAGCTCATCCTCAAAAATCGCTTTGGCAAGGTCGTAGCGGAATTGGGTGAACAGCGTGGCTGCCACGCTGGTGCCGTCATAGCATCCATCCCACTTTTGCAGCGGCTCCATGAAGGCGCGCTGGTTGGGATCGCTGATGACCTGCTCCATCACCGGCAGCAAGGCGGAAAGCACCCGTTTGGGATAGCCACTGCAATTGTCCAACTGCAACAATGCCGCGCGGTCGGAAGCCCACTTGGGCTTGATGTCCTGCAATGCGTCGTCCAGCCGCTTGGCGCGGTCCGGCACCGGGTAGTGGCCGAACACGGGCACCACGCCGCCGGGCTGCTGGTTGGCAGAGACGATGTAGCCGCGCGCCGGGTTTTCTTCTTGCGGATTGAAGCTGAAGTTGTAGTAGCCCGGTTTCTCCGCCTCGCCCTTGGCAGCGTCCAGTATGAAAAGGGGGTTGACGCCTTCGGGGCGCTGCGGCAGTTTGGCCGCACCCCACCACGCGATGTCTCCGCTGGCGCTGGCCCACAGGACGTTGAGTCCAGGCGCGTGGATCTTCTTGGCAGCTTCGCGCGCTTTATCCAGCGTGTTGGCGCGGTTGAGTTCGTAGAAGGCTTGCAGGATCGGGTTCTCCGTCTCCAAGTAGGCCCACCACATGGCAATGGGCGTGGATCCCGGGTTGTTCTTGACGACATCAGTGACGATGGGGCCATGCGGCCCATGGCGCAGGCTGAGCGTGACGCTGGGCTGGCCTTTGACCTTGATGGTTTCACTGCGCGTTTGCAGGTCCACCCACTGGTCCTGGCTCCAGACCTGGTTGGGGTTGGCCGGGTTGGTCTTTTCGGCTATTAGGTCCATGTCGTCGTTTTCGAGCATGGTCAGACTCCAGCCGAACTCGGTGTTGTGCCCCAACAGGGCCAGCGGGTTCAGGGCCTGAAACTGGCCGTAGAGCTCAAAGTCCGGGGCGTGCAAGTGTGCCTCGTACCAGACGGCCGGAATCGAAAATCCGATGTGGGGGTCTCCTGCCAAAATCGGTTTGCCGCTGACGGTGCGTTTGCCGGAAATGACCCAGGCATTGCTCCCCTGAAAAGCACCCATTCCTGCCGCCTGCAGGGCGCCCCGACTGATGCTGGCTAGCTGGTTCAGGTGGTTCCAGTCGTCCGGCCCCAAGGCCAAGGCAGGGTGACTTTTGCGGCCGGGCGCTGCGGAAGCCAGGCTTTGCAGTCCGCCTTCCGGATGGCCGTCCACGTCAAACACGCTGAGGTATTGCGGGCCCAGCTTGTCACGGATGAACGTCATCAAAGGCGCATTCTGAAAGGCTGGTGCAAAGGTGTAGGCAAGGTAGCCGGTGACTGCCAGCACGTCTTCCGCAGCAAAGGGGCGCTTGGGAATGCCGATGAGGTCAAACTCCATGGGCGCAGGATGGGTGGCCTGAAACTGGTTGACACCGTCCAGATAGGCGGTGATGGCTTGGCCGACGGGACTGTTCATGTCCAAGTTGGCAAGGGTCGCCTTGGCATGTTCGCGTAGACCCAGGGTACGGAACAGCTTGTCGGAGTCCAGCAATGCGGGGCCCAGCACTTCGGCAAGTTCCCCGTTGGCGGCTCGCCGCACCAGCTCCATTTGAAACAGACGGTCCTGGGCGTGCACATAGCCCAGAGCGCGGTAGAGGTCAGCCTGGTTGCCTGCCTCGATGTGGGGGATGCCACGTTCGTCGTATTGAACGGTCACCGCAGAGGTCAGGTGCTGCAGGGTGACATTGCCACTGCGCACCGGCAGCTTGGTATGCACATACCAGAGCCCTCCCAGGCCCACAACCAGCAGGCCCAAAGCGATACAGACAGCGACCACGATGGCAATTTTCTTCATGTGTCCTTCCTGTTATGTTGGCAGGCAGTCTAGCGTGCTCCTGGGGCGCTAGATAAAGAGTCTGCGGCGGCCAAGCCGCTGCGCACGGCGCCCTCCAGCGTGGCCGGGTAGGGGCCTTGCACATAGTCGCCACAAACCAGCAGACCGGGCGCGATGGTCTGGGGTGGTCGCACAAGGCCAGGAGTGCAGGCAAATGTGGCCCGTTTCTCCACAATGGTTTGCACGACCTGCAGTGGCCGGTTTTGAAGCCAGGGAGCAAGCTGTTGTTGTGCCTGCCGCACAACGTCTTGCTGCAGGCTGCTGCGTTCACCATCGCTGGCGCTGACCACAAAGGCCAGCAGACCGGCTGGGCCTCCCAGTTGTCCGCGATCAAATACAAATTGCGCGGGCACTTGTCGGCCGCTGTGCAATGCCAGCATGGGTTGCGGCAATCGGATCTGAGCCCCTTGCGCATACACGGTGGTGATGGCTTCGAACTGCAGCTGCTGCGCAACGCCTACCCATGACTGAATGGCCGACTGCGTAGCTGCGTCTGCGACCGTACCTGTAAGCACCTGGCTGGCGGCGGAAGAGGAACAGGCGCACAGTACGGCATCGAAAGCCTCGCCATCCACCAACCACTGCGCTGTGCGCTCCAGACGTTGCACCCGTTGGCCCAGGCGCAAGGTTGCGCCGCGGTTTTGCAGCCATTGGGTCGCTGCGAGGGGAAAGAGGGCGGACAAGTCAACGCGGGGCAGCAGCAGGTTGGACCCGCCTTTGCCGCCCAGCAGGGAGTCTTTCAGCACCCGCAAGAACACCTTGGCGCTGGCCCGGTCTGCCGGTGTGTTGAGCGCCGACACGCACAAGGGCTCCACCAGCGTCTGCATGACACGCGCGGACAGGTCTGTGCAAAGGCCTGCTACTGACAATTCCTCGGCGCAATGAAATCCATTGATTTGCCAGCGAAGGGCATGGCGCAACAGCGACCATTTGTCTGCCCACGCCCAGCCTTTGGCTTGCAGCACGCCAGCCAGAACGTCCAGTGGCACCGGCCAGTCCGGCAGTTGCAGGCCTTGCCCATCGGGGAATTGCAGGCATAAGGGCAGTCGCAGCAGAGCCGTGTTTGGGTCCACGCCAACGGTACGCATCAGCTCCAGGGTTTCGGTATAGGCGCCTATGAGTATGTGTTGGCCGTTGTCCAGCGTCCGTTCGGTTCCGTCCGGCAGGGTGCTGGGGACTGCGCGGGCGCGGCCACCCCATTGGCGGGATGCCTCAAACAAAGTGACGTGGTGTCCGTTTTGGCTGGCCTGCACGGCTGCAGCCAGTCCCGCCCAACCGCCGCCGATGACGGCAATCCGCTGTGCGCTCACATTTTTCCCAGTGCCTGCACTCTCCAGGCCAGCCAGAGCTTGCGCAAGGGGGTGAGCTTGATGCGTTGGTGCAGAACCTGGAAGTTGTCGGCCTCGATTTCACGCAGCAGGGTGCGGTAGATGCTGGCCATCATCAGCCCAGGCTTTTGCGCGCGGCGGTCCTGTGCGGGCAAGAGCTGCAGGGCCTGCTCATAGAGGCCATGGGCGCGTTCGGCCTGGAAGCGCATCAGCGCGGTAAAACGGTCCGAATAGGTGCGCTTGAGGATTTCATGGGCCTTGACGTCAAAGCGCTGCAGTTCATTGACCGGCAGATAAATGCGTCCGCGCAGGGCGTCTTCACCGACATCGCGAATGATGTTGGTCAGCTGCAATGCTTGGCCCAGCGTGTGGGCATATTCCGTGGTGGCCGGATCGGTCTGCCCGAAGATGCGCGCCGCTACCTCGCCCACGACGCCCGCCACCAGATGACAGTAGCGTTGCAGGTTGGGGTAGTCCAGGTAGCGGGTCTGCTCCAGATCCATCTGGCAGCCGTCAATCACGTCGGTCAGGTGCCGCGCCTCGATCGCATAGGGGGCAGCATGGGGCATCAGCGCTTTCATTACCGGGTGGCTGGGCTTGCCGGCAAAGGCCTGGGCCACTTCACTCTTCCACCAAGCCAGCTTGGTGGCGGCGACGCCAGCGTCGGTCATTTCATCCACGACATCATCCACTTCACGGCAGAAAGCGTAGAAGGCGGTGATGGCGGCGCGGCGCGGTGCGGGCAGAAAGAGAAAGGCGTAATAGAAACTGCTACCGGATGCGACGGCTTTTTGCTGGACATATTGTTCAGGGGTCATGCCTTGATTGTCCCATCCGCGGATTGCATGGCGTTTACATCCAGAGGGCACGCCACACGAGCAGGGCGTAGTCCCAGGGGCGCAGGGTGGGGCGCGCAGTGAGCGTGCTGTACTTCAGTGCTTCTATCTTGTCCAGGATGCGCAGCCCTCCCTGGGCCACCAGGCGCAGCTCCCATCCTGCCCGCCCGCCAACAGCATGCACCAGCGGAATCCCTTGTAGCATCAGGGCGCGGGCTTCCTGCACACATTGCGCAATCATGCGGGTGATGGCGGGCGTCTGGCGCAGCGCAAGGAGGTCGGTGTCCAGCACACCATGCGCGTCCTTGGCGGACTGCGTGAAGTAGAAACGCCCACGTGGAATATCCACGCTGGGGTCCTGCCAGAAATTGATGAGTTGCAGCGCGCTGCAGATGGCGTCGCTTTGCTGCAAGGATTCGGCAGCGTCCACGCCGTAGAGGTGCAGCAGCAGGCGTCCAACCGGGTTGGCCGAGCGGCGGCAGTAATCGAGCAGCTCGGCGTTGTCGCCGTATCCGGCCCGGTCTCGGGTCTTCTCTATGTCCTGCACAAAAGCGTCGAGCAGGTCGTGCAGGTAAGGCACTGGTAGATTGTGTTGCGCGATTGCTTTTTTCAGGGCCAAAAACACGCCGCTCCAGCGCGGGTCCAACGTGGCGACCGTGTCCGGTTGGGATATCGTCTGAAGCTGTTCGCGGTAGGTTTGTAGCGTGTGCAGGCGCTCAGCTGCCGAGTCATTTCCCTCATCGGCAATGTCATCCGCGGTGCGGGCAAAGTGGTAGATGGCGGCCACCGGCGCGCGCAGGTGGGGTGGGCACAGCAGCGATGCAACCGGAAAGTTTTCGTAGTGATCGATGGAGGTGCTGGGCATGCGGTGATTTTGCCTTGTCGCTTGACAGCCTCAATCGCATCCTTTAAATTAATAACCCGTTGGTCAGTAAAATGCCTTGCTTGCCAACATCTCTCCAATTTTCCGGGTCACACATATGTCTCTCACGCCTTACCGTATTGGCTTGCTGCTTGTATCAGCTGTCTTTGCGTTGTCCGCCTGTTCCAAGCCAGAACCGAAAGAGGAACCGCTGCGAGCGGTGAAAGTCATGACGGTGGGAGAGAGCTCGCTACTCTCCAGCGTGGAGTATTCGGGTGAAGTGCGCTCCCGTGTCGAATCGCAATTGGGCTTTCGCGTAGGCGGCAAGATCATCCGCCGGGCAGTCGAGCTGGGCCAACACGTCAAGGCGGGTCAGGTTCTGGCGCAACTCGACGCACAGGATCTCAAGCTCTCGCTGGACGCCGCGCGTGCACAACTGGCCTCTGCCGCCACCAATCGGGATCTCGCTGCGGCGGATTTCAAGCGCTACAAGGAGCTGCGTGAGCAGAACTTCATCAGCAGCGCAGAACTGGAGCGGCGTGAGACTACGCTCAAGAGTGCGCAAGCACAGTGGGATCAGGCGCAGGCGCAAATGACTGGGCAGGGCAATCAGGCGGGGTATGCCGTGCTGGTGGCAGATGCATCGGGCGTGGTGACTTCGGTGGACGCCGAAGTGGGGCAGGTTGTGGCTGCCGGCACACCGGTGATTCGAATCGCGCAGGACGGTCCGCGGGATGTGGTGTTTTCCGTGCCGGAAGACAAGGTGCGCGCTGTCAGCGTGGGCTCGACTGCCAAGGTGCGACTCTGGCCGGGCAACACGGTATTGCCCGGAACCGTACGCGAAGTGGCGGCCAGCGCAGACCCTGTCACGCGTACTTACCTGGTCAAGGTGGCGCTCGATGGCAAACCGGATGTTCAACTGGGCGCTACGGTGGCCGTGACGGCTGCGGCCTTTGAGCATGGCGACGCATCGGTCGTCAAGGTGCCTACCAGCGCCTTGCTCAAAGACGGGAACCAGTCAGCAGTGTGGGTGCTGGACACGGCCACCATGACGGTGCGGCTGAATCCTGTGGGCATTGCCACGGCGGATGGAAATGACGTGGTGATCAGCAGCGGATTGCAGCCAGGTGCCAAAGTGGTCGTGGCAGGCGTGCACGTGCTTGCCCCAGGACAGAAGGTCATGCTGTACCAGCCACGTCAGCAAGAGGCCAACGCAGTTGTAACTCCTGCAGCTGCGAAGTGAGCCGTCCATGAAACAGGATCAGCCTTCCACCGGATTCAACCTTTCCCGCTGGGCCATTGAGCATGGCCCCCTGACGCGCTACCTGATGGTGGTGCTGATGGTCTTGGGCATTGCGGCCTATTTCCAGCTCGGCCAGGACGAGGATCCGCCGTTTACCTTTCGCGCCATGGTGGTGCAAACCTACTGGCCAGGAGCCACGGCGCAGCAGATGGCCGAGCAGGTCACCGACAAGCTGGAAAAAACGCTGCAGGAAGTACCCTACGCCGACAAGATTCACAGCTACTCCAAGCCCGGCTTGTCGCAAATCACGCTGGAACTCAAGGACTCCTCCAAGCCCTCGGAGGTCTCCAACGTCTGGTACACGGTGCGCAAGAAGATTGGTGACATGCGCAATACCTTGCCGCAGGGCGTGCAGGGGCCTTTCTTCAACGATGACTTTGGCGACGTGTATGGGGTGATCTACGCGCTGGAGGCCGATGGCTTCAATTACGCCGAACTGAAAACCTTTGCTGACGAGGCGCGGCTGGAGCTGCTGCGTGTGCGCGACGTGGCCAAGGTGCAGATGTTTGGCGACCAGGACGAGAAGCTATTTGTAGAGATATCGCAAAAGCGCGCGGCGCAGATGGGCCTGGATATGAACCAGGTGCTGTCCCAGCTCAGCCAGCAGAATGCGGTGGAAAGTGCCGGCGCGGTGCAGACGCCGCTGGACGTGGTGCAGGTGCGCGTGGGGGGGCAATTCAAGTCGCTGGACGAGTTGCGCGCTATGCCGATACGCGGGGCCTCAGGTAAGCAATTCCGTCTGGGCGACATTGCCGAAATCACTCAGGCCTATATCGATCCGCCCAGCGTGAAGGTGCATCACCAGGGCAAGGAAGTCATCGCGCTGGGCGTGTCCATGGCCAAGGGTGGCGACATCATTGCTCTGGGCAAATCGCTCAAGGTTTCCTTTGACAAGATTGCCAAGGCCCTGCCGGCAGGGGTGCAACTGGTGCAGATCCAGGACCAGCCACGCGCGGTGTCGGACTCGGTGGGCGAGTTTGTGCGTACGCTTATAGAGGCGGTGGTCATCGTGTTGGCGGTGAGCTTCCTGGCTCTGGGAACCCACAAACATCCCGGACAAAACCCTTGGTGGCGCAAGTACTACCTGGACTTTCGTCCTGGCTTGGTAGTGGGCATCACGATTCCGTTGGTGTTGGCAGTCACCTTCCTGGCCATGGACTACTTTGGCATCGGCCTGCACAAGATTTCGCTGGGCTCGCTGATCATCGCACTGGGACTGCTGGTGGATGACGCCATCATTTCGGTGGAAATGATGGTGCGCAAGATGGAAGAGGGCTACGACAAGGTACGTGCGGCCACTTTTGCCTATGAAGTGACTGCCATGCCCATGCTGACGGGAACGCTGATTACGGCGGCGGGTTTTCTGCCCATCGGCATAGCCAAGTCGGTGACGGGTGAGTACACCTTTGCCATTTTTGCCGTGACGGTGATTGCGCTGGTCCTGAGCTGGATTGTGTCGGTCTACTTTGTGCCTTATCTGGGAACTGTTCTGCTCAAGATCAAACCCAACCAGTTCCACCCACAGGATCCTCGCCACGACGCGCCCCACGAGCACTTTGATACGCCTTTCTACATGGCCTTTAGGCGTGTGCTGAATGCCTGCCTGACCCACCGCTGGCTCACGATTGGCGCTGCAGTGCTGGTGTTTGCCTTGGGTATCGTGGGTATGGGCAAGGTGCAGCAGCAGTTTTTCCCGGACTCGGCACGCCCGGAAATTCTGGTGGACGCTTGGCTCCCAGAGGGGGCAGCTTACGCCGCCAATGAAGAGGTGGCCAAGAGAATCGAGTCGCGCTTGATGGGTGTGGAAGGCATCAGCACGGTATCCACCTGGATCGGCTCCGGCGTGCCCCGTTTCTATTTGCCGCTGAATCAGATCTTTCCGCAGACCAATGTGTCGCAATTCATGATCGTCTCCAAGGATCTGAAGAGCCGTTCGCGTTTGCTGTCGCTATTACCCGGGCTGATGGCTCAGGAGTTTCCGGAGGTGAGGGCACGGATCCAGTTGCTGCCCAATGGCCCGCCGGTGGAGTACCCAGTGCAGTTCCGGGTGGAAGGACCGGACCCGATCGCCTTGAGAGCTTATGCCGACACGGTCAAGGCGGCCATGCGTGCCAGCCCGAACACGCGCGGCGTAAACGACAACTGGCACGAGTCCATCAAGGCACTCCACATGGAAGTGGACCAGGCCAAGGCGCGCGCGCTGGGTGTGACCAGCCAGTCGATTGCCCAGTCGGCCAGGACCATATTGGCGGGCACCACCATTGGCCAATACCAGGAGGACGACAAGCTGATCGACATCGTGTTGCGTCAACCGCTAGAGGAGCGCAACGCCATAACCGACATTGGCAATGCGTACCTGCCCACCACTTCAGGCAAGTCGATTCCGTTGACCCAGATCGCCAAGCCCGTCTTTGCCTGGGAGCCCGGGGTCCTGTGGCGGGAGAACCGCGACTATGCGATCACCGTGCAGTGCGACGTGGTGAGCGGGCTGCAAGGTGCCACGGTAACTGCGGAGCTATTGCCCAAGCTCAAGGAACTCAGCGCCAAATGGCCGCCTGGTTATCACTTGGCGGTGGCTGGTTCGGTCGAAAAAAGCTCGGAAGGGTCTTCCTCGATTGCCGCTGGCATTCCCATCATGCTGTTCATCACCTTCACATTGCTGATGTTGCAACTGCACAGCTTCAGCCGCGCCATGCTGGTCTTTCTGACCGGGCCTTTCGGCATTTCGGGCGTGGCCGCTGCACTGCTGCTGTTTGACCGGCCGTTTGGTTTTGTGGCGTTGCTGGGGGTGATCGCCTTGATGGGCATGATCCAGCGTAACTCCGTCATCCTGATCGATCAGATCGAACAGGACCGGGCGGCTGGGGTCATGGCCTGGGACGCGATTGTGGAGTCTGCCGTGCGCAGGCTGCGCCCCATCGTGCTGACCGCTGCTGCGGCGGTACTGGCAATGATTCCTTTGTCCCGCTCGGTTTTTTGGGGACCAATGGCCGTGGCCATCATGGGCGGATTGATCGTGGCTACCGTGCTGACACTGCTGGCTTTGCCTGCCATGTATGCTGCTTGGTTCCGGATTCGAAAGGACACTCCCGCGGCAGGTTAAACTCGCAGGCTTGCCAATTGAAATAGCGCGCGGGTGGCGAAATTGGTAGACGCACCAGGTTTAGGTCCTGACGCTGGCAACAGTGTGGGGGTTCGAGTCCCCCCCCGCGCACCACTCTGAACGGCCAAAGTACAAATTGTTACTGTACTTTGGCCGTTTTACTTTGTGTAATCGGTTTGCCCACGGGAACTTGGTTCTAGCTGTAATACGTACTCAATTAGAATGGGGGCAGTACTTCAAGGGGGCCATTAATGGCTCAAACACTGGTGTCCAAAAAACTAATACCCACCATCCTGTGCGGAGGCGCAGGCTCCCGGCTTTGGCCGGTTTCTCGTGAACATCATCCCAAACCGTTTATCCGGCTCGCAGATGGTCAAAGTCTGCTGCAGAAGGCCTTTTTGCGCGGTGCACTGTTGCCCGATGCGACCGAAGTGCTGACGGTCACCAATCGGGAGTTCTTTTTCAAGACGGAAGATGAATTGCGTGAGGTCAATTCGAAAGGATTGAGCACTGCCTACATTCTGGAACCGGCCGGCCGCAATACCGCTGCTGCCATTGCGGTTGCGGCATTGCAAGTTGTGGAGCGGCATGGCGCGGATGCGGTCATGCTGGTGCTCGCTGCAGACCACATGATCAGCAATCAGCCAGCCTTTGCGGCCGCGGTTGGCGAGGCTGTGGCATTTGCCCAAGAGGGCAAGCTGGTCACCTTCGGCATCAAGCCGGAATCACCTGAAACTGGGTACGGCTATATCGAAGCCAAGGGCAATACCGTGCTGCGGTTTGTGGAAAAGCCCAATCTTGAAAAGGCTCAGGAATATCTGCGCAGTGGCAGATTTCATTGGAATGCAGGCATTTTCTGCTTCGCAGCTGGAACCATATTGGCCGAAATGGAGCGGCATTGCCCCGAAATCCTCTCCGCCTGCAAGGCTTGCCTGGCTGTTTCGCGGCTTGCTGAAGGCAAGGGATTTGTGCAGACGGAGCTGGACGCGGCAAGCTTCAAGGATGTCCCCAGCGAATCAATCGACTATGCCGTGATGGAAAAATCTTCCATCGTTGCAGTGGTGCCCTGCGATATTGGCTGGAGTGACATCGGGTCCTGGAACGCGCTGGGCGACTTGGCGGCCCCTGACGAAAATGGCAACCGGATTGAAGGGCAAGCGATGCTGTACAACAGCCGCAATTGCACTGTCCACAGCGAAGACCGAGTCATAGGTGCCGTGGGTGTCAACGACCTTGTCATCATCGATACACCTGATGCAGTTCTGGTGGCCGACAAGTCCTCGGTTCAAGACGTAAAGCACATCTATGCGCGCCTTAAGCAGGAAGGGCATGACGCATACAAGCTCCACCGCACGGTGCACCGGCCATGGGGTACCTACACTGTGCTCGAAGAAGGCCCCAACTTCAAAATCAAGCGCATCGTGGTGAAGCCGGGGGCATCGCTCAGTTTGCAAATGCATTACCACCGCAGTGAACATTGGATTGTGGTCAATGGAATGGCCAAGGTGGTCAATGGCGAGCAGGATATTCTGCTCAATACCAATGAGTCCACCTATATCCCTGCGGGGCATAAGCACCGACTGGAGAATCCGGGCTTGCTAAGTCTGGTGATGATCGAGGTGCAAAGTGGGGCTTATCTTGGAGAGGATGACATTGTCCGGTTCCAGGATAACTATGGGCGTGTATAGACATTTGTATCCCTGGTGAATCGAAAATTTTTGGGTCAAATTCAATATTGAATTAGAAATTATTACCATAATCAATTTGAATGCTTGGAGTATTAGAGAAAATGACAGAAGAAAAAAAAACGGATGCGCACGAGGGTGTGAAATCTTTCGAAGGAAAGAAAGTATGGATAACTGGCCATCGAGGCATGCTCGGATCCGCCATGGTTCGGAGCATGGAAAAGGAGGGCGCGCAAATATTACTGACGTCCCGTGCTGAACTAGATTTGACGGATCAGCATGCAGTTCTGGCGTGGATGCGGGAAAATAGTCCCGAGCTAGTATTCCACATCGCGGCAAAGGTGGGTGGAATTCATGCCAACGCCACACTTCCAGCAGATTTTCTCCGTGACAATCTAGCCATACAAAGCAGCGTTATTGACGGTGCCTTTCAAACGGGGGTAAAGAAGCTAGTTTTTGTCGCCTCCAATTGCACTTATCCTACCAATACTCCTCAGCCAATCCCGGAGAGTGCACTATTTACTGGTGTACTCGACGACAACATCCGCGCTTATGCCGTTAGTAAAATTGCAGGCATCGAAATGTGCCGAGCCTATCGTAGGCAGCATGGTTGCAATTTCGTTTCGGTAATTCCTCCCAACTTGTACGGACCGGGTGACAATTACCATCCTCAACATAGCCACGTGGTCGCTGGTATCCTTTGCAGGACGCACGAAGCCAAAATGGCCGGGAAGTCCGAATTTGTTGTATGGGGTGACGGAAAGCCAAGACGCGAACTTTTATATATTGACGATCTGGCCGCCGCCATGAAATATGTCATGCAAGCATCTAACACCCATGACCTTTACAACATAGGTTGCGGACACGATCTCTCTATTGCTGAACTGGCGACCATTATTGCCAAAGTTGTAGGCTTTGAAGGCAAGATTGTTTACGACACTGCTAAGCCAAATGGCACGATGAGAAAGCTGCTCGATACCTCATTGATTCGTTCATTGGGCTGGAAGCCTTTGGTGGGAGAAGAAGAGGGTCTACAACTTGCGTACAAAGATTTTCTGAGTCGATTTGCTGCTGATAGTGTGGTGGCCTGATACAGAATGACAATGAACGCAAAATTTACTTTGCCGGCTGGATTGCTCGGACGATTTGCCGTGGTCAAGCTGTGGCCTGAAATGAAAACCGCGGAAGATGAATGCATTGCACGGTTAAAAATCGCAGCCCAGGGACTGGGCATTGAGTGCGTGGAGGTGGATGCTGCAGGTGGGTTTCTTTCGGATCTCGAAATTAGAGCCAACAAATCCACAGTTGATTTTGTAATTCACCTTCACTACGACACACCCAAGAGATATGACGCATTCTCATTTGTAGCGTTGTGGAATCCACTCAAGTTCTATCACGAATGGGGTTATGCCCGTTGTTCACGCAACCTTACTACCCATGATGATTTCATAAGCTGTAGCTCAGATGCTGCGGACGATCATGTAGCACGAATGATTCGCGGGACCTCCAACCACCTGCCTGCAAAATTCCACCTTTACCACTCAACGGCAGATATCGTTCACCCCCCATCACTTGGGGCTGGCAAATTGTTTTACGCTGGAATCAACTGGGAAGCTGTAAACGGAGGGAAGTCACGCCATCAAGAAGTTCTTAAGCGACTGGATAAGACAGGCTTATTGCGTATTTACGGCCCAACGTTGTTCTCTGGAGTTCGGGTATGGGCCGGTTATGAGAGCTATGTGCGGGAAATTCCATTTGATGGAATTTCCATGATTGACGAGATTTCTAACGCTGGTATCGCACTGGTGCTTTCGTCACAAGCGCACAAAGAGTCTGAACTGATGTCCAACCGTCTTTTTGAAAGTGTTGCAGCCGGTGCCTTGATTATTTGTGACGAAAATCCATTTGCCAAGCGATTTTTTGGTGATTCTCTTCTATATATTGATAGCAGGGCACCAATTGAGCAAATACATGCCGATGTTGTGAACCATATCCAGTGGGCTCACAAGAATCCGGAGATGGCGCTACAAAAGATCCATCAAGCACAATCAATATTCCGTGAAAGATTCACGCTGACGCGAAATTTAAGCGATTTATATTCTGGATTTCTTGCTCGAAAACAGCAATTAAAAGATCTGAAATCACCGCCAGAGTCGAAAAAGTTGAAGATCAGCTTGAATATGTTGATGCCTGAGTTTTCAACGGAGATACTTCAAAGCCATCTGCGGAGTGTTGCTGTTCAAGACTATAGTGACATATCCGCTGCATTGGTTGTTGATGTCAATATTTCGACAGAAGATTTGGGCGAAATTAAAAATGCCATTAATGCATCTGGTATTCCATTGGAAGTTGTCTCGCTTGAATTTTATACGCCGGGGATTCACAAAGAAATAAAATCAGTCTGTCGATTGGGCGGAGTCATTAATGCATTGCTGATTGGTGCTGAAAATAAAGATGCATTTATTGTGGTGGCACCTAATGAGAGTCTGCAATCGGATCATATTTCGGTATTGGCCGGGGCGTTGCAGCGTGATGAGGAAGTTCATTGTGCTGCAACTGCCGCAATATTATTGAATCGTGATTTGCCTGTTCACGGCGTACATGAAGTCCTGGATTTTGGTCACGTAAACCGTCTCGGACCTTGTGGTTATGGTCGTTTTATATTCCGAATGAATGCGATTCCAGAAGATATTGCTACAGCAATACGATATCTGCACCATCGCCCTTTGGCTGTGCTGACTGGCGATCATTCAATTGCTCAACAATTGCCTGCCACTATAAGCATAGACCTTCAGGTCGAGTTTCCGACCAAAAGCGGAGACGATGCGACGGAACACGAGGTTATCCGGGATTACAGTGCGGGCGCATTCAAGAAGTATGCAGGTCCCCGCCAAGTCATTGAACCAGTATTGCATGCAGCCATTGCGCCCGTATCTACTGCCAAGCAGCTGATGCAGCGATTGACCAATCGACGCTGGATTACAGCCCAAATTCATGCTATCCGCAAGCAGGGTCTTGGCCCAAGGATAAAAGTATTAAAGCAGCGCTTGAGCGGTGCGCCATGAACCCGCATTCGGCGCCGCCTACATCGCCTTGGTCAATTTTCCGCTCGCTGTGGATCAATCGTAGTCTTTTGTTGCAATTGGTCAGGCGAGACGTTATTGGAAGATATAAAGGTTCAGTGTTGGGCATTTTCTGGTCGCTTGCCAATCCGATGCTCTTGCTTGCCATGTATACCTTTGTATTTTCAATTGTATTCAAGGCTAGATGGGGAACGGGAGTGTCTGAGAGCAAAGCGCTGTTTGCTCTTTTACTTTTTGTAGGAATGATTATCCATGGATTGTTTGCAGAAACATTGCAGCGCGCTCCAACTATCATTCTTTCAAATGTCAATTACGTCAAAAAAATAGTATTTCCATTGGAAATGCTGCCTGTTATGGCATTAAGTTCTGCGCTTTTTCACGCTTTGGTAAGTTCTGCTGTGCTTGTAATTGCAGTGGCATGGGTGCAAGGTAGTATCTATTGGTCAAGCGTTTTCCTGCCAATAGTGCTACTTCCTCTAGTGATTTTGACATTAGGATTTGCCTGGATACTTGCATGGCTTGGTGTCTTCTTGCGTGATGTGGCTCAGCCAATCGGTCTGGCAATGACCATTTTATTGTTTGCATCCCCAGTCTTCTATCCCATTACCGCATTACCAGAAGCCTTCCGCCCCTGGTTAATGTTAAACCCCCTGACATTTATTATTGAGCAAGCGAGGGCAGTACTTCTATATGGTCAATCACCCAGCTGGTTAGGGCTATCCATCTACTTGCTGGTTGCATTGGTAGTTGCGTGGCTTGGGTTTGTATCATTCCAGAAGACACGGAGGGCATTTGCAAATGTCCTCTAATTCCAATGCCATTGTAGTTGAACGGGTCAGCAAGCGTTTTGAGATATACGACAGCCCCAGAAATCAACTTAAGCAGCTTATCCTGCCAAAGGTGCAAAAAATAGTGGGAATAGCACCCAGACAGTATTTTCACGAATTTTGGGCTCTCAATGATATTTCATTGAATATTGGTAAAGGTGAATCCTGTGGCATTGTCGGCCTGAATGGAAGTGGTAAAAGCACATTGCTTCAAATCATTACAGGTACATTGTCTCCAACATCAGGATCCGTTTCAACACGGGGGCGAATTTCAGCTTTGCTTGAACTCGGCTCTGGATTTAATCCGGAATTTACGGGGCGTGAAAATGTATATATGAATGGAGCAGTGCTTGGATTTAGCAGAAAAGAAGTAGATTCAAAGTTCGAAGAAATCCAATCGTTTGCCGATATAGGTGATCATTTTGATCAAGCACTTTCAACGTATTCGAGTGGCATGCAAATGAGAGTCGCCTTCGCCGTGGCTACTGCTTTTGAACCGGAAATCCTGATCATTGACGAGGCGTTGGCGGTTGGAGATGCATATTTCCAGCAAAAGTGTTTTCATAAAATTGAGCAGTTCAAGAGTAAGGGTGGCACGCTTCTATTCGTATCCCATGACGCTAATACGATTAAACATCTATGTGACAAAGCGGTATTGCTGAGTCGAGGCAATTTAATAAGCTATGGCGAGCCTAAGGATGTAATCGACTTATATCAGGGCATGGTCGCACAAATAACAGATATGGGAGACAGAGTAGTCGACGTATTACAGAGCCAAAATTTGCAGCCATTGGAATCTGGAAATGTAAACGCCGACACCTATTGGACAAAAGCAACAACTATTACGACTAATAATGATGCTGAACTTATTGATTTCCAATTGCTTGATGGCAATGAAAGTCCAATTGAATATATTGAAAGCGAAAGAGACTTAATCGTTCAGTATAGGGTTCGTTTGAATAAATACTTTGAACGTCCTGCTTTCGGCTTGATTATTAGAGACAAGATAGGTAGGTCCATATTTGAGACAAGCACTTACGCTATGCAAGTCTTTGAGCAGCCAGTAGCTATGGGTAAGGATGTCTTGGTGCGCTTTAAGTTTTTCCTAAATCTCAGAGCCGGCCAATATTCCTTTTCGGTGGGTGTTGCAAATAAAGGTTTTTCTCGAAGTGAGTTCGAAGAAAATAGTTTGCTTATGCATGATGTGGAACAAATTCAGGTATTGGAGGCTTCAAATGCCATCTACTACGGAGGTGTATTCAATATGAATCCCAATGTAACCGTTGAGATACTTCAATAGAGAATATAAGTAGCAAATTATGAATAGCGTTTTTGGAAACTCCGGTCATTTGAAGCAAATTGAAGCACTGATAAAGAAGCAGACAGATGAGCTTCAACAGCTAAGGAATATCGTAGCTGAACAGAACTCAGTGATCAAGCTTGTGGCCGAACAGAGCTCTGTGCTGAGACAGCTAGAGATATTGTCACCAAGGATGCGTCGCAACTTTCTACCTAACGACGACTCAACTTTGCATAAGCTGTTAATGAATTACTGGCAAAGAAATTGTCAAGAAAGAATTGGATACAAGGAATTGCTTGAAAGTGGCTTTAGAGTATTTTCCCAAAATGATGAAGATGGAGTACTGCTGAGAATATTCAGTCAAATCGGATACACAAATAGAAATGTGATTGAAATAGGCAGCAACTGCAGTGATTCTGACATTGGCGTACCAGAAAATTTGTCAACAAATCTAATTGTGAATCATGGCTGGCACGGAATAATTATTGAAATTGATGATCTAGAGTGTAAAAGGATGCAGTATTTTTTTGCGCGAGATTTCTCTACGAAGCACTTCCACATGTCTTTTGGTGACACGAATTCCTATTTCTCTCCACTCATTATGCAGCGGGAAGTAACGCCTGAAAATATTAATGCATTAATACATGAAAGCAGGGTGCAGGCAGAGCCAGACTTGATGGCAATTGATATTGATGGCGGTGATTATGAAATAATTAGATCTCTAACTTCAATACGTCCGCGTGTACTGGTTGTTGAATTTGAGAAGCGCTTTGGTAACTTGCATTGTGTAGTCCAACCGGACAGACGGAACTTTGGAAAAGACTGGCCTCAATCTGGTGCTGCCAGTTTGCCGGCATGGAATAAATTGCTGAAAGAAAAAGGTTATACGTTATGCGCTATCGGAACATGTGGATTTAACGCATTTTACGTGCGCTCCGATATTGCCACGGAAAAATTTTTCCCTTTGGACATCGCTGATGCATTTTCACAGCATCCAATACTATCTTCGGTTAATGAGGATTTTTGGAAGACACCAGATGAAACATGGCAGTTAGTGTAATTCTTATACTAAGATATATGCCATTGCTTGGAAAAGATTAAAGCATTATTATTATTAATTTTGAAAGATTGCGCTGCGATGAATGAATTGTTACTTTCCGTGGTTGTTCCCTGCTATAACGAAGCAGATGGAATCATTGAGATGCACAGGCGCGTACACGCGATTTGCAAACAATGTGTTGGAGATTCTTTTGAATTGGTTCTTGTAAATGATGGCTCTAAAGATAATACTTGGAGCATTATGTGTGATCTTTCGAAGTCGGATAAACATGTAGTAGCAATCAATTTATCTCGCAATCATGGACATCAATTGGCTTTGTCGGCAGGGTTGCAGTTTTGCAGAGGTGCGCGAGTATTCATAATTGATGCAGACTTACAAGATCCTCCTGAACTGCTTTCCAAAATGATGGCGCGGTTGGATGATGGATGTGAAGTGGTATATGGGCAGCGAGTGCGCCGTGAAGGTGAGACAGTTTTTAAGAAAGTATCTGCATTTGCATTTTATAGATTACTTAATTCAATGGTTGACATTGAGATACCACGAGATACCGGTGATTTTCGTCTTATGAGTAGACGGGCTGTGGATATTTTGAATAGAATGCCAGAGCATCATCGGTTTATACGGGGTATGGTAAGTTGGATAGGCCTTAAGCAGGAAGCGTTGCCGTATGAGCGTGCAGCGCGGTTTGCGGGTGAAACCAAGTATCCTCTTTCTAAGATGATAAAGTTTGCTATAGATGCCGTAACTGGTTTTTCAATTCGACCACTTAGAATGGCATCCTACGTAGGGTTTTACTTTGCTATTGCAACGTTAGTATTAATCGCATATGTATTCCTTCAGTATTTTCTAGGAAATACAGTTGAAGGATGGACATCTCTTGCCGTTATTATTTTGGCCCTGGGGAGCGTACAACTATTCGTTGCCGGCGTGCTTGGTGAGTATTTGGGGAGGCTGTATATGGAGACAAAAGGTCGTCCACTTTTTATAGTTCAAGAAATAGTATCCCATGGAAAAATATTATCTGAGTCGACATCAGATGTTTTCACTAGGACTCAAGAATGAAAATTGATGAGCGAGGTGATGCAGAGAATAAAAGTAAAATGCGTGCTGAATTTGACTCCTTGGCGGATGAGTATAGAGTTCAGCATCAGGAAAATATTGCCATAACTGGGGAGTCTCCTGAATATTTTTCAGAATATAAGATTGCAGACCTCCGGTCTTATACAAAAAAGATCCCGAGTGCTGAATCAAATATACTCGACTTTGGTAGTGGGATTGGAAATTCTATTCCCTATATTAGGAAATATTTTTCGACCAGTAGTCTGACATGCGCAGACGTTTCCGTTCGTAGTATTGAGATTGCCCAAGCTCGATTTCCTGGCGATGAGAAATATCTTCAGATATTAGACAATATTCCTTTAGAGGAAAACAGTCAGGATATAGTTTTTTCTGCATGCGTGTTTCATCATATACCACATGCGGAGCATCATTATTGGCTCGGTGAACTTTACCGTGTCACTAGACCTGGGGGCCTACTAGTAATTTATGAGCACAATCCTCTAAATCCATTAACTGTAAAAGCTGTAAATACCTGTCCACTTGATGTTAACGCAAAATTAATTCGTGGAAAAATAATGAGAGATCGAGCATTGGCGAGCGGATGGGGGGATGCGAGAGTTGATTACAAATTGTTTTTTCCCGCTATTTTATCTGCATTGAGACCAATGGAGCGACATATGGAATGGCTTAGTATAGGTGCGCAGTATAGAATGACCGCGCGAAAACAAAAGTGACATCAATTTATAGGCAGGCTATTCGGTTTGGAATGGTTGGAATTTTTAATACTTTTGTCGGATTGATGTCCATTTATGCGGTAATATTTTTCTTTCACTCGGGGCCAGTTATAGCCAATGCTTTGGGATATGCAATTGGTTTGGCTGCAAGTTTTGCTCTCAATAAATTTTGGACTTTTGATGATTCTCGATCAATTGAGGATGTTCTGCCAAGGTATCTGTTGGTTGCGGCGATTTCTTATTTGATGAATTTGGGGATTGTCTTGGCTATTAATAAATACTATTTTGTTGGGCAGTATTTGGTGCAGGTCTTTGGCATAGGTATTTACACCATTTCAATGTTTTTTGGCTGCCGTTTGTTTGTCTTTCGTTCTGAAAAAAAGGATTGGTGAAGGATGAGCTTTTACTTTGGAACGGGTTCCATGAGACGACAAATTGGCTTCGGAAAATTTAAATATCTAGGATTATTTGAAGATATCTTTATTTTGTTTTTTGTTGCAACAATTCCCTTATTGATTGCATTTGCCGCTATGAATCTGTGGCATTGGGATATGTCTATTCCGTTAGATTATCGTGAGAATAATAGTGATGAAACCTGGCAGCTAATTCTCACCAAAATGGTTACTGATGGTGGATGGGTGTTAGATAATAAATTCTTGGGTGCTCCGAGTATTGCTCATTGGCATAACAATTCGGCAGCGCAGACGAGCTTGTTGCACTCGGTCGTAATGCTTTGTATCTCTAAGTTTGTGGATGGTGCAGTTGCAGTTCAGCAAATATATTATTTGCTAAGTTTTTCACTTATATCTGTATGCACTTATTTTTCATGCAGATTGCTCGGGATATTGCGTTTCCCATCCTTTTTGATTGCGGTAATGTGTTCGCTGTTAAGTTATAAGTTTAACTACATTGCTTATGCATTTCTGCCTAATTACTACATGGTGCCTTTGGCATTGGTGGTGGTGGTTTGGGTATTGTCGGGTGAATTTGCTTGTGATTTCCCCGCTAAGAAGGAATTCCGGCTCAACGCAATTAAGGACTTATTTCTTTCGACAAAATTTTTGCTCGGTGTTTTGTTTATATTTCTGATAACAATATCTGACGGCTATTATGCATTTTTTACTTTGTTGTTGTTGGGCTTTTCTATTTTCTTGCGAGTATTTCTTGGTGACTTTAGGAAGCCCGTAAATCTGTATGTTCCCACAATATATGTGGTTATTTTGCTTTTGACGGCCTACATAATTTCTCTACCTATATCTACATACAAGAATAACAATAAAGATGAATTCTTTCCAAATGGAGTGCAGGATCCGGCCTTGGTGAGACATGCTTTTGAGGCTGAAATATATGCGCTCAGCGTTAAACTGTTGGTGGCGCCATCTGTTAAACATAGAGTGAAGAGTTTTGCTGACTTGGGCAAAAAAATTATTGCTACTAGTGATGCTGTTCGAATATTCAAGACACAGCTTGTTTATGTTCCGCTTGGAATATTGGGCTCGGTGTTTTTGCTATTTGCACTTAGCTATATTGTTGTGCCTAAATTTTCTTGGGGTGCTGGTGGTAATGCATTTGTAATTGAGGATTTGAAGGGGGAGCTCGGGAAGATATGGATATTAAGCGTACTAAGCCTTTATATTTTACTTTTTTCTATTGAAGGGGGGCTTGGGAGTCTAGTTGCTTTAGTATTTCCGACGATCAGAGCTTATGATAGATTTCCTTTGTTTTTAATATTTTCTCTGTATTTTGGATTTGGTTGCTTTGTTACATATTGGTTGAAGAGGGTTAAGTCGAGCATTCGTTGGTTTATTGTTATTGGATTGGTATTTATTTCCGCTCTAAGCATATACGATCAATTGCCAAATGATGTGGAAAAAGGCAGTGATAGTACTAAGAGTCGTTTCTTGGCTGAAAAAAGATTTGTTTCCCATATTGAGAGTCTCTTGCCATCTGGAGCTATGATTTATCAATATCCGTATTCACAGTGGCTAATTGATAGTCCGTATTACGGTTGGGGTTCATTTGCACATGTGAGGCTCTATTTGCATTCGACTTCGCTGCGTTGGAGTAATGGTGCTTCAAAGAATAGTCCAGTTGACAATTGGCACATGAAAATTGCCAGTTTGCCAATTGATCAGTTATTGGATGAAATTGCTTACGCCGGATTTTCTGCAGTTGTTGTAGATAGGCGCGTGGTTTCTTTAAGTGAATATGAGCGTCTGCAAAAGGCTCTCCTTCCACGGATTGAAGGCGATATCATTAATGATGATGATAGTAAGCTTACCTTTTTTAAATTGAAGCCTCCAGTTTTTCGTTTGACTTATGATGAAACATATCTAAGTGCTAATAAAATTGAAATTTATAAAAGCAGAGGTGAGTTGGAGGGGGCATCTTCGCGGATGATTAATTTATCTGTGTTAAAAACATTGTTGAGTAAGAATCATTCTGGTGAAAACATAATATTCGAGAAATCAACTGTTCCCAGTCTGTTTTATACTGCGGCGGAAATAGGTCGTTATGAAGGATTTCAGAAGTTGGAGCCTTTGTCGGATGTGCGTGGAAATATTGATTGCAACGCAATGGGGAAAGCTATTTCTTCTTCCAATTACAAATCTTTCGAAATAAATGTTTCAAATCAAAGTAATTTTGATTGGATGTTTGGGCATGGTCGTTACCCACTCAATATAGGATTTCATGTCAAAGATTCCGTTGGGAGAATGTTGCTTTGGGATAATGGTTACAGGTTGCCTTTGGCCACTGAAGGTATTATGTATGGAAAAGTACTGAAGGCTGGTTCACTGGTTTTGAAGAGCGGTGAGTCAAAAGGGTTCGTTTTTACTCCATCGCAATTTGATATGCGGCAGTTGCTTGGTCAAAATGACGCTGTAAATATAGAATTTCGGCTCGTTCAAGATGGAAATGCTTGGTTTGATGGTATCGGCTGTGATATTCATGTTGTTAGATGAATGTGCCTCCTTTTTTATTTGGTAAATAGAGATTTCTTGTTGACCTCTTTGCTATTCCTCATTGATTTTGGTATCTCGTACTCATTAATTCATCTTAATATGCGCGTTAAATAGTTATGATGCTCCTTTAACGGTTTATATGGTCAATGCTAGTGTAACGGTAGTCGTTCCCTCCTTTAATCAAGGTCAATTTCTAGGTGATGCCCTTGAATCCATTTTTCGGCAACAGGTACAAGTGGAGGTGTTCGTGCTTGACGGTGGCTCCACAGACAATTCGTTGGATGTCATACACAAGTGGTCACATCGCCTTGCTGGGTGGCGCTCTGTCGCGGACGACGGACAAGCCGCTGCGATCAACGAAGGCATAGCGAGGGGTACTGCTCCTTATGTGTGTTGGCTAAACAGTGATGACTGGTTCTTGCCGAATGCTTTGGAGAAATTGCTCGCTGAGTTGCAGGCGGACCCTGTTACGCCCGCAGTCTATGGACGTGTGTGGAACGTGGTTGAAGATACCGGGGAAAAGAAGCCAGTCTGGGTTGAGCGATTCAATGTGGACCGTATGGCACTACGTTGCATTATTTCTCAACCGGCCACGTTAATTCGGCGCTCCGCCTGGGAAGCAGTAGGCGGAGTTGACGGAAGTTTGCATATGGCGATGGACTATGACTTATGGTGGCGTCTGTACCAACGATTTGGCGCCTTGCATTTTGTAGACGAATTTGTGGCTGTGAACCGTGAGCATGCACAGACAAAGACAAAGACACTGCGTCGACGTCACTACCGGGAGGCCATGGCGGTGGTACGCAAGTACTATGGACGGGTTCCCATGAAATGGTGGTTGGCTCAGCCCTACGCGGTATGGTGGAAGTCCCTAATGGGCTAGGCGTCAAGGACTGAATGCGCGTACTACACTTTTACAAGACTGCTTTTCCTGATTCCATGGGCGGAGTAGAGCAGGTTATCAATCAGATTGCCAGAGGCGCTGCTTCACTGGGTGTTCATACTGATGTGCTCTCGTTGACGACCCAGAAAGTCGAGCGCGTTACCGAGATGGATGGCTACCAGGCCCATCGCGCCAGAATGGACGTGCAGATAGCCTCTACCGGATTCTCATTGTCGGCGCTTATGCGCTTCAAGAATCTCGCCAAGAACGCGGATGTTATTCATTACCACTTTCCTTGGCCATTCATGGACGTTGTGCATTTCGCGACGCGTGTCAAGAAGCCAACCGTTGTTACCTATCACTCGGACATAATTCGCCAAAAAAGTCTACTCAGGTTATATCGGCCAATCATGTTCAAATTTCTGGCTGACGTGAGTCGTATTGTGGCCACTTCTCCCAATTACCTTGAGACAAGTGATGTGCTGGACAAGTACAAGCACAAGGTCAGTGTTATTCCCATTGGCCTCGATAAGAGCAGCTATCCCATACCGTCTGCCGCTCGATTGGCTAATTGGCGTAAAGTGCTTGGACCAAAGTTCTTCTTATTTATAGGCGTACTTCGCTACTACAAAGGTCTGCATATTCTGGTGGAGGCTGCGCAGGGCACCGACTACCCAATCGTCATTGTCGGGGCGGGCCCGATAGAGTCAGCGCTGAAGGCTCAAGCGGAGCAACTTGGCTTACGCAATATCCATTTTCTCGGTTTTTTGCCGGATGAAGACAAGGCTGCACTATTGACACTTTGTTACGGCGTTCTTTTTCCATCTCATTTGCGCTCCGAGGCTTTCGGTATTTCTCTGCTTGAAGGTGCGATGTATGGCAAGCCTATGATTTCCAGCGAAATTGGAACAGGCACAACGTTCATCAATATTGGAGGCGAAACCGGCTTGGTTGTGCCACCCGGCGATGCTTTGGCCATGCGTAATGCAATGTGCTATTTGTGGGACAACCCAAGTGTCGCAGCAGACATGGGCGAGCGCGCAGAGAAGCGCTACTGGACGTACTTTACGTCCGACCAGATGGTGCGCTCGTATGTAGACCTTTATCGTGACGTGCTCCAGAACGCCTGTAACAAAGACTGTGCATGATTAAGGTGGAATCCGAACCTTAAAATGCTCCCACCGTCTTCTCACATTACAAAACTTATGAATCAGAAATCCAAAGTCGCCCTCATCACCGGTATCACAGGCCAGGACGGTTCTTACCTTGCCGAGTTTCTTCTGGAAAAAGGTTATGAAGTGCATGGCATCAAGCGCCGTGCAAGCTCTTTCAACACCGACCGGATAGATCACATATATCAGGACCCGCATCTGAATTCTGATGCGAACGGCCCCAAGCTCAAGTTGCATTACGGCGATCTGAGTGATTCCAGCAACCTGACGCGCATCATTCAGCAGGTGCAGCCCGACGAGGTCTACAACCTGGGGGCGCAAAGCCATGTGGCGGTCAGCTTTGAAAGTCCGGAATACACAGCCGATGTTGATGGCATGGGGACTTTGCGTCTGCTAGAGGCAATCCGAATCCTTGGTCTGGAAAAGAAGACACGTTTCTATCAAGCTTCCACCAGCGAGTTGTATGGTTTGGTGCAAGAGATTCCGCAAAAGGAGAGCACTCCCTTTTACCCGCGTAGTCCATATGCGGTGGCCAAGCTGTATGCCTATTGGATCACCGTGAATTATCGCGAAGCCTATGGCATGTATGCCTGCAACGGGATACTTTTCAACCATGAAAGCCCCCGCCGGGGTGAGACCTTTGTTACCCGCAAGATCACCCGTGGTTTGGCCAATATCGCTCAAGGGTTGGAGAAATGCCTATACATGGGCAATATGAGTGCGTTGCGAGACTGGGGGCACGCCAAGGACTACGTACGCATGCAATGGATGATGTTGCAGCAGGAAGCTGCCAAAGACTTTGTGATTGCGACTGGCAAGCAGTACAGCGTGCGTGAGTTCATCCAGTGGACTGCAGAAGCGCTGGGCTTGACATTGCGCTTTGAAGGCGAGGGGGTGAAGGAGTGTGCCGTAGTGGTTGCAATTGCAGGCGGCAATGCTCCTGCGGTCAAGGTTGGCGATGTGGTTGTCCGAGTCGATCCACGCTACTTCCGTCCAGCCGAAGTGGAAACACTACTCGGGGACGCCAGTCGTGCCAAGGCGGAGTTGGGTTGGGTGCCGGAGATTACCGTGCACGAGATGTGCCGCGAAATGGTTGCCAGTGACCTGGATAACGCCAAGCGTCATGCTTTGCTTCAAAACCATGGCTATACGGTTTCGGTTGGTCATGAAAACTGAAAAGTATTTTGTCGCTGGGCACATGGGTCTTGTTGGATCTGCCATTGTGCGCACCTTGCTGGCTCAAGGAGTTGCACCCGAACAAATCGTTAGCCGCAGTCGTAGTGAGCTGGACCTGTGTGACCAAAGGGCGGTACGGGAATTTTTTGAAACGGAAAAGCCTACGCAGGTTTACATGGCTGCTGCCAAAGTTGGAGGTATCCACGCCAATAACACGTATCCTGCGGATTTCATTTATGACAACCTGATGGTGCAGGCCAATGTTATCAATGCCTCCCACTTGAATGGTGTGCAGAAGCTCATGTTTCTCGGCTCAAGCTGCATTTATCCCCGTTTGGCAGCTCAACCCATGACTGAAGACGCGTTGATGACGGGAGCTTTGGAGCCAACCAACGAGCCCTATGGCATCGCCAAAATCGCCGGCATTAAGCTATGTGAGAGCTACAACCGGCAATATGGCCGTGACTACCGTAGCGTGATGCCGACCAACCTTTATGGCCCTGGCGACAACTACCATCCGGACAACAGCCATGTCATTCCCGCATTGATTCGCCGCTTCCATGAGGCTAAGGTCAGTGGTGCTCCTGAAGTGGCTATCTGGGGAACAGGTACACCGCGCCGGGAATTCCTGTACGTGGACGACATGGCTGCAGCCAGCGTCTTTGTGATGCAACTGCCATTGGAGGTCTACCAGTCTCAGACCAAACCCATGCAGAGCCATATCAATGTGGGCTACGGCAGCGACGTAACTATTGCTGAAGTGGCCCTGGCGGTAGCCCAGGCGGTAGGCTACAGCGGCGCAGTCACGTTCGATACTTCCAAGCCAGATGGCGCGCCACGCAAGTGGATGGACAGCAGCAAACTCAATGCATTGGGGTGGACGGCCAAGACACCGTTGTCGGTCGGACTCGCCAAAGCCTACGAAGACTTTTTGCGCCGCGGCCTCTGAGGTGAACCTAGCCCTTGCAGGCCAACTTTGCCCGTCGGCTACAATCGCGGGTTGACTTAAGCACACCAAAATACCAGGAGTGAGTGATGGCTGTTACTGTAGAAACCCTAGAAAAACTTGAGCGCAAGATCACGCTGACGCTGCCTGTGGGCATCATCCAGAATGAAGTGGAGTCCCGTCTTCGCAAGCTCGCTCGCACGGTGAAGATGGACGGCTTCCGTCCTGGCAAGGTTCCCATGAATGTGGTGAGCCAGCGCTACGGCTATTCCGTGCATTACGAAGTGATGAACGACAAGGTCGGCGAGGCATTTGCCACCGCCGCCAATGAAGCCAAGCTGCGTGTTGCGGGCCAGCCCCGCATTACTGAGTCCGAAGCTGCTCCCGAAGGCCAAATGGCTTTTGACGCCGTTTTTGAAGTCTTTCCTGAAGTCAAGATCGCTGATCTGACCACGGCTGAAGTCGAAAAGATCAGCACCGAAGTGACTGATGCTGCTGTCGACAAGACGGTTGAAATTCTGCGTAAGCAACGTCGCACTTTCGCTCAGCGCCCGCACGACGCCGCTGCCCAGGACACAGACCGTGTGACTGTGGACTTCGAAGGCAAGATTGATGGCGAACCCTTTGCCGGCGGCAAGGCAACCGACTTCCAGTTCATTCTGGGCGATGGCCAGATGCTCAAGGAGTTTGAAGAAGCGACCCGCGGCATGAAGTCCGGCGAAAGCAAGACGTTCCCATTGGCCTTCCCTGAGGACTATCACGGCAAGGATGTGGCTGGCAAGACGGCCGACTTCCTGGTAACGGTCAAGAAGATTGAAGCAGCGCATTTGCCCGAAGTGGACGGCGCCTTGGCCAAGGCGCTGGGCATTGCCGATGCCACCGTGGAAGGCCTGCGCGCCGATATCACCAAGAACCTGCAGCGCGAAGTCAAATACCGCCTGTTGAACCGCAACAAGCAAGCGGTGATGGACGCCCTGATCGCCAAGGCTGAGTTGGACTTGCCCAAATCCAGCGTTCAGGCTGAACTGGATCGCATGGTGGAGGGCGCTCGTGCTGACCTCAAACAACGTGGTATCAAGGACGCCGATAAGGCGCCTATCCCTGATGACATCTTCCGCCCCCAAGCTGAACGCCGTGTGCGTCTGGGCCTGGTCGTGGCTGAGCTGGTGCGCGCCAATGACTTGGCAGCCAAGCCCGAGCAGATCAAGGCACACATCGACGAACTGGCTGCCAGCTACGAAAAACCGGCTGACGTGGTGCGTTGGTACTACGGCGACAACCGTCGCATGGCGGAAGTGGAAGCCATTGTCATTGAGAACAATGTGACTGAATTCGTGTTGTCCAAGGCCAAGGTGACCGAGAAGTCTGTTTCCTTCGACGACCTGATGGCTCAGAACTGATCTGCCAAGAACGCGAAATAAATGGGGCTTGTGCGGGACTTGCAGTTCCGCGCAATAGCCCCATTTGTTTTTGTGTCAAATTTTTAGTTACAGTTGGTAGACCTTTTCTGGAGTTGCTATGAACGTGAAATACGGAGCGCCGAGCGCAATGGACATTCAAGGCCTGGGCATGGTGCCCATGGTGATCGAGCAGTCGGGGCGTGGCGAGCGTTCTTACGACATCTACTCACGCTTGCTCAAAGAGCGCGTGATTTTTCTTGTGGGTCCGGTCAATGACCAGACTGCGAATCTGGTTGTGGCCCAGTTGCTGTTCCTGGAAAGTGAAAATCCGGACAAGGACATCTCTTTCTACATCAATTCACCTGGCGGCTCCGTCAGCGCCGGCATGGCGATTTTTGATACGATGAACTTCATCAAGCCCGACGTGTCGACTCTGTGCACAGGCATGGCCGCCAGCATGGGCGCGTTCCTGCTGGCTGCTGGTGCCAAGGGCAAACGCTTCTCGTTGCCGAATTCCAAGGTCATGATTCACCAGCCATCCGGTGGCAGCCAGGGGCAGGCGACGGAAATCGAGATTGCCGCGCGCGAAATCCTGAAGACGCGCGAGCAGCTCAACAAGATTCTGGCCGAGCGCACCGGCCAGCCTTTGGACAAGATCGAGCGCGATACCGAGCGTGACTACTACATGTCGGCAGACGAGGCGAAGGAGTACGGCGTGGTGGATCAGGTGATTTCCAAGCGTCCCTGATCCGGCCTGGGTCTAAACCCTGCTGAAGCGGTGCCTATTCGCGGGTAGGCACCGTTTTTTATTTGGTTATCATCCGCGTAACAAGTTGTTAAAGGGCAGTTAGCACATGGCCGAGAAAAAAGGCACTTCCAGCGAGAAAACCCTGTATTGCTCCTTTTGTGGCAAGAGTCAGCACGAGGTCAAGAAGCTGATAGCCGGACCGTCGGTTTTCGTATGCGATGAGTGCATTGAGCTCTGCAACGAGATCATCCGGGACGAGCTGCCGGCTACAACCCAAGGCAAGGACACCAAGAGCGAATTGCCGACCCCAGCGGAAATCAAGGTCAATCTGGACAATTACGTGATTGGACAGGAGCCTGCCAAGCGGACTCTGGCCGTTGCGGTGTACAACCACTACAAACGACTGCGCCACAAGGACAAGTCCAAGAAGGATGACGTAGAGCTTGCCAAGAGCAACATCCTCCTGATTGGCCCCACCGGCTCAGGCAAGACGTTGCTGGCACAGACCCTGGCGCGCATGCTGGACGTGCCCTTTGTCATGGCCGATGCAACCACCCTGACAGAGGCAGGCTACGTCGGTGAGGACGTGGAAAACATCGTCCTGAAGTTGCTGCAAAGCTGCAATTACGAGGTGGAGCGTGCTCAGCGTGGCATCGTCTACATTGATGAAATCGACAAGATTTCCCGCAAGTCCGACAACCCGTCCATTACCCGCGACGTATCGGGGGAGGGCGTCCAGCAGGCACTGCTGAAGCTGATTGAAGGCACCATGGCAAGCGTCCCCCCCCAGGGCGGCCGCAAGCACCCAAACCAGGACTTCGTGCAGATTGACACCACCAACATCCTGTTCATTTGCGGTGGTGCTTTCGCTGGTCTGGAAAAAGTCATTGAGGCGCGTACCCAGTCTTCTGGCATCGGTTTTTCAGCCAGTGTGAAGAGCAAGCAGCAGCGCAGCCTCACCGAGGTGTTCAAGGACGTGGAGCCTGAGGACTTAATCAAGTTCGGCTTGATCCCTGAGCTGGTTGGCCGTATGCCGGTGGTCGCCACATTGGCAGAGCTCACCGAAGACGCTTTGGTGCAGATTCTGACCGAGCCCAAGAATGCGCTGGTCAAGCAATATGCCAAGTTGCTCGCCATGGAAGGGGCCGAATTGGAAATCCGCCCGTCTGCACTCAAGGCGATTGCCAAGCGCGCTCTGGCCCGCAAGACTGGAGCCCGGGGACTGCGTTCCATCCTGGAGCAGTCCTTGATTGACACCATGTACGAGTTGCCCAACGTGGCAAACGTCGAAAAGGTGGTGGTAGATGAGTCCACCATTGACGAGAACAAGCCGCCTTTGTTGGTGTACCGCGAAGCGGCCAAGAAGGCCTAGTGAACCTCATGCCCGAAATGCTGTTTGAAAAGGCTTTCGGGCAGGTTTGGCGCAGATACGAAGACATTTGTCCAGTTGCTAGTGGGCAAGCGCTTGAATTCGCAGGATAGCGAACCATATTTGAACGGTTACGAAAAGGTTTAATCATGTCTGGCCACACACCCCTACCCACCGACGCAATCAATTTGCCGCTGCTGCCTCTGAGAGACGTGGTGGTGTTTCCCCACATGGTGATTCCGCTCTTCGTGGGGCGCCCCAAGAGCATCAAGGCTCTGGAAGCCGCCATGGAAGCAGAACGCCGCATCATGTTGGTGGCGCAAAAGGCCGCGGCTAAGGACGATCCCCTGGTATCGGACATGTTCGATATGGGGTGCGTTTCCACCATCCTGCAAATGCTCAAACTCCCTGATGGAACCGTCAAGGTCTTGGTAGAGGGGCATCAGCGCGCTTCAGTGAACCACATTGAAGAAAGCGAATCGCACTTCACGGCCAACGTGTCTCCCATTGATATGGGCGAATCCAGTGATGAAGCAGTTCATGGAAAGAGCAGCGAAATTGAGGCTTTGCGCCGTGCGGTCATGCAGCAATTTGACCAGTACGTCAAGCTGAACAAGAAGATTCCGCCCGAGATCCTGACTTCCATATCCAGCATTGACGATGCCGGCCGTTTGGCGGACACCATCGCGGCACACCTGCCCCTCAAGCTGGATGCCAAGCAGGCCGTCTTGAGCCTGTCGAGCGTGAAGGATCGCCTGGAGAATCTGTTCGAACAGATCGAGCGTGAGGTGGACATCCTCAATGTCGACAAGAAGATCCGTGGTCGCGTCAAGCGCCAGATGGAAAAGAACCAGCGCGATTTCTACCTGAACGAACAGGTCAAGGCGATCCAGAAGGAGCTGGGCGAGGGCGAAGATGGCGCAGACATCGAAGAGATCGAAAAGAAGATCAAGTCTTCCAAGATGCCTAAAGAAGCGCAGAAGAAGGCAGAAGCGGAGCTGAAGAAGCTCAAGCTCATGTCGCCCATGTCCGCAGAAGCCACTGTGGTGCGCAATTACATTGACGTGTTGACCGGCCTTCCCTGGAACACCAAGACGAAGATCAAGCACAACCTGACCAATGCGGAAAATGTGCTGAATGAGGACCACTATGGCCTGGACAAGGTCAAGGACCGCATTCTGGAATATCTTGCAGTGCAGCAGCGGGTGGACAAAGTCAAGGCGCCGATTCTGTGCCTGGTCGGCCCTCCGGGCGTTGGCAAGACGTCGCTGGGGCAGTCCATTGCCAAGGCAACTGGACGCAAGTACGTGCGAATGGCACTGGGTGGCATGCGTGACGAAGCGGAAATCCGTGGTCACCGTCGCACCTATATTGGCGCGATGCCCGGCAAGGTTCTGCAGAGCCTGACAAAGGTCGGAACACGCAATCCGTTGTTCCTGTTGGACGAAATCGACAAATTGGGTACGGACTTCCGGGGCGACCCCAGTAGTGCGTTGTTGGAAGTGCTGGACCCGGAGCAGAACCACAAGTTTGGCGACCACTATGTGGAGGTCGATTACGACCTGAGCGACGTGATGTTTGTGGCGACTTCGAACTCCATGAACATACCGCCAGCATTGCTGGACCGCATGGAAGTAATCCGCTTGTCGGGTTATACCGAAGATGAAAAGGCCAACATTGCCATCCGGTATCTGCTACCCAAGCAGATGAAGAACAATGGCGTGAAAGAGTCCGAGTTGGCCATTTCAGAAGATGCTGTGCGTGACATCATCCGCTACTACACCCGTGAAGCCGGCGTTCGCTCCCTGGAGCGCGACTTGTCCAAGATCTGCCGCAAGGTGGTCAAGGGCCTGCTCCTGAAGAAGCTGGAGCCCCAGGTGAAGGTGACGGCAGAGAACCTCAACGAGTACTTGGGTGTGCGCAAGTACACCTATGGACGTGCGGAGCAGCAAAACCAGGTCGGTCAAGTGGTGGGCTTGGCATGGACCGAAGTTGGCGGTGATCTGCTGACCATTGAAGCGGCGCTCACGCCAGGTAAGGGCGTAATTACACGCACTGGCTCGTTGGGTGACGTCATGAAGGAGTCTGTTGAGGCAGCACGCACTGTAGTGCGAAGCCGGGCCCGCCGTTTAGGTATTAAGGATGAAGTGTTCGAGAAGAAGGACATTCACATACATGTGCCCGATGGCGCCACGCCCAAGGACGGTCCAAGCGCTGGTGCGGCGATGACGACTGCCTTTGTCTCAGCCTTGACAGGTATACCTGTTCGTGGGGATGTTGCCATGACCGGTGAAATCACCTTGCGGGGTGAAGTAACGGCGATTGGTGGCTTGAAGGAAAAGTTGCTTGCCGCATTGCGTGGTGGCATCAAGACCGTGCTGATCCCGGAAGAGAATGCCAAGGATTTGCAGGACATACCCGAAAACGTCAAGAACGGACTGGAGATCGTTCCTGTGAAGTGGATCGACAAGGTGTTGGAAGTCGCGCTGGAGTCCATGCCGGTCCCATTGCCTGATGAGGATGTGGTTCCGTCCGAAGTGGCCGCAGTGAAGACCGGCGGCGTGCAAGAGACGATCAAGCATTGAGGCAAAATTTTTTGAAAAGTTTGGCTTAGTGCCAAAAGATTCAAAAAACGCGCTATAATTTGAGGCTTGAAACGCGGGAATAGCTCAGTTGGTAGAGCGCAACCTTGCCAAGGTTGAGGTCGAGAGTTCGAGACTCTTTTCCCGCTCCACATTCCAGAAAAGGGAAGCAGCCGCTTCCCTTTTTCTTTAACGAAAAGAATAGTGGCGCGATAGCAAAGCGGTTATGCCCCGGATTGCAAATCCGGTTAGTCCGGTTCGACTCCGGATCGCGCCTCCATCCATCAGGCTCTTGAATGCCCCGTCATTGTTCTTTGGCGGGGCATTTTTGTTCCACAATAGCTAGCGTGCCCGAGTGGTGAAATAGGTAGACACATCGGACTTAAAATCCGCCGCTTCGTGAATAACGGGCGTACCGGTTCGATTCCGGTCTCGGGCACCATCTAACATTACACTCATTACCATGGCACGCTACAACGCACCCTTCGAGATTCATGTCCATGGTCAGGTGCCTTTGCGGGCGGATGTGGGTTTCTCCACCTTGCAGGAATCTCTCAAGCCACTTTGGAAATACGCCGGTAGCAACTCGTTTGCGGACGGGGCTGTCAGTTCTTACGAAGACGAGCCGGGCATCAAGTTTGACGCGGCTGACCACGTGCTGCAGATGTGCTGGACGGTTCCTGGAGACGAAGACTTCAGACAGACGCTGGATGAGGTCTGCATGAATCTCAATGAAATTGCCGAAACGGGCGCTGCCATCGAAGTGACCTTCTACGATGCCGACTATGACAGCGAGGAAGACCCGCAGTCTGGTGAATCACGTGATGACTTTCTTATGTTGTTTGTGGGACCCAATCCGGCCGCCATCATGCAGGTCCAAAGAGATCTGCTGGTGCAGGATATGATCAATATGATGGAGCGCCACTTTGATGCCAGTGAATTGGGCGGGGTGGTTGCAGAAGTTGACAAGTTGTTTGCGCAACGCTTCGATGCACTGGTGCACTCCTTGGAAATTGGAAAGCCTCCCAGGGGATCGGGAGGCAATCACGGTGGCCACGGTGGGGGGAGAAAGCCGCGCCATCTGCATTGAGTTATCCGGGCTTTCATGCTAAAAAAAATACAGGTTCAGCAATTAAGGGTTGGGATGCACTTGAAGGAGTTTTGTGGCTCCTGGATGGAGCATCCGTTTTGGCGAAACGGTTTCGTAATTGCCGACCCCAAGGACATCGAGAGCGTTCTGGCGAGCAGCATCAAGGAAGTCTGGATTGATTGTTCCAAAGGGCTGGACGTTGCCAGCGGAGAGCCCTCCATATCCGAGGCGGAGTCCGAAGCAGAAGTCAATGCAACTCTGGCAAAGGTGGTCCAAGAGCGTCGCAATGTCTCTCCGACATCTTCTGCGCAAGAAATTGAAACTGCCGCAAGAATTTGTCAGCAGTCCAAGCGTGCAGTTATTTCCATGTTTGAAGAAGCCCGCATGGGCAAGGCCGTGGACACCGGTGATGCGCGAAAACTGGTGGAAGAAATCAACGATTCAGTAGCGCGCAATCCTGGAGCGTTGATCAGTCTGGCACGATTGAAGACGGCGGACGATTACACCTACATGCATTCGGTTGCGGTCTGCGCGATGATGATTGCACTGGCAAAGCAGCTCAAGTTGGACGAGGCGCAAACACGGGTTGCCGGTTTGGCGGGTCTCATGCACGACCTGGGCAAGGCCATGATTCCAATGGATGTTCTGAACAAGCCGGGAAAGCTCAGCACGGCAGAGTTCAACATCGTGAAGCGGCATCCGGAGGAGGGGCATCGCCTGTTGCTTACCGGTACGGATGTGCATCCATTGGTACTGGACGTTTGTTTGCATCACCACGAGAAAACGGATGGCTCTGGTTATCCCAAGGGGCTCAAAGATGCCGAGATCAGTCTCTTTGCCAAAATGGGCGCAGTTTGTGACGTGTACGACGCTATCACTTCCAATCGCCCGTACAAGCCCGGCTGGGATCCTGCCGAATCACTCCGACGTATGGCGGAATGGGCTAAGGGCCATTTCGACATGCAAGTGTTTCAGGCGTTCGTAAAGAGTTTGGGTATCTATCCCATTGGCAGCCTTGTGCAGCTGAGTTCCGGGCGACTGGGCGTGGTGGTAGAGCAAACTGGCAAGTCACTGACCATGCCGTGCGTGAAAGTGTTTTTCTCCACCAAGTCCAACATGCGCATCATGCCGGAAGTGATTGATTTGTCAGGCGCAGGTGTGAAGGAAAAGATCGTCAGCCGGGAAGACCCCGCAAAGTGGCAGTTCCACGATCTGAATGAGCTCTGGTCGGGGTTGCCCGACTAACGCTGAGCAAAGGACCAAGCCAGTTCCGCCAAGGGACGCGCCCCAGCGCCTGAGCGCTCGGCTTCCTCGCTGGAGGCGATGCCCTCTTGGGCGCGTTTGGCAATGCCTTGCAGGATGGCTGCGATGCGGAACATGTTGTACGCCATGTAAAAGTTCCAATCCTCCAGCAACTGATCAGGTCTGGCCAGACCTGTGCGTTCGCAGTATCTTTGTATGTAGTCCTGCTCTGCAGGTATGCCCAACGCCGGTAGATTGAGCCCGCCAATTCCGCGGAACATCCCATAGGGGATATGCCATGCCATGCAGTGGTAACTGAAGTCCGCCAGTGGATGGCCCAGCGTGGACAGTTCCCAGTCCAGAACGGCAATCACCTTGGGTGCCTGCGTGTCGAACATCAGATTGTCCAGGCGAAAGTCGCCATGGACGATTGCCATCATCCGGTCATCCCGAGCCATGTCTGGAATATTGCGGGGCAACCATTCCATCAAATAGTCCATTTCAGAAATTGGCTTGGTGACGGATGCCACGTATTGCCGGCTCCACCGGCCAATTTGCCGCTCGAAGTAGTTGCCGGGCTTGCCATAACCGCTCAAACCACGCTGAGCAAAATCGACCGTGTGCAGGGCGGAAACGACCCTGTTCATCTCGTCATAGATGGAGCCTCGCTGCTCAGGTGTCATGTCGGGCAGAGATGGATCCCACAGCACGCGCCCCTCCATGTATTCCATCAAGTAGAACGCTCTCCCGATGATGGACTCGTCTTCACATAGGCAGAGCATGTTCGGCACGGGCACCGCAGTACCTGCCAATCCCCGCATGACCGCATATTCCCGCTCAATCGCATGAGCCGAAGGCAGCAACTGTGCAACCGGTCCCGGCTTGGACCGCATGACGTAGCTGCCTTTCGGGGTACTGATCTTGTAGGTGGGGTTGGACTGCCCACCCTTGAACATCTCTACGTGGATGAGGCCCTGAAATCCTGGCAGATTGGCTTCAAGCCAGGCAGTCAGCGCCTGGGTATCGATCGCATGTTTGCCTGTTGCCTGGCGTGTGCCTGTAAATGAATCAGATTCGCTCACGGTATATTGCCTCGACGTCAATGCTCTAATTCAATGATGCGCATTAGGGCTTGCCGGTCACGCACCACCAGGCCGCCGGATTCAATGCGGATCGCCTCTTCACGCTCCATGGACTTGAGCTCTTGGTTGACGCGTTGCCTCGAAGCACCCAAAAGCTGCGCCAGCTCTTCTTGCGCCAAGTGCAGACCAATACGCACTTCGTTGCCATTGCTGAGTGAAGGCACCCCGTAACTGCGCACCAGATGCAGCAGCTGTTTGGCAAGCCTGGCCCGCAAGGGCAGGGTGTTGAGATCCTCCACCAAGCCGTAGAGCTGCCTGATCCGCCGTGCGTGCAGGCGCAACAGGGCTTCGTAGAGTTCCACATGGCTGGCCAGGATCTTCTTGAAGTCTGCCTTGGCAACGCACATGGTGGTGCACTCACCGTGGGCATAGGCGTCGTGGGTCCGGCGGTCTCCATCGAAAATGGAAACATCCCCGAACCAGATGCCGGGCTCCACGTAAGTCAACGTAATTTGCTTGCCGGATATGGATGTCGAGCTAACCCGTATAGCTCCTTTGGCGCACGCAAACCATTCTTCAGGCGGCTCTCCCCGTGCAGTTATCAAATCGCCATCCTGAAATCGGCGTACATATGCGCATCGCAATATGTCGTGCCGCAGGCTTGGGGATAGTGATGAAAACCAACGCCCGCTGTTTATGGCTGTGCGTTCTTCTACCGTCAATATGGGTTCATCCATGCGCATCCAAATTCGGGTTGTTTGCTAATTCCGTCCAACTTCTATTGTCGACTGGCGTGGCGCCATTTGCACAGTGTTGTGTCACGCGGGTGTCAGGTGGTTAATAAACCGCATACCTGTGCCAAAATGTGAAATAACTATGAAGCTCAATCGCAAAACCGTTTTCGGAGTCTTATTGGCCGCGCTGTTCGTGGCTTCGACAAACGTCTCTGCCCTGACTCTGGGAAAAATGCGCGGTTCTGCACTTTTGGGTAAGGAACTCGATCTGGCGGTATCCGTAGAGTACGCTGCAGATGAGGATATTGCGCCCAATTGCTTCAATGCCGATGTGCGCTTTGGGGATATTGCGGTTGAAGGCAGTCGTTTGTCGGTGAACGTCGTTTCGGGGCCGCAACCCCAAACCAAGACCGTTCACATCACAACCAGCTCCCGTGTGGGAGATGCAGTCGTAACAGTCAACCTTCGCACATCCTGCGGGCCCAAGGCCTCGCGGCGTTATGTTTTGCTGGCCGATGTTCTCAGTGAGTCTGATGCCGCTCCGCCTAGTGGGGCGTTGGCCTCTGCCAACGTACAACCGACCCGAAAGTCTGACTCTGCCTCGCCAGCAGTCAAACCAACGGGAGACATCGCTGCAGCGCCCGTTGTCGCCAAAACAACGGGCGTAACTTCTTCTCCTGCTGCCAAGAAGGCACCGGCTAGCAGTCCCGTCAAGAAGACAGCAACTGCCAGCCCTGTTGCTGAACATGCGGCTGCGGCGAAAGCGGCCAACCAAGCCAATGCGCTGATTCTGGAAGATCTCCAGCACCGTGTGGATGGAATTGAAAAGTGGCAGGCTCAGAGCACGGCAGCAGAGGATTTGCTCAAGAGTCAGGACCGCAATCAGGTACTGGAGGCGGGGCTGACTGGCCTGAAAGTGGTGACAGCCAAGAATCAACAAAACCTCCAACAGGTTGCTGCTGCCTTGGAAGGGATGGAGTCCGAGAACTATGGACGCCCACTGGTCTACGCGTTGGGCGCTTTGCTCGCCGTATGTGCGGTGGCGGTGGCATACGTCCTGAAACGCTCGCGTTCAAGTGGATCCGACGCTTCGCCCTGGTGGCTGGGCGGAGAAGGGCGCGCCGAGGCAAGGCCACCGAAGGCTGGCACTTCTGAGTCCACTGCTACCTCTGCATCGCAGTCGATAGCGGGATCGTCGCAATTGCCTGAGGCTGTCCAGACCATTGCGGTTGCGGCCACCGAAAGCAAACCTGCTGCCCCAGCCGTTGATGTGGATTTCGATATTGACTTTGCTGCAGCCCCCGCTGGCGATGCGAGTCCCATGACGCCTGTTGCACCCGCGTCCGCATTGAAGGAGGAAAGTCCGGACAAGGCCACGGCGACTCCGGTCAACGCAGTCCAGAATCGTGTCATCAATACGAAGGAAATGCTCGATGTTCGGCAGCAAGCCGAATTCTTCATGGCGTTAGGTCAGCATGATGACGCCGTGCGCTTGTTGGAAGAGAGTATTCAAAACAGTTCCGAAGCCAATCCTCTGGTGTATCTGGACTTGCTAAAGATCTTCCACACCTTGAGTCGACGCGAGGATTTCGAGCGTTATCGCGCTGAATTCAACCAGTACTTCACAGGTCGCGTGCCCCCATATGCCGACTTTTTGTCGGAAGGCAATGGTCTGGACGCCTACGATGAAATCTGTCAGCAGATCGTCGTGTTGTGGCCAACCGAATACACGGTGGACTTCATCGAACAGTGCTTGGTGAGAACTCCTGAGGATGATCCGGAACAGGGCATTGACCTGGAGGCGTTCAAAGACTTGTTGCTTCTCTACGGCATCCTCAAGCGGTTGAGTCAACCGGCAGATTCGTCTATGGTGCCCTTCAGTACGTCGCGGCTGTCCAGCTCTCAGGTCGCGGTTCTGGAGCCGAAGCATCCTGATATAGAGCATATAGATATCGAGGCCGCCGCTGTGCCTCTGCCGACGATTTCAGGCACGGTGGATGAGCCAGTTGTGGACCTGGATCTGGACATCGGTGGCGAAGGCGTGCCGGACAAAGAGCCGGAGCCCGGGAACCTCATCGATTTCGATATGTCCGGTTTTGTCAAACCCGAGCCGAACAAGCCGGAACAGAAATAAGCCAGGTTAGCGGCGCACCTGCAGTGCGCCAGGGTTGACGATATTGGTTGGCGTGCCTTTGATGAAGTTCACCACATTGTCAAACGCTGCACCAAAATATTCCTCGTAGGTGCTTTGCTCCACGTAGCCAATATGGGGAGTGCAGATGCAGTTCTCCAGGCGTAACAAAGCGTGGCCCTGAAGAATGGGTTCCGTCTCAAACACATCCACCGCCGCCAGACCGGGGCGCCCCCGGTTCAAGGCACTGATCAGTGCATCAGGTTCAATCAAGTCGGCCCTGGATGTATTGACCAGAATCGAGGTGGGTTTCATCAAGGCAAGGTCACTGGCTCGCACAATGTGTTGCGTTGCCTCATTCAGTCGCAGATGCAAGGAAATCACGTCGGAGTGTGTAAAGAACAGTTCCTTGCTGGGCGCCGCAATGTGGCCATCGTGCACTGCCGCCTCGCGGGAAGACTCACTTCCCCAGATGATGGTCTGCATTCCAAATGCTTTGCCATATCCGGCGACCAGTTTGCCTATTCTTCCGTATCCCCATATGCCCAGCTTCTTGCCGGTCAGTGTGGTGCCAATTCCAAAATTTGGGGGCATGGAGCTCGCCTTCAGTCCGGACTGCTGCCAGGCCCCGTGCTTCAAATTGCCAATGTAGTGGGGTAACCTGCGCATGGCCGCCATCAGCAACGCCCAGGTTAGTTCAGCCGGCGCCACCGGTGAGCCGGCGCCTTCGGATACAGCAATGCCACGTTCAGTACAGGCTTGCAGGTCGATATGGCTGCCAGCACGCCCGGTCTGGGAAATCAATTTCAGCTTGGGCAGCTTGTCAATGAGCTGGCGATTGATTGCGGTGCGTTCACGTATGAGCACCAGAATGTCGGCATCCTTGAGTCGCACCGAAAGCTGCCCAAGACCCTTGACCGTGTTGGTGTACACCTTGGCTTGATAGGGTTGCAGCTTGCTGGCGCATTCGAGCTTGCGCACCGCATCTTGGTAATCGTCCAGAATCACTATGTTCATGCCCCCATTGTGCCTTGATGGAGACAGAAAAACTCAGGCAGAACGGCGGCGGATAGGCGCTAACATGCGCTTCCCTTTGGTTTACTCGTTTGAAAGATATCCATGTCCATTTCCATGTCATCGGCCAGCCTTCCGGTATTTGCAGGCATGCTCAGCAACCTGAGTCATTTATTGGATAAGGCGCAAGCCTTTGTGGATACCAAGAAGTGTGATCCTGTTGCCATCACGCAGTACCGTCTGGCGCCGGACATGCTGCCATTCACCAAGCAGATTCAGATTGCATGTGACGCCGCAAAAAACGGAATTGCCAGGCTGTCTGGGATGGAGGCGCCCCGATTTCCGGATGACGAGCAAACACTGGCTGAACTAAAAGAACGCATTGCAAAAACATTGGCCTATTTGCAGACCGTGCCAGCGCACGCAGTGGACGGAACCGAGTCCAAGGAAATCACCTTCCCAGTAGGAAGGGACACCATGCGCACAATGCAAGGTGAGGCATACCTGAAACAGTGGGTGCTGCCGAATCTGTTTTTCCACATCACCACAGCCTATGCAATCCTGCGTCACAACGGCGTGGATGTGGGAAAAAAGGACTATCTGCTGGGTGCAGCCGCCTGACCGGGTGCACACCCAGAAGGGCCGCTCTTAGTGCAACGCCGCCTCGCTGGCGGCCAAGCGGTCCAACTCGGCACAAACGTCAGCCATACGCCCCGAAATGACCAGCCTGCCTACGCCGGCAGGCGTTTGGCCTCTGTCCACCACACGCAAGACCCGCAAAGGCCTGGAAGAAGCCATGGCGGGCGACAGATTGATCGCATCAGTCCCACGGCTGACGCCAGCCAGACAGGCTGTCATGCCGCCTCGAGGGAACGCATTTTGAACGGCCATGGGTGTCGGCCTGGCACTATGTGGCAGGCCGCCCATAAGGCGGTGCAAACCCTGGACCAGTTTATCTTGCATAAGCATTGCGATATTCATAGATTTCTCCCGGTTGCGGCTCACATGAGCATGGTGTTGCGGATAAGGCCAACTGCGAGTCCTTCGATTTCGAAGGGGTCTCCAGGTTCCACCACGATGGTTTGATAATCCGGGTTTTCCGGATGCAGTTCGATCAGGTGTTTGTTGCGGCGGAAGCGCTTGACAGTCACCTCGTCGCCGAGCCGGGCCACAATAATCTGGCCATTCTTGGCATCTTTGGTAGCTTGCACGGCGAGCAAGTCGCCGTCCATGATTCCCGCATCACGCATGGACATGCCTCGTACCTTGAGCAGGTAATCCGGTTGCCGCTGGAACAGGCTGTTTTCCACGTAGTAGGTTTGGTCCACATGCTCTTGGGCGAGAATGGGAGAGCCTGCTGCAACGCGGCCCACCAGAGGCAACGCCAGTTGGGCCAAACCGGGGAGAGGCAGGGAGAATTGTTTGACTCTGGACTCGTTGATGGAGCGCAAAGTCTCACTCTTGAGTCGGATGCCACGAGAAGTGCCGCTGACCAATTCGATGACACCTTTGCGGGCCAGGGCCTGCAGATGCTCTTCAGCCGCATTGGCGGACTTGAAACCGAGTTCGTTGGCGATTTCTGCACGGGTAGGAGGAGCCCCGGTACGTGCAATAGCGCTTTGGATCAAATCCAGAATCTGCTGTTGTCGGGCAGTGAGTTTGGGGCTTTCGAGCATGCTGACTCCTTTGGTGTGCACTGGATGGATCACTGGGATTGCAGACACTGTTTTCTTATCCAGTGACTGTATTTTTAACCAGTTTTATGCTTTTGACAAGAGGGTGACGTGATATGGCGAAAAAAGTGGTTTTTCTAGGTATGGGTGGGACGATTGCCGGCAAGGCGCAGAACGCTGGAGACAACGTGGGATACACGGCCGGCCAAGTGGGCGTTCAACAGTTGCTTCAGTCGGTGCCTGGTCTTGGCAAGGCAATGGGCGACGATCTGCCTGTGTCTGAACAGGTTTGTCAGATCGACAGCAAGGATCTTGAGCACGGTGATTGGTTCACGTTGACTGCCAGGGTTCTCCACCATCTGCAGATGCCGGATGTGCGTGCAGTCGTCATCACGCACGGGACGGATACGCTGGAAGAAACCGCCTACTGGTTGTCGCGAGCGTTGCCAGGGAAGATGCTCAACCAGAAGCCAGTGGTATTGACCTGCGCCATGCGGCCGGCCAGTTCACTTGCGCCGGACGGGCCCACGAATATGGCGGATGCGGCCACGGTGGCATGTTTTCAAGGTGCGCGGGGCCTGTTGGTGGTGTGCGCGGGCAAGATATTCGAAGCGGCGCATGTGCAGAAGGTGCATCCCTATCGCGTCGACGCATTTGATGCGGGCGAGGCCGGCCCCCTCGGCGTGGTGGAGGAAGGGAGCGTTCGCCTGTTGTTCAATTGGCCGAATGCGGATGCCCTGCGGCCTGGACTGGACTGCGCACAGTTGCAGGCGCGCGGTTTGCCGCGTGTGGAAGTCTTGCTGAATCACGCAGGTGCCAGTGGTGCCATCGTGCGCAGCCTGCTCAACCCTGTGGAGGGTGACGCACCGGTACGCGGCATTGTCGTTGCCGGAACCGGCAACGGCACTATTCACAAGGATCTTGAGGCCGCGTTGCAGCTTGCACAACGTCAGGGCGTACGGGTCGTGCGCGTTAGCCGATGCGCCTACGGCTGTGTAGTGGGTTCTGCCGCCGCCGCTGATGGTGGCTTTGCTCATTACGGTTTGTCGGCCGTAAAGGCTCGCATCGCGCTCATGCTGGACCTGGTTGAGGCGACTTAGGCGCGATCACCACATATGCAAAGGGCCGCACTTGCGGCCCTTTGGGGTTGTACGAAGTTGATTACTGAAGTGCTTCAAACACCCGCGCCGTGATGGAGTCCACATCGCCCATGCCGCTGATGGCGCGGTACTTGGGTGCCTTGGTTGGCTCCTTTTGGGCCCACTCGGAGTAGTACTGCACCAGTGGGCGCGTTTGCGCGCTGTACACATCCAGACGCTTGCGAACGGTCTCTTCCTTGTCGTCTTCGCGCTGGATCAGCGGCTCGCCGGTAATGTCGTCCAGGCCTTCCACCTTGGGTGGATTGAATTTCACATGGTAAGTGCGGCCCGATGCTGCGTGCGAACGGCGTCCGCTCATGCGCTCAATGATGGCTTCAAAGGGAACGTCGATTTCCAGCACATAGTCCAGCGTCACACCAGCGGCCTTCATGGCATCAGCTTGGGGGATGGTGCGAGGGAATCCGTCGAACAGGAAGCCGTTGGCACAGTCCGGCTGCGTGAGACGCTCCTTGACCAGATTGATGATCAGTTCGTCGCTGACCAGACCACCCGCCGCCATCACCGCCTTGGCTTCCAGGCCCAGGGGAGTACCGGCCTTGACCGCTGCGCGCAACATGTCACCCGTGGAAATCTGCGGGATGCCGAATTTTTGACAAATGAATGTGGCTTGTGTGCCTTTCCCGGCGCCGGGTGCGCCCAACAGAATCAGTCTCATGGAACCCCTCTTTTTACTTAAATGATGTGCTCATCACGGAGCTTTCGCCCGCAGCTACAGAATGCAAATTAACGCGCGAGAATAGCATGGCGTGCCTATAGGCTAACTTACAGATGATGCAGGTGGGGCGCCGGCAGCAAACACGCGTCGAACACGTTCCAAGTCTTCCGGTGTATCGACCCCTGCGCCCGGCGCGGCATCGGTCGTATGTACAGCAATCTGATGGCCGTGCCACAGGGCGCGCAGCTGCTCCAGTGCTTCGGTTATTTCCATAGGCGCCTGTGCCAGAGAGGGAAAGCTGCGCAAGAACCCCACACGGTAGGAGTAGATACCGATGTGGCGAAGTGGCGCAGGCTTTGGCAGCGTCTGAATGCCTTCGGCAAAGCCGTCACGCCACCAGGAGATAGGTGCCCGGCTGAAATACAAAGCCATTCCCGAAGCGTTCAGGACAACCTTGACCACATTCGGATTCTTGAAGTCTTGCACACTGTCAATGCTGTGCGCTGCCGTGCCCATGCTCGCGCCCTGGTTTTGTTCCAGCAATCGAGCAACTGCATGTACCAAGGCGGGGTCTATCAAGGGCTCGTCCCCTTGCACGTTCACGACGATGTCATCGTCGGCCAAACCCAGCAGCACGCAGGCTTCGGCCAGGCGGTCGCTGCCCGAGGGGTGGTCTTCACGGGTCAGCACGGCCTCCACGCCAAACTGTTGGCATGCCAATAGGATGCTAGGGTGATCCGCCGCCACCACAACCCGCACCGTGGGTGGCATCCCCCGAGTCACACGTTGCGCCACGCGGACTACCATGGGAATGCCAGCAATGTCTGCCAGCGGTTTGTTGGGAAGCCGGGTCGACGCCAACCGCGCCGGTATCAATACGGTAAACGCCATCTCCGGGACGCTTACAGGCCAAGTTCGGCGTCGCTGAGTGTCCGTGCTTCGTTCTCCAGTAGCACGGGTATGCCGTCTCGCACCGGATAAGCCAAGCGGGCAGAGCGGGAGATCAGCTCCTGTTTCTCACGGTCGTACTCAAGTGGCCCTTTGGTGACGGGGCAGACAATCAGTTCAAGCAGTTTGGTGTCCATGTGTGGATGATAGCTTTGTACGGCGCACATCATCCACCAGACCATCCAGTGCAACCCAAAAGGCGGATTCCTGCGTCTGGATCAACGGTACGGCCAACGCATCGGGCCAGATTTCCCAAAGCTTGGCGGCATCCTTTTCGGTGCAGAGAACCTGGTAACCCTGCAACAGGTCGGCGTTCAGTGACTGGAAGTCGAAGTGGTCGGGCAGCGGTAGCGATTTGTCCAGCGCAATACCCATCGCGGTAAGAGACGAAAAGAACGCTTCGGGTCTGGCAATACCAGCCAGCGCCAACAACGGCTGCCTCAGCGTGGCGATTTCGATCTTTGCGCCATGGCGGTCAACAGCATGGCGGTCCAGAGAGCGCTCTGCGGAGAATCCAGGCAAGCGTTTGTGCAAGCCGGTATGCAATACCAGCAAGCGCGCATCATCCTGTCCCGCCGCCTGCAAGGCCTTTCGCGGCCACGGCTCACGCAGGGGGCCGGCGGGTAGCATCCAGCCGTTGCCCACGCCGCGATCATCAAATACACAAACCTCTATGTCTCTGTACAAGGCGTAATGCTGCAGCCCGTCATCGCACACCAGCAGCTGTGTATCCGGGTGTTGCATAAGCAAGGCGCTGGCTGCGGCGTGGCGGTCACGCCCCACGTAAACCGGCACATCCGTAGCGCGTGCAATCAGCAAAGGCTCGTCACCCACGGATGCAACGTTGTCCTTGGCGGAAACTGCGCGAACGTCGTCACTTTGGCGCCCATAACCGCGTGACACAACGCCCACCTTCCATCCACGCGAGCGCAAGTGCAAAACAATGGACACCGTGGTTGGCGTCTTGCCGGCTCCGCCCGCAATGGCATTGCCGACCACGATGACAGGGCGGTCTAATACCTTTGCCTTGCGCAGTCCTGATTGATAGGTCCAGCGGCGCAGAAATACCAAGGCGGCGTAGACAAGACTGATGGGGAGCAGAAGGGTGGCAATGACTCCGCGACGCTGCCAGGCGCTGACCAAGGTCATGCCCAGCTTCTGGGGCAGATCATGACCAACGCCCATGCCTTTACTGAATACCAGCCTGAGCGGACGTCTGTGTCGCGAACGTGATGTGGTTCAGGCCTGCGCGCCGTGCAGCTTCCATGACCGTGATCACGGACTGGTGTTTGGCGCTGGCGTCCGCGCTGATCACCACAACGGCATCCTTTCCACCTTTGGCCGCATCTGTCAGTGCCGCCGCGATGCTGTCCAGTGTGCGACTTACCAGGGGCATCTTGTTCACGCTGAGATTGCCGTCCGCGGCGATGGCCACGATCAATTCCTTGGGGTAGTCCTTCTGGGCTTCCGTATCCGCTGCGGGCAGGACAATCTGCATTTCCGTGAACTTGCTGTAGGTGGTGGAAAGCATCAGAAAGATCAGCACCACCAACAGCACGTCGATGAACGGAATCAGATTGATTTCCGGCTCTTCATTGGTTCTTTTGCGAAAGTTCATGGAACGATTGCCTATGCGGTCCTGCGGCTTACTTGCGCAACGCTTTGAGATGGCGCGCCAGCCGATCAGCAGACAACTCCAATGTCAGCAGGTACTCGTCCACACGACCACGGAAGTAGCGCCAGAAGATGAGCGAAGGGATGGCCACGATCAGACCGAAAGCGGTGTTGTAGAGCGCAATGGAAATACCGTGCGCCAACTGCGCCGGATTGCCACCGCTTGATCCCCCTGGCGCCTGCGAGCCAAAAATTTCGATCATGCCCACCACCGTGCCAAACAGTCCCATCAGGGGTGCGGCAGAAGCAATCGTGCCCAGTGCGCTGAGGTAATGCTCCAGTCGATGGGCGACCTGGCGGCCCACACTCTCCATGCTAGCCCGCAAGTCTTCTTCGCTGAGCAGCGGCTCGGTATTCACTGCGCGCAGTCCGCTGGCCAGCACCTTTCCCAAGGCGGAGTTCTTCTCCAGTTGGTTGATGACTTCGCTTCCAGGAATTCCTTTGCGCGTCACGCCAATGACTTCGTCCAAAAGGCGGGCGGGCGCCACCTTCTTGGTTTGCAGACTGATGAAGCGTTCAATGATGATTGCCAGGGCGAGAACCGAGCATGCGACAAGAGGCCAGATTGGCCAGCCAGCGGCTTGTATGATGGAAAGCAAGTGTCCCCTCCGTGCGATTGGTGTGCGTCGGGATTATGACCCACATGGCCGCCCCGGCAACGCACAGTTTCTGTGGATAACTTTGTGTAGAAGTCTGTGCAATCAGGCTCGCGAACCACGCTGGCATGGGGCTTTGACACTTTGATGACATTTGCAGCAGAAAAAAACGTAATGAAATCAAGCTACTTGGACGGAGGCTTGCGGCTGTCGGCCGCATTGCTGACAGCGTCCTTCCGAACGCCTGAACTGGGGATGACAGTTATGCATCCGCTTACAACATTTTTGGAAATCCAGCATGGTTGATGCCTTCGATGCAGAGCCAAGGCAGCGTGTGTGGCCGGTTGGCGCCCTTTGCCGCGCCATCGCTGATGCGCTGGAATCGCGCTTCAATCCGGTAGCGGTAGCCGGGGAGATATCCGGTTTTTCCCGCGCTGCCAGCGGGCATTGTTATTTCTCGTTGAAGGATGCAAGCGGTCAATTGCGCTGCGCCATGTTTCGCCGGGCTGCCAGCATGCTGGACTTTGTTCCGCGCGACGGCGACAAGGTGGAGGTGCGTGGGCGTCTGGGTGTATACGAGCCCCGAGGCGAATTGCAGCTAATTGTGGAAAGTCTGGCGCGGGCAGGACAGGGCAGTCTGTTCGAGCAGTTTCTGCAGTTGAAAGCCAAGCTGGAGGCGCAGGGGCTGTTTGACCCCGCCCGAAAGCGCCCATTGCCAGCTATGCCTAGGGGCATAGGCCTGGTGACTTCGCTGGGCGCGGCGGCCCTGCACGATGTGGTAAGTGCGCTGCAAAGGCGTGTACCGCACATCCCCGTAACCCTGGCGCCCGCTTCTGTGCAAGGGGAAAACGCACCGCGAGAGCTGGTGCAGGCCCTGCAATCGCTGTATGCACAAGCGCAGGACGGGCCGGCAGTAGGCAACGACGTTCCAGTCGACGTGATTCTGCTGGTGCGTGGTGGCGGCGCGCTGGAAGACCTGTGGGCCTTCAACGACGAACAACTGGCGCGTACCGTGGCGGCAAGCCCGGTACCCGTCATCAGCGGGGTAGGGCATGAAACCGATTTCACCATAGCCGACTTCGTTGCCGACCTGCGCGCTCCCACGCCAACGGCTGCGGCGGAAATGGTCAGTGCCGACCGTGATTCGTATTTGCGGGAGCTCAGCGACCTGGAGCAACACCTGCGCAAAGCCTTGGTGCGTTTCATGGAGCGCGAGGCACAGCAGGTGGATCATCTGGCTGCGCGGATCGGACGTCCGTCGGGCGCCTTGACCCGCCATGCCGCTGGTCTGGCCACATTGCAGCAGGGCATGCAATACGCCCTGCGTGCGGGAGTGCAGCGACGCTGCAATGCAGTGGATCGACTAGGGCAAAGCCTGCCCCGTGCTGCCCAGCTTGCCGTGCAGCGGTTGCATGACTCCTGCGACCGGGCAGAGCTGCGGCTGCGTGCGCTGGATCCGGCTTTGGTTCTGCAGCGCGGATATGCGTGGCTCACCACGCACAGTGGTGCGCCCATCACTTCTGTGAGCCAGGTCGCAAAGGGCGAGGAGTTGATGGCAACTTTGGCCGACGGTACGGTTGATCTGTTGGTGCAAAACGCGAAAAGCAATTAGTTCCTACAATGTGCGATTGTCAAAAACCAACCAACTGAAGAGGAATCCATGGAACACACCTTGCCCGCCTTGCCCTACGCGATTGACGCACTGGCACCTGCCTATTCCAAAGAGACTTTGGAGTTCCACCACGGCAAGCACCACAACGCCTATGTGGTGAACCTGAACAACCTGCAAAAGGGCACCGAATTCGAGAGCATGACCCTCGAAGAAATCATCAAGAAGTCCAGCGGCGGCATCTACAACAATGCAGCACAGATCTGGAACCACACCTTCTTCTGGAACGGCATGAAGCCCGCAGGCGGCGGTGAACCCACAGGTGCACTGGCTACCGCCATTTCCGCCAAGTGGGGCAGCTACGCAGCCTTCAAGGAAGCCTTCGTGAAGTCTGCGGTCGGCAATTTCGGCTCCGGCTGGACCTGGCTGGTCAAGAAACCCGATGGCTCGGTTGATATCGTCAATACCGGCGCTGCCGGCACTCCCTTGACCACCGCTGACAAGGCACTGCTGACGGTTGACGTATGGGAACATGCGTACTACATTGACTACCGCAATCTGCGCCAGAAATATGTGGAAACCTTCTTTGACAAGCTGGTCAACTGGGGCTTTGCGGAAGGCAACTTCGCCTGATCCAGGTGGCCAACTCAGGGGATTGCGGTCTCCTGATAGTCTCCCAGGCCTGAAGCTGTCTTCAGGCCTTTTTTTCGCCAACTCTCGGGAGAGCCGTTCATGTCCTCCATCAGCTCCATAGCCCAGTCTGGGATGAATGCCGCGCAGCGCCAGCTGGATGCGGTGGCCACCAATGTCGCCAAATTCGCCACCGAAGGACTTCAGAACCGCGATGTGCTGCAAACGGCACTGGCTGTGGGTGGCGTGGTAGCGAATGTCGCGAGTTCAGGGTCCTCTGGGTCATCCCTGGCAACCGATCTGGTAACGCAATTGCAAGCCAAGAATTCGTTCCTCGCCAATTTGGCAGTTTTCAAGGCGGGCGACGCCATCGCCGGCGCTCTGCTGGATCAGAAGGCGTAGCCCCGTTAGCAGCCCAATGCCCCAGCCTCTCAGGAAGTCTGGGTCAGGTAGCTCAGCACCAGTTTGTCCTGCTGCTTCAAATCCTTGAACGAAACACCCACGAAGTAGGCGTCTTCGTAGCTGGCGCGGTTGTTGTGGCAGACGATTGCCTGCAGCACCAGTTCTTGCGGCGTTTCATCAACCTGAACCGACATGGTCATGCGCAGGTTGGCGCCTACCGGGGCCAGACTGCTGTCGGCCTTGATCATGGCGCCGCGTACGCTGATGTCGATCAGCGTGACCGCCACATTGCTGGTCTGGTCTCCGGGTTGCGGCAAAGCGACGCGAGTTGGCCAGGAGCGCTTGACGCGCATGCTCTGGCGTACCAGCTTGGCGTCAACCTGGGCCGGATAGGCCAGCAGCGCGTAGGTGAAAGGCTGCACAAAGGTTTGCAGCACCTTGGATGGAAACGAGTATTCGTATTGCCCGGTAAAGCCACGTACCAGGCATATGTCGCCCGCCTTCAGGTCGCTGGGCTCGGTATCGGTTCCCAATGCCCCTACCATCACACCTTTGCCCTCAATGGCGCCGAAAAACTGGGACTCCCGCTTGCTGGCACCTGCAACCAGGCGTCGGGTCTGCAGTGCCATGCCGGGTTTTAGCCCCAGGGCACGCAATGGCAACCGGTTGACTGCGTCGGGAGTGTTCTCGTTATCGGACATCGCTCAGCGCAGCTCCTTGGGAAGGGATTGAACCCATTGGACAATGGTCTGAGCCATGGGCGCAACGGCTGCCGGGTCCTTGATGGCGCCGACCAGCACGTGCTGTCCCAGGGCTTTGCTATAGGTTACTGGCTCAATGGACTTATGGGCCGCACCCAGCCGGGTAAATGCAGAGCGGGTCTGTGCCACATCCACGGTCTGATCAGCTTCGCTGAACAGCACCAGCACAGGCGTCTGAAACCGCGACAGGTCGCTGTTGCGCACGCTTTTGACCAAGGCCATCATGGGGAAAAGTGCCTTTGTGGGATAGCTTTCGGTCCAGGCCTGCGCCTCCGCGGCACTTTCGGGCGTTGAACTGCGGGTGGGGCCTTGCACCCACAGCGCGATGCGTTGGCCCCAAGGACCGTTGATCAGTTCCGAGCGTTTGTCCTTGGGACCGAAGTTGGGCGACACAAACACATGGGCGGCAACCCGTGATGCGTCCGGCGATGTGCCCAGCCAGGTCGCGAGCGTGGAGCCAGTCGAACAACTGATCAGCAGCACCTTGTCCCCCAGCGTCTGTCCTATGCGCACGGCCTCCAGCGTATCTGCCATCCAGTCCTGTGCGCTGGCTTCTCCCATGGCTGCGCCATCGGTACGCCCATGGCCTGTCAGTCGGGTGTAGAACACATTGGCGCCCAACTGCGCCGCCACCGTCTCGGCCAGCGGCGCGGTTTCCATGCGGCTGGCCGAAAAGCCGTGGATGTACACCACGGACCAGTGCGTGCGCACGCCAGGTGCATTGGCCCAGACAATGCCTTTGGCATTGCCGGGTTTGATGTCGGGAAACGCCTTTTCGCTGGCGTCGACCCAATCGGCCAACGCTGCAATATCCTGCGGGGGCAGAGACCTAACGGTCGCCACAGGCTCTCCCATCGGGTTGCGTGGCCCCAGCCAGAAGCCCAGCGCTCCCAGCAGTACCAACAGCAAAATCAGGGCGCCTGCACGACGCAGCCATGGGGTGGTCTTGCCGCTTGCAAAGGGTGTGGTGGGGGGAGGTGACATGGGCTAGCATCGGGACTTGATTGACTGTGATGGTACACCGGCACTGCGTGAACCCTTGGGTCCAGACACGGGGAGATTTACCCATGAAACAGATTCTTTTATTGCGTACGTTGGCTCGGTTCATGGTCTTGGGAGGTGTGCTCCTCCTGGGGGCCTGTGCCAAGGTGAATGACGCCGGCATGTGGCTGGTCAGCGTTGCCTACGGCGTGTCGGAAAGTGATGCCCAGGCCTTTCTCAAGGCCCCGCCTGGCAAGAAACTGGTGGTGGGCGCAGACGGAGCGCTCGCCCTGCAGTGAACCCATCCGCTGAACATCTGGATTGCCTGGTGATCGGTGCCGGGGTGGTCGGATTGGCGATTGCCCGTGCCTTGGCGCAGCAAGGGCGCGATGTGGTGGTCGTGGAAGCACAAAGCGCCATCGGCACCCAGACCAGCGCTCGCAACAGCGAAGTCATCCATGCGGGCATCTACTACCCCGAAGGTTCACTGAAAGCCCGCTTGTGCGTGCGGGGACGGCAGCTGCTTTACGCCTATTGCGCCGAGCGCACCATTGCACACAGGCGTTGCGGCAAACTCATAGTCGCCACCGATGAGGACCAACTAAAGGCTCTGGTGCAGTTGCAATTGCGGGCACAGGCCAATGGCGTTTCGGACCTTGTCTGGCTTGATGGGACCCAGGCACACACTCTGGAGCCTGCACTGCGTTGCGTGGCGGCTTTGCATTCGCCTTCTACCGGCATCGTGGACAGCCAGTCCTTCATGCGTGCGCTGCATTCCGATCTGGAAGACGCGGGTGGTGTCGTCGTGTTCAATACGCGAGTGGAGCGCCGGGATGATCAAGGCGAACGTGGTGCGCAATGGGTGCTGCAGGATGGCACCCGTGTTGTTGCGATGTCCGTCATCAATGCAGCCGGTCTACAGGCGCCTGACCTGGCCTGTCAGATTGAGGGCCTGGACTCTGCCCATATCCCTACGCCGCACTTTGCCAAGGGCAATTACTTTGCACTGACAGGCCGCGCACCTTTTTCGCGGCTGATATACCCTGCGCCCGAGGCGGCTGGTCTGGGCGTTCACCTCACATTGGATCTGGGCGGGCAGGCCCGTTTCGGGCCTGATGTGGAGTGGGTCGATGATCCAGAGGACTTGCAAGTCCGACCGCAACGCGGGGATGTGTTCTATGCCGAAGTGCGCAAGTACTGGCCCGAGCTCCCGCATGGCGCGCTGGTTCCGGCATTTGCGGGCATGCGGCCCAAGATCAGTGGTCCCGGTGAGGCTGCTGCCGATTTCTGCATACAAGGTCCGCAGGATCACGGCGTACCGGGGCTGGTCAATCTGTTTGGCATTGAGTCGCCAGGATTGACCAGTGCGCTGGCGATCGGCGAGATGGTGGCTAGGCTCGCAGCGAACGGATAGCCTGGGCGGCCTGGCTGACCAGCGCAGGGCCCTTGTAGATCAGGCCGGTGTAGATCTGTACCAGGTCTGCACCGGCCTGGATCTTGGTCACTGCATCCTGTGCGCTGAGGATGCCGCCCACGCCGATGATGGGAAATTCCCTGCCCAGCGCAGCGCGAAGTTGCGCAATCACTTGGTTGCTCATCGCCAGTACTGGCGCACCAGAGAGACCGCCGGTTTCTTTTGCGTGCGGCAAGCCTTTGACTGCATCGCGGCTGAGTGTGGTGTTGGTGGCAATCACACCCCAGGCATTATTGACTTTGCCATTACCGTCTGTGCCGTAGCGCTGGAGTGTGGCGGCAATGACAGCAATCTGGTCAGCATCCAGATCGGGGGCGATCTTGAGGAATACCGGTTTGCGCTGGCCATGGCGTTGGGCCAGCAACTCCCGGCGTTCGGCAATGGCGCCCAGCAGGGCGTCGAGCGCCGCATCGCTTTGCAGACTGCGCAGGTTCTTGGTGTTGGGGCTGCTGATGTTGACCGTGACGTAGTCCGCATGGGGGTACACGCCGTCCAGGCAGCGCAGATAGTCGCTGGTGGCGTCTTCAATGGGCGTTGCTGCATTCTTGCCAATGTTCAACCCCAGCAACAGAGACGGATGTGCCTGCTGACGCAGTGCGGACCTCTGCACGTTGCGTACAAAGGCGTCCAGCCCCTGGTTGTTGAACCCGAGGCGGTTGATGAGTGCCCGGGCTTTTGGCAGACGGAACATGCGCGGTTTGGGGTTGCCGTCCTGCGGCAAAGGGGTGACAGTGCCCACCTCGACGAAACCAAAGCCCATGGCGCCCAGGCCGTCGATGCAGCGTGCGTTCTTGTCGAGCCCGGCAGCCATGCCGACCCGGTTGGGAAAGCGCAGTCCGGCGACTTCGATGGGGTCTTCCACCCGCGCAGTGCGATAGGCCCATGACAGTGCATTGCCCTGGGTTCCGGCCAAAGCCGACAGGGTGAGGTCATGCGTGGTTTCGGCATCCATGGCGAACAAAAAGGGGCGCACCAGGCCGTAGGGGACGAGAGCCATCGGATAATTCCTGATCTATTGTGTAACTTCCCTGATTTTCCCCCAATGAACCCACCTACCTCGCCAACGCCTTCTGCCACCCCTGCCTTGACCCAGGACGAACTCAAAACCCTGGTGGGGCAGGCTGCCCTCCAGTACGTCGTGCCGGGCGAAATCGTCGGCGTGGGTACCGGCTCCACGGTCAACAAGTTCATTGACGCGTTGGCCAGCATGAAGGACCAGATCAAGGGCGCCGTGTCCAGCTCCGTGGCCAGCACGCAGCGCCTGCAGGCCCTGGGCATCCCGGTATTCGAGTCCAATGAGGTCGAGCGACTGTCGGTCTACATCGATGGTGCCGACGAGATCGACGGCAACGGCAATATGGTCAAGGGCGGGGGCGCGGCGCTCACCCGCGAAAAGATTGTGGCGGCGCAGTCAGCGCGCTTTATCTGCATCGCAGACGAATCCAAGCTGGTCGAAACGCTGGGCAAATTTCCTCTGCCCGTGGAAGTGATTCCCATGGCTACCAGCCAGTTGATCCGGCGCTTTGCGGCCAAGGGCGGCGTTGGAACCATTCGCCTGAAGGATGGCAAACCTCTGGTCACCGACAACGGGCAACACATTCTGGACGTGACAGGCCTGCAGATCAGCGATCCGCTGGCGTTTGAGGCGGAAGTCAGCCAGTGGCCGGGCGTGGTGACCGTTGGTGTATTTGCATTCCAGCGCGCCAGCGTGTGCCTGCTAGGTACGGCCAGCGGCGTCAAGACGCTGGATTTCCAGGGCTAGAACTGGATACCTGCCGGATTGGACGGACCGGGGGCCGAGGGTGATGCCGGCACCGCTGGCGCTTCCGGTTTTTCTTCCGCCTTGGCCGGCGCAGGCTTCTGCACTGTCACCAGAGGGCTGGCAGGTGCATTGCGGTAGCCGGCAGGCAGCATGGAGGTCCGGGGGTAGCCGGCGGCATCCAGATACTGGGTCCACTCGGCGTCCGAAAAGCCCTTGATACGCTGGCTGCCAATCGTCAGAACGGGCAACGAAGTCTCACCGCTGATGCGTTGCAGCGAGGCAATGTCCTCCTGTGAGGTGACCGTGCGCTCGGAGAAGGGAACACCGCGTGCGCTGAGCAGCGAGCGGCCATTGCCGCAAGGGGCGCAATCAGGTGCACTGTAGAGTGTGACCGGGTACTTGCTCACCACCTGGCGCAACTCGAATGGCAGTGATGCATTGGAGGCAGCTGCGGCAGCCCCCACACCGGTTGTGGCAACCTTGCCTTGATCGGCTGTGATCGGTGGCTTGTCCGAGAATGTGACCTTGCCGTCCGGGCCCACGATCCGATAAACGGTCTGTGCCTGCGCTGCAGCGCACAGGGTCAGCGCAACGGCCACGCATTTCAGCAGGTGTGATGGTTTCATATTCCGGTTCCCCCAATTGGTCACAGTTTAAGCCGACATGCCCTGGTGGCGAAGCAAAGCGTCCAGACTGGGCTCGCGGCCACGAAAGGCCTTGAAGGATTCCATGGCCGGACGGCTGCCGCCCGCTTCCAGAATGGCTTGGCGGTATTTTGTGCCGGTTTCCACGCTGGGCGTGCCATCGGGTGCCGCGGTTTCTTCAAATGCCGCATAGGCATCGGCGCTGAGCACTTCGGCCCACTTGTAGCTGTAGTAGCCCGCCGCGTATCCGCCGGCAAAGATGTGGCTGAAGGTATGCGGTGTGCGGCTCCAAGGTGGGGATGGCACCACAGCCACTTCGTCACGCACCTTTTGCAATAGCGCCATGAAGTCGTCCTCCGGTTTGTGCGAGCTGTGTAGCAGCATGTCGAACAGGGAGAACTCGATCTGGCGCAGGGTCTGCAGGCCGCTCTGGAAATTCTTGGCGGCGAGCATCTTGTCGAACAGTTCGCGTGGCAGGGCGGCACCGGTGTCCACATGCGAAGTCATGTGCTGCAGCACGCTCCACTCCCAGCAGAAGTTTTCCATGAACTGGCTGGGCAGCTCGACGGCGTCCCATTCGACGCCGCTGATGCCGGATACGTCATGCTCGCTCACCTGAGTCAGCATGTGGTGCAGGCCATGGCCGAATTCGTGGAACAGGGTGGTGACGTCGTCGTGTGTGAGCAAGGCGGGTTTGCCGTCCACGCCGTCGGCAAAATTGCACACCAGATGGGCCACCGGCGTCTGCATCACGCCATTGTCTGGGCGCAGCCAGCGCCCGCGCACATCGTCCATCCAGGCGCCGCCGCGCTTGCCGGTGCGTGCGCTGGGGTCCAGGTAGAACTGGCCAACCAGTTGGCCCTTGCGGATGATGCGATAGAACTGCACGCCCGGGTTCCATACCGGAGCCTGGTCGGTCTCTATGGCTACGTCGAACAGGGTCTCCACAATCTTGAACAGCCCGGCCAGCACCTTGGGCGCCGTGAAGTACTGCTTGACCTCCTGCTCGCTGAAGGCGTAGCGCTCTTCCTTGAGCTTTTCGCTGATATAGGGCAGGTCCCAGGGCTGTGGGTCGTTCAGGGCCAGGACCTCGCGGGCGAAGGCGCGCAGGTCGGTCAGGTCCTTCTGCGCAAAGGGCTTGGCCTTGGCGGCCAGATTGCGCAAGAAGGCGACCACCGCCTCGGGCGACTCGGCCATCTTGGGTACCAGCGATACCTGGGCGAAGTTGTCGTATCCCAGCAGTTGCGCCTCTTCCTTGCGCAGGGCCAGGATCTCGCGAATGATGGCGCTGTTGTCGAACTTGCGCGCGTCTTCGGGCGCCTGATCCGAACTGCGTGTCACGTAGGCACGGTACATCTTTTCGCGCAGCGCGCTGCTCTTGGCGAATTGCATCACCGGCAGGTAGCAAGGCATCTTGAGGGTGAGCTTGTAGCCCGTCTTGCCATCGGCCTGGGCGCCCGCCAGGGCGGTTTGCATCACGTCTGCCGGTATGCCTTCAACCTCATCCGCGCTGGCGTAGTAGGCAAAGGAGTCGGTGGCGTCCAGCGTGTTTTCGCTGAACTTCTGGCTGAGCTCGGCCTGCTTTTCCTGGATTTCGGCAAAGCGTGTGCGGGCGCTGCCCGTCAGGTCGGCCCCACCTAGCACGAAGTTGCGCATGGCATTCCTGTGGGCCTGGCGCTGTTCGGAATTGAGTGACTGCACGTCCATCGCCTTGTACTTGGCAAACAGCCGTTCGTCGGCGCCCAGGCGTGTCCAGAACTCGGTGACTCGGGGCAGGGCGGCATTGTAGGCAGCGCGCAGATCAGCCGAGTCGGCCACGCTGTTGAGGTGGTTCACAGCGCCCCAGGCCATGCCCAGCCGCTCGGTGGCCACGTCCAGCACCCGCGCCACTTCCGTCCACTGCGCGGGGAAGTCCGTTGCCGTGACAGTCTCCAGCGCCTTGTTCGCCTGCTCCAGCAACGCGTCGATCGCCTCCGCCACGTGCTCGGGGCGGATCTGGTCAAACAAGGGAAGGGAGTCAAAGCGAAGCAATGGATTCATGGAGGCAGTTCAGGTAATGGAAGGAATGGGTAACAGGTGGCGCCTGAACGTGTTTATGCAAGACCCTTGGCGGCGGCCGCGCGTTCGGCGGCTTCCAGGGTATTGACCAGCAGCATGGCAATGGTCATGGGGCCCACGCCGCCGGGCACTGGCGTGATGTAGCCTGCAACTTGGCTCACGCCAGCGTAGTCCACGTCGCCACAGAGCTTGCCTTCGTCATTGCGGTTCATGCCCACGTCCAGCACCACGGCACCGGGTTTGACCATGTCCGCGGTCAGCACATTGCGTTTGCCCACTGCGGCCACGATGACGTCGGCCTGCAGGGTCATTTCCTTGAGGTTGGCAGTGGCGCTGTGGCAGATGGTGACGGTGGCGTTCTGCGCCAGCAGCATCATGGCCATGGGCTTGCCAACGATGTTGCTGCGGCCGATCACCACCGCATGTTTGCCGCGCAGCTTGTAGCCAATGCTCTCCAGCATCTTCATGCAGCCGTAGGGGGTGCAGGGCCAGAAGCCGGGCTGGCCCACCATGAGGGCACCCGCGCTGGAGACGTGGAAACCGTCCACGTCCTTGGCCGGGGAAATGGCTTCGATCACCTTGTGGGCATCCATGTGTGCGGGCAAGGGCAACTGGACCAAGATGCCGTGGATGCTGTCGTCGTTGTTCAATGAGTCGATGCGGGCCAGCAACTCGGCTTCGGTCATGGTGTCGGGGTAGCGCTCCAGTACCGAGTGCAGACCGGCGTCGCCACAGGCCTTGACCTTGTTGCGCACATAGACCTGGGACGCGGGGTTTTCGCCCACCAGCACAACGGCCAAGCCGGGTGTCAGGCCGCGTTGGGTCAGCACGGCAGTACGGCGTGCCACATCGGCACGGGTGGATGCGGCCAAGGCGTTGCCGTCAATGATGGTTGCGGTAGTGGTCATGCGTGTCTCTGGGGTCGTTCTGGAATAAAAAAGCCCGCAGCTTTGCAGTTGCGGGCCGGTTGGGCCGGTGGTCAGGTCAGTTCAAACTTTGGGAGCATTTTGTCCAAGGGCAATCTTGAGCAGGTCGGCAACCGTATTGGCGCTGAGCTTTTCCATGATGTTGGCGCGGTGCGCTTCTACCGTCTTGATGCTGATGCCCAGGTCGTCGGCAATCTGCTTGTTGAGCCGTCCCGCCACAATGCGCTCCAGCACCTGTGACTCGCGCAGTGTCAGCTTGGACAGCAGGGCATCGCGGTTGACGGCAAGCTGGTAGTCGGCAAACGAGTCCTTGGCGTGGTCCAGCATGCGCTCCACCAAGCTGACCAACTGGTCTTCCTTGAAAGGCTTTTGGATGAAGTCCATGGCGCCTTTTTTCATGGTGTCCACAGCCATGGGCACGTCGCCGTGGCCGGTGATGAACACGATGGGCAGAGGAGAGCGGCCTTCGATCAGGCGGTTCTGCAACTCCAGTCCGGTCATGCCATCCATGCGGATGTCGGCAATCAGGCAGGCGACTTCGCGGGCGTCGTAGCGGCTGAGAAAGGACTCTGCGGAATCGAAGCACCGTACCCGGTAGCCCTTTCCTTCAAGTAACCATTGCAAGGAGTCTCTTACAGCCTCGTCGTCATCAACGACGTAGACCGTACCTTTTTTTGGAATCAGGCTCATTCAAATGTCCAGACGTTTATGTGCTTAGGGTTGGTGCAACAGGCGTTTGGTAGCCAATATCTGCCACGGGTATCCAGAAGGAGAAACGGCATCCTGCCACTTCGGTGCCATTGTAGATGTTCTCCGCACTCATTCTGCCCAAGTGCGATTCGACGATGGAGCGGCACAGCGACAGGCCGATGCCCATGCCATCAGCCTTGGTGGAAAAGAATGCTTCATACAGTCGGGCCATGACCTCGGGTGCCAGTCCCTTGCCCGAGTCGCGCACGGAAAAATCGATGGCGGACTGCCCGTCCACCTTGGTCGGCACTACGCGCAATTCCACCAGACGCTGCGCCGTGGGGCGTTGCGCCATGTCGATGGACTCGGCGGCGTTGCGCAGCAGATTGACCAGCACCTGCTCGATCAGGATGGGGTCCACCAGCATTACAGGGAGCCGCGCGGCAACGTAGTGGTTGAGCCGCACGTTGCGCCGGCGCAGTTCAATCTCGGCCAGCTCAATGGCTTCACTCACCATGACGCCCACGTCCGACGGCGTGCGGTTGGGCTCGCTACGCTTCACGAACGAGCGTATGCGCTGGATGATCTGCCCGGCGCGCTGGGCCTGGCGCGCGGTCTTGTCCAGCGCGCCCAGCAGGTCTTCCTCGGTGATCTGGTGCTCCTTGATGCGCGAGATCATGCCGTTGCAGTAGTTGTTGATGGCAGTCAGCGGTTGGTTGAGTTCATGCGCCACGCTGGAGGCCATTTCACCCATGGTGATCAGCCGGCTGGAGTTCTGCGCGCGCTCGGCCTGCGTGGCGGCCTGCTGCTCGGCCAAGCGGCGGCTGGTGATGTCGGTGGCAATCACCATCTGCGCCAGGCGGCCATCAACCCAGCTCAGGTAGCGGGTGCGCACCTCCAGCCACTTGCCCAGGGCGCTGTCGTAGATTTCACCGCTCTCGGTTTCGGTGTCGGCAATAGTTTCGGTGGGCAGACCGGCCAGGGCGTCCACGCTGTCGTCGGAGTCGCTGCTGGTGGGGCTGCTGGGCACACCGGCTTCTGCCACCAACTGCAGATGGCCGTTGGCATGGGTGCCAAACCATTGGCGGTAGAGCTTGTTGGCAAACAGCAGTTCGTCACTGCCCAGGGGGGCGACCGATATCGAGGCGTCCAGCGCTTCCAGCACGGTGGTGAAGCGCTGGTGCGATGCCGACAACTGTTCGCGCACCCGGTTGGGCTCGGTGATGTCGGTCATGGAGGTGACCCAGCCGGTCTGCGTGCCCATGGCGTCAATCAGCGGCGCCACGTAGAGCCGTGCATCGAACATGGTGCCGTCGCGCCGCTTGACGCGCACCTGGAATCCGCCCGGCGTGAATTTGCCAGACAGTTCTTCTTCGAGCTTGGACGCCAGCAGTTCGCGGTCGGACTCGGGCCAGTAGGGAAAGGGCGCAGTGTGGCCCACCAGATCGGACTCCTGCCAACCTGTCATCTGACAGAAGGCCGCATTGACATAGGTGATGCGGCCCTGCAGGTCCATGGCGCGCATGCCGGTGAGCATGGAGTTTTCCATGGCGCGGCGGAAGTTGGTCTCGGACATCAAGGCCTGTTGCGCCTGCAGACGGCGGCGGGTGTGGCGCCAGTTGGCGATCAGCATCCACGCCGTCATCACACTGAGTGTGCCCACCAGCCAGAAAAATCCACTGCCGATCACGCCCAGGGACGCCCGATAAGCCTGGCCACGTACCACCAAACCACTGCCCACGGGTGATACCGCCATGGAGAAGGCGTTGTTGCGGGTGCTCCAGGGCAGCCAGTTGCTGCCGGCCTTGCGCGCTGGAATCACGGTGCCGGCCAGAAGTCCACCGTTAGCGTCCAGCAGCGAGATGGCGTAGCGCGCAGTCACCTCATCCGGCACGCCGTAACGGTACAAGCCATCGACCGAAAGCTCCGCCAGCAGCACACCCGAGAAGCGGTTGCGCTCATTCAGGGGAATGTAGATCTGCATCAGCGGTGCGAAATCGGCTGAGCGCAGACGTTGCAGAAACACGGGTTGGCCGTTTTGCTTGACCGAGTTGAAGGCCTGCTCGTTGTCCAAGCGCGTGGCCGGGTCGTTCAGATTGTGGGTTGGGGCAGGTGGGCGCACGGCGGTGCCGGTCCCCACGCGCACCCGGCGGCGTTCGTCAATCCACGCCAGTCCCTGGATTTCAGGGTATTGGTTGAGCATGGAAATGGCGCGACTGCGAAAGTCCTCCACATCCAGCTCACGGTTGGAGACTTCGCGCGCCACCCGGGTGAGCTGCTCCTGACGTTCCAGCAGGCGCAGGCGCAGCCTCTGCTGCGTGTATTCCACATCGCGTTGCACAGCCTCCTGCTCGCGATCGAATTCTTCCGCGCGCAAATAGGCAAATGCCGTGACGATGGCGGCAAAGAATAACAACACAGCCACCAGGGGCGCGAGCATGGCCAGCCGGTCCTGCCGCTGCGGATGCTGGCGCGTCCACCAGTGTTTGGCCTGCTGCACGGCAGGCAAATCCAGGGCGCTGGGAATGGAAATGAGATCGGGCAAAGCCATGCGTCAAGTGTAGGCGATGGCTGTAAGAATTGATCCTCAAAATTTCATAATGTGAATGTAATAAGCATAACTTGAAATTTTAAAAAAGATGTGAGAAACTTCAGGCGTCGTACTAAATTACGTCGGCGAACCCTCATAAGTAACCAGGAGACAAGAATGTCAGCAGTTCCCCAAAGCCCGGCTAGCAGCATTGACGCAGATAGCCAGGAGACCCGCGAATGGTTGGACGCCCTGTCCGCCGTGATTCAGCAAGAGGGCCCTGACCGCGCTCACTACCTGCTGGAGCAACTGTTGTCACACGCCCGGCAAAGCAGCCTGGACATGCCGTTCTCGGCCAATACGGCCTACGTGAACACTATTGACAAAGATCAAGAAGAAATTTGCCCCGGCAACATCGAGATTGAAGAGCGCCTGCGCGCCTATATGCGCTGGAACGCCATGGCCATGGTGGTCAAGGCCAACCGCCACCACCCCATCGACGGTGGTGACCTGGGGGGCCACATTGGCTCCTTTGCTTCGCTGGCCCATATGTTTGGTGCAGGCTTCAACCACTTCTGGCATGCCGAGAGTGAAAACCACGGTGGCGACTGCCTCTACATCCAAGGCCACGTGTCACCCGGTGTGTATGCACGCGCCTATCTGGAAGGCCGTCTGACCGAAGAGCAACTGCTGAATTTCCGTCAGGAAACCGGCGGCAAGGGGCTGTCGAGCTACCCGCACCCCAAGCTGATGCCCGAGTTCTGGCAGTTCCCTACGGTGTCCATGGGGCTGGGCCCACTGATGGCCATCTACCAGGCCCGCTTCCTCAAATACCTGCATGCCCGCGGTATTGCCAACACCGAAAACCGCAAGGTCTGGGTGTTCTGCGGCGACGGCGAAATGGACGAAGTGGAGTCCTTGGGCGCCATCGGCCTGGCTGCCCGTGAGAAGCTCGACAACCTGGTGTTTGTGATCAACTGCAACCTGCAACGCCTGGACGGCCCGGTGCGCGGCAACGGCAAGATCGTGCAAGAACTCGAAGGCGAGTTCCGCGGCTCTGGCTGGAATGTGATCAAGCTGCTGTGGGGCAGTGAATGGGATCCGCTGCTGGCGCGCGACACCGACGGTGCCCTGCGCAAGATCATGATGGACACGCTGGATGGCGACTACCAGGCGTTCAAGGCCAACGACGGCGCGTTCGTGCGCAAGAACTTCTTCGGCCGCGATCCGCGCACGCTGGAAATGGTTTCCAAGATGAGCGACGACGCCATCTGGAACCTGCGCCGCGGCGGTCACGATCCCCAAAAGGTGTATGCCGCCTACGCAGCTGCGGTCAAGCACAAGGACCAACCCACCGTGCTGCTGATCAAGACCGTCAAGGGTTTTGGCATGGGCAAGGCCGGGGAAGGCAAGAACAATGTGCACCAGACCAAGAAGCTGACGGACGAGGACATCAAGGCCTTCCGCGACCGCTTCAACATCCCGGTGCCCGACAGCCAGATTGCCGACATCCCGTTCTACAAGCCGGCCGACGACACCCCGGAAATGCAGTACCTGCACGAGCGCCGCAAGGCCCTGGGCGGTTACCTGCCGCACCGCCGCACCAAGGCCGATGAGAGCTTTACCGTGCCCTCGCTGGAAACCTTCAAGTCGGTGATGGAGCCCACGGCCGAAGGCCGCGAAATCTCCACCACGCAAGCGTATGTGCGTTTCCTCACGCAACTGTTGCGTGACCAGGCCCTGGGCCCGCGCGTGGTGCCCATTCTGGTGGACGAAGCCCGTACCTTCGGTATGGAAGGTCTGTTCCGCCAGGTCGGTATCTACAACCCCGCAGGTCAGCAGTACACCCCGGTCGACAAGGACCAGGTGATGTACTACCGCGAAGACAAGGCCGGCCAGATCCTGCAAGAAGGCATCAACGAAGCCGGCGGCATGGCCAGCTGGATTGCAGCAGCCACCAGCTACTCCACCAGCAACCGCATCATGGTGCCGTTCTACGTGTACTACTCCATGTTCGGCTTCCAGCGCATTGGCGATCTGGCCTGGGCTGCTGGCGACATGCAAGCGCGCGGCTTCCTGCTGGGCGGCACATCCGGACGCACCACGCTCAATGGCGAAGGTCTGCAGCACGAAGACGGCCACAGCCACATCATGGCTGGCACCATCCCCAACTGCGTCAGCTACGACCCCACCTTCGCGCACGAAGTGGGTGTGATCCTGCACCATGGCTTGAAGCGCATGGTGGAAAAGCAGGACAACGTTTTCTACTACCTCACGCTGCTCAATGAAAACTACGCCATGCCCGGCCTCATCCCTGGCACGGAAGAGCAGATCATCAAGGGCATGTACCTGTGCAAGCCCGGCGCCAAGCTGACGCCGCGCGTGCAACTGCTGGGCTCCGGCACCATCCTGCGCGAGAGCATTGCTGCGCAAGAGCTGCTGGAGAAAGACTGGGGCGTGGCTGCCGACGTTTGGAGCTGCCCGAGCTTCAACGAACTGACCCGCGACGGTCAGGACGCCGAGCGCTGGAACCTGCTGCACCCGCTGGAAACCCCGCGCGTGCCCTTCGTGTCGCAACAGCTCGAAGCCAACAAGGGCCCGGTGGTTGCCTCCACCGATTACATGAAGGCCTATGCCGAGCAGATCCGCCCCTTCATCCCCAAGGGCCGCACCTACAAGGTCCTGGGTACCGACGGCTTTGGCCGCAGCGACTTCCGCAGCAAGCTGCGCGAGCACTTCGAGGTGAACCGCCATTACATCGTCGTGGCCGCACTCAAGGCCCTGAGCGAAGAAGGCACGGTGCCGGTTGCCAAGGTGGCTGAAGCCATCACCAAGTACGGCATCAATGCCGACAAGATCAACCCCCTGTACGCCTAATAAGACCGGAGACAAACCATATGGCACTCGTAGAAGTAAAAGTCCCGGACATTGGCGACTTCGATGAAGTCTCCGTCATCGAAGTGATGGTCAAGGTGGGCGACTCAGTTAAGGCTGAGCAAAGCCTGATCACTGTGGAGTCCGACAAGGCATCCATGGAAATCCCCTCCAGCCACGCTGGCGTGGTCAAGGAAATCAAGGTCGCCCTGGGTGGCAAGGTCAAGGAAGGCACTGTGGTGCTAGTGTTGGAAGCGGCGGGCGAAGCAGCTGCATCTGCTGCCGCGCCCGCGGCCAGTGCTCCGGCTCCCGCTGCTGCACCCGTAGCAGCGCCTGCGCCCGTCGCGGCAGCACCCGCGGCTGCTGCCGGTCCGGTGGAAGTGCGTGTTCCCGACATCGGCGACTTCAAGGACGTGGCCGTCATCGAACTGCTGGCCAAGGTGGGCGAGACGGTCAAGCTCGAACAAGGGCTGATCACTGTGGAGTCTGACAAGGCCTCCATGGAAATCCCCTCCAGCGCCGCCGGCGTGGTCAAGGAACTCAAGGTCAAGCTGGGTGACAAGGTCAATGTGGGCGATCTGGTGGCCATTCTGGAAGGCGTGGGTGCTCCCGCAGCCGCCGCTCCAGCAGCTGCAGCGCCCGCACCTGCGGCCGCGGCGCCTGCCGCAGCACCAGCACAAACTGCAGCAGTTCCTGTGGCAGCAGCAGCGGTACCAGCCCATGTGCCGGGCGCCGCGCCCATCGGTCTGCCGCATGCGTCGCCTTCGGTACGCAAGTTCGCCCGCGAGCTGGGTGTGCCGCTTAATGAAGTCAAGGGCACCGGTCTCAAGGGCCGCATCACCGAATCCGACGTCCAGAGCTTTACCCGCTCGGTGATGAGCGGTGCGGTGCAGACCCTGGCTGCTGCGGCACAGAACAAGTCCAGTGGCGGTGGCGACGGCGCTGCGTTGGGCCTGATCCCTTGGCCCAAGGTGGACTTTGCCAAGTTCGGCCCGATCGAGCGCAAGGAGATGAGCCGCATCAAGAAGATCAGCGGCGCCAACCTGCTGCGCAACGCGATCATGATTCCGGCCGTCACCAACCACGACGACGCCGACATCACCGATCTGGAAGCCTTCCGCGTCTCCACCAACAAGGAAAACGAGAAGAGCGGCGTCAAGGTCACCATGCTGGCCTTCCTGATCAAGGCCTGCGTGGCCGCGCTCAAGAAGTACCCCGAGTTCAACAGCTCGCTGGACGGCGACGCGCTGATCTACAAGAACTACTGGCACATCGGCTTTGCCGCCGACACGCCCAATGGCTTGATGGTCCCGGTGATCAAGGATGCCGACAAGAAGGGCATCTTCCAGATCAGCCAGGAAATGTCCGAGCTGGCCAAGAAGGCCCGCGATGGCAAGCTCAGCCCCGCTGAAATGTCGGGTGCGACCTTCACCATCTCGTCCCTGGGCGGCATTGGCGGTCGTTATTTCACGCCCATCATCAATGCGCCGGAAGTGGCCATCCTGGGCGTGTGCCGCTCCACCACCGAACCGGTGTGGGACGGTAAGGCCTTCCAGCCGCGCCTGATGCTGCCGCTGTCGCTCACCTGGGACCACCGCGTCATCGACGGTGCCGCAGCCGCACGCTTCAACGTGTACTTGGCCCAGATCCTCGGCGACTTCCGCCGCGTATTGCTCTAAGCGAAGGAATCGGAATGGCAAACATAGACATCCAGGTTCCCGATATTGGTGACTTCGACGAAGTCACCGTGATTGAGCTGATGGTCAAGGTGGGCGATACCGTCAAGCCGGACCAGAGCCTGATCACTGTGGAGAGCGACAAGGCCTCCATGGAAATTCCCTCCAGCCACGGCGGCGTGGTCAAGGAACTCAAAGTCAAGCTCGGCGACAAGGTCAAGCAAGGCACGCTGGTACTGGTGTTGGAAGGCGAGGGTGCTGCTGCTGCCCCGGCTCCTGCCGCCGCACCCGCTGCAGCGCCTGCTGCTGCTTCCGCACCTGCAGCCCCCGCGGCTCCCGCGCCCACGGCTTCCAGTTTCGGCGGTAGCGCCGATCTGGAGTGCGACGTGCTGGTTCTGGGCGGCGGCCCTGGTGGTTACAGCGCGGCATTCCGCGCGGCCGACCTGGGCCTCAAGGTCGTCATCGTGGAGCGCTACGCCACACTGGGTGGCGTGTGCCTGAACGTGGGGTGCATCCCGTCCAAGGCGCTGTTGCACGTGGCGGCTGTCATGGACGAAGTCAGCCACATGTCCGACCTGGGCGTGGATTTCGGCAAACCCGTGGTTAACATCGAAAAGCTGCGCGGTCACAAGGAAAAAGTCATTGGCAAGCTCACCGGCGGTCTGGCTGCCATGGCCAAGATGCGCAAGGTCACCACCGTACGCGGCTACGGCGCATTCGTGGATGCCAACCACCTGGAAGTGGAAGAGACCACCGGCAACGGACAGGAAAAAACCGGAACCAAGAAAGTGGTGGCGTTCAAGAAGGCCATCATTGCCGCAGGCTCGCAAGCCGTGCGTCTGCCCTTCATGCCCAACGACCCGCGCGTGGTCGACTCCACCGGCGCACTTGCGCTTAAGGATGTGCCCAAGCGCATGCTGATCCTGGGAGGCGGCATCATCGGCCTGGAAATGGGTACGGTGTACAGCACGCTGGGCGCACGCCTGGACGTGGTGGAAATGCTCGACGGCCTGATGCAAGGCGCCGACCGCGACCTGGTCAAGATCTGGCAGAAGATGAACGCCAAGCGCTTCGACAACATCATGCTCAAGACCAAGACCGTGTCCGCACGGGCCTTGCCCGAAGGCATTGAAGTTACTTTTGCGTCGGCGGAAGAGGGCGGCACTGCTCCGGCACCGCAGGTGTACGACCTGGTGCTGCAGGCCGTGGGCCGCACGCCCAACGGCAAGAAGATTGCCGCCGACAAGGCCGGTGTGGCGGTGACGGACCGCGGCTTCATCAACGTCGACATCCAGATGCGTACCAACGTGCCGCACATCTTCGCCATCGGCGACATCGTGGGCCAGCCCATGCTGGCGCACAAGGCGGTGCACGAGGCACACGTGGCAGCAGAAGTCATCGCCGGTGAACTGCAGGGCAACAAGGAGCTGGCATCTGCCGCCTTCAATGCCCGCGTGATTCCTAGCGTGGCCTACACCGACCCCGAAGTCGCCTGGGTCGGCCTCACCGAAGACCAGGCCAAGGCCCAAGGCATCAAGGTCAAGAAGGGCCTGTTCCCCTGGACCGCATCCGGCCGCGCCATTGCCAATGGCCGCGACGAAGGCGTCACCAAGCTGCTGTTTGATGACTCCCCTGAAGCCCACGGCCACGGCAAGATCCTGGGTGGCGGCATGGTCGGCACCCATGCGGGCGACATGATCGGAGAGATTGCATTGGCGATCGAGATGGGTGCTGACGCCGTGGACATCGGCAAGACCATCCACCCGCACCCCACGCTGGGCGAAAGCATTGGCATGGCGGCGGAGATTGCGCACGGCAGCTGCACGGACGTGCCGCCGCAACGCAAGTAAGCCAAAGCCCGAAGCTACAAACCCAGTAGCCAGCCGCGCAGGACCCGAAAGGGCAGCGCGGCTTTTTTATTGCAACGCCAATAGCGCCGCCGCAGGTTCAACTGCCTTGAATCAGGGATTCAATTACCCCCGCACCTGTGCCACCTTCAGGGTCCAGGAGCTTGACCGTAGCCAGGTAGGCTGCGGCCGATGTCGAATCATCTTGACGCAATCGGATAAAGGCCAGCGCCTTGAGCGTGAACAGCCAAAAGCGTGCAGGCCCAGGAGATGTGAAATCGGCCATGTCGGGTGTCACGGTGCGCCAATCGTCAGGCAAGTGCGCCTGTTTGGCGGCCACAGCCAGGCCTTTGAGCGCGACCCGTTCCGCCTGCTCGAAGTCCGCTTGTCTGGCGTAGAACTTGTAAAGCAAGTAGTACAAAGACGCCGAGTCCGGTGCGCTGACCTGGGCTGTCAACAAGAGCGCCAAGACTTCTTCTGGTGACTCAGCAGCGCGTGCCTGGTCAAGCAGCGGCTTGACCGACTCAGGAACTTCGCCACCGAACAGTTCGGTTGACGGTTCACCCGTGAGGATGTTCACCAGGTGCCCGCAGACGCCGCCAGGCGTGCCACGACCTCGCCGTCCAAGAGGTGCTTTTGAAAAATTTCCGGCACGTCCTCGACCGTGACCCGGCTGTAGAGCACGCTGTCGGGGAAGACCACCACGTTCACTCCACCTTCGCACGGGCCCAAACAGCCAGAATAGGTGATGCCGACTTTTTCAAAGGCATTGCGGGTTTGCAATTCTTTCCAGAAAGCTTGCAAGACAGCCTGACTGCCTTGCGCTGAGCAGGAGCCGCGGGGATGACCAGGCGGGCGCTGTTGTGAGCAAACAAAAACACTGCGTTCGGGGCGAGACATGGCAAGACTCCAGTGTGACCAGCTTGTTGGTCAAGGGTTGGGTGGATGTCAGGACTACGCATTTTTGGTGCCATACCGAAATGCGCTCAAACCATGTATTTCGGGTGTATTTCCCTGCGAGTCAGTCGTCTTTTTGGCGGGTTTGAAGGGGTTGCGACAAAGGGCTTGTCAGCGGGGCAATTGCTTAGCTCAACGCCTTGGGAACAAAAAGAATAGTCAACCCTTCGTTCGTCACCGTGATGCTGCCGGGCTGCAAGCCCATTGAATCAGGCAGCGCCAGGTCTTGCGGGCGAAGCCGGTGCAGCACCACTTCCAGAAGCGTCTGCTCAGCCAACGCCTGGCCGTAAGTGTTGATTAACTCCACGACGCCGGGCTGCAAGCTAGGGAACTGCAAACGCACCAGGCGCAGCTGGTGCGCTCGCACCGTGCGGTCGGTGGCCTCATAGCGCAGTGCAAATTCCACTTCCAGCGTGCCCTGGTGGCTGCGCTGCAGGGCAGGGCCGGCGGCGTTCACCACCATCTCGGCGCTCAGGCGGTTCAGCGCGGGCAGCAGGCGCAGCTGCGGCACCTGCACGTCCAGATTCATCAACCCGGCCAAGGGATAGCGCAACGGGAAGCGCTGCGCCACGGCGGACTGCAGCTGCGCGGCAGACACCTTGTAATTGGGTGGCACCTGTGGCGCGTCTTCGGCGCCGGGTTGGGCCGGTTGTGCCGAGGCTTGTTGGGCCAGGGGAAGCAAAGCGGGAATCAGCAGAAAGAACCGGCGTCGCATGGATGGACTCCTTTTGGGGGATTGTGCGCTGTCGGGGGCGGCGCGCAAGCAGCGCTACGTGCTGCCGCTTCCGACGTGCGCATCTCCACCGACTTCAGGCAGATTGCGGAAGAATATTCAAACCAACTGAGCCCCTAGCCGCTGGAGGGTTGCGTGTGCATGGGCACACAATGAAGCACCAGCCCCTATTCAACCCAGAGATATTGCAATGAAAACACTAATTGCCTCACTGTTGCTCAGCAGCGTTGCGTTGGCCGCCAGCGCCGAGACCGTTGGCGCTGTCAGCACCACCTTCAAACTGCTCAGCCCCAACGACAAGGTGGTGGTCGATGTGTTTGACGACCCGGCAGTGGACGGCGTGGCTTGCTATCTGTCGCACGCCAAAACCGGCGGCTACTCCGGAGCGCTGGGCTTGGCAGAAGACACTTCAGACGCCGCCGTGGCCTGCCGCCAGGTTGGCCCCATCCGCTTCAAAGAAAAGATCGACAAGCAAGACGAGGTGTTCAAGGCCAGCGCCTCCTTCCTCTTCAAGCGCGTGCGCGTGGTGCGCATGGTGGATGTGAAGCGCAACACCTTGGTCTATCTGGTGTACTCCGACAAGATCATCGACGGCAGCCCCAAGAACAACGTAACGGCGGTGGCCGTGCCGGCTGAGCAGCCGATTCCGGTGAAGTAACAAGCATCAACCCGCACCGCCATGCCGGTCTTTCCAAGCAGCAAGTTCCAAGGGTCTGATTCCAAAACGCACCGCGTTCCCAGGGTGCAAGGCGGCGAACTCTTCCAGCACCAGTTGTGTGAAATGGGCCTTGTCCGCCACTGCGACTGTGGCGGGCACCCTGGCATTTACAGCGGCAGCAGTTGGGGCCTCGTTGTGTTTGACAATGTTGGCCACTACTTCGCTCAAGGCCTGACGGTAGCGCAGACGAAAGATGTCGGGCGAAACCAAGTTTTGCTTGACCGCCACGTATTGCTGGCATGACCGCTCGTATGCCCACACAAACACGTCACGCAGCAGCTCCATGCGGTTGAGCTCATACACGCCGATCATGGCGTCCACGTAGGCCGACTGCGGCACGTCGATGAACGATAGAGGGCACAGGTTATGGCGAATCAGCGGTATGTTGGCCGCAAGCCTGGAGGTGCGTTTATTCACATCCTCAAACGGCTGCAGGTAGGGCAAGTGCACCATCAGAAAAAATGCCTGCTCGAATGGATCGCCAATTTGCGCCGCCATCTGCATGACGAAGCCAAACAGTTCTTCTATCCGCTGCGGCAGGGCGACAGGTAAATACACACTGCCACCTATCTCTACCGCCCGGCGGCGCAGACGCCCGACGGCTGTGGAGTCGGCCATCAAACCATCCGACAAAAAGGCATGCAAGGCAATGATGCAGTCGGGGGTCAGCTGGGCATGCGCAGGGTCAAGCACAAGGTATTCAATGGCCTGCTTGTGGTTCAGAATCATCTGAGTTTCCAGCGCGTTCTTGCCCTCGGCGGCCTGGCCAAACTCGATGAGCCGCTCAGTGTCGAGCCTGCTGTAGGTATTGCCTTCTAGCTGTGACGACGCCCAGGACAGATCAATCAGCAAGCGGTTGAGAATGTCGCGCGCAAAGGTGCCAGCGGGTGTGAGCTCGGTGCTTGCGCTGCCCATGGTGTGCAACTGGTCTCGCAAATTTTGTGGCAAGTAGGCCGTGTGGTTGGGGTGATATTGCTCCAGAAACGACTGCTTGTAGCCCACCGGGGGGCGCATGGTGCGCGGCTGGCGCACGAATGCTTTGATTGCTTCGCCCTCTGGCGATGTCGGCACGTAGACCTCGGCAACAGCCTGCACCGTGTCCGCTGGCTCATGTGCCGAAAGGGATCCGGTAACGGCCCGCGGGTTGCGCACATAACGCGCTGCTCGCGCCTCGCCCTGCATCAGAACCTGCCCCTGCGCCACCAAAGTTGCCAGCCGACGCTGCAAGGTGCGCCGTTTCAAGCTGTCGCCCAGGGCTAGGGCAATGGCTTCTATCCCCAAGCCATCGGGTTGTGCAGCAATCAGCGCGAGCAGTTGGTCTAGCTCGGTTTGGGGCGTAAGGCGTGGCATGCGTTTGGGTTTTAGTGGAATCGCGCCAGTATCGCGCCACTTAAATTGACGTGCAAGATGTATTGCGTCATTTAAAGTGGCGTGCTGCAGCGAATAAGTGCAATATTCACTGCACTTGGCTCCAAGCAGTTGAAATTCCTAGCCTAATCCTTCGAAACCAGCGCCTAAAAACCCACCGGAACCCACCATGCTCCATTACGTGCTGCACGCTGGCTCAGTCCCCTGGCAAGACCAGTTGCTGTATGCCGGCCTCATCATCGCCCTTTTTGCCGCAGTCTTTTTCGGCCTGTGGTGGCGCAAGCGGGCCCGTCGCCCGCAGCAGGGTGACTTTGCTGCGCTGGTCCAACAAGGCAACGTCGCAGAAGCACTGGAGGCCCAGGCACAAAGCCCGTTGGCAGACGCGGCCGATGCCTGGCAGGAAACGCGCAAGACCATGCAGAACGCCAAGACCGGCGTAGAGCGTTTTCTGGCACTGATCTGGGCGCTGCTTTCCGGCGTACTGTGTTTGATCAGCGCATTGGCCGTGGCCGGCGATATCTGGCACTTTCCAACGGTAGATTGGGCTTTGTTTGCTTTCTATGCGGCGCTCGGCGTTGTCACTGGCTGGTTCACCCGAGACCAGTGGCGCGTCTTTCGCGGCCGGGTATAGACATACGATCCAGTGCGGCCACACCTATGGCCTCATTCACCGCCAAGGGGAGGGCCACCCGACAACTCCGCAAACTTGGCTGCCATCGTCGGATTGCCGCGTGTGAGCTTCTTGATCGTCAGATCGTCGGCCTTGTCGTTGGCCAGGCGCAAGTTGTTGGCGGACTTGTGCAACGCTTCCTTGGTTTTCTCCAGGTCCTTGATCGCTTCGTCGATGCGCTTGATGGCTTCTTCAAAACCTTCGGAGGCCAGGCGCCAATTGCGCCCAAACGCCGTCTTGAATTCGTCCAGCTGGGTCTCGAACTTGGTGATGTCCACGTTCTGCGAGCGCACCAGCGCCAGCTCGGACTTGTACTTCATCGAGCTCAAAGCTGCATTGCGTAAGAGCGTGATCAGGGGAATAAAGAACTGCGGCCGCACCACGTACATCTTCGGGTAGCGGTGCGAAACATCGACGATGCCGCTGTTGTACAACTCGCTCTCTGGCTCCAGCATGGACACCAGCACCGCGTACTCGCAAGCCTTCTCGGTGCGGTCCTTGTCCAGCTCTTTCAGAAAATCTTCGTTCCTCTTCTTGGTGGCCGTTTCATCGCTCTCGTTCTTCATCTCGAACATGATGGAGACGATCTCGGTGCCCGACTCGTCCGCCTCACGAAAAATGTAGTCGCCCTTGCTGCCGGTGCGGGCGTCGTTGTCCTTCTCAAAATGCGCGCGCTGGAACGCCGCCGCACGGATGCGGTTGAACTCAATCTCGCAGTGCTGCTCCAGCGTCTCGCCCACCATCTTGGTGGATAGCCGCGCCTTCATGTCGCGCAGGCGCTCAATCTCGCCTTCACGGTCGCGCAGCTGCAGGGCGAATTGCTCCTTGATGGCTTTCTCTTCCAACTGGTTTTTGACGGTGATGACGTTGAGCTCGCTCTTCAAGGCATCGCGCTCCTGGGCAACCACGCCCACGGCTGCCCGTTATGTCGGGGAGAGCTTCTTGTTTTAGTAAGGTGAGCTTGCCTGCCTGTTCTTCAGGAGTTAGCGCAACGAAGTCAGGTTTTTTCGTAGCAATAATGTCGCGTTTGATGTGCTCGATGTTGTAGACGGCACTGCCGTACTGACGGTTCTTCTTGATCTTTTCTGCGGCATGGGTTCGCAACTTTTCATCCAAACCGTTCGATGCCGCAGTGTGAGCAGACTTGGTGCGATCGCGCTCTATGCGTTTCGCTTCGAGATCAAATCGGAGCCCCACCTTTTCTTCAATGCTGCCGAGTTTTGCTTCAATGGCAGTAATTGCATCGTCAATTTCTTTGTTCTGCTCACCGACGATGGCAAAAGTCTTGATCACGCCTCCGATGTCCTGATTGACTAGGAAGCCCAGGTTGTCTTTCACGAAGTCGCGGTTGTATACCCGCACGTCGTAGTTATGTGTCAACAAGCCTGCAGAGGTAACCGCGCCCTTATCGCCTGATACCGTAAAGGAGGAACCTACATAGTTCAGCGGGAGCTTACGAGTTTCGAGCGCACGGAATATTCTGGAAAGGGTTGTTTTGCCCGAATAGTTGCGGCCATAGAGGATGTTCAAGCGTTGAAACGCTTTGACATTTTTCCCGCTGTCGCGAACCGTCTTCTTCCAGTCTAAGTCTTGGAAACTGCCAAAACTCGCTATATCGATTTGATTGATCACCGGGCTCGTCCTCCTCTAAGTTGCCTTTCGTTTTGGGCCGCTCTTGAATGCACACAGCACTACAGAATTGCTACTCCTGTAAACGTCTCCCAAACCCACCGTTCCCACCCACCCCCACCACTAACCTTTGCGTCGCCCTAGTCGCCGCCACATAAAACACCCGCGCCGCTTCCTTCTCATCCTCCCCCGGCGCAGGCATATGCCCCACACCGGGTAGCGCCACCACCGGGAACTCCAAGCCCTTGCTCACCTTCATGGTCATTACCTGAATGGCGTCGGCTCCGGGTCTGAAGTCGCCTGACTTCTTGCGTACGTTGAAGGGCAGCTTGCGTTGCCCCAGTGCGTTGGCGCACAGGTCCATGGTGAAGTAGTCGTGGCACAGGATGGCCATGTCACCCCAGGCGTGGCCCTCTTGGTGGGCGTTGCCCAATTCGTCTGCAATGGCAAATGCTTCTTCCCGCAGGCTGGGCAGGCGGATGATGAGTGGGGCAGGGCCTTCGCGCCCGCAGCTGATGGGTTTGACCAGTGGTATGCCGTCGTCGTCTTTGTCTTCCGCTGTCAGCAGGTCGGCGGCAACCAGGCTGGCGGTTTGCAGTATCTGTTTGGTGTTGCGGTAGTTGATCTTCAGCATGGTGGTGCGGCCCTGCGCCTGTATGCCCACGCTCTTGAAGCTGAACTGTTTGGAGCGTGAGCGCTCGTAAATGCTTTGCGCGTCGTCGTACAGCACCAGCAGGCTGTTGGTGGTGGGGTCCACCATTTGCGTGACCAGCTTGAGCCACTCGGGTGCGAAGTCGTGGCCCTCGTCAATCATCACCGCTTGGTATTGGCCGCTGGGTATCTGGCTGCGGTCCACTGCGCGGATGACGCGCTCCACCAGCTCTTCAGAAAACCTAGGGCCTTGCGGCGGCATGGCTTGGCCGGAGTATTTGAGCTGGTCGTAGCACCATTTGTGAAAGTGCCGCACATGCACTTTGCCTCCCAAGCCCTTGGCCTGCATCACGCTGTGAAGCTTGACGCCCAGAGGCTCGTTGAAGCAGAGTATGAGGATGGGTTTGCTGGTGGGCGTGCTGGCCTGGGCCAAGTATTCGGCTCGATAGCCCAGGATCATGGTTTTGCCCGAACCCGCCACGCCGTGGATGACGCGGTGGCCTTCGCCCAAAGAGCGGGCCAGTTGCTCTTGCTGCAGGTCCATCACCCGCATGATGCTGGGCAGTTCGGCCTCTTCGTCGTTGTCGTCAAACAGCGTGTCTTGTGCCTGCACCCGCACTTGGGGAAACATGATCCAGCGCACGCGGTCCATCTGCGGCAGGCTCATCACGCCGCGCATCATGAAAGGGAACATGTCCCACAGCCTGCTTTGCAGCACTTCGGCTTCCACGCTTTCCAGCATTTCGTCTTGGCACACGACGCGGTGGGGTTCTATGGCGCGGTTCAGTTCTGCCGCAGCAAACTGCTTGCGCGTGATGTTGGTAAACACCACGCCGTAGCTCCAGGGGAAAGCCAGCTTGCCTGCGTGCGGGCCTTCGGGGTGAACCAATTGCTTGTCACGCTCCAGTGATCTGACCACCTGGTGCGCATATTGGCGCGCTTGCTCCAGCGGGTTGATGACGGTCTTGGGGCCGTTGTCGCCCATGATTTCCCAGGTTTGCTTGTCGGCTTGCAGGATGGTGCTGGGCTTCCAGTCTTTCACCTCCAGCACCAGAATGCCGCGGCGCGGGTGCATGATGCAAAAGTCGGGGTGGGTGTTGCGCGGCCCCATGGGCACGTCGTACCAGAGCAGGTAATCGTCATCGAGCTTGCTTTCCAGCCGCTCAGCCAGCCTGCGCTCGCCGCTGGTCATGCGCGCGATGCACGAGCCCAATGAAGGTATGAGAGTTGCCATCCCAGAGTCGCTTCCCTTGTTATGGGTGTTTTTATGCGCCCATCATGCTGGCAAAGGCGCGCCATGGCTATAGAAAATCGACGGATGTTGGGTTTTGTGAACGAGAGTTTTGATTTGCCTCTAAAGCGTCGGCAACACATCCCGCACATGCTCCGCAAACGCCCCGGCCAGCGGCGTTGGCTTCCCGCCCACAAACGCAATGCCGATGCTGAGCATGGGTAGCTCGGGCAGGCCCGCTTCGGGCGTGAGGATCTGCAGGTCCGGCGGCACGGCGCAGCGGGTGAGGACGGCGATGGCCGAGCCGGAGCGCACCACGGCGGTGAGGCCGGTGAGGCTGCCGCTGGCATAGGCCACGCGGTAGCGGCGGCCTTGCGCCTCCAGGCCTTCGCGGGCGGCGCGGTTGTCGATGACGTCGGGGTCTGACAGGGCCAAGGGCAGCGGGTCCCAGTCGCGTGGGTCCACGCCCGGGCTGGCTACCCACACCAGGGGTTCGCGCCGCAGGGCGGGCAGCATGCCGGGCTCGGGCGCATCACCCCAGCGGGCCGATACCAGTGCCAAGTCCAGCGCGCGGGTGGCCAGCCGTTCACGCAGGCGGGGCGTGCTGGCACACACCACGTCCACCCGCGCCAGCGGATGCAGCCGCGCAAAGCCGCTCAGCAAATGCGGCAGAAAGGCGGCGGCATAGTCGTCGGGGCAGCCCACGGCCAGCGCGCCGGCCAGGCCTGTGCCGGCCAGGTCGGCCAGCGCCTCGTCGTGCTGGTGGAGGATGCGCCGGGCGTGCACCAGCAGGCGCTCGCCCTGGCTGGTCAGCCGCACGCCGCGGCCCGTGCGGTGCAGCAGGGTTTGGCCGCAGGTGGATTCGAGGCGCTGCATCTGCATGCTCAGGGCAGATTGGGTGCGCCCCACGCGCGCAGCGGCACCGCCCAGCGTGCCGCCTTGGGCCACGGCGGCAAAACTGCGCAGCAGGTCAATGTCCAGGGAGGTGCTCACGGTATCAGCCTAATTGATTGCAGGCATTAAAACTATTCGATTTACTGAAACCATGCAAGTGCCTACAGTGCTTCTCAACCTGTCTTTCCCAACCTTTTGCCAAGGAGCTCCGAACATGTCACGCAACGAAGACCCCGCTTTCTGGAACCGCGCACGCCAACATCTGGTGCGCTATGGCGGCAGCTTTGCCCCGGTGATCATCGAGCGCGCTGCCGGCAGCTATGTGTATGACGCGGACGACCGGCCCATCCTGGACTTCACCTCTGGCCAGATGAGCGCGGTGCTAGGGCACTGCCACCCCGAGATCAGCGCGGTGATTGCGGACTATGCGCACCGCCTGGAGCATCTGTTCAGCGGCATGCTGTCGCGCCCGGTGGTGGACCTGGCCACCCGCTTGTCTGAAGTGGCGCCGGGCAATCTGGAGCGCAGCCTGCTGTTGACCACGGGTGCCGAGTCCAACGAGGCCGCCATCCGCGTGGCCAAGCTGGTCACGGGCAAGTTCGAGGTGGTGGGCTTTGCCCAGTCCTGGCACGGCATGACGGGCGGTGCAGCGGCGGCCACCTACAGCGCAGGGCGGCGAGGCGTGGGGCCGGCAGCGGTGGGATCGCTGGCCATCAACGCACCGTTTGCTTACCGGCCGCGCTTCTTTGATGCCAGTGGCGCCTACGACTGGAAGGGCGAGCTGGACTATGGCTTTGACCTGGTGGACCGCCAGTCGTGTGGCAGCCTGGCGGCTTTCATTGCCGAGCCCATCCTCAGCTCGGGCGGCATCATCGATCTGCCTGTGGGTTACATGGCGGCGCTCAAGAAGAAGTGCGAAGAGCGCGGCATGTTGCTGATCCTGGACGAAGCGCAGACCGGCGTGGGCCGCACCGGCACCATGTTCGCCTGCGAGCGCGACGGCGTGGTGCCCGACATCCTGACACTGTCCAAGACCCTGGGCGCGGGCCTGCCGCTGGCGGCCATCGTGACCACTGCCGAGATAGAAGAGAAGGCGTACGAGCGCGGCTACCTGTTCTACACCACACACGTCTCCGACCCGCTGCCTGCGGCCATCGGCCTGAAAGTTTTGGAGATCGTGCAGCGCGAACAACTCGCCGAGCGCGCCAAGGTCGCCGGCGCACGTCTGGCCAATGGCCTGCGCGCGCTGCAGGAGCGCTACGACTGCATCGGCGACGTGCGTGGGCGCGGGCTGCTGCTGGGCATGGAGATCGTCAAGGACCGCGCCAGCAAGGAACCCGCCGACGGCCTGGGAGCCACCATCACCCGTGAGTGCATGTTGCTGGGCCTGTCGATGAACGTGGTGCAGTTGCCCGGCATGGGCGGCGTCTTCCGCATTGCGCCGCCGCTGACGGTGAGCGATGCGGAAATCGACCAGGGGCTGGATCTGCTGGGGCGGGCGATTGCGAAGTGTGTAGCGCGGTAGGTACAAGCAATCCTTCGCTACGGGGCGAAGCATTTCTGATTTGGGGAGCCGACACTTGTGTGTGTTCACCCATTCAGAAAGTTTGCAATGACCATCACCTGCTTCATCCGCTACGAGATAGACCCGTCCAAGAAAGCGCTGTTCAAGACCTATGCCGACAACTGGGCGCGGATCATCCCGCGCTGCGGCGGCCACCTCATTGGCTATTTCTTGCCCAACGAGGGGACCGATTACGAGGCATGGGGCCTGATTTCCTTTGCCAGTTTGAGTGCCTATGAAGCCTACCGGGCGCGTTTGAGGAGCGATGAGGAGGGCAAGGCGAATTTTGAATTTGCGCAGCGCGAGCGGTTCATCCTGAAAGAAGAGAGAACCTTTCCGCTGGTGGTGGATTCGAGCTACCTGCGCGCCCCCACGGGGTTTGTGGAGGCCGTGTGATTGCAGTCATTTTTGAAGTCACCCCGCTGCAGGGCATGGAGCAGCGGTACTTTGACATTGCCGTGGAGCTGCGGGAGAGCCTGCAGGACATCGACGGCTTTGTATCGGTGGAGCGCTTTCAAAGCCTGACCCGGCCCGGCACCTATTTGTCCTTGAGCTACTGGCGCGATGAGGAGGCAGTGCGTACTTGGCGCAGCCAAACCAACCACCGGGTCGGGCAGGCCGAGGGCAGGGCGCGGGTGTTTGCCGACTATCGCATCCGGGTGGCGCAGGTGGTGCGGGACTACACTCAAACCGTGCGCGATCAAGCGCCGCACGATTCCAATATGGCACTGCATGTGAAGGAGTAAGCCGGGTGCAACAACGAAGTGCGGGAGCGCCCCATGAGCCCAAGCTGGCCAGTGTCGCGGCGGTGATTGCCGATGCAACGCGGGCACGCATGCTGTGCTACCTGCTCGCCGGGGAATACGCCAGCGCTGGCGAGTTGGCGCGTGCAGCATCTGTTACTGCAGCCACCGCGAGCGCACATCTGGCCAAACTCATGGATGCGGAGTTGCTGGTGTGCGAGCGGCGCGGGCGCCATCGCTATTACAAGCTGGCAGACGACGAAGTGGCCCATGCGCTGGAAGCGGTGGCCCTGATCGCGGAGCGGCGCACCCATCTGGCCGCGTGGGCGAGTCCGACGCGGGCCCGGCTGCAATGGGCTCGCTGCTGCTATGGGCACCTCGCCGGGCGGCTGGGCGTAGAGCTGTTTTCTCAGTTGTTGGTAAAAGATTGGCTGGTTGCGGCGCAAGAGGGTTATCTGCTCACCGACCAGGGAAGAGCCGGCTTGCATGTTCTGGGCATGGATGGGGATGCCCTGGACATGAGGCCCGTTGGACAGCGCGGTGTTGCGTACCGTTGCCTGGACTGGTCTGAACGCAGAGACCACATCGCCGGCAAATTGCCCAGAAAAATGCTGGAGCATTTCTTGCACAGGGGATGGTTGCGTCGTTACGACGGAGAACGGGCGCTGCAGGTCACGCCATTGGGTCACAAGCACCTCGCCGGCCTGCTTCCCTCCTTGGGTCATCTCTAGAAGAAATGGGTTGCACGATGGGGTTGACCCTGACGTAACGTAAGGGTTGATACTCCGCGCTCAGCGGGCCTGGGTCACAGGCCGGCACAACCAGGAGCCTTGCAGTGCTACTCAAAGTGGGAGAACTGGCCCGTCGCACGGGCCTGACGGTGCGCACCTTGCACCACTACGACGCCATCGACCTGTTGCGTCCGTCGGCCCGGTCCGAGGCCGACTACCGGCTTTACAACCAAACTGACGTGGCACGCCTGCACGCGATCCAGGCGCTACGGCATCTGGGGCTGTCGCTGGCCGACGTCAAGACCATGCTCAAGCGGGATGGTGAAGGGCTGAGCGAGACCATCGCCCGCCAGATCCGCGCCTTGGGCCATGAGATCGAACAGGCCAATGAGTTGCGCGAGCGGCTGCGGTTGCTGCAGGAACGGTTGGACGCTGGCGCGGCGCCGGACATGGGCGACTGGCTGTCCACGCTGGCGTTGATGAATACCTATTCCAAATACTTCAGCGCGGCGGAAATCAAACGCATCCTGGACAACCGCAAGGCCCAAAGCGCCGCGTGGGAGCCCTTGATTGCCGAGGTCCGGGTGGCCATGCGCAAGGGGCTGCGCGCCGATGACCCCGCCACCCAATCCCTGGCATTGCGCTGGATGAACCTGACGCTGTCGATGATGGATGACAACTTTTCGCTGATCGAGCGATGGGGGCAGATGGTCAGCACCGAGCCCAAGGCTCAGTTCAAGCACGGTCCCGGCCCGGAGGTGGTGGCGTTCATCACGGCCGCAATCGGCCTGCGCATGGCAGCCATGCGGCGTCACCTGACCCAGGAGGAGCTGCACACGCTGCGGACCGTACCGGACAGTGCCATCCGCGTGCTGGTGCAGCAGGCCCACGCGTTGCAAGACAGCCACGCTGACCTGCGTAGCCCGCAGGCAAGGGCATTTGTGGCACAGTGGGAGCAGGTGATGCTGGACCTGTGTGCGGGCAACGCGGTGGTGCTGCGCAAGTTCATGGCAGCGTATTACGCCGAGCCCATCCTGCGAGCTGCCACGGTGTTTGATGACACCACCATTGGCGTACTGCAGCGTGCGCTTTCGGCACAGAACCATGCATTTGCACAACCCTGTGCACAAAGTGCTTGACCCTTACGCAGCGTGAGGCCGGAGCATCCGGGGTTTCTGGACTTTGAACCACTGGATGCATATGAACACTTCTCCTCCGGTTGCGCCTGGCGCTTCGCTGTTTCGCGACCCCAACTTCCTCTGGCTGATGGCCGGATCTTTTGTCACGCTGCTTGGCGACCAGTTCACCCTGGTCGCCTTGCCTTGGTTGGTGTTGCGCATGACGCAGGACACCTTGGTGCTGGGCACCGTGCTGGGTTTGCTCAGTTTGCCGCGTGCGCTGTTCATTCTGATTGGCGGCGCCGTGGTGGACAGGTTTTCGCCCAAGCGGTTGCTGATGGTCACCAAATATGCCAATGCCTTGCTGCTCGGCACGCTGACGTTTCTGGTGCTGGGCGGTGGCCTGGCGTTATGGAAGGTCTACGCGCTGGCGTTTGCCATCGGACTGGCGACGGCCTTCAGCATTCCGTCGGGAACGTCCATGCTGCCGCATGTGATGCCGCGCTCCCAACTGGCCGCGGCCAACGGCGTCATGATGGGTTTGCGCCAAGTGTCGATGTTTGTGGGGCCGTTGGTGGCGGCCCTGCTGATTGCGCTGTTTGGCAATCATCTGGACGCCGTGCAGGCAGGTGCCATCGTGGACGCGCAGGGTCTGGGCCTGGCTTTTGGGCTGGACGCACTGAGCTTTTTGCTATCTGCCTGGACTTTGGCCAAGGTGCGGTTGCGCGTCGTGGATGGTGCGACGGGACAGCAGGGGAAGGGCGATGAGTCGGTTTGGGCGGCTGTGCTCTCCGGCCTGCGCCACTTGCGCGACGACAGCGCCTTGCGGCTGTGCTTTATCTACTGGAGCGTGGTGGCCGTGTTGATCACGGGGCCGGTGCAAATTGCCATGCCGGTTCTGGTCAGCACCCGCAACCTGGGTGCAGCGGCGCTGGGTATCCTGCTCGGCGCACATGGGGGTGGAACATTGGTCGGCATGGCCCTGTCCGGCGCGCGCCCCGGCTGGCGCCTGGGCACCCTGGGCATGACGCTGTTGGCGGTGGATGGCGTGGTGGGGTTGTTGTTCATGCCCATGGGGATGATCACCTCCGCCTGGCAAGGTGCGGCGCTGTTGGCGCTCATCGGCATGCTGGGCGGCTTCATCCAGGTTTCCATCTTTACCTGGATCCAGGGGCGCACGCCGCCTGTGCTGATGGGGCGCGTGATGAGTGTGTTCATGTTCATCTTTCTGGGGCTGGCGCCGCTGGCGGGCGCAGTCACCGGTTGGCTGATGCGCTATGTCTCACCGGGTGTGCTGTTCACAGCGTGCGGCGGTCTGCTGGCATTTGTGGCGCTGATCGCGCTGGTGGCGTCTCCCCTGCGCCATGTCGTGGACGGGCCGCTTCGACCCATCAAGGCGTAATGCAGCGCCGATTTGTGGCGGAACGCGGCAACCGGGAGTGCCGTTGCCTCAGGACTGATTTGCCGCCAGCGCCCGCAACTTGTCTTTCTTGCTGGGACGTTTGCCTTTGATGCCGCCATCGCTGGGAGGTGCCAAGGGGCTTTCTTTGTCGGCTTGATCTTGAGCGGGCGGTGCAGGCTCAAAGCCGGGCACGGTTTCCATGGGCACTTCCAGGCCGTGGCGCTTTTCAATCAGGCGGAAGTGGGCCTCGCTGGCATACGGCACAAAGCTCACGGCCAACCCGGTTTCACCGGCGCGGCCGGTGCGGCCAATGCGGTGTGTGTAATCGGTCGCCGAGCGTGGCAGGTCGTAGTTGACCACCACTGGCAGCTCGGCAATGTCCAGCCCGCGTGAAGCCATATCGGTCGCGACGACCACCTTCAGGCGTGAAGCCTTGAAGTCCGACAGCACCTGGCTGCGCTTGCCCTGGCTCAGTTCGCCATGAAAGGGTTCTGCGTTGATACGTGCCTTGCGGAGCTTGTCGGCAACGATTTCCGCGGCGTGCTTGGTGGCCACGAACACCAGCACCCGTTGCCATTTGTTCGCGGTAATCAGATGCCGCAGCAACTGGGTACGGCTACCGGTGTCAACCCGTATGGCTTGCTGGCGGATGTCGGGCTTGGTTTCTTCGGTGGCGACGATGTTGATCTGCACCGGATCGTGCAACATGGTCGACGCCAGGACCGCAACTGGTGGCGCGAAGGTGGCCGAGAAGAACAGGTTTTGGCGCTTGGCGGGCAACAAGGCCAGCAATCGATGCAATTCGGCCTCAAAGCCCAGGTCGAGCAGGCGATCAGCCTCATCCAGCACCAGCATCTGAGTGGCACCCAGGTCCAGCGCGTTGTGCTGAACCAAGTCGAGCAGGCGACCCGGCGTAGCGACCACCACATCGGTGCCGGAGCGTAGAGCCAGCATTTGCCGATTGATGGACACGCCGCCAAACACCACGCTGATGCGGATGTCCTTGGGCAACTGGTTGGCCAGTGCGCGCAGCGCGTCACCAACCTGTACTGCCAGTTCCCGCGTGGGCACCAACACCAGTGCGCGTGCCATCCGCGGGTTCGGCGTTGGTTGGCTTTCCAGAATGTGCAGCATGGGCAGGCCAAAGGCCAGCGTCTTGCCGGAGCCGGTTTGCGCCTGGGCCATGGTGTCCCGGCCAGACAGTGCGGCTGGAATGGACAGGGATTGGACTGGAGTGGGGGTGATCAGGCCTTGGCGTTCGAGCGCGCGCAAGAGGGCGGGCGACAAGCCCAGCGAGGAAAAAGCCATGCAGTACGGCTTATTGCTCGGTCGTGGCGTTCACGGACTCAGATGGAACCCGACGGGCACCATCGAAGCGCCGGGTCCAGTACGAAGCACCCATGTCGTCAACACGGACCTCACCGCCCGGCTTGGGGGAATGGATGAATTTGCCATTGCCCACATAAATGCCCACGTGACTGAAGGCGCGGCGCATGGTGTTGAAGAAGACCAGATCGCCTGGCTTCAGGTCAGCCTTGTCGATTTTTTCGGTGGCGGCAGCCTGCTCGGAGGCGCGGCGCGGTAGCAGTAGGCCTTCGGTCTGCTTATAGATGGCGCGTACAAAGCCGCTGCAATCAAAGCCGGTTTCGGCACTGTTGCCGCCACGGCGGTAGGGCACGCCCAAGAACCCGAGAGCGCCGACTACCAGTTGTGAAGCCTTGGCTTCCACGCGGTTACCCACCTCGCCGATACGATCGAGCAGACCGACGTCACTGCGCACACGATTGCCATCATCAGGGGTATCGACGGGGGCGGCATGAGAAAGCGATGCCAAAAGCAAGGTGCAAAGCACCACCAGCAGGGTTAAAAAACGCATGGGGCGGAGCATACCTTGCCAGGGGGCTTAAGTCAAATGATGTAATACATTAATAAAGCGATGTAACTATTTGATATATATAAACAAAGTAAGAATCAAAATGTGCTTATTGTAAAGTTTGGTTACCATTGCCAGCGGCCGGGAGCAAAAGCGCCGTTCGGGCGGGCAGCTGTCTTTTTGGCGGGAATGCTGGTTATGCTTGCACTATCCGAAGACTGAAAGTTCCCTATGTTGCTAGATCTCGAATCCTCCCAACTGGTACTGATTGATTACCAGGACCGGCTGATGCCCGCGGTGCTGGATTCACAAGCTGTTTTGCAGAACGCCGTGCGCTTGACGCAGATGGCGGCAACCTTGCAAGTGCCATCTTTCTATACGGAGCAGAACCCGTCCAAATTAGGGGGCACCGCAGTGGAATTGCTGGACGCGCTCAAGCAGGCCCGTGCGCGTGCACTGGTCAAGATGCAATTCAGCGCGGTGGAAGAAGGCCTGGGCGAGTTGCTCAGGCCGCCGGCCAAACCGGTGCAGGGAAATGCCCGCAGCCTGCCCAAGCATCTGCAAAAACCGTCTGCCGCCGAACGCGACACTATCGTGTTGGCCGGCTGTGAAGCCCATGTGTGCCTGCTGCAAACGGCGCTGGACCTGCTGGAAGACGAATTTGACGTGTGGGTGGTGACCGACGCCTGTAGCTCGCGCACCGAGCGCAACCGCGACGCTGCCTTCGACCGGCTGGCTGGCGCCGGCGTGGAGCTGGTGACGACCGAGATGGTGGCCTTTGAGTGGCTGCGTAGCGCCGAGCACCCGGCGTTCAACCAAGTGCAGGGATTAATCAAGTAGGGCTACAGGCCATGTTGATTGAAACACTGACTGCTGCGAAAGATGCCGGACGCCTGTACGAAATAGCCGGAGTGCTGATCCGCCACGGCTTCGGCGATTTGGTCAGGCGCATGGGATTGGCCGATTGGCTGGAGCGGGCAGGGCACGCCGTGCGCTGGGAGACTGCGGCCGATTTGGCGCGTATTCCGCCGCCAGTACAAGTCCGTCTGGCCTTGGAAGAGTTGGGGCCGACTTTTGTGAAGCTGGGCCAGATACTGGCGGGCCGGGTGGACTTGCTGGGCCCTGACTGGATTGCCGAACTTGGCAAACTGCATAGCCAGGTGCCAGCCCTGCCGCTGGAGACGCTGCGCCCCCAACTGCGTGAGGATCTGGGGGGCGAACCCGAAGCGGTCTTTGCCTGGTTTGACCCGCAGCCGCTGGCGGCTGCTTCCATTGCGCAGGTACACCGGGCTCGGTTGGCGGATGGGACTGAAGTCATCGTCAAGATCCGTCGGCCAGGCATTGCAGAAGTCATTGAGGCTGACTTACGCTTGTTGGGTCATCTGGCGGGAATGGCCGAAGCCGAATTGCCATGGCTCAAGCCCTACCGCCCCCAATTGCTGATGCGCGAATTCGGCAAGTCCTTGCGGCAGGAGCTGGATCTTGCGGCCGAATGCCGCAATTCCGAGCGGATTGCGAACAACATGAAGGCCTTGCCCCACATCGTGATTCCGCGCGTGCACTGGCAGCACACCAACGCCCGCGTCAATGTGCAGGACTATATGGGAGGCGTTTCGGGCAGCCACCTGGAGCAACTGATTGCGCAAGATGGCTTCGATCGGTCCCAGCTGGCGCAGCGCGGTGCGCAGGCGGTGCTGAAGATGATCGTGCAGGACGGCCTGTTCCATGCCGATCCCCACCCAGGCAATGTGTTCTACCTGAACGGTAACCGCGTGGCATTTATCGACTTCGGCATGGTCGGGCGCCTGTCCGCGCGCCGTCGATCCGAGTTGCTGCAGCTTCTGTTGGGGCTGGTGGAGCGCGAGCCGCAGGCAGTTGCCGAAGTATTGCTGGACTGGGCTGGCGACGAGCATCAGGCCAATCTGAGCCAGCTCGAAAACGAGATTGAAACCTTCGTGGACCAGTACCATGGTTTGCCGCTGGCGGATCTGAGTCTGAGCCAGATGCTGGGCGACATCACGGCCATCCTGCGTTACAACCACCTGAGCTTGCCGTCTGATCTGGCGCTGCTGATCAAGGCGTTTGTTTCGCTGGAAAGCATGGGCCGCGGCCTGGATCCGGACTTTCACATGGCTGAGCAGGCCACGCCGCTGTTGCGACAGGTGGTGCGTGCCGGCTATAGCCCCAAGGCGGTCGCTACGCGGGGCTGGAAGATGCTGCGTCGTACCTTGGCGCTTGCCGAGCAGCTTCCGCACGACCTTTCCCAATTGCTACGCAACGCCCGCCGCGGTCGCCTGCAGGTCGGCATCGAGTTGGCCCATTTGAAGCGGGTGGGGGATCAGATCGACCGAGCCGCCAACCGGATATCCATGGCACTCGTGATTGCGTCACTCATCATTGGCTCATCGATTGTCATGACGGTGAAAGGTGGACCTACCATCTTTGGGTTACCCATGTTTGGATTTTTCGGTTTTGCCGGCGCTGTGTTGGGCGCGATCTGGCTGGTGCGCGCCATCTCGCGCAGTTCCAAGGTGGGCGGCGACGACTGATCGGATGCTGGCGGTGGGGCAAGTCAGCTTGCAGCAAGTTGCTTGCCCATAATTAAGAATTCAGTTTTCCCCGCAATACAAGGCTCCGGAGACCCGCACAATGACCGCATACGCAGACTTTCATCGCCGTTCCATCGTCGATAGGGACGGATTCTGGACCGAGCAGGCCCAATTGATCGACTGGCACAAGCCGTTTGACAAGGTCTGCGATTACAGCAATCCGCCGTTTGCACGGTGGTTCGCCGGTGGCCAGACCAATCTTTGCTACAACGCAGTGGACCGTCATCTGGCCATGCGCCCGGACCAGAACGCACTGGTCTTTGTCTCCACCGAAACGGATATTGAAAAGGCCTACAGCTTCCGTGAGCTGCACGCCGAGGTGCAGCGCATGGCTGCCATTCTCAAGTCTCTTGGCGTGAGCAAGGGGGACCGTGTACTGATCTACATGCCCATGATCGCCGAGGCCTGCTTTGCAATGCTGGCCTGCGCGCGCATTGGCGCCATTCACTCGGTGGTGTTCGGTGGCTTTGCCAGCCACAGCCTGGCCAGCCGTATTGAAGATGCCAAGCCGGTTGCCATCGTCAGCGCCGATGCAGGCATGCGCGGCGGCAAGGTGGTTCCCTACAAACACCTGCTGGACGAAGCCATTTCGCTGAGCAGCCACAAGCCAGCCAAGGTGCTCATGGTCAACCGCGGCCTGGCCGATTTCCCCAAGGTTGCCGGACGCGACGAAGATTACGCCTCACTGCGCGAAGCCAATCTGAATGTACAAGTGCCCTGCGAGTGGGTCGATTCCGACCACCCGAGCTACATCCTCTACACCAGCGGCACCACCGGCAAGCCCAAGGGCGTGCAACGCGACACCGCGGGTTATGCAGTAGCACTGGCTGCTAGCATGAAGCACATCTATATGGGCAACCCGGGAGAGACCTATTTCTCCACGTCCGATATCGGCTGGGTGGTGGGGCACAGCTATATCATTTACGGCCCGCTGATTGCCGGCATGGCAACCATCATGTACGAAGGCCTGCCCATCCGTCCCGACGCTGGCATCTGGTGGAAGCTGGTGGAAAAGTACAAGGTCAGCGTGATGTTCAGCGCGCCCACGGCGGCGCGCGTGCTCAAGAAGCAGGACCCGTCCTTCCTCACCAAATACGATCTGTCCAGCCTCAAGGCACTGTTCCTGGCGGGCGAACCGCTGGATGAGCCGACTGCGACCTGGATTTCGGGCGCCATCAACAAGCCCATCATCGACAACTACTGGCAAACCGAAACCGGCTGGCCCATCATGGCCATCTGCAATGGCGTTGAAAAAGCCCCGACCAAGTTTGGCTCCCCAGGCAAGGCCGTTTATGGCTACGACGTGCGTCTGATCGACGAGACCACGGGCGAGGAAATCAACGAAGCCAACAAGAAGGGCGTCATCGCCGTGGAAGGCCCGCTGCCTCCGGGCTGCCTGCAAACCATCTGGGGTGACGACGAACGCTTTGTCAAAACCTACTGGTCCAGCATCCACAACCGGGTGATGTACAGCACCTTCGACTGGGGTGTGAAGGACGAAGACGGCTACTTCTTCATCCTGGGCCGTACCGATGACGTGATCAACGTGGCGGGTCATCGCCTGGGCACCCGCGAGATTGAGGAAAGCATCAGCAGTCACGCCAATGTGGCCGAGGTGGCGGTGGTCGGCGTGGCGGATCAGCTCAAGGGCCAGGTGGCAGTGGCCTTCGTCGTGCTCAAGGACCCCAGTGTGGCGTCCGCCAGCGCCGACGCACTGAAGCTGGAAGGCGCCATTATGAAAGTGGTGGATGACCAGCTTGGTGCGGTAGCCCGCCCGGCGCGCGTGCGGTTCGTGCATGTGCTGCCCAAAACCCGCAGTGGCAAGCTGTTGCGCCGCGCCATTCAGGCCGTTTGCGAGGGTCGCGACCCTGGCGATCTGACCACCATGGAAGACCCTGGTGCACTGCAGCAAATCAAGGACTTGGTAGTCAGCTGACCGTCAGTCGTCGAGTAAAAGGCCGGTGAAGTGCAGCTATTTATACGAATCAGTGGCACAATCCAGTCCGCAACGAAGGTCCTTCCAATGCCACAGTCGCATCCGCCAATCGGTTCAGCCGTGTCGCGGAAGGTTAATAAACCAGCTTTAACCAGCTAATGTTCCCTGAAGGGGAACGGAGGTCAGCGCAATATGAGTGATTCCGCGTCGTCTGTATACCAGGCGTACCAAAACAATACCTACCTGTTTGGTGGCAATGCCCCGTATGTCGAAGAGATGTACGAGAACTATTTGGCCAACCCCGGTAGCGTTCCCGATTCATGGCGTTCGTATTTCGACGCACTGCAGCACGTGCCCGCGGTGGATGGCACGAATGCCAAAGACGTGCCGCATCTGCCCGTCATCAACGCCTTTGCAGAGCGGGCCAAGTCCGGCGGCACCAAGGTGGTGCTGGCCAGCGCCGACGCCGAAATGGGGCGCAAGCGCACTGCGGCGCAACAGCTGATTGCCGCCTATCGCAATGTCGGCCAACGCTGGGCTGATCTCGACCCCCTCAAGCGTACCGAACGTCCGGCTATTCCCGACCTGGACCCTGCGTACTTTGGCTTTACCGATGCCGACCAGGAAACGGTGTTCGATACCAGCAACACGTTTTTCGGCAAGGACCGCATGTCCCTGCGCGAGCTGCTCAATGCGCTGCGTGAAACCTATTGCGGTACCTTGGGCGCTGAATACATGTACACCACCGAGCAGGCTGAAAAGCGTTGGTGGCAGCAAAAGCTCGAATCCATTCGCAGCAAACCCAATTTCAGTGCAGAAAAGAAAAAAGCCATTCTGGAGCGACTGACCGCAGCCGAAGGCCTTGAGCGCTTCCTGCACACCAAGTTCGTGGGCCAGAAGCGCTTCTCGCTGGAAGGTGGCGAGAGCTTTATCGCCGCCATGGATGAGCTGATTAACGCAGCCGGCATCAAGGGTGTGCAAGAAGTAGTAATCGGCATGGCCCACCGTGGCCGCCTGAATGTGCTTGTCAACACCATGGGCAAGATGCCCAAGGACCTGTTTGCCGAATTTGAGCATACCGCTCCTGAAGACCTGCCAGCCGGCGACGTGAAGTATCACCAGGGCTTCAGTTCCGATCTGGCGACCGATGGCGGACCGGTGCACCTCTCGCTGGCATTTAACCCTTCCCACCTGGAAATCGTGAACCCGGTGGTGGAGGGCTCGGTGCGGGCCCGTATGGACCGTCGTGGTGACGTGAAGGGTGCGCAAGTGCTGCCGGTACTGGTGCACGGTGACTCGGCCTTTGGTGGCCAAGGTGTCAACCAGGAAACCCTGGCGCTGGCACAGACACGCGGTTACACCACGGGCGGTACCGTCCACATCATCATCAACAACCAGATTGGTTTCACTACATCGGACCCGCGCGACATGCGCTCCTCGGTGTATTGCACCGATATCGTCAAGATGGTGGAAGCGCCTGTGCTCCACGTCAACGGCGACGATCCAGAAGCCGTGGTGCTGGCAACCCAGCTGGCGCTGGAATACCGCATGACCTTCCGCAAGGATGTGGTGCTGGACATCGTCTGCTACCGCAAACTGGGCCACAACGAGCAGGACACCCCCGCTCTGACCCAGCCGCTGATGTACAAGAAGATTGCACAGCACCCCGGTACCCGCAAGCTGTACGCGGACCGTTTGGCTGCACAAGGCCTGGGCGAAACTTTGGGCGACGACATGGTCAAGGCTTATCGTGCCGCCATGGACGCCGGCAAGCACACGGATGATCCGGTGCTGACCAACTTCAAGAGTAAATTTGCGGTGGACTGGGCACCGTTCCTGGGCAAGAAGTGGACCGATGCGGGTGACACCGCGGTACCCTTGGCCGAGTGGAAACGCCTGGCCGAGAAGGTCACAACCATCCCCGCCAGCATTACGGCCCACAAGCTGGTCAAGGACGTGTATGAGAACCGTGCCGCCATGGGCCGTGGCGAAGTCAATGTGGACTGGGGTATGGGCGAGCAGATGGCCTTCGCCACCCTGGTGGCAAGCGGTTATCCGGTGCGTCTATCCGGCGAAGACAGCGGACGCGGCACCTTCACCCATCGCCATGCCGTGATTCACGACCAGAATCGCGAAAAGTGGGATACCGGCACTTATGTGCCCCTGGCTAACGTGACCGAAAACCAGGCACCCTTTGTCGTCATCGACTCCATCCTGTCCGAAGAGGCGGTGCTGGCCTTTGAATATGGCTACGCCTCCAACGATCCCAACACCCTGGTGATCTGGGAAGCCCAGTTTGGCGACTTCGCCAACGGCGCCCAAGTGGTGATCGACCAGTTCATCGCCTCCGGCGAAGTGAAGTGGGGTCGTGTCAACGGCATCACCCTGATGTTGCCCCATGGCTACGAAGGCCAGGGTCCCGAGCACAGCTCGGCACGTCTGGAGCGCTTCATGCAGTTGGCGGCTGACACCAATATGCAGATCGTGCAGCCCACCACCGCCAGCCAGATCTTCCACGTGCTGCGTCGCCAGATGGTGCGCAACCTGCGTAAGCCGCTGGTCATCATGACGCCCAAGTCGCTGCTGCGAAACAAGGACGCAACCTCTCCGCTGTCCGAGTTCACCAAGGGTGGTTTCCAGACCATCCTGCCCGAGCAGAAGGACATCAAGGCCGACAAGGTCAAGCGCGTGGTGGCTTGCTCCGGCAAGGTCTATTACGACCTGGTCAAGAAGCGCGAGGAAAAAGGACACGACGACGTGGCCATCGTGCGTGTGGAGCAACTGTATCCCTTCCCGCACAAGGCGTTCTCGACCGAACTGAAGAAGTACCCCCATGCGACAGAAGTTGTGTGGTGCCAGGATGAGCCGCAAAACCAGGGCGCCTGGTTCTTCGTGCAGCACTACCTGCATGAAAACATGGCCGATGGCCAGCGTCTGGGTTACTCGGGACGTGCAGCCTCTGCCTCTCCTGCAGTCGGCTATTCGCATCTGCACCAGGAACAGCAAAAGGCGCTGGTTGAAGGCGCGTTCGGCAAGCTCAAGGGCTTTGTGCTCACCAAATAAAACACGAAAGAATTGATATGGCTATCGTAGAAGTTAAAGTCCCGCAGCTGTCTGAATCGGTTGCTGAAGCCACGCTGTTGCAGTGGAAGAAAAAAGTCGGTGATCTGGTTGCGGTCGATGAAATCCTGATCGAAATTGAAACCGACAAGGTGGTGATGGAAGTCCCTGCACCTGCCGCTGGCGTACTGGCTGAGCTGGTGCAAGGCGATGGTGCCACTGTCGCTGCAGAGCAATTGATTGCCCGCATCGACACCGAAGGAAAAGCTGGTGCTGCCGCTCCCGCAGCTGCGCCTGCCGCTGCGGCGGCGGCTCCCGCTGCATCGGCACCTGCAGCTGCAGCCCCGGCTTCCAACAGCAAGGCTGGCGTTGCGATGCCAGCTGCTGCCAAGCTGTTGGCCGACAACAACCTGGCTGTGGGTGCCGTCAGTGGCACCGGCAAAGACGGCCGCGTGACCAAGGGTGATGTGCTGGCCGCTGTCGCAGGTGGCGTGCAATCCACGGCCGCGGTGATCCCTACCGGCGTGCCGACCAAGGCATTGCCGCAGGTTTCCGCACCTGCCGCGCCCAGCCTGGGTGACCGTCCTGAGCAGCGCGTGCCCATGACCCGTCTGCGCGCGCGCGTGGCCGAGCGTCTGCTGCAATCGCAGTCCACCAACGCCATCCTGACCACCTTCAATGAAATCAACATGGCCCCGGTCATGGAAATGCGCAAGCGCATGCAAGAGCGTTTCGAGAAGGAACACGGCGTGAAGCTGGGCTTCATGAGCTTCTTCGTCAAGGCCGCAGTGCACGCGCTCAAGAAGTTCCCGGTGCTTAATGCCTCGGTGGACGGCAACGACATCGTGTACCACGGCTACTTCGACATTGGTATTGCGGTGGGTTCCCCCCGTGGTCTGGTGGTGCCGATTCTGCGCAACGCCGACCAGATGAGCTTTGCCGAGATCGAGAAGAAGATTGCCGAGTTCGGCGTCAAGGCACGTGACGGCAAGCTGGGCATGGAAGAAATGACCGGTGGTACCTTCTCAATCTCCAATGGCGGTACCTTCGGCTCCATGATGTCCACCCCCATCATCAACCCGCCGCAATCGGCCATCCTGGGCGTACATGCCACCAAGGACCGCGCCATGGTGGAAAACGGTCAGGTGGTGGTGCGTCCCATGAACTACTTCGCCATGTCCTACGACCACCGCATCATCGACGGCCGTGAAGCGGTTCTGGGTCTGGTGGCCATGAAGGAAGCGTTGGAAGATCCAGCACGCTTGCTGTTTGATATTTAACGCACACCCCAGGCTGCGCGCACTGCGTGTCGCTTCGCCACCCCCTTGCAGGGGCAACACCAGCGGGCCGGCACAGCCGGTTCCGCGGTGTTTTTGATTGAAGGCACGTCACGCGTGTCAGATGTGGATAACGAAAGAGTGAATCATGAGCAAACAATTTGATGTGGTCGTTATTGGCGGTGGTCCTGGCGGCTACATCGCTGCCATCCGTGCGGCCCAACTGGGCTTCAACGTCGCCTGTATTGACGAGTGGAAGAACGCAGCGGGTGGCCCGGCTCCTGGCGGAACCTGTACCAATGTGGGCTGCATTCCTTCCAAAGCCCTGCTGCAGTCCAGCGAGCATTTCGAGCAGGCCAACCACCACTTCGCCGACCACGGCATTACGGTCAAGGACCTGAAGATGGATGTGGCCACGATGATTGCCCGCAAGGACACCGTTGTGAAGCAGAACAACGACGGCATCCTGTACCTGTTCAAGAAGAACAAGGTCACTTTCTTCCATGGGCGCGGATCGTTTGTGAAGGCTGTCGACGGTGGAATTGAAATTGCCGTTGCGGGCAAGACCGAAGAGACCATTACTGCCAAGCAAGTCATTGTCGCTACCGGTTCCAACGCACGTGCCTTGCCCGGAACGCCCTTCGACGAGGAAAACATCCTGTCGAACGACGGTGCATTGCGCGTGGGCGCGGTGCCCAAGAAGCTGGCATTGATCGGCTCCGGTGTGATCGGCCTGGAAATGGGCTCCGTGTGGCGCCGTCTGGGTTCGGAAGTCACCATCCTCGAAGGTTTGCCCACATTCCTGGGCGCTGTGGACGAACAGATCGCCAAGGAAGCCAAGAAGGCTTTTGACAAGCAGGGCCTGAAGATCGAGCTGGGCGTAACCGTCGGCGAAATCAAGAACGGCAAGAAGGGCGTGTCCATCGCCTACACCAACGCCAAGGGTGAAGCACTGACCCTGGATGCCGACAAGCTCATCGTCTCCATCGGCCGCGTGCCCAACACCATTGGCCTGAACGCCGAAGCCATTGGCCTGAAGCTCGACGAGCGTGGCGCCATTGTGGTGGATGGTGACTGCAAGACCAACGTGCCCGGCGTCTGGGCCGTGGGTGACGTGGTGCGCGGTCCCATGTTGGCGCACAAGGCGGAAGAAGAGGGCGTTGCCGTGGCCGAGCGCATTGCGGGCCAACACGGGCATGTGAACTTCAACACCATTCCCTGGGTCATCTACACCAGCCCGGAAATCGCCTGGGTGGGCCGCACCGAGCAGCAGCTCAAGGCCGATGGCGTGAAGTACAAGGCTGGCACCTTTCCGTTCCTCGCCAATGGCCGCGCACGCGCCTTGGGCGATACGACCGGCATGGTGAAGTTCCTGGCGGATGCAACTACCGACGAAATCCTGGGTGTGCACATCGTGGGCCCCATGGCCAGCGAGTTGATCTCCGAGGCCGTGGTGGCCATGGAATTCAAGGCCAGCGCAGAAGACATCGCCCGTATCTGCCATGCGCACCCCTCCCTGAGCGAGGCGACCAAGGAAGCCGCTCTGGCGGTGGACAAGCGTACCTTGAACTTCTAAAGCCATCGCGGTTACAGAGCCGGTGCGGCGCAGCGTCAAAGAGACTTATGAAGCGGAGTTGGCCGCGCGCGGGTACAAGGCCGACCCGGCGCAGCTGCGCGCGGTGGAGGCCTTGGACCGCTGCGCCCAGGAATGGACGCACTACAAGGAGAAGCGCTCCAACGCCCTGAAGAAGCTGATCAATCGGCCCGACATACCGCGTGGCGTGTACATGTATGGTGGAGTCGGGCGGGGCAAAAGCTTCCTGATGGACTGCTTCTTCAACTCTGTTCCGCTCAAGCGCAAGACGCGGTTGCACTTTCACGAGTTCATGCGCGAAGTGCACCGCGAGTTGGCGGACCTGCAAGGCACGGTCAACCCGCTGGATGAGCTGGCCCGGCGCATGGCCCTGCGCTACAAGCTCGTGTGCTTTGATGAGTTCCATGTGGCAGACATCACCGATGCCATGATCCTGCACCGCTTGCTATCGGCGATGTTTGCCAACGGTGTGGGCTTTGTCACGACCTCCAATTTCAAGCCTGACGACCTCTATCCGAATGGCTTGCACCGCGACCGCATCCTGCCAGCCATCGCCCTGCTCAACAGCCGCATGGAAGTGCTCAGCGTGGACAACGGAACCGACTACCGCAGCCGCACGCTGGAGGCAGTCAAGCTCTATCACACCCCTTTGGGGCCACAGGCCGACGAGGCCATGAAGCAAGCTTTTGATGCGCTTGCCGAGCAGCAGGACGAAGACCCGGTGCTCCACATCGAGTCGCGTCAGATCAACGCCTGGCGCAAAGCTGGTGGCATTGTCTGGTTCAACTTCAAGACCTTGTGCGGCGGTCCGCGCTCGCAGAACGACTACCTGGAAATCGCTTCACGGTTCCACACGGTATTTCTGAGCGACGTGCCGCGCATGTCAGTACGTCTGGCGTCCGAGGCGCGGCGCTTTACCTGGCTGGTGGACGTGCTGTATGACCGGCGGGTCAAGCTGATTCTTTCTGCGGAGGTGGAACCGGATGAGCTGTATACCGAAGGCCCCTTGGCGCATGAATTTCCCCGCACGGTGTCGCGTCTCCATGAGATGCAGTCCAAGGAATACCTGGCGCTGGAGCGGCGTGTTGTGGATACGGGTTTGACATGAAGCGCATCGCTACCTGGGTGCTTTCTGTGCTGCTCACCCAGCCGTTGTGGGCACAAGCTGTGGCGCCACCGCAGGCGTCTGACTCACAGGACGCTCTGGCGCAGATTGAAGCCACGCGGGCACGCGAAAACGCGGCCTTTGATGCGCAGGAAGCAGAGTGCTACAAGCACTTTATCGTCAACAGCTGTCTCAAAGACGTTCAATCCAGGCGCACGGCCAAGCTGCGCGATCTCAAGCGGCAGGAAATCAGCCTGCATGACGCAGAGCGCAAGCAGCAAGGTGCAGAAGCCTTGGAGCGCATCGAACAGAAGACCCAGGAAAAGGCCGACAAGGATGCCCAGGCGGAGCTGGATTTGGCCGGCAATACGACGCAGGACCGGCAGCAGGCCCAAAAGGACAAGCAGGCGGAGCATGCCGCCAAGGCGACCAATCCAGGCGTCGCCGCCTCGGGGCCGCGTGAGACTACGGCGCCGACCGCTGCCCAGCAGGCGCAGAACCGGGAGGCTTATGCCAACAAGTTGGCTGAAGCCGCCAAGAAGCGCGAGGCGGCGGCCAAACGCATCAGTGAAAAGACCGGCAAGCCACTGCCTCCCCGTCCAGCGGCTTCCCAGGCTGTCAGCCCAGTGGCTCCAGCTTCACAACCACAATAGACAAGTTGTCGCCGCCCCCCCGGGCACGGGAGCGGGCCTTGTCGATCAGGAATTCGGTGGCTTCGCGGGCGGACAGCGTGGACAGGACGGAACCGATTTCGCTGTTCTTGAAGTAATGCCAGACACCGTCGCTGCAAGCCATGAGTGTGTCACCGGCGCGCAGTTGGGGGATGAAGTGGTAGGCAATTGGTGGATCGCTTTCAGTGCCCAGGCAACCCATCAGGATATTGGACTGCGGATGTACTGCCGCCTGCTCCTCCGTCAACTCACCTTTGTCCACCAGGGCCTGCACATAGGAGTGGTCTTTGGTCCGTTTGACGAAGGTGTTGCCGTGAAAGTAGTAGATGCGTGAATCACCGGTATGCGCCCAGTGGCAATCGCCACCCGGATTGATGATGAATGCCGCCATCGTGCTGTGGGGTTCCTGCTCGGAGGAAATGGCTGTGAGTTTGATGACCAAGTGGGCTTCATCCACGATCTGCTTCAGGATGGCGGAGGCATCTTCGGTTGCCGGGTCATAACGGTCAAATACCTGTTTGGCGGTCATCATCACCTGGTCGGAGGCCTTGCGCCCACCGCTGCGGCCACCCATGCCATCGGCCACGATGGCCAGGATGCATCCATTCACGCGCGGATGCTGCAGCAGCGCCAGCTGGTCTTGCTGGTAGTCACGGTCGCCCTTGTGGATGCCGGTGGAAGCGGTAAGACGGTAGCCTGTGGTAGCCATTGTTGCGCTCGCGTGAAGCGTTCCTCTCGGTAAACTGTATTCTGGTCGTATTATCGAGCCAGCAGGTGTTGATCCAACACCAAAGCGGCGCAAACTTTTATTCTTATTTCCCCTTGAGCCTTAACTTGAATTCCCCACAGCGACGCTTGATTGCGCTGCGGATGGAGCACAGCGATCTGGACGCACTGATTGACCAGGCTGCTGACAAAACGCCGGTGGACGAGCTGATGATGCGCAGGCTGAAGAAAAGGCGCTTGGCCTTGCGTGACGAAATTGCCCGTATCGAGCAATCTCTGCTTCCGGACGAGCCCGCCTGAATGGTCGAAAACCAGGCAGTTGCCGCAGCTTTTGGCATCGGCGGCCCGCTGGCTGCATCGGTGCCGGAATACCGCCCGCGTGAAGGTCAGTTGCAAATGGCCCAGGCCGTGGCGCAGGTCCTCGAGCAGGGGGGAAAGTTGATAGTGGAGGCCGGAACGGGCGTGGGCAAGACCTATGCGTACCTGGTACCCGCACTGCTTTCGGGCAAGCGCGTACTGGTGTCCACCGCTACCAAGGCATTGCAGGACCAACTGTTTGGCCGCGATATTCCCAGGTTGCGTGAGTTGCTTGGTGTATCACTGCGCGTGGCGCTCCTGAAAGGGCGGGGCAGTTATTTATGCCTGCACCATCTGGAATCCGCACGGCAAGACTGGCGTCTGGATGACGGCCGGGCCTTGCACCAACTGGCACGTATTGAAAGCTGGGCCCATGCCACGCAGACCGGGGACCTGTCCGAGGTGGAAGCGCTGGATGATTCTTCACCTCTGATGCCGTTGGTCACCTCCACGCGGGAGAACTGTCTCGGTGCCCGTTGTTCGCAGTTCAGCCGCTGCTTTGTAAACACGGCCAGGCGCGAGGCACTTGCAGCGGATCTGGTTGTGATCAACCATCACCTGTTTTTTGCGGATCTGAATGTGCGTGAATCCGGTGTGGCAGAGTTGCTCCCCAGCGTGCACACCGTGATATTCGACGAGGCACACCAGCTCAATGAAATCGGCGTGCAGTTTCTGGGGCGGCAGTTGGGCAGCGGTCAGCTCAGCAACTATGCACGGGACCTGGAGCGTGTTGCGCAAGTGCACGCGCGTGGCCTTGCGCCCTGGCCTGAGCTGGCCCAGGCAATAGAGCAGGGCGCTGAGGCCTTGCGCTCGCGTTTTCCTGTACAGGACGCAGCGGTACGGATGGAGTGGCGTGTGGTTGGCGAACGCTGGAATGACTTCCTGCAGGCCTGCCAGGCTTCCATGGCACATGCCCATGACGCTTTGGACATGCTGGCGGAGACAGCGCCCGAGCTGCAGGTGCTGCAGCAGCGGTGTGGCGACTTGATGGAGCAGCTTCAATTGTTCCTGCAGCCGATTCCGCCCGGCGCGGTCCGCTGGCTGGAGGTCGGGCGCCAGGTGCGCATGCTGCAGTCTCCCATGGATATTTCCCTGGCCATGCAGACCCGTGTGTTTGCGCAGCAAGAAGATGCGACTGCGGGGGCGGGCAAATCCTGGATATTTACCTCGGCCACCTTGGGTCACGATGCCGGTCTGAGCTGGATTGTGGAGAGCTGTGGTTTGGCCGGTGCGCATGTCCTGAAAGTGCCCAGTCCGTTCGACTATGCGCGACAGGCGGCCCTGTACGTGCCTTCACATTTCCCCAAGCCTGGCGACGCCTCGCACAGCCACGCGGTGGCTCAACTTGCCCTGGAGGGTGCGCGGCAACTGGGTGGACGTACTCTGGTACTGACTACCACGCTGCGGGCCATGCGCACCATTGGCGATGCCCTGGCCACCGCCATGCAGGGGCATGCTGATCTGGAGCTTCTGGTGCAGGGCGTATTGCCCAAGCGCGAGCTGCTATCGCGTTTTTTGCAGTACGCTGAAGATAGACAACGGGGCGCCATACTGGTGGCATCTGCCACCTTCTGGGAGGGTATAGACATGCCCGGCGAAGCTTTGCAATTGCTGGTGATTGACAAGCTGCCGTTCACACCGCCGGATGATCCGGTGTTGCAGGCACGGTCCAAGTCTCTGGAGAGCCGGGGAAAGAATCCGTTCAAGCATTTGCATTTGCCACAGGCGGCCGTGGCCCTGCGGCAGGGGGCCGGTCGACTGATACGGCGGGAATCAGACCAGGGTGTGCTAGTCGTGTGCGATACGCGCCTGATCCAGATGGGCTACGGGCGCCAACTGTTGGCCACCTTGCCTGCAATGCGCAGGCTGAATAGTGAAGCGGACTACCGGCAAGCGCTAGAGGCGCTTACCAGAGCTTCCACCAAGGATCATTGCTAGTGCGCTCACCTTTGGTGAGGAACTCAGAATTGGGGTAGTTGGTTTCCATGATGCGCTTGGCGTCATCACGCAGCTTCGTCAGGCCCAGGGCGTCGTACGACTTGTAGATGATGAACATGGCCTCTTCGACCGCGGGCACGTCACGGTAGTCTGCGACTGCCGTCTGCGCACGGTTGACCGCAGCCAGATAAGCGCCGCGCTTGTAGTAGTAACGTGCCACGTGCACCTCGTACTGCGCCAGCGAACCCACGATGTAATTCATGCGCTGGGTGGCGTCGGGTGTGTAGCGGGAATTCGGGAAACGGGCCACCAGTTCCTTGAAGGACTCAAAGGCTTCCTTGGAGGCTTTCTGGTCCCGTTCGGACAGATCCTGACGGGAAATGGCTGAGAACAGACCCAGATCGTCATTGAAGTTGATGATGCCCTTGAGGTACATCGCGTAGTCCAAGGCAGGGCTTGCCGGATGCAGCTTCATGAAGCGGTCCAAGGTTGCAATGGCCTGTGCCGGCTCCTGTGTGCGGTACTGCGCGTAGGCCTTCTCAAGCTGGGCCTGTTGTGCCAGCGGTGTACCAGCGGCACGCGCTTCCAGCTTTTCGTACAGGGGAATGGCCTTGTCATACTGGCCGGAGTCCGCAGAGTCTTTGGCTTCCGCATAGATGGCGTTGGGACTCATGGTGGCAGTCTTGTCGACTGGGGTGGAGCATCCACCCAACCCCAAGGCCGCGGTCATTAGCGCTACAGCATAAACGACCGATAATTTGACTCGCAACATTGTGGGAAACTTTCTTGAAACAGACGGACGGGATTATATCGGCCACCCCCCTTGAGCTTGGCAGCGAGGAGTCGGAAGAGCTGGGGCCGGACTCCGATATCCGCATCCTGCAGGTGGACGCAAGGTACCACGGCGAGCGCCTGGACAAGGTCCTGGCCCTTTCGGTCAGCGAATTCTCCCGTAGCTATTTGCAGCAGTTGCTGGAGTCCGGTTTGGTTACGGTCAACGGCAAGGTCGTGACCAAGACCTCGCAAAAGGTTCGGGCGGGCGACTCCATCAGTCTGGAGCTCAAACCCACGCCGCAAAGCCAGGCTTTCAAGCCGGAGGAGGTGGCGTTCGGCATCGCCTATGAGGACGAGCATTTGATGGTGGTCAACAAGCCCGCGGGCCTCGTAGTGCATCCCGCGCCAGGCAACTGGAGCGGAACGCTGCTCAACGGGTTGCTGGCCCACGCTCCGTGTTTCCTGGAAGTGCCGCGGGCAGGTATCGTGCACCGTCTGGACAAGGACACCAGCGGTCTGATGGTTGTGGCCAAGACCCGCGTCGTGATGGATGCACTGGTCAAAGCCATTGCTGCCCGAGAGGTCAATCGCCAGTATCTGGCGCTGGCGCATGGCGCCTGGAACGGGCCGGTGCAACGCACGGTGGATGCGGCCATTGGTCGGGATGTGCGCAATCGCTTGCGCATGGCGGTGGTGGACCTGGCCACACAGTCGGGCAAGGAGGCGCGCACCGACTTTGAGTTCCGTCGCGGTGACGCCACCCATTGCCTGGTGTATTGCAAATTGCATACGGGCAGAACCCATCAGATCCGGGTGCACATGGCTTTCATCGGTCATCCTTTGGTGGCGGACAGCGTGTACGGCGGCCTGCCCCAGTTGGGTCTGACTCGCCAGGCGCTGCATGCAACCCGGCTGGCATTTGTCCACCCGGTGACGGGCGAGCCGCTACAGTTTGACGCCGATCTTCCCGCCGACATGCAGCGGGCACTGGCGCAAATGGTGCCTGCGTTACAATCCGGCAAAGCCTGAAGGGCTGCAGACCGCGCCGTACCATCGTTGCGAGGGTCGCCACAGGGTCCTCCCCCTGTTTGCCTTCCGAAGAAATCTCATTGATGTGTCGCCGTGATGGCGATGTTTCCGGAAATTGCCTGACTATGAACTTGGCTGAAGCAAAGCGGGTGCTTGAAACTGCGCTGATTTGCACCCAACAACCGATGCCTGTGCGTGACATGCGAGCGCTGTTTGCCGACGCGCTGGGTGCAGACACGCTCAAAACACTGTTGCAGGAACTGCGCGACGATTGGGCCAACAGCGGTGTGGAGCTGGTCAATGTCGCCACTGGCTGGCGTTTCCAGAGCCGTCCGGAGATGCGTGAGTACCTGGACCGCCTGCACCCCGAGAAGCCACCGCGCTATACCCGTGCCACGCTGGAGACGCTGGCCATCATTGCCTACCGCCAGCCGGTGACCCGCGGCGACATGGAAGATATCCGTGGCGTCACCATCAGCTCTTTGCTGATCAAGCAGCTGGAAGATCGCGGCTGGGTGGAAGTGATTGGTCACCGTGAAGCTGCAGGCCGTCCGGCGCTTTACGCAACCACCAAACAGTTTCTGGATGATTTGGGGCTGGAGTCGCTGGATCAGTTGCCTTTGCTGGAAGGTCCGGCCGAAGCGTCCCAGGCATTTGAATCCTTGATGCCGATGGAAGAAGAGCAGCCCGCCTTGATGGCGTCCGAACCCAACCCGGATGAGCCCGAGCTGCAAATGGATTTACCCGTTTCGGAGCAGCCTGTAGAGGAAGCCGGCGACTCTGCTGGAACCGATACCAACCCCCCTATGGATGGAACCTTGCTATGACTGAACCCGACTCCACAAAACCCCAGGAGGTCGAAGAAGCCCCGGTTGAACCCGGCGCCGTCGTGTTTACCGTAGCCCCTTCTGAAGAAGATGCTTCTGCTGCACCGATGCCAGCGACCGCGGCCACCCGCTTTGACGACATTCTTTCCGGCCAGTTTGATGCCGACGAGGAAATCACCGAACTCGCCCCGCCAAAGCGCGTGCTCGCGCCCATGGCCGAAACGCCCAAGCTGCACAAAGTGCTGGCACAAGCCGGCATGGGCTCGCGGCTGGAGATGGAACAGCTGATTCTGGAGGGACGTATATCCGTCAACAACGAGCCGGCGCATATTGGCCAACGCATCCAATTCGGAGACAGCATCAAGGTCAATGGCAAGCCCATCCGGGTGCGAATCGATCCGCCGCCAGCGCGCGTCATTGCCTATCACAAGCCTGTGGGGGAGGTGGTGACCCACGATGACCCGCAGAACCGCCCCACCGTATTCCGCAAATTGCCCAAGCTCCCGCAGGGCAAATGGCAATCGGTTGGTCGCCTGGACTTGAATACGGAAGGGCTGCTGCTCTTCACCAGCTCTGGTGAGTTGGCCAACAATCTGATGCACCCGCGCTTTGGGCTGGAGCGCGAGTATGCAGTACGCGTTCTGGGTGCCCTGACCAAGGAAGAAAAGCAGCAGTTGCTGGATGGCGTGCAGCTGGACGACGGCATGGCACAGTTCGGTTCGATTGAAGATGGGGGCGGAGAGGGCTCCAACTGCTGGTACCGCGTCACCATCTCTGAGGGCCGCAACCGCGAAGTGCGCCGCATGCTGGAGGCGGTGGGCCATGCAGTCAGCCGCCTGATCCGTATCCGCTATGGCGCCATGATGCTGCCGCGAGGGCTCAAGCGCGGGGCCTGGATGGAGCTGGACGAGTCGGACATCCGCGGGCTGATGCAAGCTGCCGGCGCACCGCGCAAGGCGGGTGAGCGCGCTGAAGGTGGACGCGATGGTGCCGGCAATGGCGCTCCGGGCAACCGCGGCCCGCGCGGAAACCGCAGGCGTTCCGGTGGTCCGCGTGCCAATGGTGGCAACGCCAATGGCAATGCAGGGCGCGCACCCGCAGGATTCAATGGCGGCGGCAAGGGTAATGGAGCGCGGGGCGACCGTGCGCCAGAGCGCTCGGGCGGCGCTGGTCAGCCCGACCCCATGAAAACTTCGGTGGGATACATCGGTGCGGATAGCTTCAATCGCCAGCGCCAGGATCGTGGCTCGCGACCAGGCGGTCCCGGCGGTCCACGCCGCGGGGGGAGAGGCCGCCCGGGCTAGCTTGCAATGCTAAAATCAGTAGCTTTGCTTATGTAAGCAAATTACTCAACCCAGATCAGGAATCTCCATGACTATCGAACGCACACTTTCCATCATCAAGCCTGACGCCGTTGCAAAAAATGTAATCGGTCAAATTTATGCACGTTTTGAAGCCGCCGGCCTCAAGATCGTGGCTGCCAAAATGGCTCATCTGTCACGCGGCGAAGCCGAAGCTTTCTACGCTGTGCACAAGGCACGTCCCTTCTTCAAGGACTTGGTCGACTTCATGATCTCCGGCCCCGTGATGATCCAGGCGCTGGAAGGCGAAAACGCCATTCTCAAGAACCGTGACCTGATGGGCGCGACCGACCCCAAGAAGGCCGCCGCGGGAACCATCCGTGCTGACTTCGCTGACAGCATTGATGCCAACGCTGTGCACGGTTCTGATGCCCCGGAGACGGCTGCGGTTGAAATCGCATTCTTCTTCCCCGGCATGAACGTCTATTCACGTTAATTTATGCAATGACGGCCAACCTGCTTGATTTCGATCTGGAAGGATTGGCTGCTTTTTGCGAGCGGCTGGGTGAGAAGCGCTTCCGCGCCACCCAGTTGTTTCGCTGGATTCATCAAAAAGGCGCAGCCCAATTTGATGACATGAGTGACTTGGCCAAGTCCTTGCGCGAAAAGCTCAAGACAACGGCGCACATTCAGGCACCCAACGTCATTTCCCAGCATATTTCTGCGGACGGCACCATCAAGTGGCTGTTTGATGTGGGCGGTGGCAATGCCATCGAGTCCGTGTTCATTCCTGAAGAAGATCGCGGCACGCTGTGTGTGTCCTCGCAGGCCGGCTGTGCCGTAGGCTGCCGCTTCTGCTCCACTGGCCACCAAGGCTTCAGTCGCAATCTCACAGCGGGAGAAATCATTGGTCAACTGTGGTTTGCCGAGCATTTTTTGCGCAAGTACCTGAAGACCCCGGACCGTGTCATCTCCAACGTGGTGATGATGGGTATGGGTGAGCCGCTGCAGAACTACCAGCCTTTGGTGCAAAGCCTGCGCGTCATGCTGGACGACCATGGCTATGGCCTGTCGCGTCGGCGCGTCACGGTATCCACTTCGGGTGTGGTGCCCATGATGGACCGCCTGGGACAGGATTGCCCGGTTGCACTGGCAGTGTCGCTGCATGCGCCCAACGATGCCTTGCGGGACAACTTGGTGCCGTTGAATCGCAAGTACCCGTTGCATGAATTGCTGCAGGCCTGCCAGCGTTATCTGGCATTTGCGCCACGCGACTTCATTACCTTTGAATACTGCATGCTCGATGGCGTGAACGACACGCCCGCGCATGCCAAGGAACTGGTGAACCTCATCAAGTCCCAGTCGGCGCAGAGCTGGTGCAAGTTCAACTTGATTCCCTTTAATCCCTTCCCAGCGTCCGGTCTTAAGCGCTCCAATAACGCTGCCGTGCAGGCATTTGCGAAAGTGCTGGCCGATGCCGGTATCGTTACCACCGTGCGCAAGACAAGAGGCGACGATATCGATGCCGCTTGTGGTCAGCTAGCCGGTGACGTGCAAGATCGCACCGCGGTCGAAAAGCGCATTGCCAAGCAGCGCACCATTATGTTGACCCCGGTGGCAGGCGCCACCGAGACTCTGAGAGACTGCGAACCATGATGAAACTGCGAGTGCTGCAATCCATTTCGCTCACAGCTCTGTTGGGCTGGACGTTGGCCTTGCTGGTGGCAGGTGGCGTTGCCGGGTGCGCGGGCAGCGGCGTATCGGCGTCTTCCACGCCCGAAACTTTCACGGATTCCGACGAGCCCGAAAGCCGCAAGCGTGCAGACAATCGGCTCAAGCTGGCGGTGCTGTATTTCCAGGACGGCAAGAACAATTTCGCCTTGGACGAGGTCAAGCAGGCCATATTGATCGATCCTTCCTGGTTCCAGCCCTACTGGATGCGTGGCCTGATCCAGATGAAGACCGGCGACTTGCCACAGGCCGAAACCAGCTTCCAGAAGGCGCTTTCGATCAACCCCAATTCGTCGGACGTGAAGCACAACTATGGTGTGTTGCTTTGCAAGATGAAGAGGCCTGCTGATGCCATGCGGATGTTCTCCGCTGCATTGGCAGATCCAAACTACGGACAACGCTCCAAGACCTGGCAGGAGCAGGGCATCTGCCAAATGAACAGCGGGCAGTTGGCCGAGGCGGAGAACAGTTTTACACGCTCCTATCAGCTCGATGCCTCCAATCCCATTACTGGATACAACCTGGCCTACCTGCTGGCACAGCGCGGCGACTGGGTGAGGGCGCAGTTCTACGCGCGTCGTATCAACAATAGCGAGCGCGCTTCTGCCGAATCCTTGTGGCTGGGTATCAAGATCGAACGCAGTCTGGGTCTGCGCGAAGCCCAATCTCAGCTTGAGTCTCAATTGCTCAAGCGATTTGCTCAGTCCAAGGAAGCCTTGGCACTGGAGCGCGGAGCCTTTGATGAGTGATGAATCTGTTGTGAGTACCGCTACACCTGCTGAGGCCGAGATTACCGCTGGCACCTTGCTGCGCCAGGCGCGAGAAGCGTCTGGATTGCATGTGGCGGCTCTCGCCGTTGCGATGAAGGTTCCGGTCAAGAAGCTGGAGGCGCTGGAGGCGGATCGCTTGCAGGACTTGCCGGATGCGGTGTTTGTACGGGCGCTGGCAGCCAGTGTGTGTCGCACGCTCAAAGTAGATCCTTCACCCATTCTGAACAAGTTGCCACAGTCGGCAGCACCGCGATTTGAAGCGGACGACCGTGGCATCAATACGCCGTTTCGCAGCCACGCAGGCTATCACGGTGGATCACTGAAAAGCTTTGCCACCAAGCCTGCAGTGCTAGCTGTGCTGGCTTTGTTGTTGGGTGCTTTGGTAGTCTTGTTCTTCCCGGAGCAGCGCCACGTAGAACCCGCAGTCACGGCACCCGTGGCGGCCCCAGCCGATGCGGCGGCTCCCGCTGAAACTGCTGCAAATGGCGTATCGCAAACGCCTGCAGCCCCGGCTCCTCTGGCAAGCGTCCCATCCGTGGTGGTGGCAAGCGGTGCGACCGACGGTGTGTCGTCGGCCCAGGTGCCCGCCAAGATGGCATCCGCCCCGTCGGCCGCTGCTTCGTCTGCCCCAGCAGTGGCCCTTCCAACCGTCATCGCATTCAAGGCCAAGTCGGAAGCCTGGGTTCGGGTGACCGATGCCAAAGGTACGGTGCAGTTTGAGAAGACGCTGAAGACTGGTGAAACTGGCGCGGCAGGCGGTGAGCTGCCGTTGGCAGTAGTCGTTGGAAACGTCAGTGCGACTGAGGTCGAGGTGCGCGGACAGCCCTACAGCTTGGACACCCTGAACAAGAACAATGTGGCCCGTTTTGAGGTGAAGTGATGGAACAACAAAAGCCCATTGAGTTGGCCACACCCCGTGTGCGCTCTTCGCTGCAATCAACTGTCGTTTGGGGCAGCCGGGTCGTGACCGTTGGAGGAGGCGCACCAGTGCGTATCCAGTCCATGACCAATACCGACACGGAGCAGGCCATCGAGACGGCGGTTCAGATCAAGGAACTGGCTTTGGCCGGCTCCGAGATGGTGCGCATCACGGTCAACACGCCAGAAGCGGCGCAGGCTGTGCCCTACATCCGTGAGCAGTTGGATCGCATGGGCGTGGATGTGCCGCTCATTGGTGACTTCCACTACAACGGCCATCGCCTGCTGAGTGACTTTCCAGATTGCGCACAGGCGTTGTCCAAGTACCGTATCAACCCCGGCAATGTGGGCAAGGGTGACAAGCGCGACCGCCAGTTCGGCCAGATGATTGAGGCTGCCGTCCGCTGGAACAAGCCGGTGCGCATCGGCGTGAATTGGGGTAGCCTGGACCAGGAACTGCTGGCGTCCATGATGGACGAAAACAGCCGCCGTCCCCAACCCTGGGACGCCAAGCCGGTGATGTACGAAGCCCTGATCGCCTCAGCCATCGGCTCCGCACAACGCGCCGAGGAAATGGGACTGCCTGCCAACCAGATCACGCTGTCCTGCAAGGTCAGTGGTGTACGCGACCTGATTGCCGTATACCGCGAACTGGGTAGACGCTGCAATTACCCCCTGCATTTAGGCCTGACCGAGGCCGGCATGGGTACCAAAGGTACAGTGGCTTCCGCCGCGGCTCTGGCCGTGCTGCTGCAAGAGGGTATCGGCGACACGATCCGTGTATCGCTGACACCTGCTCCGGGCGAGTCGCGTACGCAGGAGGTGGTCATTGCCTCGGAGATTCTGCAGTCGCTGGGCCTGCGTACCTTTGTGCCCAGCGTTACGGCCTGCCCGGGCTGTGGCCGTACTACCAGCACCACGTTCCAGGAGCTGACGCAGCAGATCGATGATTTTCTGCGGGCTCAGATGCCGGTCTGGCGTGAGCGCTATCCCGGTGTTGAAAACCTCAAGGTGGCCGTCATGGGTTGCATCGTCAATGGCCCAGGGGAAAGCAAGCATGCCGACATCGGCATCAGCCTGCCCGGTACCGGCGAGGCACCTGCTGCGCCTGTCTTCATCGACGGCGAAAAGCGCATGACACTGCGCGGCGAAAATATCGCCTCCGATTTCCAGCAAGTCGTTGAGAACTACATCCAGCAGCGCTTCGGCGCTGACGCGGTTTCCGCTTGAATATCACCCAAGGCATGAACGAAAAAACAACACCACGCAAAGTGGAAAAACTCGCTGCCGTCAAAGGCATGAATGACATCCTCCCACCGGACTCCGCCCGATGGGAAGCTCTGGAAGAGCGCGTGCGCAACCTGATGCGCCGTTTCGCCTACGAAAACCTGCGTACTCCCATCGTGGAGCCCACGGCCTTGTTTGTGCGCGGGCTGGGCGAGGTGACCGACATCGTCGAAAAGGAGATGTATTCCTTTGAAGACCGGCTCAATGGCGAGGCACTGACGCTGCGGCCGGAAAACACGGCAGGTGTGGTGCGTGCGGCGATCGAGCATTCTCTGCTCTACAACGGCGGCAAGCGCCTGTACTACATGGGCCCCATGTTTCGCCACGAGCGCCCGCAGCGTGGGCGCTATCGCCAGTTCCATCAAATCGGCGCCGAAGCGTTGGGCTTTTCCGGTGGCGAAGTGGATGCCGAACTGATTTTGATGGCACACGTACTGTGGCAGGAAATTGGCTTGACCGATGTCGCACTGCAGCTCAATAGCCTGGGCCAACCGGAAGAGCGAAACGCCCACCGCGCGGCGCTAATCCAGCATTTTGAAGCCCATCTGGATGTACTGGACGAAGAGGCCAAACGCCGGTTGCACCTCAACCCATTGCGGTTGCTGGACAGCAAGAATCCGGCAATGCAAGCAGTAATCGAAGCTGCGCCGCGTCTGCTGGACTTCCTGGGCGAGGCATCCAAACGCCATTTGAAGACGGTCACCGACGTGCTGGAAGCCAACGGCGTGGCCTACAGCATCAATCCGCGTCTGGTGCGTGGCATGGACTACTACAACCTCACGGTGTTTGAGTTCGTCACCACCAAGCTGGGCTCGCAAGGCACCATTTGTGCGGGTGGTCGCTATGACTACCTGTTCGAACAGGTTGGCGGCAAGCCAACTCCGGCGGTTGGCTGGGCCATGGGTATCGAGCGCGTACTGGAACTTCTGAAGGAGCAGGGTGCTGCTGAAGACGGCCCTGCACTTGACGCCTATGCGGTAGTGCCCGACGCAGCCTTTTTGCCCCAGGTGATGGTCTGTTTGCAGACCCTGCGCAGTCAGGGCCTGTCGGTGCAGATGCACGCCACAACGGCAGAAGGCATGGCCAGCATGAAGTCCCAGTTCAAGCGAGCAGACTCCTCAGGTGCGCGCTATGCACTCATCTTTGGCGCTGATGAAATGGCACAGGGCCAAGTCACCGTCAAAGCCCTGCGAGACGCCACCGTTGCCCAGCAAACCCGCGCCTTGTCAGAGGCTGCCCAGTGGGGCAAGAGCCTACAATCCATCGCTTAACTCCTTAGTCCTATGGCAAATCATCTAGATCTCGAAGAACAAGAACAACTTGATGAAATCAAGCACTTTTGGAAGCAATACGGCAACGCCATCACCTGGGCGTTGATCGTCGTTCTGGGCGCGTTTGCCGCCTGGAACGGCTACCAATATTGGCAACGCAATCAGGCTGCACAGGCCGCAGCCATGTTTGATGAAGTGGAAAAAGTCTCCCATGAAGGAGACACCGACAAGCTGGAGCGGGCCTTTGGCGACATGAAAGACCGCTTTGCATCCACGACCTACGCTCCGCAGGCTGGACTTCTGGTGGCCAAGACCTTGTATGAAGCCGGAAAGCTCGATGCTGCCAAGGCAGCTTTGACGTGGGTGGCAGAAAAGTCCAAGGACGCCGGTTACGCATCGGTGGGACGTCTGCGCCTGGCTGGATTGCTGATCGATGCCAAAGCCTATGACGAAGCGCTGAAAGTGCTGGACTCTGGTGTGGCGGAAGAGTTTGCCGCACTGCAGGCGGACCGCCGCGGCGATATCTACATGGCGCAAGGCAAGAAGGCCGAGGCCAAGGAGCAATACTTGAAAGCCTACAAGCTGTTTGACGCGGGCGTGGACTACCGCCGTCTCGTGGTGGTCAAGCTCAACAGCCTGGGCGTTGATCCTCAGGCAGACGAGAGCACCAAAGCCTCGGTTGCTGGCGACCAAGCGGCGGCCAAGTGATTGCTCTTTTTGACGGGAAGAATGTCGTGATGCGTTATTTGTTTGCGCTGGTGGTTTCAGTGGTTCTGGCTGCCTGTGCGGGGCCGGATCGACCCAAGCCCGCGGCATTGGCTCCCAATGTGCCCTTGATGAATGTGCGTGCGGTCTGGTCGGGATCGGTGGGCACAGTGGACTTTCCGCTGGATGTGCGGGTCGTGGATGGACGGGCCTACGTCGCCGGCGGCAATGGCACGGTGGCCGCTTTGGACGCCCAGACGGGTGCTGACGTATGGCGCGCCCATCTGGAAACGCCCTTGAGTGCCGGAGTCGGAAGCGACGGTCGTTACGCTGCCGTGGTGTCGCGCGCCAATGAACTGATCATGCTGGATGAAGGCAAGGTCCTTTGGCGTCAAAAGCTCAAAGCCTTGACGCTGACTGCTCCCTTGGTAGCGGGCGCACGGGTGTTTACTCTGTCGAGTGACCGTACGGTCAGTGCCTTCGATGCGGCAGGTGGACAGAAACTCTGGCAACAGACGCGTACGGGTGATCCACTTGTGCTTGGACAGGCAGGCCTGTTGACTGCGGTGGGTGATACATTGGTCGTTGGATTTGCTGGCCGAGTGGCAGGTTTGAATCCCGCCAATGGAAATGCCCGTTGGGAAACTGCAGTGGTCAGCCCCCGTGGCACCAATGAGGTTGAGCGATTGGTGGACGTGGTGGCAGGATTCAGTCGTGAAGGTAACCAGGTTTGCTTGCGTGCATTCCAGTACGCCGTGTCGTGTGTGGATGCTGCAAGCGGTCGCATGCTGTGGAGCAAGCCAGCCAATGGTGGCAACGGTGTTTCCGGTGATGCAGCCATGGTCGTTGGTTCGGAAGGCGATGGCCGCCTGTACGCGTGGAAGCGCAAGGACGGTGAGCGGCTATGGGACGTGGAACGCTATCGTTTCCGCGTGCTCAGCGCGCCACTGGTGATAGGCCGCTCCCTGGTGTTTGGTGACGATTCCGGCAATTTGCATTTTCTGTCCAAAGATGACGGATCCGCGCTGAACCGCCTGATGACCGATGATTCCGGTATTGCCGTTGCCCCCGTTCTGGCTGGCAAGACGTTGCTGGCCGTGAGCCGTCGTGGTTCCATTTACGCATTTCGCCCGGAATAAGCAGGGCGCATTTATTCATGAAACCCGTAATAGCCCTGGTCGGCCGACCGAATGTTGGAAAGTCCACACTTTTCAACCGCCTGACCAAGTCCCGCGACGCGATCGTGGCGGACTACGCCGGGTTGACCCGTGACCGTCATTACGGCCACGGCTCGCAAGGCAAGCACCAGTACATCGTGATTGATACCGGTGGTTTCGAGCCTGATGCCAGCAGCGGTATCTACAAGGAAATGGCCAAACAGACGCGCCAGGCAGTAGCCGAGGCGGACGTCGTTGTATTTGTCGTGGATGCGCGCGGCGGGCTTTCGGCACAGGACCATGACATAGCCAAGTACCTGCGCAAATTGAGCAAGCCTTGTCTGCTGGTCGCCAACAAGGCCGAAGGCATGACCCAGGGCGTGCAACTGGGTGAGTTCTTTGAGCTCGGACTGGGTGAAGTGGTTCCCATCTCCGCTGCGCACGGGCAGGGCATTCGCACGCTGGTTGAAATGGCGCTGGCACCTTTGCATTTGCCGGATGAAGACGATGACGCAGACGGTAAGGACGAAGACCCCGGCGTCATCAAGCTGGCAGTGGCCGGACGCCCCAACGTCGGCAAGTCCACGCTGATCAACACTTGGCTGGGTGAGGAGCGTCTGGTTGCTTTCGACATGCCGGGCACCACGCGCGACGCCATCTCGGTACCGTTCGAGCGCAACGGGCAGCGCTTTGAGCTGGTGGATACCGCCGGCTTGCGCCGCAAAGGCAAAGTGTTTGAGGCGATTGAGAAGTTTTCAGTGATCAAGACCCTGCAGGCGATTGAATCCGCCAGCGTTGCCTTGCTGCTGATCGATGCGACCCAAGGGGTTACTGACCAGGACGCACATATCGCAGGCTACATCCTGGAGTCCGGGCGGGCGGTGGTAATTGCCGTCAACAAGTGGGATGCGGTGGACGAATACCAGCGCGAGCTGGTCAAGCGGTCGCTAGAAACCCGCATGGGCTTCCTCAAGTTTGCCACCGTGCACTTTATTTCCGCGCAGAAGCGCCAAGGACTGGGGCCCTTGTGGGATTCCATTGCCCAGGCGCACCGTTCGGCCAACTGCAAAATGCCGACCCCGGTGCTGACCCGTTTGCTGCTGGAAGCGGTCCAGTTTCAAACCCCCAAGAAGACGGGCATGTATCGCCCCAAGCTGCGTTATGCCCATCAAGGTGGCATGAATCCCCCCATCATCGTGATCCATGGCAATTCCTTGGAACATGTGACCGAGGCCTACAAGCGGTTCCTGGAAGGGCGATTCCGCAAGGAGTTCAATCTGGTCGGAACTCCCTTGCGGATTCAGATGAAAAGCGCCAGCAATCCATACGCGGACGAAGAATAGCCAGCATATGAGTTTGGAAAATCCGCAAGTCCTACATGGTATGTGCGGTAAGTGTGCTATCGTTTGTACTTATCAATTTTTTCGAACACGGAAAATATCGTGAATAATAAAGGCCAACTCTTGCAAGACCCCTTCCTGAATGCACTGCGTCGGGAGCATGTGCCGGTTTCCATTTATTTGGTCAACGGTATCAAATTGCAGGGTCAAATCGAATCTTTTGATCAGTACGTAGTGCTGTTGCGTAACACGGTTACGCAAATGGTCTACAAGCATGCGATTTCCACCATCGTTCCCGGCCGTGCAGTGACTTTCAATGCAGCCAGCGGTGATGAGGCTCCCGCTGCTTAATTTGACAGCAGCGCCCGGTCCGGTCGCACTGGTGTCGCATCGCGCACTTTGACAGATCATCCTGCCATAGCCGGTACCGCAACGATACTTGTCGGTGTGGATCTGGGCTTGCCGAATTTCGATGGTGAGCTTGAAGAACTAGGTCTGCTGGCCCAGACAGCCGGCATGACTCCGGTCGCGCGTGTGACCTGCAAACGCAGGGCACCAGACGCGGCCCTTTTCATTGGTTCCGGCAAGGCTGACGAAATCAAAGTGCTGGCAGCCCAAACTGGTGCGAGCGAGGTGCTGTTTGACCAATCTCTCAGCCCCGGCCAGCAGCGCAATCTGGAGCGCCATCTGGGACTGCCTGTGAATGACCGGACATTCCTGATACTGGAAATCTTTGCCCAGCGCGCACGCAGCCATGAAGGCAAGTTGCAGGTTGAATTGGCTCGCCTGCAGTACCTGAGCACCCGCCTGGTGCGCCGCTGGTCCCACCTGGAGCGCCAAAGTGGCGGCATTGGCATGCGCGGCGGCCCAGGGGAGGCGCAGATTGAGCTGGATCGCCGAATGATTGGTGAAACCATCAAGCGGACCAAGGAGCGTTTGGCCAAGGTCAAGAAGCAGCGTCAAACCCAGCGACGCCAACGTGAACGCCGTGATGCGTTCAACATTTCACTCATCGGCTATACCAATGCAGGCAAGTCCACCTTGTTCAACGCCTTGGTCAAGGCGCGTGCCTATGCAGCCGATCAGTTGTTTGCCACCCTGGACACCACGACGCGGCAGTTGTACCTAGGGGAGGCCGGGCGTTCGGTTTCCCTGTCTGATACGGTCGGATTCATCCGTGACCTGCCGCACGGTCTGGTGGATGCCTTTCAGGCAACCTTGCAGGAAGCCATTGATGCCGACCTGTTGCTGCATGTAGTGGATGCATCCAACGAGGGGTATGTGGAGCAGATTGCCCAGGTTCAGCGCGTGTTGACGGAGATTGGTGCGCAAGACATCCCCCAACTGCTGGTGTTCAACAAGATCGATGCATTGCCAGAAGACCAGCGTCCCGTGCGTCTGGTGGATGAATACGAAATTGACGGCGTGCAAACGCCGCGTGTGTTTGTCAGTGCTAAAAGTCTGCAAGGCTTGGCCGAATTGCGTCAGAAGTTGTCATCTGTGGTGGCGGCTTCGGCTCCCGTTGAAATTTTGTCTGGTGATATCCCTGAAATTGACGGGGCGGCACCGTGATTGGGCACAATCGGCGCTAAGCCAATAATGTTGAAGAAATGAAACTCCTATTACCCCGGTTCGACTGGAGCCGCCCTTTGCAGGGTCTCAAACGCATGTTCAATCTGAACGACTCCCGCTGGGGGCGTGGCGAAGACAAGTCGGACGAAGGCAAGTCCGTCGAAGGTGACAGGCCTTCCGAGCCCTCCAAGTTGCCAGCAGATAACAGTCGCCCTGACAGGCGTCCTTCTTCTGCCAACTCCGGTCCGCCCGATCTGGATGAACTGTGGCGCGATTTCAACCGCAAGCTGGGAAGCCTGTTCGGCGCCAAAGGCAAGGGCGCCCCAGGCGGAGGCAATGGCAATGGCGGCGGCTTCCAGCCCGACATGAAAAGTGCGGGTGTGGGCATCGGACTGATCCTGGGCGTGCTGCTGCTGATCTGGCTGGGTACCGGTTTCTTCATTGTGCAGGAAGGCCAGCAGGCGGTGATTACCCAATTCGGACGCTACAAGTCCACGGTGAACGCCGGTTTCAACTGGCGCCTGCCGTATCCGATTCAGCGGCATGAACTGGTATTCGTCACGCAGATCCGCTCCGTGGACATCGGACGTGACACCGTGCTCAAGGCCACCGGACTCAAGGAGTCCGCCATGCTGACGCAGGACGAAAACATCCTGGACATCAAGTTTGCCGTGCAGTACCGCTTGAATGATGCCCGCGCTTTCCTGTTCGAAAGCAAGAACCCTCAGGATGCCGTAGTGCAGGCTGCAGAAACGGCAGTTCGTGAAGTGATCGGTCGCATGAAGATGGACGCTGCCTTGTCCGAGGAGCGTGATCAGATCGCACCCCAGGTGCGCAAGCTCATGCAGGACATTCTGGATCGCTACAAGGTGGGGATTGAAGTGGTCGGCATCAATTTGCAGCAAGGTGGCGTGCGCCCACCCGAGCAGGTGCAGGCCTCGTTTGACGATGTGCTCAAGGCCGGCCAAGAGCGTGAGCGCTCGAAGAACGAGGCGCAGGCCTACGCCAATGACGTGATTCCGCGCGCTGTGGGCTCAGCCTCCCGCCTGAAGGAAGAGGCAGATGCCTACAAGGCGCGCGTGGTAGCACAGGCGCAGGGTGATGCCCAGCGTTTCCGCTCGGTGTATGCCGAGTACCAGAAGGCGCCGCAGGTCACCCGTGATCGCATGTACCTGGACACCATGCAGCAGATCTACACCAATGTGACCAAGGTGGTGGTGGAGTCGCGCCAAGGCTCCAGCCTTTTGTACCTGCCGCTGGACAAGATATTGCAGATGAATGGCGCGGGTGCTGCGAGCAATGATGCCGCCGCAGCTCCGGCCGGAAGCACCGTGATACCGGTGACCCCTTTGACCAGCACACCCGCTAGCTCGGACGCACGCACGCGTGATTCAGCACGCACCCGTGACCGTGACGTTCGCTAGGAGTACCGCATGAACCGTATTGGATTGATTCTTTCTTCGCTGCTGGTGCTCATCGTGCTGGCGAGTTCCACATTGTTTGTGGTGGACCAGCGCCAGTTTGGCGTGGTGTATGCGCTTGGACAAATCAAGGAAGTGATTACCGAGCCTGGCTTGAACTTCAAGCTGCCACCGCCGTTTCAGAACGTTTCCTATATCGACAAGCGCTTGCTGACGCTCGACAGCAGCGACTCCGAGCCCATGCTGACGGCCGAAAAGCAGCGTGTGGTGATCGACTGGTTCGTGCGCTGGCGCATCACGGAGCCCACTGAGTACATCCGCAATGTCGGCTTGAACGAGACCGCCGGTGCCAGCCAGCTCAACCGGGTGGTGCGCAATGCCTTCCAGGAAGAGATCAATAAGCGCACCGTCAAGGAGTTGCTGTCTCTCAAGCGTGAAGCGCTCATGGCTGACGTCAAGGCCGAGGTACTGGACAAGGTGCGCGGTGACAAGCCTTGGGGTGTGGATGTGGTGGACGTACGTATCACCCGCGTCGACTACGTGGAAGCCATTACCGAGTCAGTCTACCGACGCATGGAAGCCGAACGCAAGCGCGTGGCCAACGAGCTGCGCTCCACCGGCGCGGCTGAGGGCGAAAAGATCCGTGCCGATGCCGACCGCCAGCGCGAAGTGACCATTGCCAACGCTTATCGCGAAGCGCAGAAGATCAAGGGTGAGGGCGATGCGGAAGCTGCCCGCATCTATGCCGAAGCCTTCGGCAAGGACCCGCAATTTGCCCAGTTCTATCGCAGCCTGGACGCCTACAAGGCCAGTTTTGCCAACAAGAGCGACGTGATGGTGCTGGATCCGTCTTCCAGCGAGTTCTTCAAGGTGCTACGCAACGGAGGCTCGGGAAGCAATCCGCCCGCCAAGAAATAGCCTGGAATCAGCGTGGACAGCGATACCTTGTGGATGGCGCTGGCCCTGGTGCTGGTGATCGAAGGGCTCTATCCTTTTGTGTCGCCAGGCAACTGGCGGCGCACGTTTTCACAGCTGCTGCAGCTCAGTGACGGGCAGATCCGCATGTTTGCCATGGTCAGCATTTCTGCGGGCTTGTTGATGATTTGGTGGCTGGCGCCCTGAAACCGGTCCCCGGGGCCGGTAAAATCACCGTTTTAACAGCCCCACTCATTCCATGTCTGCTTGGGTCCTTCCGGATCACATTGCCGATGTGCTGCCCTCCGAGGCTCGCCACATCGAAGAAATACGTCGAGATTTGCTGGACATGGCGAGATGCTATGGCTACGAGCTCGTTATGCCGCCCATGCTGGAACATCTGGAGTCGCTGCTCTCCGGGACTGGTGAGGCGCTGGATCTGCAAACCTTCAAACTGGTCGACCAACTCTCCGGCCGCATGATGGGTTTGCGGGCCGACAGCACGCCCCAGGTCGCCCGCATCGATGCCCATTTGCTCAACCGCCGCGGCGTTGCGCGGCTGTGCTATTGCGGCCCGGTCTTGCATACGCGCCCAGGCGGACCACACGCCAGTCGCGAACCGTTGCAATTCGGTGCCGAAATCTATGGCCATTCCGGCCTGGAAGCCGACCTGGAAATCCTGACGCTGGCGCTCGATGCCTTGCGCGCCACCCATGTCGGGCCGCTTACCGTGGACTTGGCCGATGCGCGCATCGTGGGCGCCCTGCTGGGTGCTTCCGGGCTCAATGCCGTTCAGCAGGAGCAGGTGCATACCGCGCTGACCGGCAAGGATGCAACCGAACTGCAAGCCATCACCGCGTCGTGCAAGCCGGAAATTGCCGCCGCCATTCAAAGTCTGGTGCGCCTGTACGGCGACAGCAGCGTACTGGAGCACGCTCTCAAAGAGCTGCCTGCGCTTCCTGAAATTGCCCATGCGCTCAGCCAGTTGCAATGGCTGGGTAACCACATTGCAGCGGCCTTTCCCGATGTGTCAGTTAGTTTTGATCTGGCCGATTTGCGGGGGTATGCCTACTACACCGGGGTTCGCTTCTCCATCTATGCACCCAACGCCCACGATGCGCTGGCCAGAGGAGGGCGTTATGACGAGGTGGGTTCGGTCTTTGGCCGTAAGCGTCCGGCGGTAGGCTTCAGTCTGGACGTCAAAGAACTGGCGACTGCGGCCCAGCTGCCGCCCTTGCGCGCGGCGATCCGCGCCCCTTGGGGTGAGGATTCCGCGTTGCATAGCGCCATTGCCGCCTTGCGGCAGCAAGGTGAAACGGTGGTTTGCGTCCTGCCCGGACATGAGAGTGAAGTAGATGAATTCCATTGCGACCGCGAGCTCAAAAGCGTGAGTGGCCAGTGGATCGTGACAGCAATTTGAGAACACACGAAATGAACACAACCAAAGGTCGAAATGTAGTGGTGGTCGGTACCCAGTGGGGCGACGAAGGCAAGGGCAAACTGGTGGACTGGCTGACCGAAAGCGCCCAGGGTGTGGTGCGTTTCCAGGGTGGCCACAACGCAGGCCACACGCTGGTCATCAACGGCGTAAAAACCGCCTTGCACCTGATCCCAAGTGGCATTATGCGCCCCGGTGTGAAGTGCTATATCGGCAACGGTGTGGTGCTGTCGGCAGCCAAGCTGTTCGAGGAAATCGAAGGTCTGGAAAAAGCTGGCGTGGAAGTGCGTTCGCGTCTGCGCGTGAGCGAGGCCTGCCCGTTGATCCTGCCATTCCATGTGGCACTGGATCTGGCCCGTGAAGTGGCCCGCGAAAAGGGCGGCAGCGCCAAGATTGGCACTACCGGTCGCGGCATCGGCCCGGCCTATGAAGATAAGATTGCCCGCCGCGCCCTGCGCGTGCAGGATCTCAAGCATCCGGAACGGTTTGCCTCCAAGCTGCGTGATCTGCTGGATCTGCACAACCACATTCTGGTCAGTTATCTGGGTTCCGAGGCCTTTGATTTCGGCGACCAGCTCAAGCCCTTCATGGCCAACGGTCAGGTGCAGTTCGATGCCGTCTATGCCCAGGCCATGAAGCATGCCGAACTGCTCAAGCCCATGATTGCCGACGTGTCACGTGAGCTCAACGAGGCCAATCTGCATGGCGCCAACCTGCTGTTCGAAGGCGCCCAGGGCACTCTGCTGGACGTGGACCACGGCACCTACCCCTATGTCACCTCGAGCAACTGCGTCGCTGGCAACGCTGCCGCAGGCTCCGGCGTGGGCCCTGGCATGCTGCACTACATCCTGGGCATTACCAAGGCTTACTGCACCCGCGTGGGCGGTGGCCCGTTCCCCACCGAGCTGGCTTGGGAAGAACCCGGTACGCCTGGATACCACATGAGCACCGTGGGCGCTGAGAAGGGTGTCACCACGGGCCGTTCGCGCCGCTGCGGCTGGTTTGACGCCGCACTGCTCAAGCGCTCGGCCCAGGTCAATGGTCTGTCCGGTCTGTGCATCACCAAGCTGGATGTGCTCGACGGTCTCAAGGAGCTGATGCTATGCACCGGTTACGAGATGGACGGCGAAACGGTGGATATCCTCCCCATGGGCGCCGACGACATCGAGCGCTGCAAGCCGATTTATGAGGTCATGGAAGGCTGGAGCGACAGCACCGTGGGCATCACCCAGTACGACAAGCTGCCCATCAATGCGCGCCTGTACCTGCAGCGCATCGAACAAGTTACCGGTGTACCGATTCACATGGTGTCCACCAGCCCGGATCGCGATCACACCATCATGATGCGTCACCCTTATCTGGCCGACTGAGCCGCAGGCGAATTACGATAAAACAGGAGTAATGCGATGTTGACTGAAGACGGTAAGCACCTTTATGTAAGTTACGACGAGTACCACAACCTGATTGAAAAACTGGCCATCAAAGTGTTCCAGTCGGGTTGGGAGTTCGACACCATTCTGTGTCTGGCGCGTGGCGGCATGCGCCCAGGTGACATTCTGTCGCGCGTGTTCGACAAGCCTCTGGCCATCATGTCCACCAGCTCCTACCGCTCCAATGCAGGACAGACCCAGGAAAACCTGGATATTGCCCACTACATCACCACACCCAAGGGCGAAATCGCCGGGCGCGTGCTGCTGGTGGACGATCTGGCGGACTCCGGTGTCACGCTCAGCGCAGTGATCAGCCAGCTCAAGAACAACTACAAGCCCATCACGGAGCTGCGCAGCGCCGTAATCTGGACCAAGGCGCTTTCCAAGTTCACGCCGGACTATTCGGTGGAGTTCCTGCCAACCAATCCCTGGATTCACCAACCGTTTGAAGGCTATGACGCCCTGCGTCCCCAGCAACTCATCGAAAAGTGGAGCGTTTGAACGCCAACTGACGCCCCTGTATGAAGCGACTTGTTACCGACCTGATCCATCACGCCTACCAGCCGCCAGGTGGTTTTGAAGCACCACAGCCCGGGGTGTTCAAGGCCTCCACGGTGATTTTTCCCAGTGTGGCAGCCATGCGCAGCCGCGAATGGAAAGACAAGTCGGCCTATACCTACGGTTTGCACGGCACGCCCACGTCCTATCAGCTGGAAGAGCGCCTGTGCACGCTGGAGGGAGGCTTGCAGTGTCTGTTGGTACCGAGCGGCCTGGCGGCCATAGCCCTGATTGCGCTGTCGGTGCTCAGGAGCGGTGATGAAGTCCTGTTGCCGGATAACGCCTATGGACCCAACAAGTCGCTGGTAGAAGGCGAGCTGATGCACTGGGGCATTTCGCACCAGTACTACGACCCTATGGACCCGCAGGATCTGGAAGCGCAAATCTCCAGCCGTACCAAGCTGGTCTGGCTGGAGGCAGCCGGGTCGTGTACGTTGGAATTCCCGGACCTGGTCACCATGGTGCGCATCTGCAAACAGCGCAAGGTGCTCACCGCACTGGACAACACCTGGGGCGCAGGCCTGGCGTTCAAGCCCTTTGATCTGTTGCCCGACGAGTCGCCCGCGCTGGGTGTGGACATTTCTGCCCACGCACTGACCAAGTACCCCAGTGGTGGTGGTGACGTGCTGATGGGCAGTGTGATCACCCGCGATGCGGGCCTGCACATGCGCCTCAAACTCACCCATATGCGTTTGGGCCTGGGTGTGGGAATGAACGATGTCGAAGCCATCCTGCGCTCTCTGCCCAGCATGGCCTTGCGCTATCAGGCGCACGATGAGGCGGCACGCACGCTGGCCAAATGGGCCGATACCCAACCCGAGTTTGTGCAAGTGCTGCATCCGGCCATTCCCGGCTCGCCCGGACATCTGCATTGGAAGCGCCTGTGTGTGAATGCGGTGGGTGGTGCTGCGGGTTTGTTCAGCGTGATGCTGGACGGCCGCTTCGGCCGTGACCAGGCAGACGCATTTTGCGATGCCTTGCGGCTCTTCAAACTTGGTTACAGCTGGGGCGGCCCCATGAGTCTGGTGGTGCCGTATGAACTGGACCATATGCGTACCAACTGGCCAGCCCACCTGGAGAAGGGCACTTTGGTACGATTTTCAGTGGGCCTGGAAGCCGTTCAGGATCTGCAGGGCGATATTGAGCAGGCGCTGCGCGTATTGCGCTAAGGGTTGACGCTCCCCGTGTTTTCCTGAGTAGGCAGGGTACTTGACTCCGGTTAATCTGGATTCATGAGTTCCCTGCCAGACTTCGAAGCACCACCACCTTACGTTCCCCCACCCCCGGAAGGACCCGTCAAGGTCATCCATGCGCTGGGCTTTTTTGCCCCCCTGGGTTGGTTGCGCTCTGGATGGCGCGACATGGTGGAACACCCTGGCATCAGCAGTTTCTACGGCGTAGCGTTCTGGCTGATGGCGGTCGTGCTGGGCGCGGTTTTCAAGTCCAGCCCTGAGTACACCATGAGCATTGCCTCAGGTTGTCTGCTGGTTGGTCCTTTTCTGGCCATGGGCCTGTATGAAGTGAGTCGCCGGCGCGAGGCTGGTATTGCCCCCGACCTGTCCTCCTCCATTACCTGCTGGGACAGCCACATCAAAAGCATGGGCCTGCTGGTGCTGGTGTTGATCGTCATGGAGCTGCTCTGGGGGCGCGCTTCGTTGGTGGTATTTGCGGTGTTCTTCAATACCGGCATGCCTTCAACAAGCAGCGTGATGCAAGCCATTTTCAATCCGGAAAATTGGGAGTTCGTGGCGGCCTATGCCATCGTAGGTGGCGCCTTTGCGATGCTGGTGTACTCCATTTCAGCGGTTTCCATCCCCATGATCCTGGACCGTGATACCGATGCCATTTCGGCGGCCATCACCAGCCTGGAAGTGATGTTCCACAACACTGCGGTGATGTTGTTCTGGGGTGTTCTGATCATCGTTCTCGTCGGAGTTTCGCTGTTCATGCCCTGGGAAATCGGCCTGCTGGTGACCGGGCCGCTGCTGGGTTACGGCAGCTGGTATGCCTACCGTGGTGCGGTACGCTGGCCGCAGGATGTTACAGTCCCATGAATTAACGAAAGCACATCTTGGCAACACCCAATTACGGTTACGAAAAACGCCAGAAAGAACTGGCCAAAAAGAAGAAGAAAGAAGAAAAGCTCAAATCCAAGGCTGAGCGCAAAACGGGTGATGCATCCGGGGACGATTCCCTGCAATCGCCCGAAGACGCAGCTGGTATCCCCACACCACCTGCGGCAAATCCCAACTGATCCAATCGGGTACCTGCACTAGCGCAGCAGTTTGCTGAGCTCCGGCCAGACGTTACTGAGCAGTAGTGGATGCGCCTCGGCGATCGGGTGAATGCGATCCGCCTGGAACATCTTGGCAGCATCAGGCCCGTCGGCGACACCTTTCAGGAAGAAGGGCACCAAAGCGGACTTGCTCGCCTTGGCCGCATGCACAAACGTATCCGCAAACTGCTGGGCGTAGGCCTTCCCATAGTTGGGCGGGACTTGCATGCCCAGCAGCAGCACACGTGCGCCAGTTGCCTTGGCTGCTTGCGCCATCGCCAGCAGGTTGTCCTGTGTGGTGGCAAGAGGAAGCCCGCGTAGGGCGTCATTGCCGCCCAGCTCAATCACCACCACGGCCGGCTTGTGTTGTGCCAGCAGTGCAGGCAGGCGGCTGCGTCCCCCCGCGGTGGTGTCGCCGCTGATGCTGGCATTGACAACGACAGCCTTGGATTTTTCCGACAACAGGCGCGCCTGTAGCAGGGCCACCCAACCCTGTCCACGCTGCAGGCCATACTCGGCACTCAGCGAGTCGCCCACCACCAGAATGGTGCGTGCTGGCGTGCCATCGACCTTTTGGGCGAATGCACTGTTTGGCCCTGCAAACATTGCCATTAACACAAGCACGCTAAAGTGACGGCGAACCAAAGAGAGCTTCATGTCAGATTCCATTATTTCCGTTGACCATGTTTTCAAGGCAGTGACTGATTCCACCGGCACGCTGGAGATTTTGTCGGACATCGATTTTGCGCTGAATGCCGGCGAGACCGTGGCCATCGTCGGCGCATCCGGCTCGGGCAAGAGCACCTTGCTGTCCATCATGGCCGGACTGGATACGCCCAGCCGTGGCACGGTACGGCTGGCCGGTCAAGACCTGTTCTCCATCGATGAGGATGCACGCGCGGCAGTCCGTGCGCGCAAGTTGGGGTTTGTGTTTCAAAGTTTCCAGTTGTTGGGCAGCCTGACCGCGCTGGAGAACGTCATGCTCCCGCTGGAGCTCGATGGTCGCAAGGACGCGCACAAGGCTGCTACGGATATGTTGGGTCGGGTCGGGCTTTCGCAACGCCTGAATTCCTATCCCAAGGTGCTCAGTGGTGGCGAACAGCAACGCGTGGCCTTGGCCCGGGCATTCGTCATGCACCCGGCCGTGTTGTTGGCCGACGAGCCGACCGGCAGCCTGGACTTTGCCACCGGTGAAAAAATCATGGAACTCATGTTCGCGCTGAACCAGGAACAGGGAACCACGCTGGTGCTGGTCACGCACGACCGCGGCATCGCCAACCGCTGCAGCCGCAGCATCACGATTGAAGCGGGGCGGGTGGTTTAGAACCACGTTGCGCTGTGTCGGCATCTACCAGGGCGCGGATCTGCTGCAGCAAAGGGTGTGCGCCCATGTATTTGCGGCCGTATTCCAGGTTGAAGGTGTAATCAAAGTCTGCCGGGTTGTCGCCCTGGTTGTGCTGCAGGATGGTCTCCAGCTTGTCCAGGCCTTTGACAATGCGGGCCTCCGGGCTGGCGGCGTTTTCATATTCTTCCCACAAGGCCATGAAGGCGCTGGATAGTTCGTAGGGCAGGGTACGCATCAGCGTTTGCAGGTCTGCGCGCTCCTGCGCCGATTTGTTGGGTGCCTGGTGTTGCAGTACGGCAGGTACGTCGCCATGCAAGGCTTCTCCCAGGTCGTGCAAAACACACAGCTTCAGAATCTTCAGGGCGTCCAGCTCCTTCCATTCGGATTCAAACACCATAGCCAGCAGGCACAAGCGCCAGGTATGTTCGGCAGTGCTCTCCTGTCGTCCGGTAGAAGAATAGGCACTGCGCAGCACGCTCTTGAGTCGCTCGGCCTCGCGGATGAAGGTCAGACAGCCTTGTAGATCAGAAGGGGACATGGGCGAATTGTGGCACCGGGACCAAGGCCCCGACGGAGCGTCGATAATCACCCCATGTCATCCCCCAAAGTTCTGTTCGGCTTCCATGCCGTGGGCGTGCGCCTGAAGACGGCCCCGCAATCCATCGTCGAGATCTATTACGAGCCTACCCGGCGCGACGCGCGCATGCGCCAGTTCCTGGAAAAGGTCGCTGAAGCAGGCGTGCGCTTGATCGAGGCCGACGGCCTGCGTCTGGCCAAGTTGGCTGGCAGCCATGGCCACCAGGGTGTTGCTGCCCGCGTTCAGGAAATCAAGCAGGTGCATTCGCTGGACGAACTGATGGAAAACCTGGACGCATCCAACGCCGATTTGCCAGTTGCCGAACGCACGCAACCTTTGATTCTGGTGCTGGACGGCGTGACCGATCCGCATAACCTCGGCGCCTGCCTGCGGGTGGCCGATGGCGCAGGTGCGCACGCCGTGATCGCACCCAAAGACCACGCCGCCGGCATCAACGCCACGGTGGCCAAGGTCGCCAGTGGTGCAGCAGAGACGGTGCCCTACTTCATGGTGACCAACCTGGCCCGTACGCTCAATGAGCTCAAGGAACGCAATATCTGGGTGATTGGTACCAGTGATGCGGCAACCCACACGCTGTACCAGGCGGACCTCAAAGGACCGGTGGCACTGGTGCTGGGGGCCGAAGGCGATGGCATGCGCCAGCTCACGGCCAAGACCTGCGATCAACTGGTCAGCATCCCCATGCTGGGTGCGGTGGAAAGTCTGAACGTGTCCGTGGCCAGCGGTATCTGCCTGTACGAAGCCGTGCGCCAACGCAGCGCAGCCCGCGCCGCCTAAACCCAGCCCAGGGCGCCCAGCAGGCCACCTGCGGTGAGCAGCCAGAGCAGATGGATGCGGGTGCGCCACACCAGCAGTGTCACCACCGCGGTCAGCAGCCACAGGCGCCAACTCTCTGCGGCGCTGCCCAGCTTGCTGGAAAGTATCCAGCCGGTGGAAGCCAGCAGTGCAATCACGATGGGTGACATGCCTGCCTTGAAGGCGCGCACCGACAGCAGTTCGCGGTTGTTGTGGGCCCAGCGTGCGGCGACAAAGGTCAGGGTGGTGCTGGGCAACAGGATGCCCAGCATGGCGATGGCCGCACCCATGAAGCCCAATGGCCAGGCGGACGCACCAGCTGCAAGGCCTCCGGAGGCATTGATGCCCACGTTCCAGCCCAGTAACGCGATGAACAGCAGGTTGGGCCCGGGTGCCGCCTGGCTTAGTGCAATGCTGGAAGTGAACTGGCTATCCGTCAGCCAATGTTGCTGCTCCACCAAATAGCGGTGCATATCCGGTGCCGTGGTGATGGCACCACCAATGGCAAGCAGTGAAAGCGAGAGGAAGTGCCCCAGCAAGTGAAGCCAGTCCAGGGAGCTGAGCGTGAGGGTCATGGCGCACCCTCTCCGCTGCTGCGTGCCTGAATGCGCAATATGGCCTGGTAGGCAATGATGCAGGCCATTCCGCCAATGCCGAGCAAGACCCAGATCAGTGGCCAGCGCAGTACGGCGATTGCAACAAAGGTGAGTGCAGCCAACAGCCAGCACATCTTCTTGCCCATGGGATTGAGTTTGACTGCGGTAATGAGCTTGAGCCCGGTGGCGGTAATCAGACCTGCAGCCACTGCGCCCATGCCACGCAATGCGGCCTGCACCTGCGGCAGATCGGAAATACCGGAGAAGGCGATCACCATCGCCATCACGATCAGCAAGGGAAAGAACAGCATGCCAGCCAAGGCCAACAGTGCGCCCTGAACGCCGAAGTAGCGGTCCCCGATCATCAGCGACAGGTTCACCACGTTGGGGCCGGGCAATATCTGCGCCACCGCCCATTCCTCAACAAACTCTTCCCGCGTAAGCCACTGTTTCTTTTCCACCAGCTCCCGCTGGACCACGGCGACCACGCCACCAAAGCCCTGCAGGGCCAGCCAGGAAAAGGACCAGAACAAATCGGATTTGGAGGCGGGGCGCATGGGCTTGGAGCTTACCGCAGCATGCGGCGGCCGCAGCGGCTGGACTGCAAGACCATGGCGGAATATCTGTTAACGGGATTCGAGCAGTGCACTGATCTGTGCGTCCTTTTCACTCCACATCTGCTGCGCCCAGGTGGCGAAAGCCTCGCGGACTGCAGGGTCGCTGCCGTAGTCACCCTGCAATAAATGCGACGGGATGGGCCGGCTCTGCACGCGTACGATGACGCGCCGCATGCCACCGCAGAGAAAGGTCCAGAAATGCGGTATGCCGTCCGGATACACGATGGTCACGTCCAGCACGGCTTGGAACTTGTTGCCCATGGCATTCATGGCCAGAGCCACGCCACCCGCCTTGGGCTTGAGCAAATGACGGTAGGGGGATTGCTGGCGTGCGTGTTTGGCTGGGGTGAAGCGCGTGCCTTCCATGAAGTTGGTCACGCTGGTGGGAATCAGTGCGAACTTGGCGCAGGCGCGTCGGGTGGACTCCTGGTCCTTGGCACGCATGTCCGGGTGCTTCTTGAGATAGGCCTCGCTATGGCGGCGCATGAACGGGAAATCCAGTGCCCACCAGGCCAGCCCCATGATGGGCACCCAGATCAGTTGCTGCTTGATGAAGAACTTGAGCAGCGGTATGCGTCGGTTCAGCAGATGCTGCAGTACAAAGATGTCCGCCGCGCACTGGTGGTTGGCATTCACCAGATACCAGTTGTGCGGGTCCAGGCCTTCTATGCCTTGCACGTCCCATTCGGTCCGCTGGGTCAGTGCCATCCATCCGCTGTTGCAGGCAATCCAGTTTTCGGCAATGCCAACCAGCACGGGGTCGACTGCCAGACGTACTTGCCGGAAGGGCAACACCAGTCGGATGGCTGCAAACACCATCAGAATGGGCACCCAGAACAGGATGTTGGCGATCAGCAGCAGCGTGGCAATCAGCCCGCGCAGCGGCGAAGGCAAGCCAAACAGCATAGGCCTACTTCAGGCTGCCAGACAGGAACTGGGCCAGTCGTTCGCTCTTGGGATTGGCCAGCACGGTGGCCGGGTTGCCTTCTTCCTCAACCAGGCCCTTGTGCAAGAAGATCAGGTGATTGGCGACCTCGCGCGCAAAGCCCATCTCGTGCGTGACCACCACCATGGTGCGACCTTCCTGTGCCAGCGTCTTCATGACCTTGAGCACTTCGGACACCAGCTCCGGATCCAGCGCACTGGTGGGTTCGTCGAACAACATCACCTCGGGCTCCACCGCCAGTGCTCGTGCAATCGCCACGCGCTGTTGTTGGCCACCGCTCATATGGGCCGGGTAACGGTCTTCCACGCCGCTGAGGCCCACTTTGGTGAGGTATTTGCGCGCGGTCTCTACAGCCTGGTCCTTGGGCACACCCAGGATGTGCACTGGCGTTTCGATGATGTTCTGCAGCACCGTCATGTGTGCCCACAGGTTGAAGTGCTGGAACACCATGGCCAGTTTGGTGCGCAAGCGCTGCAACTGCTTGGGATCTGCAGCTTCCAGATCGCCGGATTTGCCCTTGACCAGAAGCAGCTTTTCGCCAGCGACTTCTATGCGGCCTTGACTGGGCTTTTCCAGCAAGTTGATACAGCGCAGGAACGTGCTTTTGCCAGAGCCGGAGCTGCCAATAATGCTGATCACGTCGCCCGCATGGGCAGTCAGCGAGACGCCTTTGAGCACCTCATTGGGGCCAAAGTTCTTGTGGATGTTCTCGACCTGGAGTTTGAGTGTGGTTGTTGTGGTCATGGTCTGCGTGCTCAAGGTGTTATCAGCGGGTGGACGGTTTAGTCGCCCAGCAGAGGTCCGGTTCTGAAGGGGATGGCGCCTGCAATCTTGCCGAGCTCGCAACCGGCTGTCACATAGCGGTCCCGGATGCGGGCATAGAGGACGCCGTCCACGCCGGCACACACTTTCTGCACGGTGCCCTCAATGGGATCAATCACTTCGGCCACCAGGTCACCGGTTTTCATCAACTGGCCGGGCGTGGCGGAAAAGGTGACGACGCCCGGTCCTGTGGCGCGCAATGTCTCGGAACCTGCCAGCGGCGTGGGCTGGCAGAGTGGTGCAGGGACTTCGGGCCGATTGCCAGTCTGTAGCACGCCGATGTGCTCCAGATAGGAAAATATGGCTTTGGCATCTTGGGTGGCATAGGCATGGGTCACATCCGCCTCGCCGCGCAATTCAATGGTGGTGCTGCAGCAGCCCTGCGGCAAGGGGTGATTCACACCCAGGGCCTTGAGCGCTTCGGCCAGTCGCCACCAGACGCCAGACAGGCTCTCGTCAATGGGGCCACCTCCGGAATCCTTGGCCAGCAGAATGGCGCGGCTACCCATAAAGTGGGCAATGGGCGCCAGCTGGGGCCAGCAGCTTTCTTCGCAATAGAAATGCAACACCGCTTCGCAGTCGCAGTGCAGGTCCAGCACGATGTCTGCATCATGTGAGAGCGTCAGCAAGGTCTTGCGCATGCTCTGCAACTCGGTCTGTGGGTTCCAGGCTGTCAGATACTCGGACATAGCCTTGCGCACCACGCGCACATTGGCTTGCGGGTCTGCTACCAACTGGTCCTGAATCTGCGGCAGTACCGCTTTGGCAAAGTCCGGGTAATGGCGGTTGAAGTTCTCGGAAGTGTCCAGTTCAAACCGACCCATGGGCTTGTGGTCCACCCGTTGCGACAGGCCGATAGGGTTGCTGACCGGCACCAGGATGATCTCCCCGGCGATTTGTCCGGCAGCTTCTGCTGCCTCCAGCATGGGACGCAGGTGATAGGCCGCGAGCATGCCCGGCAACTCTTCGGCATGCAGGCTGGCCTGGATATAGATCTTGGGGCTGGCACCGGGCGTGCCGAAGTGAAAGCTGGTCAGTGTTTTACGGCTGCCCAGGCTGGGTGACAAAAGAGCGTGGTCGGTACGTTGCATGGAATTCAGTGTTTGCGCGGTGCAAGGTAACCCAGGAAGTGTTTTTCAGCCATGCGAAAAACCAGTATCAGGGCAAAGGATGCAACTAGGTAGATGGCCGCGGCGGCGATGTAAGCCTCAAACGGAAGGTAATAGTCGGAATACACCCGGCTGGCCGCTGCGGTCACGTCCAGCATGCTGGGCACGGCGCTGGCCAGGCTGGTACTTTGCAGCATCATCACCACCTCGTTGCTGTAGGCCGGTAAGGAGCGTCGCATGGCGCTTGGCAACACGATGCGCAGCATCACCATGAAGCGGCTCATGCCAAAGGCCTGCGCCGCTTCAATCTCGCCCGCGTTGGTTTCTCGGATGGCGCCAGCCAGCATCTCGGCGGTGTAGCCCGCCGTATTCAAGGCAAAGGCCAGCAGGGCGCAGAAGAACGGTTCCTTGAAGTAGGTCCAGGGCCAGATCTCGTCCCAGCGCGCCTGGATCCACTCCAGTTGGCCCAGGCCGTAATAAATCATGTAGACCTGGATCAGCAGCGGTGTGCCGCGAATGACATAGGTGTAGGCGCCTACGATCCAGCGCAAAGGGGCCCAGGGGCCGGTGAGAGCGAGTGCAAAGATCAGCGCCAGCACTGCGCCTATGCCCAGCGAGGAGAACAGCAGGCCCAGCGTGGTGAGGATGCCGTTGCCGTAGAGCGCGAGGTTCTGCGGCTCGAAGATGACGGACCACTTCATAGCGACCCCCTCTTCACACCCAGGCTGAAGCGCGCATTGATCTTGCGCAGCGCGTAGAGAGAAACCGATGTGTAGATCAGAAACAGCGCGCCGGTAAACAGGAAGAAGGCAAAGGGTGAGCGCGTAGCCGCGCTGGCCTGCTTGGCCAAGTAGGTCATTTCCTTCAGGCCGATCAGGCTCACCAAGGCCGTTGCCTTGATCAGCACCAGCCAGTTATTGGTGAAGCTGGGCAGGGCGTAGCGCACCATCTGTGGCAAGGTGATGCGCAGGAATGTTTGTGTCCGGCCCATGCCGAAGGCCCAGGCCGCTTCCATCTGGCCCTTGGGGATGGACAGAATGGCGCCCCGGAAAGACTCGGTCATGTAGGCACCGTAGATGAAGCCGATGGTCAACACCCCAGCGGCAAAGGGGTTGATGTCGATATTGCCCTTGCTGCCCATGGCAGCCAGCAAATGGTTGATCCCGATGGTGCCACCATAAAACACCAGCAGCATCACCACCAGATCAGGGATGCCGCGGATCACCGTGGTGTACAGAGAGGCCAGCATGACCAGCGCGCGGTTGCCCGAGAGTTTGGCTGCGGCGCCCAGCAGGCCCAGCACGATGGAGACCAGCAACGCGGCCAGAGAAACGCCGACTGTGAGTACCGAGCCCTGCAAAATGGCGACGTAATAGGCGTTCATGAGGGGGCGAAAGAAACTACAAAAAACGACAGCGCGCCTGTGTGACGCGCTGTCGTACCTTGGGGCGGATTATTCGCCGTAGACGTCGATGTTGTACTTGCTGAAGTACTTGTCGTTCAAAGTCTTGTAGGTGCCGTTGGCGCGGATGGCCTTGATGGCTTCGTTCAGTTCGCCCTTGAGCTTGTCTTCACCCTTGCGCAGTGCAATGCCGGCGCCGTAGCCGTAGTACTTGGGCTCTTTCAGCTCGGGGCCGACCAAGGTGTAGTTGGCACCTTCAGGCTTGCTCAGGAAGCCACCGGAGACTTCCAGGTAGTCAGCCACGGTACCGTCCAGACGACCGGACTTGATGTCCAGATACACCTGGTCCTGCGCTTCGTAGGAGTTGACGATCACGCCAGCGGGCTTGAGCTCACCCAGAGCGTATTTCTCCTGGGTGCTGCCCTTGAGCACGCCAATCTTCTTGCCCTTGATGGAAGCCGGGTCGGTGTACTTGACGGTTTTCTTCAGAACGATGCGGCTGGGGGTGTTGTAGTACTTGTCGGTGAAGTCCACTTCCTTCAGACGTTCGTCGGTGATGGACATGGAGCTGATGATGACGTCGTACTTCTTGGCGTTCAAACCGGGGATCATGCTGTCCCAGACTTGTTCCACGAACTCGCATTTGCGCTTGATCTGTTCGCACAGGGCGTTGGCGATATCCACGTCAAAACCGGTGGGTTTGCCGTCGCTGGTCTTGAAGGTAAAGGGTTCGTAGGTCGGGTCGATGGCGACCTTGAGCGTTGCAGCCTCAGGTGCAGGTGCGCTGGCAGCGGGAGCTGCCGCAGGTGCAGCAGCAGGGGCCGCAGCTTCTTCCTTCTTGCCACAAGCGGCCAGCGCCGAAACGGCGACCAGTGTCAAAAGCAGTTTCTTCATTTGGTTTCCTTAAAGTGCCCGAAGTGTCTCCCGCGGGCGAGTTAATGGGATAGAAAATTGATTCTACGGGCCAAAGCACGCAATTTTGGTGCCTGATTGAACTAATCGCATGGGGTTTGTACGGTGCCTCATGCTGGTGCATACGGGGGATGGCCGAGGCCGGCAGTACCCTTTCAAAAGGCCATGGCATGCGTGAAACATTACACTCTGGGCCTATCTCCCCCCGGTATTTTTGATGAACGCTCCCCTAGACGTGTCTTTTTTCGCGCGCGCCGCCAAGCCGCTGTCCAGTTACCGCAAGTACTGGGCCGCCCGCTTTGGCACGGCCCCGTTCCTGCCCATGAGCCGCGCCGAAATGGACAAGCTGGGCTGGGACAGCTGTGACGTCATCCTGGTAACGGGCGACGCCTACGTGGACCACCCGAGCTTTGGCATGGCGGTGATTGGCCGCATGCTGGAGGCGCAGGGCTTTCGCGTGGGCATCATTGCCCAGCCGGACTGGACCAGCGCCGAGGCATTCAAGGTGCTGGGCAAACCCAATCTGTTCTGGGGTGTGACGGCGGGCAACATGGATTCCATGATCAACCGCTACACGGCCGATCGGAAGATCCGCAGCGACGACGCCTACACGCCTGGCGATGTGGCGGGCAAGCGCCCCGATCGTGCTGCCATCGTCTACAGCCAGCGCTGCCGCGAGGCTTATAAGGACGTTCCGCTGATATTGGGTGGCATTGAGGGCAGCCTGCGCCGTATTGCGCATTACGACTACTGGAGTGACAAGGTCCGCCGCTCCATCGTGGTGGATGCCAAGTGCGATCTGCTGTTGTATGGCAACGCGGAGCGCGCCTTGGTCGAGATTGCACACCGTTTGGCAGCGCGTGAGCCGGTCGAAAAAATCACCGATGTACGTGGAACGGCCTTTGTGCGCAGGCCGGACGACGAAAGCGGCCATGGCTGGTTTGAGATTGATTCCACCACCGTGGATGAACCGGGCCGGGTGGAGTCCCACGTCAACCCCTACATGACCACCAGCGAACAGGCCGCCCGGCAAGGCGGTACCTGTTCCAAGGAGGACGGTACCCAGGGCGCCAGTGACGCTGCATCCGGAAAAGCAGATGGCGTCTCCCCGATTGCCTTTGTGGCCAACCCGGCGCTCAAGGGGCGGCTCAGGGTTCCGCCGCGTGACCGCTCGGTGATCCGTCTGCCCAGCTATGAGCAGGTCAAGAGTGACCCGGTGCTCTATGCCCATGCCAACCGCGTGCTGCATCTGGAAACCAATCCCGGCAATGCCCGCGCGCTGGTGCAGGCGCACGGGGAGGGGGCCACCGCCCGCGATGTCTGGATCACGCCGCCTCCCATTCCGCTGACCACCGCCGAGATGGACATGGTGTTTGATCTGCCGTACGCACGCAGTCCGCACCCCAGCTACGCGGACGAGAACGGTAGCCACGACGGCGCCACCAAGATCCCGGCCTGGGAGATGATCCGCTTCAGCATCAACATCATGCGCGGCTGCTTTGGCGGCTGCACCTTTTGCTCCATCACCGAGCACGAAGGCCGCATCATCCAGAGCCGCTCGGAAGACTCGGTCATCAAGGAGATCGAAGACATCCGTGACAAGGTCAAGGGCTTTACCGGCACCATTTCCGACCTGGGAGGGCCCACGGCCAATATGTACCGGCTGGGTTGCCGCAGCCCCGAGATTGAAGCTGCCTGCCGCAAGCCCAGCTGTGTCTACCCGGGCATCTGCCAGAACCTGGGCACCGACCACGGCCCGCTGATCCATATGTACCGCCGGGGCAGGGCGCTCAAGGGTATCAAGAAGATACTCATAGGCTCCGGCCTGCGTTACGACTTGGCCGTCAAGAGCCCGGAGTACGTGAAAGAGCTGGTGCAGCATCACGTGGGCGGCTATCTCAAGATTGCGCCTGAACATACCGAGCAGGGCCCGCTGTCCAAGATGATGAAGCCCGGCATCGGCTCCTACGACAAGTTCAAGCAGCTGTTTGACAAGTTCTCGGAAGAGGCGGGCAAGAAGCAGTTCCTGATTCCGTACTTCATCGCCGCCCACCCCGGCACGACGGATGAAGACATGATGAACCTGGCGGTCTGGCTGAAGAAGAATGGCTTTCGGGCCGACCAGGTGCAAACCTTCTATCCCAGCCCCATGGCCACGGCTACGGCCATGTACCACTCCGGCCGCAACACGCTGCGCCGCGTGCATCGTACGGCCGAGAGTGCTGAGGAAAGCGTAGACGTGGTGCGCGGGGAGAAGCGCCGCCGCCTGCACAAGGCCTTCCTGCGCTACCACGATCCTAGCAACTGGCCGCTGCTGCGCGAAGCACTCAAAGCCATGGGGCGCGCCGACCTGATCGGCAACGGCAAACACCATTTGATCCCCACCTTCCAGCCGCTGGGTGACGGTGGGTATCAGAGCGCCCGCAAGAAGAACTCCACGCAGGCTGTGGCCAAGACCGGCCCCGCAGCCGGTGGCCGCGTCGCACGCCAGCCCGGCAAAGGCAGCATGCTGACCCAGCACACCGGTTTGCCGCCGCGCGTAACCGGAGCTTCCAGAGGCGGCCGAAAGCCTTCGTAAGAAGCGCTCCGCTGCGCTTAGCGGCGTTCAGGGCGGGCCGTATTTGCCCGCCGGGCTGGGTTGGCTGCGCTGCTTGATGAAGGTGCTGATGTAGGGCGCCAGATACTTCTGCTCCGTAAGGGGGAGCCAGCGCTTGTAGCCGTCGAAGTACTCGGGACGAGTGATCAGCTTGCTCAGCAGGGCATCGGCCTTCACTATGACGGTACGTCCCCATTCCGTGCGCGGGCAGGCAATGCCTGCTGGGACAGGCTCCAAACCCGCAATCGGTAACACCTGCAGATTGCTCTGCGCCACTTCCGGCGTGCGTGTGCCCTGGTACAAGGCTGCTGTGGCGTATTCAATGGTGTAGTCGCCCCGGTTGCCGGCCAGCATCTGCAGGATGTTGCTGCTGCCGCTGAGCTGTTTTGCGTAACTGATGTTGGACCCTTCTGCACGGCTCTTGAGCAAGGCGTCCAGCAGTGCGGTGTAGCTGCGGTTAGTTGCCAGAATACCGCGCAGCTCCTGGCTATCAAACAGCTCCGCCGCCAGCACCTCGCCTTTGCTGTTTTTCGGCAATCTGGACACAGCTTCCGGTCTGGCAACGATGGCCAATGACGGTACCACCAGTGTCTGTGTCATGTAGTAGTTGCGCTCGCGCTCCGGGGTGATCAGTGCGCTGGCATAGCAGGCTTCCAAACCGCGGTCCAGATTGCTCCAGGCGTTTTCTATGGTGGTCCGCACCAGCCTGTGCTGCGCTTCGGGCCAAGCGTCAGTGAGCAGTTTGGTAATGCTGAAGACATAGCCGGCGGTAGGCTTGCCGTCTGAAAAAATGACGCCGGGCGCGGAGTCCCAAAGCATCCAGGTGATGGTCAGCTGCGGAGTCTGCGCGTGGCTCGTGGGGACCACGGCTACCAACGCACATGCCACAAATGTGCGCAGGTTCCCGATGAAGCCAGCTCGTATGGTCACCCTTCTCCTTTCAGACGCTGTTCTTGGTTTGCCTATCCATTATTCTGCAGAAGCCGGTCCGGTTGGTAGGGGATGAGCAGCGGGTCGCGCACGCCCTGCAGCAGTTCTGCAGCCGCAAACAGGCCCAGTGCCGGCGCCAGCGTGATGCCGGAGTGGCTGAGGACCAGATACAAGCCCGCTAGGCCCGACGGCCGGCCAACCATGGGAAACCCGTCACCAGGCGTAGGTCTCCGGCCCAGGGTGTAGAAGTCCATCTCCAACTGCTCGGCGCCGCGCACCATGGCCTGCACCTTGCCGTGCAATTGCCGGGCAAGTTCGCGCGGATCTGCGCCGGCAATGTCACCGGCATAGTCTGTGCCAGCCACCAGACGGCCTTGCGTGGTCTGGCGCACATGCAGATCGGGCGTCATCAGCAGGGTTCTCAGCAGAGGAATGGTCGGCTTGGAGTGCACCAGCAGACCGGGAGGAGCATCGATGCGGTAGTGCAAACCCAAGTCATTGAGCAAGGCAGCGCTGCCTATGCCAGCGGCCAACACCACTTCATCGGCTTCGAGCAGGCCCTGCGGGGTATCCACACCGATGACCCGATGCTGCTCCATACGCAGTCCGGTCGCCGGGGTGTGGGCCAGCAATTGCGCGCCACCATCCTGCGCTCCCGCCAGCAGTGCCATGGCGGCAGCCAGCGGATCGACACTGCCTTCCTGTGCCACATACAGGGCTTGCTCAGGAGGTTGCAATATGGCCGGTTCAATCTGCAGCGCCCGTGCAGCATCCACGCGCTCGATGCCATAGCCCCAGGCGCTGTGCTCGCCGGCGTAGGCTTCCAGCGCGTCAGGCGGCAGGTCCCACAGCAGGCCACCGCTCCACTGCACCTGCAATTGCGCCACTTGCTGTTGCAACCGCTTCCACTCCTGCATCGAACGTATGCGCAGACGGAAGTAGGGCTCCGGATTACCCCAGCTGGCATTGAGCCAGGCCCACGAATCGCGCGTCGCCATGCCCCCGGGCTCCGCGGCCTCCAGAATGGTGACGCGCGCACCTGCTTGCACCAAGTGCCAGGCGGTGGATGCGCCCAGAATGCCCGAGCCGATGACGATGACGTGTTTGCTGCCCATGGCGATGTCCTTCTAACGCAAGGTGTGCAGCGGGATGTCGCGTGTCGCCGCCAATGTGTCGAGCTGCTGGCGCGTCTTGCCAGCGAAGAATGCCTTGAGTGCGGCATGGGTCTGTTTTGACAGCATGTCCGCGTTGGCAGGTAGATCTGCCGCTTGCGCCAGTGCTGCAGCAAAGTGGGGCTCCAGTGCCGCCACGGCCACGCGGCCGTTCTTGCAGGCGTAGACCTGATAGCCAGCATGGGCGCCACCCACCATGGCTTTGGCGGTGGTCAGGCCCCAGGCGCGAGGCAGCCCCAAATAGGCAGCCGCTTCGGACAGCGCGACCTCTAACCGAACGCCTTTCCCCTTTTGCAGGAACAGCAGGCGCGCCTGCAACACGGCCTCGGACGCAACCAACGAGCCCCCCATGTCGGCATACAGCGAGGCGGGTAATTCCAGTCCGGTGACCAGATCGTTTTCTGCCACGTAGGTAAGGTCGTGGCCGGGCTCTTCGGCGCGCGCGCCCGGGGCACCGACGATGGCCACCATGCTGAGCTGGGGGTAGCGCTTGTGCAGGCCTTTCCAGTCCAGCCCCAGCTTGTTCAGCGCGGACGGGCGAAAGGAGGTGAGCAGCACATCGGCCTTTTCCAGTTCCCGGTGCAGTGCGGCGCGGCCCCTGTCGGTCTTGAGGTCGGCGCTCAGGCTGCGAATGCCCTGGTGCATGGCGTCGTACGCACCGGGACTGTAGAAGGACATCGGATCGCCGGTGGCCCCTTGGGGAAAGGAAGGGTGGGGCGGCGGCTCGAGCTTGACGCAGGTGGCGCCCAACTGCCGACAACGCATCAGGGCAGCCGGGCCTGGCAGGTTCAGCGCCAGGCTGAGAATGCGCACGCCCTTGAGCGGTTTGGGTGGGGTGACGGGCCGGGTGGCAGCGGACATGCAAGTTCCTCGTATCTATTCTGGGCTTGGGGAAGATGATAGGGGCAATAATGCAGGCTCTTTCCGTCACGCGTCTGAATCAAGGGGTCTCATTGAATACGCAAGCCGTCGCTCTCGAACTGTTCCCGGAATTGGCACTTGCCGCCAGTGAAAAACCCGTGCGCGCCAAGCGCGTTGCCAAACCCAAGACCGCCAAAAAGGTTGCTGCAGAAGTGGTGCAGCCTGCCACGGCCCAGCTGACCGCGACCGAGGCGCACACTCCATCGGATGATGCCTGGGAGGAAATGGCCCGCAAGCTGGAGTCCCACCCCGATTACCGGGTGCAGCGACGCCTCAAGCCACTGCTGACATGGCCGGGCACTCTCAGCGGGCAGGCCGTGCGCGTTGTGCTGCTGGACACCGAAACCACCGGCCTGGACGCCAGCAAAGACAGCATCATCGAGCTGGCCATGCTGCGCGTGGACATTGACGCAGTCACCGGCTTGCCGGTGGGAGACGTGGAGGTGTATGACGGTCTGGAAGACCCCGGCAGGCCGATTCCGCCCGAGGTGGTGGCTCTGACCGGCATCCACGATGCGGACGTGCAGGGCCAGCATCTGGACGAGGACCGCATCAAGCAGTTGCTCGAAGGCGTGGACCTGATCGTGGCGCACAACGCCGGGTTTGACCGCCCCTTTGTGGAAAGCCGCCTGGCCCAGTTTGCGCCGGTGCCCTGGGCCTGCTCGTTTGCCGATATCGACTGGAAGGCCCAAGGCCAAAGCTCCTCCAAGCTGGAGAGCCTGGCCCAGGCCAAGGGCTGGTTCTACGACGCGCACCGCGCCGAGATGGATTGCCATGCCTTGCTGGCCGTGCTGGCGCAAAAGCTACCTCAGGCCGCCTATACGGGGCTGGCCCAGTTGCTGGAGGCTGCCAAGCGCCCCAGCTACGCGCTGCAGGCGACCAACGCACCGTTTGAGGCCAAGGACAAGCTCAAGAGCCGAGGCTACCGCTGGAATGCCGAGCAGCGGGTGTGGCACACCAAGCTGAAGGACGACGCGTCACTCAATGCCGAATGCGAGTGGCTCAAGGAGAACGTGTACGGCACCCGCCGTGCCGTGGTGCAGATCGAGAAGCTGGACGCCCTTGTGCGTTACTCCAGCCGCGCGGGCGTGGTGACGCAGCAGCAGCTTTAGCCAAGGCACAGCCAATGCAGATACAGGGTATTCAGACCGGCACCGCACGCAAGGTGCTGATCAATGGCCGGGCCGTGATGACGGCCATACGCAAGACGGCGGTTCCTGGCCCGGTGACCGTCCAGCCTATGGGGCTGGCAAGCGACGAGCAGGCCGACCCCAGTGTGCATGGCGGCCTGGAAAAGGCGGTGTACGCCTATCCAACGGAGCACTATGGCTTTTGGCAGGACTTGCGTACACAAGCGGGTCTGGCGGGTATTGACGAGACACTGCCCTTCGGCGCGGTCGGAGAAAACCTGAGCCTGCAAGGCTTGCTGGAGAAGGACGTGTGGGTGGGCGACGTGCTGGAGTTTGCCGACTGCACGCTGCGGGTGGAGCAGCCGCGCGAACCATGCTTCAAGTTCAACGCGGCCATGGGCTTCAACACGGCGGTCAAAGCCATGGCGCAGAGCGGATTCTGCGGCTTCTACCTGTCAGTGCAAAAACCGGGCACCTTGCGGCCCGGTGAGAGCTTTGTGCTGCATCCTGGCTCGCGCAGTGTCAGCATTCCCGAGCGCTTTCAAGCCAAAATGTTCAAGCACATGCGCTGAAGCGCAGCTTCCCTTAACGCCAGTGGCGTCCACCATGGCCCCAGCCACCGTAGCCCCATTCAAAGTAGATGGGCGGGTAGTAGGGGCGTGGATAGTAGATCGGGTAGACCGGTTGTGTGATGGTCACCACCGGAGGTTGCTGGATGTAGGTGGTTTGCGGTGCTTGTACCGTCGGGGATGCGCCCACCGGGCTAACCTGCAAGGCGATGGTTGGGCCGGGGTCGTTGGGTAGCTGGACGGAATACTGCCTGCCGGCAAATTCATAGACCACGTTGTAGGCTACAGCGCGGTTTTCGTAATAGGTTTGGGTGTAGCACTGCTGCACATTGCGAATTTCGGGTTCTGGGGAACCCTCAATGCGGTCGCCCAGAACCGCACCACCCACAATGCCAAGCATGGTTGCCGCAGCCTGACCTGCGCCACGTCCGCCCAGCGCGTTGCCAGCGGCACCGCCAGCGATGGCGCCCATGACGGCACCTGCGCCGGACTTGGGCGGTTGCACTTCCACTTGCTGGTTGCTGCACACCTGTCTGGGCACTGCGACCTGCTGGTACACCGGTGTAGAGGAGATCACCCGACCTACATCCTGTGCGGATGCCACGCCGCAGGTGGCGAGGGCGGCCAAGAGAAACAGAGACTTTTTCATGATCAGACACCTATCTGGTGCGGGGCAAAACGCCCCGCATCATCCCTTTAACGGGCTGCCACAATGGTGTAGCTGACAGGCTTTACACGCCGTTTCAACTATCCCAGTCGCTGCCGCCACCGCTGCTGTCGGCCAGGGTGGAGTCTTCCCAACTGGTGTCGCTCACACCGAAGTTTTGGCCACCCATGTCGGCATTGCTGCTGACAGGCTCGTAGTTGCCCACGTAGCCGCTGGAGTTCTGACCGGTGCTCTCATGGTTGCCCATCAGGCTGCGGCCAATGGCCTCTGCAGCCACCACACCGGCACCCACGGCCAGACCGGTGGCAACACCGCCCATGATCCTACCGCCCAAGCCGCTGCCAGCGGGCTGGCCATAGCCGGGCTGCGGATAGCCTGCCGGGCCATAAGCCGGCTGCATGCCGGGTGTGCCAAATGTTTGCGGGCCACTCAGACCATTGCCATAGGCTACGGGCTGATCAAAGGTTTGCGGCGTCCTGCGACGAAACACAAAGTAAGCCACCACGATCACACCACCGGCCAGCAGCGCGGGCAGCAGCCAAGAGGTGGACTGCTTTGCGGGCGGGGCAGCGTAGGGCACGGCAGACAGTGCCTGGGGCTTTGCGACGGGTGCAGTCAACTGGCTTTGCAGGGCCTGCACGGCTTCCGGCTTGGCAAAGGGCAGTCCGGGAGCCAACCGCTCGGCGGTAGCCAGCGCCTCGCGAGCCTTGGGCAGATTGCCCTGGCGCGCGAACAACTCGCTTTGCACATAGTGCGCCTTGGCACTGTTGGGGTGCGCGACCAGCACTTGCTGGACCATCACCTGGGCCTGATCCAGTTTGCCAGCCTGCGCCGTGGCATAGATCTGGTTCATGGTCGGCTCTTGTTGGGCCATCGCCACGCCAGCGCTCAGGAACGCCGCCAGAACGAGCCAGCGCAGTGCAGTGGTGAAAAACGACGGAAAACGCATAAGGGTTACCTTTATAAAAACTGACAGGGTGAATGTTATGCCCTGCTGCATATTTTCAAGTAGCAATGTGTAGATTTCGGGTAAAGCTGTGGGGTGTTACCCCTCTAGAATGGGCCCAAGGAGGCAAGCAGTGACGCCAGAGCAAAAAGCCAGAGTCAGCATCGATGCGCTACTGCGCCAGGCGGGGTGGCACGTTTGCAATGTGGCTGATGCCAATATCCACGCGGCTACCGGCGTGGCCATCCGCGAATTCCCCCTCAACAACGGCTTTGGTTTTGCAGACTACTTGCTGTATGTCAACGGCAAAGCCTGTGGGGTGATTGAGGCCAAGAAAGAGGGCGCCACGCTTACCGGCGTGGAACTGCAGAGCAGCCGCTACGCCCAAGGCCTGCCGGGCACCTTGCCGGCATGGCGCCGTCCGCTGCCCTTTGTGTGGGAGTCCACTGGCGTGGAAACCCACTTCACCAACGGTCTGGACCCCGAGCCACGCGCCCGCAATGTGTTTGCCTTCTTCCGCCCCGAACTGCTGGTGCAATGGTTGACCTATTTGCCGACCCAGGCGGCTTCCGCCGTCCAGCAGGAGCCTGGCACATTTCTGTCACGCATGCGCAACATGCCGGAACTGGTGACTGAGTGGGGCAGTGGTGGTGCGCACTTTGAACTTTGGCCGGCCCAGATCGGCGCCATCACCAATCTGGAAAAAAGCCTGGCCGCCAACAAACCCAAGGCCCTGATCCAGATGGCCACCGGCAGCGGCAAGACGTTCACCAGCATCGGCTTCATCTATCGCCTGATCAAGTTTGGCGGTGCCCGGCGCGTGCTGTTTCTGGTGGACCGTGGCAACCTGGCACGCCAGACCAAGAAAGAGTTTGACGCCTACGCCTCGCCCTACAACAACTACAAGTTTGGCGAGGAGTACATCGTCCAGCACTTGCAGAACAACCAGCTCGATACCAGCGCCCGCGTGGTCATCTGCACCATCCAGCGCATGTTCAGCATGCTCAAGGGGCGCGAACTGCCAGAGGAAGCGGACGAAGAAAGTACCGAGCGCATTGAAGGCCTGTTCAAAGACCCCGAACCCATTGGCTACAACCCGGCCATCCCCATCGAAAGCTTTGACATCGTCGTCACCGACGAGGCGCACCGCAGCATCTACAACCTGTGGCGCCAAGTGTTGGAGTACTTTGACGCCTACCTGATCGGCCTGACCGCCACGCCCAACAAGCAGACCTTTGGCTTCTTCAACCAGAACCTGGTCATGGAATACGGGCACGCCCAAGCCGTGGCCGATGGCGTGAACGTCAACTACGACGTCTACCGCATCAAGACCGAAGTGAGCGAGCAGGGCGCCAAGGTGGAAAAAGGCTTTTGGCTCGAAACGCAAGACAAAGCCACCAGCCGCAAAACCGCCTGGCAACTGGACGACGACTTTGAATACCAGCCCGAAGAGCTGGACCGCGCCGTGCAAACGCCGGACCAGATCCGCACCGTGGTCCGCACCCTGCGCGACCGCTGGCAGGCCGACATGTTCCCCGCACGCACCGAGCTGCCCAAGACGCTGATCTTCGCCAAGGACGACAACCACGCCGAGAAGATTGTGGAAATCCTGCGCGAAGAGTTCGGCCGCGGCAATGAGTTTGCGCAGAAGATCACCTACCGCAGCGCCCAGGGCGGAGGCACCAGCCCGGAGCAGCTCATCAAGGACTTCCGCACCAGCTACTACCCGCGTGTGGCCGTTACCGTGGACATGATCGCTACCGGCACCGACATCAAGCCGGTGGAGATCGTCGTCTTCATGCGTTCGGTGAAAAGCCGCAGCTTCTTCGAGCAGATGAAAGGCCGTGGCGTGCGCGTGTGCAACCCCACGGACCTGGCTGCCGTCAACCCTGGCGAAGGCGTCAGGAAGGACCATTTCGTTATCGTTGACGCCGTGGGCGTGTGCGAGCGCGACAAGACCGACAGCCGCCCCATGGACACCAAGAAGAGCGTGCCGCTGGACAAGCTGCTGCAAGCCGTGAGCCTGGGCAACGTGGAAGACGAGGTTCTCTCCAGCATCGCCGCGCGCCTGGCCCGGCTGGACAAGGACGCCAGCGAGGCCGACAAGACCAAGGTGGCAGACCTCTCCGGCGGCAAGACCCTGCGCGACCTGGCGCGCGGCATTGTGGAAGCGCTCGCCATCGACGCCACCCAAGACATGCCACCCGCTGAGGCAGACCAGCGCCTGCGCGACGCCACCAAACCCTTTGCCTCACCCGCGCTGCGCGAGCACCTGCTGAAGATGAAGCAGAAGGCAGACCTGGTGATAGACACCGTGACACAAGACACGCTCATGGAAGCCGGCTTCAGCGTGGGCAGCGACAGGGCAACGCAGCTGGTGCAAAGCTTTGAAGACTTCATCCAACAGCACAAAGACGAAATCACCGCCCTGCAAATCCTCTACAGCCGCCCCACGCGTGCGCCGCTCAAGTTTGAAGACGTGAAGGCACTGGCCGAAGCACTGCACGCCCCGCCACTCAACATCGACGAGGGCGCCCTGTGGCAGGCTTACGCCACGTTGCGCAAAGACAAGGTCAAAGGCGCCACGCAGCGCCGCCTGCTGACCGACCTGGTCAGCCTGGTGCGCTTTGCCATGCAGCAGACCAACGAGCTGGTACCCTACCCGGAACGCGTGCAGGCCAACTTCAACGCCTGGCTGGCCCAGCACCAGCAGGCAAGCGGCAACGCATTCAATACCGAACAACAACACTGGCTAGAAATGATCCGCGACCACATCGCCGCCAACCTTGGCATAGAAATAGACGACTTTGAATACGCCCCCTTCAACACCGAGGGCGGCCTGGGCAAGGTGCACCAGCTCTTTGGCGCGGAACTGCCGAAGGTGATTGAGGAATTGAATCGGGAGTTGGCGGCGTGAGTGAAGTGGTTGCAAATGCGAGCTGGGAAACCAAGCGCTTAGATGAAGTCGTAGACATTTTGGACAGCAAGCGAGTACCCGTGAACTCCAAGGATCGGGAGTTGCGTCGCGGGTCAGTCCCCTACTATGGAGCAACCGGTCAGGTCGGATGGATTGATGCTCATATCTTTGACGAAGAGATCATCTTGCTTGGCGAAGACGGAGCGCCGTTTTTAGATACATCAAAGCAAAAGGCGTATCTGGTTCGAGGTAAGTCATGGGTAAATAATCATGCGCACGTGCTTCGTGCAAAGTCTGGTATTCCGGCGAACTATTTGAAGTATTGGCTTGACCGAGTCGATTACCGTCCCTTTGTTAATGGCACGACTCGTCTGAAATTGACGCAGGCGGAGATGCGTCGTATTCCTGTACCCTTGGCACCTGAGCGAGAGCGCTACAAAATCGTCGCCGAACTCGAAAAACAGTTCTCCCGCCTCGACGAAGCCGTCGCTAACCTCCAGCGCGTCAAAGTCAACCTCAAACGCTACAAAGACAGCGTTTATTCCGAAGCCTTTGGCAACACCCCGAACAGCACACTGGGTGAACTGATTGAAGTGGGTCCTCAGAATGGTCTCTACCTTCCAAAGGATATGTACGGCGATGGTGTTCCGATTCTTCGAATCGATGATTACCAGACAGCTTGGATTCGACCTGTGCAAGAACTGCGTCGAGTCAAAGCCACACAAGAGCAAATTTCAACTTGGGCCCTGTGTGAAGACGATCTAGTAGTCAACCGCGTGAATAGCATGACTCATTTGGGAAAATGCGTGCGCATCCCAAAATCACTAGCTGGAACTGTCTTCGAGTCAAACATGATGCGTATGCGATTAACCGCAGGCGTTTCTCCAAAGTACGTTGAGCACTATTTGGCATCACGGCTTGGAAAGAAGCGACTTACAGTAAATGCGAAATGGGCCGTGAATCAGGCCAGCATCAACCAGAAGGATGTCCGCGGCACACCGATATTCGTTCCTGATTTGGCGGCGCAGTTGGCGCTGGTGACAGAAATTGATCGTCAACTATCTATCGTCCGTGAAGTTGAGGCCGAGGTCGACGGCAACCTCCAGCGCTCTCAGGCGTTGCGGCAGGCAACCTTGGCGACAGCCTTTCGAAGTTAGGTATTTAAGGCGGGAGACTTATGAGGAATGCAAAAGCAACGCATGCAATGAGTGTCAAAACACTAGTAAGTACGTATCCTACTAACTTAACACAGGTCGAAGAATTTAAGCAGACATTCGCGGCGCGTTCAGCGATACATTACGCGGTTCTCGATGGAGTTGATGGGGCTTATATGCGCCACCTTCAGATCCGACTCAGCCGAAGTGATTCGCAGCTTGCGAAGAAACTGGAGTCAGGTGGGCACTCCTTTGATTGCGACGAGTGATAGACCCTTTTACAACTTATTTATGGAGAGGTATTTATGCGTTTCGAAGTTTTCGGTCCGTATCTTTTTAAAACACAAAGCATTATCAAAATTGATCACATCAAGGAGCTTAAGGCGGCCATTGCAGAAGACCATGAGCTCGCCAACTCACTGGCCGCGCCAGGGTGCTACGTTTTTGGTGTTAAGTCTACAGGTGCTCAACGCGTGGTTCCTTGGTATGTTGGTAAAGCGGAAAAACAGTCTGTTTTTAAGGAGGCAACAAATGCATCCCATCTGCAGCTATATAACGAAATTCTGGATAGCTATAAGAAGGGGCATCCGGCATTAATCTTCTTGCCACAAGTTACAAATTCCGGGCAACCCTCCAAAGTCGCAAAAGGGGAGGGAAAGAAGCCTTCAGTTGAATTCTTGGAAAACTGGCTAATTGCGGCTGCGCTCAAGTCAAATCCAAATCTTTACAACATTAAGAAGACAAAGATGCTCAATGAGTTATGGGTACGTGGACTTTTTAATCCAACTAAGGGTGACAGTAACGCCGCATCTAAAGAATTGAAGGCAACTTTGCAATTGTGAATTAATTGTGAGCGGCCCCTTTTCCCTACGTATCTTCGTAGCCGACGGCGACCCCGACGGTCTGCGCATCGTCGACAAGTCCAACTGGATCGGCAAGGCGCTGGTGTTCCCGCGTGCGTTGCTGCCGCAGGTCAAGGCGCGGCCCGAGCTGGCGCAGACCGGCGTCTACCTGCTGCTGGGGCCACGCCCCGGACGGAGAGGGCGACATGCTCTATGTGGGCGAGGGTGACCCCATCCGCCCTCGGCTGGAGCGCCACTATGCGGAGAGGGACTTCTGGACCCGCGCCATCGGCTTCACCACCGGGTCGGCCGGGCAGCTCAACAAGGCACATGTGCAGTTTCTGGAGTCGCGCCTGCTCGCAATGGCTCGCGCCGCCAAGCGCATGCCGCTGGACAACACCAACAAGCCCACCGAGCCCTCCCTGAGTGAGGCAGATCGGGCCGACATGGAAGTCTTCTTGGGCAACATGCTGGGCATGTTGCCGGTGCTGGGCGTGCATGCGTTTGAGCAGGCGCCCAAGGCTCCCGCAGTTACGGCGGGGCCGGTGCTTACCTGTAAGGGCAAGGGGGTGCTGGCCACGGGTTATGAGGCCAGCCAGGGGTTTGTGGTGCGGGCGGGGTCGCAGGCCGTGGTAACTGTCACGGCGAGCTTTACCCAAATGGCTGGTGCCAGTGAGTTGCGGGAGGATTTGCTCAGCAATGGTGTGTTGGTGGAAGAGGGGGGCGTGTTGCGCTTTACGCAGGACTATGTGTTTTCTGCCCCGTCTGCCGCTTCCGACATCGTGCTGGGAGGGAGCACAAACGGGCGTGTGAGCTGGAAGGACGCCAATGGCCTGACCTTGAAAGAGCTGCAGATGGCGGAGGCCGGGCAGTAAGTTATCTTGGAATGGAATAAGTTGCCGAACTTAACGAATTTTCCCAAATTAACCGAATGCGCTAAAATTCGGGTATCAACTTGCCAGTGAGCTTTGCACGCATGAACACTCTCGCTCTCACTTCACCGTTTGCCCCCGAATCCACACAGCCGCGCCATGGGTCTGATGACAGCTCTTACGCCACCGCTGCCCAGACTGATGCCGTGCTGCGCTCTGGCGCGCAGTACCGCCGTGAGCGCATGGAGGCTGCCGACATGATCACCACCGACGAAGCCGCCACGCTGGCGGGCACCACGCGGGTGACCATCAACGCCTGGATCAAGTCGGGCCGCTGCATTGGCGTCTCGCATTTGCGCCGCGGTTTCAAGCTGCCGCGCTGGCAGTTTGAGCCTGCGATCTGGCCCGCGCTGCAGCCAGTGGCCAAGCAGTTGGGTACGCCTGATGGCTGGCAGTTGCTGTCGTTTCTGGAGTCCCCCGCCACTGCGCTGGACGGCCAGACGCCGCGTACCGCGCTGGAGCAGGGCGCGCCGCTGGAGCGCATCGTGGCATTGGCAACGGCTGAGGCGCATTGACCTCATCCCATGAATTTCAAAACACCTTCGTTACTAGGTCACACACCGCCTGTTCTCGAAATTCCCGCACACCAGCTTTGGTATCGGGTGCAACGCACAACGGCCCGCAATGACAGCGTGCGGCACAAAGGCTATGTGCTAGCCCCGCCCGGTGGATTGGCCGGGCGCTTTGATCTTGCGGATGAAGCCACCGCCTATTTGGCTGACAGCCCTGAAACAGCTTTGTACGAAAGCCTGTTTCGCCGAGAGGTGCGCAGCTGCCATTGGAGTCGCATCGAGCAGCGTGCGTTGCTGACCTTTGAGACACATTCGCCATTGCGTCTGGTGGACTTACGCGGGCTGGAGACGCACTTTCCCGTATTGCAGTCCATGCGTTACGAAACCAGCCAGGCGTTTGCCCGTGCATGCAGGCAACAGGGGCTGCATGGCGTGTTGTACGCATCTGCTCAGCACGCCAGCCACAGCTGTGCGTGCCTGTTCATGGATGGCATGGACCGAACCAAGAAAGTGACTACGGAAGCGCTGGTGCAGCCAGGTACCGGGCTGTTGCTCAAGGCGGTGGTGAACGCGGCCCGTGGCTCGCAAGTGCCTATCCTGAAAGAATGAAGACCTTCCCCATCCGCCTGACCCCGGGCCAGGATATTGTTGTCACGGACGTTTTCAACTCCAAAGAACTTGACGTGCCCATTCCGGCAAGGGCTGCACCAGCTCTTGCGTCCAGTTACCTTTGCACGTTGCTACTGCTGTGTGTGTGCCGGGTGTGATGTCGGCGGAGTCGTAAAGAATGGCGGCGTCGGCCATGCGCACGGCTTGCGTCAAATGCTCCAGCGTACGTGGGTAGCGTGCCAGGATGCGCTCTGGAGGCACCGTATGGCCGCCTTCTGCGACGCGTTGAGCTACGCGTGCCAGCAGTCGCTCGGGGTGGTCCAGTGCCACCACAAGCAGCATCACGAAAAAGCCCTTGGATTGCGCCTCCTGAATCAACGCCAGTTTGGACGCGTGCGAGAACACCGTTTCACTCACAAACGAATGCCCAGCCCGCATCAGAGTGGCACGGCGCGCATCGGCCCAATGCCGAGCCTGGGTCGAGCGTTGCTCGGGATCGGTGAGGTGCTGCAGGTGGGCCGCTTCATGCACATCGGCATTGACGAATTCGGCCGACGCCGGGATGGTGCCAGCTAGAACGAGCGCCCGGTACAACGTGGACTTGCCCGCACCGTTGGGACCAGCGAGCAGGTAAAAGACGGGCTTTGCCAACTTACGCGCGGGCAGGTTTGGCCTTGCTTTGGTTGCTTGCTACCACTTCGCGAACGCGCTGCGCCAAGCTGCCATCGTTTTCCACTGCCATGAATTGGGCGAGCAAAGCGTCGGCTTGGTTTGTGGGCTCATTGCCGGCGACACGGGAGCGTTGCACTGTAGCCTCGTAGTTGGCAATGGCGGTTTGCGCTTCTTGCGCCGTAAGGCCGCTGTGTTCCACGATGCGCCCCAACGTGGCCCAATACTCCACCTGACCTGCCACCGAGCGGCGCATGGGTTGTGCAGCTTCGCGCGCCTGGTTCACCAGCGCGGCGGGCAGTTTGACGGATGCAAAACCCGTGTTGGTCTGGGTCATGGTGTTTCTCCTGATTGGCGCATTTTGCGCCAAAATGGATAGGGTGATCAAGATATGGTTTTTACAGGGCGTATCGACATATGAAGACCTTCCCCATCCGCGTGACCCCGGGCCAGGATCTGCGCAAAGCGCTGGAGTCTGCTGTCCAGTCCCAGAACTGCCGCGCAGCCTTTGTGCTGTCAGGCATTGGCAGTCTGTCCACAGCAGGCATTCGTCTGGCAGGAGCGGCTCAACCCACGCGGCTGACGGGCAGCATGGAAATCCTCACGCTGTCGGGCACGGTGGCAGTGGATGGCGACAAGACCGCCTCGCATATGCACATGGCGGTTTCCACGGCTACGGGGCAGGTGATGGGCGGGCATGTGGCGCCGGGTTGCATCGTGCTCACCACGGCGGAGGTGCTGTTGGCCTTGCTACCGGACTGGCAGTTCACCCGTGAGCCGGATGCGCAAACCGGGTATGACGAGCTGGTCATTCGGGAAATCAAGTGAAACTACATCGGTTCAATGTCACGGCTTGCTTTTTCATGGTGGTTCATTTACATTCAATATTCGCGATTCACGAATATTGAATGTAAATGCAACTCAAACCCCAAGACTTCCTGGTAGCCCTCAAGCTCGTGGCTTGGGGTGAGCAGCGCTGGACATATGCGCGGCTGGCGCAGGAGCTGGGCATCAGCGTCTCGGAGGCGCATGCCTGCATCAAGCGCGGGTTGCAGGCGGGGCTGTTGTTGCCCAACCGGGAGTTGCCGTCCCAACCAGTCGATGCTGGCAGTAACGCGGCGTCAGGCGTGCAGGAGCCAGTTGCCATCTACCGGGTTACTCGCAAGCGGGTGCGCCGCTCGGCGTTGCCAGACGGCCAAGCGGCGTCCGACAACGCAGTGCGGCCCCATCTACACAACTTGGTCGAATTTGCATTGCATGGCGCTAAGTACGCCTTCCCGGCAGAGAAGTTGCCATTGGTAGTAGGTGTGCCAACAAGTCATAGCGCCCCTGCGTTTGCCGGTGTGTTTGCACCTGGCAGCACAGACTTTGTGTGGCCGCACCCCAATGGTTCGGTGCGTGGCGTGGGGGTGGAGCCACTGCACCCGTCGGTTCCATTTGCCGCTATGCAAGACGCCAAGCTGTATGAAATGCTGGCCCTGTTTGATGCGCTGCGGGTGGGCAAGGCACGCGAAAGAGGGATGGCGCTGGAGCGCCTGCAAGCGCTGATTGACCCCGGCGCGCCCAAACCAGCAAAAGGGCCCATGTATGGCTAATCCCAATTTGAGTCTGTTGATCGCAATGGCCCAGGCGATGGGGCCGTTATGCAAGCAGGTGGTATTCGTGGGCGGCTGCGCTACGGGTTTGCTGGTGGACAACGCCAACCTGATGGATGTGCGCCCCACAGAGGACGTAGATGCCATTGTGGAAGTGGCATCCCTGGCCGCGTACCATCTGTTGGCAGAAGATATGACGCAGCGCGGCTTCAAGCAAACCATGGCAGACAACACGCCACCGTTTCGCTGGTACTGGAATCGCATGCAACTGGATCTGGTGCCTTTGGATGAAAAAATTCTGGGTTTTGCCAACCCGTGGTACCGCGTAGGGTTTGAAGCAGCGCAGTCTGTCGAAGTAGCAGAAGGGCTGCTATTGCGGCATCTGTCGGCTCCGCTCTTTCTGGCAACCAAGTTCGAGGCTTTCAAAGACCGTGGTCAAAATGACGTGTACCTGAGCCACGACTTGGAAGACATCATGACCGTATTGGAAGGGCGTTCAACGGTGACGCAGGAAATGACTACTGCAGATGTGGCCGTTCGCAAACACGTGGGCCAGTCCGTAGCAGCGCTGTTGGATATGCCCGATTTCCACAACGCACTGCCCGGTTTGCTGAGTGATCCGGAGCGAGAGCAGGCCGTCAAAACACGGCTGAAGCAGATCTCACAATTGAAAGAAGCATGAACACCAACACCAACACCCTCGTCCAGAAGCTCTGGAACTATTGCAACGTGCTGCGTGACGATGGCATGAGCTATGGCGACTATGTGGAGCAGCTCACTTACCTGCTGTTTCTCAAGATGGCAGATGAGCGCGCCCAGCCGCCGCACAACCAGGCCAGCATCGTGCCGGGAGCGTATTCATGGCCCTCGCTGTTGGCCAAGGATGGTGACGAGCTGTTTGACCATTACCGCCACGTATTGGAGGCGCTGGGGCAGCAGAAGGGCACACTGGGCCTGATTTTTGGCAAGGCACAAAACAAGTTCCAGGACCCGGCCAAGCTGCGCAGGGTGATCGTCGATCTGATTGGCGCAGAGACCTGGACCATCTTGGGCGCTGACGTAAAAGGCGATGCCTATGAAGGCTTGTTGGAAAAGAACGCGCAAGACACCAAGAGCGGTGCGGGCCAGTACTTCACACCGCGTGCACTGATCCAGACCATGGTGGATTGCATGGCGCCGCAACCCGGCGAACGCATTACAGACCCTGCTTGCGGCACAGGTGGCTTTCTCTTCACTGCACACAACTACATCACCAGCCACAACAAGAGCCTGACGCGCGACCAGCTCAAGCACCTGAAGGAAAAGGCCTTTACCGGTTATGAGCTGGTGCAGGCCACGGCCCGGGTGTGCGCCATGAACATGATGCTGCACGGCATTGGCTCCGAAAAACAGGTACCCGTGGTGGTGGGCGACGCGCTGGCCGCCGACCCGGGCGAGCGCTATGAGGTGGTGCTGGCCAACCCGCCGTTTGGCAAGAAGAGCAGCACAGTCATCGTGGGCGAAGACGGCCGCACCAGCACCGAGAAAGACACCATCGAGCGCGACGACTTCTGGGCTACCACCAGCAACAAGCAGCTCAACTTTGTGCAGCACATCAAGACCCTGCTGGCCACGCACGGGCGGGCCGCGGTGGTGCTGCCCGACAACGTGTTGTTTGAGGGCGGTGCGGGCGAGACTATCCGCAAGAAGCTGCTGCACGAGTGCGATGTGCATACGCTATTGCGCCTGCCCACCGGCCTGTTCTATGCGCAAGGTGTGAAGGCCAATGTGCTGTTCTTTGAGAAGAAGGGCGCAAGCGAAACGCCGTGGACCAAGCAGCTCTGGATTTATGACCTGCGCACTAA